>CAVUMD010000001.1:0-172815 GCA_963742525.1 uncultured Actinomycetes bacterium
CCCACGTGTAACGCGCAGTGACCTCGGAACATGGTGAGGGTGGCGAGTCACCGGCATACCACCGTCGAAGGTGCCCTTCCAGGGCAAGCGCGATGGCTTCGACATCATCAGGATCGACGATCGTCATGCGGCACGCCGCCATCAAGTTCACGAGCGTCTCCGTCGGGTACCGCCGCGAGGATCGGACGGCCTGATCCGAGATATTCGTACGTCTTGGCGGGAACGAGACCTGCTCGACCCCGCAATGAGTGCATCGGAAGAAAGAGGAGATCGGCGGAAACGATAAACACGGCCGTCTGATCGTGGGAAAGGAATCCGTGCAGCACTGTTCGACTGGATACCGCCGCAACCGCTCTGTCAGCGGCCGTCATCGGGCCTGCCAAGTGCACTTCGACCGGCGCGACAATCGCCTTGGACCTCTGCTCGAGCACCTCGAGGGCTTTGAGGAGGTAGACATGCGAGCGCGGGAGGAAGTCGACGGTGGGGTTCGGCGTTCCGCCGAGAACGCGGCGGAGCTTGCGAGTACGTCGATGCCGCAACCCTTCCTCAGTGTGCATAGACCCCAGTGACGACGCTGAACCTTGCGTCGTCACGCGTCGTCGCCGCGAAGCTGAAATCTCCCTCGCTGAAGCCCATCGGGATCGCTCGGACGCGATCGCGGAGTTCGGGGAACGCCGAGCGAGCACGTGACGCCGCTTCGGCGGTGCATAAATTACAGCCGACGCGCTGGCCAACACACGCCTCATCCGCCGACGATCCGCCAGGCGTTGAGCCATGGTCGGGTAAAGCCACATCTCGTCGAGCACCCAGGGGTCGTGAAGATCCGCGATCAAGGGGAAATGTAACCGGAGTCGCCGTGCGGAACCGACAATTCCGCACGCCGTGTCATATGGGACAACCTCCCCGAGGACTACATCAGGTCGTCGGGATCTTCTAATCGCACTCTTGAGTTCTGTCTCAAACCAACGACGAAACGGCAATCTGAGCAGCAGCATTCGCTCGCCGACTCGGCTGATACCCGCGCTTTGAGACGGGACAGGTCCGGGTAGACGATGGATTCTGATGTTCGATGTCTCGGAGGATGCCGAATCATCGAACAGCATGCAAAACGAGTCGGACTTGCCGGGGCCGGTGATGACCGTCACGCCGTGGGACCCGTCGGCCAACTGGCGGGCAAGATGAAGTGTCCGCTGGGCGGCTGGGCCACCGACAGGAGGGAAGTGGAACCGGATCAGAAGAACTTCAGGCAAGCGCGATCATCTCAAACATCGGCTGCGAAAGTAAGTGGGGAAGAGCTTGGGTCACGCTCCGAGCGCTTTGGAGAATGCCGGCAGCAGAGCGGACAGCCGCGAACTCGGCTGCGGCTCGACACCCTTGGCTCAACTGCCGCTTGACCGTCAAAGATTCACGGCGGGTGCGAGTTTCCGCCTGCGCTCCTCGGGCAAGTACCTCCACCATCCCGCGACTTGTGCGGCGTTGCGCCAGTACGGGAGTGCAAGGTATATGACCGGCAGCGATCTGAGTCGGTGCGCCAGCTCAGAGAGGCTGGACCCCATTTTCGCTGAGCCATGCAGCGTCCGGCCCAGCGAGGGAAACCTGGTGTCTCCGACGAGCACGAAATCAGTCGAGACAAGTGGCGCCCATGCGCGTACACGGAGCCCCAACGGCCTCTCACCCCGGGTCGTGCATCTCCGTGCGTAGTCGCGTGAGTAGATCCAATGGGCACGGAGCACACTCCGCGCCGATCTGCAAACCGGATGCCACACAACTGCGTGGTGGTCATAAATGAGACGCGCTCCCGTCCGTACACACCGCTCGACGAAGTCATAATCGCCATGCTCGGGAATGTCATCCTCGAACCCTCCGACCCTATCGTAGAGCTCTCGGCGAAGGAACAAGTTTGCCCGTCTCTCCAACTCCGAGACCAGTCTGCGTTGGTTCTTTGAGTTTTCCATGTCGATCGCCGACCAGACGCCGATGTTCGAGGGCGGCTTGAATCGAACACGCCCGGCGACGATGTCTGCGGTCTCGAGTGCCGAAATACCGGACGCGATCCAGTCTGGCTCGGGCGAGCAGTCTGCGTCGCAGAAGGCGAGAATTCTCCCCCGGCTGCGCCTGACGCCACGGTTTCTCGCCGCGTACGAGTTGGTCGGAGCGTGAGTATCGACAATGACCCGCCCATCATCGGTCGCGAATCGAGCGAGCGATGCCCTCGAACCGTCGTCTGCGATGATGATCTCGAAATCCTCGAGCGGCACGGTCTGGTTCGCGAGCGCATGGATCAAGGAGTGGAGGTAGGTGTCCCCGCATCCCTGACGGGGACGATGACTGAAACCAGGGGCGAGGCTCGGGTCAAGTCCTGGGGGCGAGACGGCACCTTAGTGCCCAACCATTGGCCCTGAGAGGACGACAGATCGTCAGGCCTGGGTTGTCCTGAACGGGCGCCGACCGACGTACCCGAGGTCGGGCAGCCCATCGGTGAGCCCGCGCCAGTATACCGTCACTTGAGCACCGAAGCCAGCGCGAAGAACGTCTTCGACGCCCGAGTATCTGATTCCTACACTCGACACAAATCATGTCGCGCTCACAGAACTGAGCAGACACTAGTACGGCATCGAGTCCCGTTGAGATCGCAGCTTTCAGGGCGGTGCGGCAAGCGATAGACAAGCCGGCAATCAATACCGCAAGCCCCACCACCGCGCCCTAGAATCCCGCGACTCAGGGTGTCGCCGCCTGTCGTGGAGATCCCAACTCCTATGAGACCGGCAATGCTTCCGATGGCGGTGGGCGGCGCTGCCCGCTTCATGAGCCTTGCCCCGCAGGAGCGATGGACGGACCGGGAAAGCAAGACGGCTTCCACTCCTCCATTGACGACAGAGGACAATCCCAGGGCCAGAACGCCCAAAGTCGGCATCGCAGCGACTCCGACTGGGATCATGATGAGCGACGAGATGACTGTGGTGCGGAGTACAGCCCAGGTTCATCGGCTGCATCAGGTGACCCGTAGACGCAACGCTGACCAAGCTCCAGACCGGCTGAAGCCCGAGGCTTCAAAGTCGAGACGCCTGCCCCTCACGCCATTGGTCACCAAAAACCGCTGGCACGATCTCGGGAGCCGCTGAGGCAAACGGCACCATTGAGAACGCCAACGATCGCCGCGACACCTGTGACGTGCTCAAGGATTGGCACAGGATCTCTGCGACTTGCCAGCACATGGGACATCGCAGGGAACGACACTTGCCAAACGGATTGAAAGAGAACGAGTGGCAGCTGCATCAACGGGCTGCCAACGACCATACGCCGAGCGCGGCAACTCCCAAAATCACGCCGGTGAGCAAGTTAGGACCTGTTCTCGAACTACGTGTGTGATCCACGACAGCTGAAATCGAATGCCGAATCGAATCGTCGGGGCAAGCCGCCTTGTATTTCGCAACGAGGGCCATATCCAGCCAAGCAGGCTCATGGCAACTAGCAGAACTGTCGAAATAGTCGTTCGGGCGACGTCTCCAGTTGCCATCGCCCACGCACCCATACCAAGCGCGGCGCCCGCAATCGACCAACTGTAATAGACGATTGAGCGCTACGAGATCAGTCAAGGCTATCCGTGCGAACAGCAGGTCTCGTGTAAGGACTACCCTCGGAGAAGCCTGAAACGCGGCAACCGGAAGGCTCAACATCATCACTGCAGCTATCGCTCCCGAGCGTCCGAACTGAGTCGCAACGAGAGCCGCCGGACCGGCGATCCCCAGGGTGATCACAAGCTGCACGCCCATGAGGGTGCGGAACTCGCCTTTCGTTGGATCTTCCGACCGGCGCACGAGTCCGTTCACGAGACCGCCGTCGGTAAGGGTCTTGGCGAGAAAGATGACGGTTGACCCGAGAGCGATGACGCCAAAGTCCTTCGGCGCCAACAGCCGCGCAAGCGCCAGGTTTCCTAGGAATCCGATAACGAGGGATGCCGCTCCACCGGATGAGATGTAGAACAGCCCGGCGGATGCCCGACGCCGAACCTCGCCAGCCGTGAGCCGAGATACTCCATCACCATCAGCCAAGGTACCAGTCCCTCAGACGGAAGCTTTCGAGGACCATGTCCCGCGGCAAAACTGGCATATCCAATCCAACGGCCACGCCGGCGACGACCGCGCGCAATATTGATTACCCTCCGAGGACATCCAACAGTTGCCACGCACTCAATCTGGCGTCTCGCACCACGCGCGTGAAACGGCGATAACGCACGAAAATATGGACTGACCCTCGACCGTAGATAAATTGCTGTCTTGCTAAGGCTCGTAGCGAATCGCGGTGTCGATAGTACACAACCGCATCCTCAACCCAGCCAATGTCGAATCCAGCCAAACCAATTCTAATCGAAAGGTCGACATCCTCTCCGAAATATCGAAGCGTCTCGTCGAAGACTCCTACTGTCTCGAAAACCTCCCTCCGGACGGCACAGTTCGACGTAAGGAGAAACGGAAACCGTCCAAGCGCGATCAGGAAGATCCGTATTCCGACAAAGAGTACCGCCACGCTGCGACCGTCGGATCATTGAGAGGGGCATCGTCGAGTCGGCCTCCCATGACACTGAATCGGTGCATCTCACGTGCATACGCCTCAAGTAGCCTCGGTCCCGCCACGTCGTCAGCATCGAGGAACAATATCCACTCCCCCGTCGCTGCTTTGATGCCAACGTTTCTCGCGTACGACGCCGAGCTCGTTTTATCGGCGTGGATGACCTCGACGCGCAGCCGCTGCCCGAACGAGCGAGCAACCTTCGATGTCTCATCCGTTGACATGTTGTCCACCACGAGCACGTCCCAAATTCCATCGTAGTTCTGCTGACACAATGATTCCAGCTGTTCTCCGAGAACATTTTCAGCATTGTGAGCCGGGATCACTATCGTGATGGAGGGTTGTGTCATCTGTGGGGCCACAGCTCGTACCACTAAGGTAGGTCCTTGCGACCCGGCTGCCTCGTGATGTTCCGCCCCACCGGCGTCTTGCTCGCTAATGTAATCGATGTTTCCGGATTCATCAGCGTGCGCGATAGACGACGAGCTTTTTCTGAACTCGACATCATCGTTTCTCTCGCAAGTAGCGAACCGACGAATCTAATGTAAATATCCAACCCTCGATCGCGTGCGACGCTAGCATCTCTGAGCTTCGAGAGAATGCCGCGATGATAGTGAAAGAATTCCTTGTTCCGCAAACGGGAGGGTCGAACCAGCTGCTTCAGATGCCAGGTTGTGGAGATACGGAGCTGACGATGCAAGACCGCCCGATAGCGTCGCTCGTCGAGAACCAGCGGGTCCGTAACGCACGATGAAGAGGAGTTGCTCAGTCAAGTCCGACCCCATCTGTAGAGCTCTGTCTGTGCGCCTTTCCCCTTGCCGCCTCACGTAGGTGAGCACTTGATGTACAAATCCGAGGTCATAGTCGAGAAGTATGCGAAATGCAGCATCCGTATCATCGTGCTCTAGGCCCATCTCCAAGAAGACTCCACCACGCAGTACCAAGGACGTCTTGTACATCTGTGCCGTCGGCCCTCCGGTTACGTTTGCCCCCGTGACCAGGTTCTGAGCAATGACGGAGCGTCCTGGAACGACCTTCTGGTCGTATGGAACCTGAGTCAAGAGGACGTAATCCCCTTGACGTTGATATGAAGTCACCAAACCGATGGAGTCCAATTCTTCGCCCGCCGTCACCATCTGCTCTATGCAGTTCGGATAGAGCCAGTCATCAGCCATCAATGGCTTGCACCATGTGCTATCGGGATTGACCTGCAAGTATGCGCGATTCACGTTCGCCGGCAGATCAACGTGATCCTCGAAACGGACGTGTCTGATCCTGGGGTCGCGTCTCGCGTATCGCTCCGCGATGATCGGGGTCTTGTCGGTGCTCGCGTTGTCCACGATCGCGAGATCCCAGTCCTTGAGAGTCTGGGCAAGAACGCTGTCGAGACACTCTTCGAGGTAGTCAGCGCCGTTGTACACGGGCGTGACGATGCTCACCGAACGCCGTTTTGTCATTTGGAAGCTGACATCATAATGACAACCCGTGGGTCTCCAGAGAGAGCAACGACGGTTGAAATACGCTCGTCGAGCGCCCTCCACGGCTCCTCCGCTTTGTTTGGCCGATTCCGTGGCTGCTGCGGAGCAGCCTGATACCGACACGCCGTCGAGTCGACGCCACAGACTCTGGATTTGCCCGGAGCGCTACCGGCCAGCGATACGCCAAAGCTCACCCGTGTTTATCGCCAGAGAATACAACGCGCCATCCGGTCCAACGCGGAGTCGTACGGGTCCGGCGGCGCCTTTCTCGATGACGCGAAGCCGTGAGGTCGCGAGAAGACGCTCGTTGGGCGAAGGGTTATCCGTCACCCAGAGCTTGCTTGCCCACCAGTCTCCAAATAGATACTCTTCACGTAGGGATAACGGAATTAGTTTGGCGGAAGTCAACGAGGTACCGGCGGTGATCGAGGCCCAGCGTCGATGAGGAAGAGCGAACCAGGCGGCTTGGGCTCGATCCGCGCTCTGCCGGTAGTACTTCGCACAGAAGGCCGTCGCGCGAAACTCTGGCGTCCGCGTGGTGCCCTCGAGGCAAGGCCAGCCGTAGTCGCGTCCCGGCTTGATGACGTTGAGCTCTTCAACGTGGTTGTATCCGACATCACCCGCCACTAGCTGCCCGTCAGGCAGGTATGACATTCGGAACGGGTTTCGTAGACCGAAGGCCCATACTCGCGATCGATTGGACCTGGCGTTTCCGTCCCAGAACGGGTTTCCACGCACTCCGCGGCCAGATCGATCGACTCGGAGAATCTTGCCGCCCAACGAGTCGACGTTCTGAGCAAGCTGGACGTTGCCCAATGCCGGGACCTCCGTCCCCCGTCGACAGGAAGAGCGTGCCATCTCGCAGGAAGGCGATGTCAGCTCCGATGTGGTCGCGATCGGCCGGAACGCAATCATCCGTCGGCCTGCTCACGCATGAGCCGCCTGTGACTCGACCGACGATCACGGTTTCCGACGACTTGGTGGCGAGATCGCCCTCCATCGTGAATCGGGAGAATCGCACGGTCGTGGGTTTCGCCGACGTCGGCTCGGGGTGTTTCGGATCCACTACGGCATACGCGACGTACAGATGGACAGGTCTCTGTGGTGACGGATCCACGGCGATCGCCATGAGACCGCGGAGTCCCCAAGTGCTCACAGTCCCACGAAGATCGAGGACCGGGCGTTCGAGGACTCTTCCGTTGTCGATGATCTGGATCAGGCCCGTTCGAGTGGCGACAATGATCCGTCCGTCAGGTAGGAAATCGAAATCCGTCGGAAAGTCGAGCCCACTCGCTACAAGATCGGCCTTCAGCGCCGGGCTGACCCATTGGGGTCCTCCCGTTTGTCCCGCCGCGTCGTTGAGCGTCCACTCGTGTGGCGACCGGAGATGACAATCGAGGTCGGTTTCCTTGCAGACAACCGCTCCCCCCAAACCAAGCAGCATGACGACAATAGCCATCATGCCGACAAAACCGATCAGCTTCCTGCGCGACATTCCCCCGCCACCCCCTACCCCCGAGGTGTAGCGGAAGATCCGCAGCTCCGCCAGTCCAGAGTCACGGATCGAGCGTCAGCTCAGTTGGGTAGGGCGCCCTCCGGCGGGGACGCCAAGGCCCATAGCAGGCGTCCACGAGCGGCGACGCGGCGAGGATCAGATCGAATGACTCGCCGGAATTCGATGAACGATTCCCCGGAAGTGGCAGAGCAGGAGGCGCAGCCCAGCGCCGCGATCGACGCCTCGTGCGGCCTGGCGGGGTCAACGCCCTCGACCAACTCGATGCTCAGCGGTTCGAGCGCGAGCGCGGAGACCCCATCGCCGAGTACCAGATCGTCACGAAGGAAGGGCCTCGAGCTGCTCGGCTGGTCGCTCGTCGCGCTAGCGCTCTGGGACGAGGCGCTCGTCGGCGCGCGTGCGCCGCGCGCAGTCGCTACAGCGCGAGCTTCTCGAGCACCGGCTGCATCGAGACGACGTGGCGCTTGAAGCGGAGCTCGGAGTCCTCGAGGCCCGCGGCGACGCCGATCAGCTGTGAGAGGTGGAGGATCGGCATCTGGAAGTCCTTGCCGGTCTGCTTCTTGAGCTTCGACTGCCATGCGTCGAGTGAGAGGTGGCAGAGCGGGCACGGGGTGACGATCGCGTCGGCGCCGGCTTCCTTCGCCTGCTCGATCGGCTGGATCAGCTCGGCGAGGGCCGTGTCCTCGCGCGCCTGGATGATGGGGAAGCCGCAGCACTTGACCTTCGCCGGATAGTCGATCGCCTCGCCGCCGCACGCGGCGATGATCCGCTCGAGCGAGTCGGGCCGGTCGGGGTCCTCGAAGCCCATCAGCTTCGACGGGCGGAGGATCTGGCAGCCGTAGAACGGCGCGATCTTGAGGCCGCGGAGGCCCTTGTGAGCGACCTCCTGCAGCTTGCCGAAGCTCTCGCCCGCGACGAGCCAGAGGAAGTGGACGCAGTCGACGTCGGTCTCGTAGCGCGGCGCGCCGACCTTCTCGAGGTTGTCGTTGACGCGCTCGCGAAGGGCCACGTCGTTCAGGAGTTGGTAGTTCGCCTGCCGCAGGTTGAGCGTGCAGACGTTGCAGACGGTCATCAGGGTGTCGGCGCCCGTCGCCGCGGCGTACGCGAGGATCCGCGCGTTCAGGTGGAGGTAGTAGTCGGGCTCTGCCTCGTGGATGTCACCGGCGCCGCAGCACGTGACGGACTCGAGCTCGATCAGCTCGTAGCCGACCTTCGGCGCCAGCGCTTGGGTGGAGGAGTCGAGCTCCTTGGCGGAGAGGCTCGCGAGACACCCCTTGTAGTAGGCGACCTGCTTCACGTGACTGGCTCCTCGTCGGGGAGATAGGGCTTGGCGAACGAGCGCGGGTCGTCGTACGGGTGCGTCGGGCCGCCCTCGATCGTCTCGCCCTGGTGGGCCAGGTGCTGGAGCGCCTTCTCGCCCTGCACGATGCCGGCGGCGCCGTCGCGTCCCTGGTCCTTGACGAGGTCGAAGAGCGCACGCGACTCTCCCACGTCGGCGGCGACGTGCGGCGGGAACGGCGGCGGCACCTTGCCCTTCGGCAGCAGCGACATCGCGAACTTGATCTCCTTGATCGCCTTGACGACGCCCTGCGTCTTCGGGACGAGCTCGGTCTCGCGGAGCCAGCCTGTCGTCTTGGCCGAGGTGACGAACCACTTCGCGTGGCGCGCGCCCATGTCGCGGTCGATCCCCGCCTTCATCGCCTCGGCGCCGAGCTTCGCGATCGCGTCGCGCGGGTCGACGCCCTTCGGGCAGCGCTCGTTGCAGAAGTAGCAGCGGGTGCAGTCCCAGATCCCGTGCGCCTCGCTGTAGCGCTCGAGGCGCTCCACCGTGGCGCCGTCGCGTGCGTCGCCGACGAAGCGGAAGCCCTTCGCGAGCGCGGCCGGGCCGAGGAAGTCCGGATCCGACTCCATCGAGTTGCACTCGGAGACGCAGCAGCCGCAGTTGATGCAGAGCGACTCCTTGTGGATCACGTCCATCCGCTCCTGCGTGACGATGTTCTCCTTCTCGGTCGCGCGGTCGAGCCGCGGCTCGAGGTAGGGCTTGACCGCCTGCATCTTCTGCCAGAAGGGATCCATGTCGACGACGAGGTCCTTCACGATCGGCAGGTTGCCCATCGCAGAGATCACAGGGACGTGACCGTCCTCGACGACGTCCGCGATGCGCGTCTTGCACGCGAGGACGGCGCCCCCGTCGACGCGCATGCCGCACGAGCCGCAGATCATCATCCGGCAGCTCTTGCGGTACGCGAGCGTGCCGTCGACCTTGTCCTTGACGACGTCGAGCGTGTCGAGCAGGGTCGCTTCGTCGGAGACGTCGACCTCGTACGGCTTGAGGGCGCGGTCGCCCGTGGACGCGTCGTAGCGCCAGATCTTCAGCTCGACCTTCACGCCGGCTCGATCCGGTCGTCGCCGCGAGGTGCTCCGTCGGGGCACCCCAACCCACCACCCGCTGCCAATTCTATCGGCTTCGTTGCCGAAAAGAGCAACGAGACTGTGCCAACTCTGTGCCGAATCCGTGCCATCAGTACGACCTCACCATGGGCTCCCACTTCGTCGTCCGCACCTCTCGGTACGACAGCTGCGGTGCGCCATCGTCCCAGGTCGTGATCGAGTGCTTCATGAAGTTCTCGTCGTCGCGCTCGGGGAAGTCCGACGGCCGCGAGTGAGCGCCGCGCGACTCCTTGCGGGCGACACCTGCCTGGAGCATGCAGGCGCCGAGGTCGAGCAGATAACCGAGCTCGATCGCCTGGGTCAGGTCGCTGTTGAAGACGGTGCCCTTGTCCTCGACCACCACGCCGCGGTCGTAGCGCCGCCGAAGCTCGTCGATGATCCCGACCTGCGTCTCCATCTTGTCCGGGTAGCGGAAGACGCCGAAGTTCTCGAGCATCGACTGGCCGAGCTCGTCGCGGATCTGCCACGGCCGCTCGCCGTGCTCGACGCCGAGAAGGCCGTTCACCCAGATCTCGGCGTCGGCGCGCGCGGCCTCTGCGTGCCCAGTCCGCGGGCGCCGAGCGGCCGAGCGCGTACTCCGCGGCGTGCCGGCCCGCACGTCGCCCGAACGTGATGGTCTCCATCAGCGAGTTGCCGCCGAGGCGGTTGGCCCCATGGACGGAGACGCACGCGACCTCCCCCGCCGCGTACAGGCCCTCGAGAGCGGTCAGCCCCCACTCGTCCGTCTCGACGCCGCCCATGTGGTAGTGGGCGCCGGGCCGGACGGGGATCGGCGCGAAGATCGGGTCGACGCCGGCGTACGTCATCGCCAGCTCGCGCGAGCCCGGGAGCTTGTTCAGGATCTTCTCGGGGCCGAGATGCCGCAGATCGAGCATGACGGAACCGTTGAACCCGCGACCCGCCTCGATCTCGGTCGTCTCCGAGCGGGAGACGACGTCGCGCGAGGCCAGCTCGAGCGCGTTCGGCGCGTAGCGCTTCATGAAGCGCTCGCCGTCCTTGTTGATCAGATAGCCACCCTCGCCCCGGCACCCCTCCGTGATGAGGATTCCCGACGGGTACATCGTCGTCGGGTGGAACTGCATGAACTCCATGTCCTTGAGCGGCAGCCCCGCGCGAAGCGCCATCGCCATCCCGTCGCCGGTACAGGCGTACGCGTTGGTCGTGGCGCGATACAGGCGGCCCGCGCCGCCGGTTGCGAGGATCGTCGCCGCGCCGGTCACCGCCTTGACGCCGCCGTGCAGGAGGTCCCAGCACACGACGCCCGTGCAGCGACCGTCGTCTTCGACGAGCCGGAACGCGAAGTACTCCTCGAAGACGACGAGGCCTTCTTCGATCCGCTTCTGCAGTTGCTCGTAGAGCACCTGGATGAGGACGTGACCGGTGATGTCCGCCGAGTAGACCGTGCGCGGTGAGCCGGCGGCGCCGAAGGGACGCTGGTCGAGCTGGCCCTCCGCGTTCCGTGAGAACACACAGCCCCAGCCTTCGAGCTGGTAGATGTCGCCCGGCGCCTCGCGCGTGAAGATCTCGATCGCGTCCTGGTCGCCGAGGTAGTCGGAGCCCTTGACGGTGTCGAACGCATGCGTCTCGGGATCGTCGTCCGCCTTGTTCCCGAGCGCCGCGTTGATGCCGCCCTCGGCGGCGCCGGAGTGGCTGCGGGTCGGGTGCAGCTTCGACACGACCGCGACCCGAGCGCCTGCGTCGTGGGCCTCGATCGCGGCGCGCATGCCTGCGCAGCCGGCGCCCACAACCAGCACGTCGAACGGCCCGTCCATCTCCACGGAAACTATCGGATGCCGCCGCTCGCAGGCTCCGGACCGGTCGCGCCCGACGCTACGCGACGACCGCTTCGGGCCCGTCGCCGTCCGGCTCCTGGAAGAGCGTCAGCTGGAGGCCGGCCGGCGCCTCCAGCCGTGCGTTCCGTGACCCCCACGGTGTCTCGACCGGCTCCGCGAGCACCGTCGCACCCGCAGCATCGAGACGCCGCGTGACCGACTCCACGTCGTCGACCTCGAACGCGACCCGGACGTGCCCCGCGACTCGACGGCCCACCTCGACGTCGTCGATGTGGTCGGCGTGCGCCGGGTCGCTGAGCTCGAGCGTGGCGCGACCCGCGTCGAGAATCGTGACGGCGCCGTGGTCACCGGTGAAGGCGCCGAGCTCCTCCAGGCCGAGGACGTCACGGTAGAACGCGAGCGCTGCGTCGTAGTCCGACGCGGTGACGACGAGACGCAGCTGTCTGACGCTCACGCGGGGCGTGGGCCGGCAGCGGCGACGGCCGGGTCGACGTCCGCGGCGAACGACGCCTCGAAGTTCGCGCGGAACATCGCTGCCAGTTCGGCGGCCTTCGCGTCGTATGCGCCCGGATCGGCCCATGTCCCGCGCGGGTCGAGGAGCGCGCCGTCGACGCCCGGGACGGAGATCGGCACCTCGAAGCCGAAGACCGGATCCGTTCGGTACTCGACGCCGTCGAGCGCGCCGGAGAGGGCCGCGTGCAGGAGGCCGCGCGTGGCGGTGATCGGCATGCGGTGGCCGACGCCGAACGGACCGCCCGTCCAGCCGGTGTTCACGAGCCAGACGCTCGCGCCGTGCTTGTCGAGCTTCTCGCCGAGCAGCCGCGCGTACACCGCAGGAGGCTGCGGCAGGAACGGCGCGCCGAAGCACGTCGAGAAGGTCGGCTGGGGCTCGGTGACCCCGAGCTCGGTGCCCGCGAGCTTCGCGGTGAAGCCCGGAGAGGAACCAGTACATCGCCTGGTCGCGCGAGAGCCGGGCGATCGGCGGCAGCACGGCGAAGGCATCCGCCGCGAGGAAGACGACGGAGCTCGGATGCCCCGCGCGTTTCGTCGGGAGGGCGTTCGCGATGCGCTCGAGCTTGTACGCGGCCCTCGTGTTCTCCGTCTTCGCGTCGTCGTCGAGATCGACCGCTCCGGCCTCGTCGACCGCGACGTTCTCGAGAATCGTCCCGAACGTCCGCGTCGTCCGCCAGATCTGCGGCTCGGCCTCCGCCGAGAGCCTGATCACCTTGGCGTAGCAGCCGCCCTCGATGTTGAAGACGCCACTGTCGCTCCAGCCGTGCTCGTCGTCGCCGATCAGCGAGCGGTCCGGGTCGGCCGACAACGTCGTCTTCCCGGTCCCCGAGAGCCCGAAGAAGACCGCCACCCGACCGTCCTCCGCGCCGACGTTCGCCGAGCAGTGCATCGGCAGGACGCCTGCGCGCGGAAGGCGGTCGTTCATCAGCGTGAAGATCCCCTTCTTGATCTCGCCCGCGTAGAAGGTCCCTCCGATGACGACCTCGCTGCGGGTCGGATGCAGCACGACGAACGTCCCCGTGCGCGTGCCGTCCTCCTCGGGGACCGCCTCGACGTCGGGCGCGTGGAGAACGAGGGCGTCGACGGAGAACCGCACGAGCTCGCGGGCGGTCGGCACGATGAACATCGTCTTGGCGAAGAGCGCGTGGTACGGGCTGGCGGTCACGACGCGCACACCCACGCGGTGGTCGGGATTCGCGCCCGCGAAGTGGTCGACGACGTACAACGGGTCGCGCCCGGCGAGGTGCTCGGTGACCTTCGTGCGCAAGCCGTCGAAATGCTGCTCGGACAACGGGTGGTTCACGGCGCCCCACCAGATGCGGTCGCGTGACTCGTCCTCGTCGACGACGAACTTGTCCTGCGGCGACCGGCCCGTGAACCGTCCGGTGTCGACGACGAGCGCGCCACCGTGCGCCAGGCGCCCATCGCCGTTCGCGAGCGCGTGCGTGTAGAGCTGCGCGGTCGTGGGGTTGTGGATCACCCGGCCGCGCGGCGAGATGCCGTGCGCCTCGAGCCCCGTCTCCGTCGTCGTCGCGGTCATCGGTTGGTGGTCTCCTGGTTCATGAGCGTTGGACAGTCGAACGGTAGTCGCAACGAAGTGACATGGCGGGCATGGAGTCGATCAGCTCGGCGTCGGCACCACGTCGCCGACGTCGGCGTCCCGGGCGACGAGCGACGCGTAACGGCCACCCTGAGAGAGGAGCTCGTCGTGCGGGCCTCGCTCGACGATGCGGCCGTGGTCGAGGACGACGATCTGGTCGGCGTCGCGCACCGTGGAGAGGCGGTGCGCGATCGCGATCACCGTCCGGCCCTCCGAGAGGCGCTCGAGCGCGGCCTGCACCGCGCGCTCGGTCTGCGTGTCGAGCGCCGAGGTCGCCTCGTCGAGGACGAGGATCGGGGGATTGCGCAGGATCGTCCGCGCGATCGCGATGCGCTGCTTCTCGCCGCCCGAGAACCGGTAGCCGCGCTCGCCGACGACGGTCTCGTAGCCCTCGGGGAGCGAGGCGATCAGGTCGTGGATCTGCCCGGCGCGCGCGGCCTCCTCGACCTCGGCGTCCGTCGCGTCGGGGCGGGCGAAGCGCAGGTTCTCCCGCACCGAGGCGTGGAACAGGTACGTCTCCTGCGAGACGACGCCGACGGCGTCGGTGAGTGAGTCGAACGTCAGGTCACGGACGTCGACGCCGTCGATCGTGACCGTGCCCCGCGTCGGGTCGTAGAGCCGCGCGACGAGGTAGGCGCAGGTCGTCTTGCCCGAGCCCGTCTCCCCCACGAGCGCCGTCTTCGTTCCCGCAGGCACGGCGAACGAGACATCCTCGAGTGTCCACGCGTCTTTCGCGTAGCCGAACCAGACGTCGTCGAACGCCACGTCGCCGCGGGGCCGCGCGATGGTGCTCGTCCCCTCGACGATGTCCACCGGCTCGTCGAGGTACTCGAAGATCCGGTCGAAGAGCGCGAGCGAGCTCTGCACCTCGAGCTGGACGCCGAGGAGGCTGCCGATCGGGAAGAACAGTCGCGCCTGGAGCGTCGTGAACGCGACGAGCGTGCCGATCGTGATCGTCGTCGCGCCGCGCTCGATCGTCCAGCCGGCGAACAGGTAGACGAGCGCGGGCATCACGGCGAAGGTCGTCTGGATCGCCGCCATCATCCAGCGGCCCGTCATCCGGCTCCTCACCTCGAGGCCGGCGAGACGCTGCGACTCGTTCTCGAAGCGCAGGGCGAGGTCGCCCGAGCGGCCCATGGTCTTGCCGAGCAGGATCCCGGAGACCGAGAGCGACTCCTGGACGATCGAGGAGACGTCCGCGAGCGATGCCTGCCGCTCGGCGGTCACCTTCTTGCGCTGGTCGCCGACGCGCTTCGTGAGCCAGACGAAGAGCGGCAGGAGCGCCAGCGCGAACGCCGCGAGGCGCCAGTCGAGGAGGAGCATGGCGATGACGGTCGCGACGACCGTGGTGACGTTCGAGAGGACCGAGGTGGCGGTGGACGTGACCACGTTCTCGATCCCGCCGATGTCGTTCGCGATCCGGCTCTGCACCTCGCCCGTGCGCGTACGCGTGAAGAACGCGAGCGACAGGCGCTGGAGGTGGCGGTAGACCGAGGTGCGCAGGTCGTGCATCACCGCCTGGCCGACGAGATTCGTGAGGAGCGTCTGCCAGACGCCGATCACGCCGGTCACGATCGGGATCGCGACCATCCCCGCGACGAGGGCGGTGAGGAGGCCGAGCTCGACGGTCGCCTGCCCGGTCTCCGGGTCGACCTGGATCGCGGTGTCGAGCACCGCCCGGAGGAGGAACGGCGAGATGACGCCGAGCCCGGCCGAGATGACGATCAGGCCGCAGACGAGCGACAGGCGGGGGCGGTACGGCCGGAACAGCCGGATGATCCGGCGAAGGTTCGCCTTGCGGACGGCGGGGTCTGCCGGACGCTCCGGCGCCTCGCCGGTCACGAAGGCGTCGAAGCGGCGACCAGGCACGAGATTGAGTGTGCCTGACGGGTCTTTCCGCCCTGCCGCGGCACGGCTACGAGGCGCGGAGCGCCGCGACCGCCTCTCGGAGACGCTCGGTCAGCTCGCGCGTCGCGGGAATCGTCGGGCTCGTCCGCTCGACGACGATCGGCGAGCCGATCACGACCTTCACGCGGGCGCGGCGCGGGAGCCGCGTGCCCGGCCGGAGGACAGCGTCTGCCCCGATGATCGCGACCGGCAGGAGCGGCGCGCCGGTGGTGAGCGCAAGGCGCGCGGCACCGCGCTGCCACGGCCGGTCCGGAGGCCCGAGCACCGTCCCCTGCGGGAAGATCGCGACGGCCGCAGCCTGCTCGAGCGCGTGCGCGGCCGCGGCGACGGCGCCGACGTCGCCGCGGCGGCGCTCGACCGGGATCCCGCCGAGACGGTCGAGTGCCCAGCCGACGACGCCGATCCGCCACAGCTCTCGCTTCGCGAGGAAGCGGAGCTGCCGCTCGAGCGCAGCGCCGAGGAAGAAGGGATCCGAGAGCGAGTCGTGGTTCGCGACGACGATCACCCGCCCCGGCGGAACGTGCGCCGCGCCGTCGACCTCGAGCCCCCAGACGGCACGGACCGGAGGCGCCAGGACGACGCGAAGGACGCGATAGAGGCTCACCCGCCCGGACAGTCGCGGATCGCGCGCGCGGTCTCCTCGGCCCGTTGCGCGTATCCCTCCGGCGTGCCGTGCACGAGGTCGCCGGCGAGCAGCTCGCCGTCGTCGCCGACCAACGCCGCCCACTCGACGAGCCGGACGTTGCGGTGCGCCGAGCGCGCGTCCTCGAGCGCCCGGTTGAAGCCGGTGCGCGGCGTCCCGTCGCGGACGACGGTCGCCCAGACGAGGCACCGCCGCGGCCCGACGATGGCGACGGCCTCGTTCACGAGCTTGCGAAACTCCGGCTCGGATCCGTCGGCGTCGTTCGTGCCGAGGCTGACGACGACAACGGGGGCGAGCCGTCCTCCGAGCGACCGCAGCTCGTCGATTCCCTCCTGCGTGGCCCGTCCGACGCGGTCGTGCGCATCCAGCCGCCAACCCGGGAGCTCGTCGCCGAGGTACGGCTCGATCCCGACGTTGAGCGAGTCGCCGACCAGGGTCGCCGCGCCCGCCTCTCGGGATCGGGTGTCGTCGTCCGGCCGCGTCAGCGACGTAGACCGCCACGGCGATCGCGACGGCGAGGACGATGACGAGGGAGAGGCGCATGGGCAGGCGTCGTGCGGACGGGCGAGAAACGGTAGACGTGGACACGGCCGTCGCGGTGGACCGGTTCCTGTCGAGCCCGGCGCTCTCCGAGGCGACGCGGCGGGCGTACGCCGCCGATCTGCGGGACTTCTCGCGGTGGCTCGACGACCAGGGCATCGGGCTCGACGACCTGGACGTCCGCGTGCTGGCGGCGTACACCGCCGAGCTCGGTCGTGCACGCCGCGGGCTCGCGCCCACGACGATCGCGCGCCGGCTGTCGGCGGTGCGGTCGCTCGCGCGCCACGCGCTCGGGCCGGAGCGCGTCCCGGACGCGGCGCTCGCGCCACGCCGGCCGCGGCGGCTCCCGGAGACGCCGGCGCTCGAGGAGGTCGAGAGCGCCGTCGACCGCGCCGGACGCGACGCCGAGCCGCTCGCGCTCCGCAACGCGGCGGTGCTCGAGCTCGCCTACTCCTGCGGCCTCCGGTCGGCCGAGGTCGTGGCGCTCGACCTCGGCGACGTCGACCTCGACCGCGAGCACGTCCACGTGCGGGGCAAGGGCGGCAAGGAGCGGCTCGTGCCGCTCGGTGAGGAGGCGGCGTGGCGTGTCGGTCTCTGGCTCCGCGACGGCCGGCCGGCGCTGGTACGGGTCGCGTCCGACGCCCTCTTCCTCTCCGTGCGCGGACGGCGGCTGGACACCAGCGTGCTACGGCGACTGCTGCGCAACCCTCACCGCCTCCGTCACGCGTACGCGACGCACCTGCTGGAGGGCGGCGCCGACCTGCGCACGATCCAGGAGCTGCTCGGCCACGCGTCGCTCTCGACGACGCAGATCTACAGCCACGTCGACGCCCGCCGCCTCCGCCGGGTCTACGACCACGCGCACCCGCGCTCGTAACGCGGCGCGCGCAGGAGGGCGCCTCGCGCCGCCGAATCGGGTCCAGCCGCGATGAGCGACCGCCAGGACCCCGATGTCGAGAGCTTCCTGCTTCTCCTCGCGGCGAGCCGCTCGCCGCGCACGGTCGACGCGTACCGGCGCGATCTCGCGTCGTTCGGCTCGACCATCGACCATCCCGTCGGGTCGTCGACGGCAGAGGAGATCGAGGCCTGGCTCGCGACGATGCGCGCCGACGGTAGGGCACCCGCGACCATCGCCCGGCGGCTCGCGGCCGTGCGCGCGTACCTGCGGCACCTGACGCTGATCGGCACCCGCTCGGACAACCCGGCCGCCGCGATCGCGGGGCCGCGACGCCCTCGAACGGTGCCGCGCACGCTCTCGCCCGCCGAGGCGGAGCGGCTGGTCGAGGCCGCGAGCGGGACGTCGCCGCGCTCCATGCGCGACCGGGCGCTCGTCGAGCTCCTCTACGGCGCCGGGCTCCGCGTCTCGGAGGCGGTGGGGCTCGTCAAGGCCGCCGTCGACCTCGAGGGACGCATCGTCCGCGTCACCGGCAAGGGCGGCAAGGAGCGGCTCGTCCCGCTCGGCCGGCCGGCCGCCGAGGCGCTGCGCCGCTACCTCGCGATCGGCAGGCCGCACCTCGATCGTCGTCACCGCCCGGACCTGTTTCTCAATGCGCGCGGCGGCGCGCTCACCCGCGCCGGCGCATTCCTCATCCTGCGCCGGCTGGCCGACCGTGCCGGTCTCGAGCCTGGCCGCGTGCACCCGCACCTGCTGCGGCATTCGTTCGCGACGCACCTGCTCGAGGGCGGCGCCGACCTCCGAAGCGTCCAGGAGATGCTCGGCCACGCCGACGTCGGCACGACGGAGCGGTACACGCACGTCTCCGATCGGCACCGTCGCGACGCGTACTTCCGCGCGCACCCGCACGCCCGGCGGCGCCGCGATCGCGCTCCGGACGCAGGCTAGAGCCCGGCGTCGGCCAGCGCCACCGCTCGCTCGACTGTCTCGTCGGTCGGGTCGAGAAGCGTGACGTGCCCCACCTTCCGTCCCGGGCGCGACTCCTTGCCGTAGAGGTGCACCCGCGCGCCGGGCAGCGCGAGCAGCTCCTCGAGCGACGGTACCGACCCGATCAGGTTGACCATCACGCATCGTGCGCCCGCCTCCGTCGACCCGAGCGGCAGACCGAGGATCGCGCGCAGGTGGTTCTCGAACTGGCTCGTCGCAGCGCCGTCGATCGTCCAGTGCGCCGTGTTGTGCACGCGTGGCGCGAGCTCGTTCGCGAGCAGCCGGCCGCCCACGTCGAAGAGCTCGACGGCCAGGACGCCGACGTAGTCGAGCTCGTCCAGCAACGCCGTGCAGATGGTCTCCGCCTCGGCCTGCGGCGCGTTCGCGGCGGGCGCGCGCGTCACCCGCAGGATCCCGTCGCGATGGACGTTCTCGCCGACCGGCCAGAACCGCGTCTCGCCGTCCCGCCCGCGCACGCCGACGATCGAGAGCTCGCGATCGAACGGCACGAGCTCCTCCGCGATCTCGTCGTCCCCCACCGTCTCCGGCGCGTGGACGAGGCGCTGTCCCTTGCCGTCGTACCCGAGCCGCCTCGACTTGACGACGGCCGGGAGCCCCGTCTCCTCCAACGACCCGAAGCGTGCCGTGGGGATCCCGAGCGAGTGGAAGAGCTCCTTCTCCCGCAGCCGGTCCTGCCCGTGCTCGAGCGCCGCGGCTCCCGGGACGGCGCCGACCCGCACCGCCGCCTCGACCGGCACGTTCTCGAACTCGTAGGTGACGACGTCGGCGCCGTCGACGAACCGGTCGAGCGCGTCGGGGTCGCCGTACTCGCCGACGACGAGCTCCCCCACCTCCCGCGCGCACGCGTCCGGCGACGGGTCGAGGAAGCGAAAGGAGAGGCCGAGCGGCAGCCCTGCCAGCCCGAGCATCCGCCCGAGCTGACCGCCACCGATGCAGGCGACGAGCGTCATGCGCGCGTGTGTCGAATCACCACGAGCGCTGTCTACGCGCCGGGATCGGCCGGGTCGGAGCTGTCGAGCACCGCCTGTGTCTGCGCCGCGCGGAAGCGCCGCAGGCGCTCGGCGAGCGCCGCGTCCGAGCCGGCGAGGATGGCAGCCGCGAGGAGCGCCGCGTTCACGGCGCCGGCGCGACCGATCGCGAGCGTCCCGACCGGGACACCGGCGGGCATCTGCACGATCGAGAGCAGCGAGTCCATTCCCGAGAGTGCCTTCGACTCGACGGGAACGCCGAGCACCGGCAGCGTCGTCTTGGCTGCGGCCATGCCGGGGAGGTGCGCGGCACCGCCGGCGCCGGCGACGAGGACGCGGAGCCCACGCTCCTCCGCCGACGCTGCGTACTCGAAGAGGAGATCCGGCGTGCGGTGCGCGGACACGACGCGCTGCTCGTAGGGGACGCCGAGCTCGTCGAGCGTCTCGGCGGCATGGCGCATCGTCTCCCAGTCGGAGCGGGAGCCCATGATCAGGCCGACGAGCGGCGTCGCCATCAGTGCCCCTTCAGGTGATGCTGCCTCGTTCCGCGCGCGCGAGGAGCAAGCCAGGCTAGGACGCAGGGAGTCCCGATACCAGCCGGTATCGGGACGACCGAGGACGACGCATGGCGCCGCTCATCGCGCGCGCGGGACCTGGATGGCATTGCCTGAAGGGGCACTTCGTCCTACTTCGCTCGCGCCTTCTTGACGAGCGCTGCCGCGACCGCGCGCGCGGTCTCCCGCACCTCGCGGTCGGTCTCGTCGTCGCCGGCGATGCCCTCGAGCAGCTGGATCGTGCCGCGGTCGGCCGTCCCGTTGCGCAGACAGGCGATCGCGAGCCGGCGGACGGCCGGGTTCGGATCGCGCATCGCGAGCTCGTTGAGCGCGGCTCGGTATGCGTTGACGTCGCCCGGGTGGTCGGCCGAGAGCGCGGTGAGCGCGATCAGGGCCGAGCCGCGCGCCGCGGCGCTCTCGTCCTCGAGCCCACGGCGGATGAGCTCGAGCTTCTGGCGGAAGCGGAACTGGCCGATCGCCCGGAACGCCTGGCCGCGGATGCGGTAGTCGGCGCTCCGCGCCGCCGCCTCGAGCTCGTCGTCCCACTGCGCGCGGAGGGTCGCGAGCTCCTTCTCGTTGCCCGGCTCGCGGGCGAGCGCGTCGGCGTGCGCCGCTGCCTCCGCGAGCTCCATCAGACCGCCGAGAACGACCGCGCGGCCGGCCCGACGTACCGCGCGGACGGCCGCACGAGCCGGTTGAGACGCTTCTGCTCGAGGATGTGCGCCGACCAGCCAGCGGTGCGCGAGCACGCGAACATCGCCGGCGCGAGCTGCGGCGGGACGTCGGCGACGTCGAGGACGACCGCCGACCAGAACTCGACGTTCGTCGCGAGCACGCGGTCGGGCTTGCGCGCGTGGAGCTCCGCGAGCGCCACGCGCTCGAGCTCGTCCGCGACCTCGAAGCGCGGCGAGCCGAGCTCCTGCGCGGTGCCCCGGAGGAGCCGCGCACGCGGATCCTCGGCGCGGTAGACGCGATGCCCGAAGCCCATCAGCCGGTCGCCGCGGTCGAGCAGATCCTTGACGAAGCCCTCCACCGACGGCGCGGCGGCGGCGGCATCGAGCATCGGCAGCACACGCGCGGGGGCGCCGCCGTGCAGCGGGCCCGAGAGCGCCCCGACCGCGGAGGACAGCGCGGCCGCGCAGTCGGCCCCCGTCGACGCCACGATCCGCGCCGTGAAGGTCGAGGCGTTGAGACCGTGCTCCGCGGTGCAGATCCAGTACGTGTCGATCGCCTGGACGTCCTTCGGGTCTGCCTCTCCCCGCCACTCGAGCAGGAACCGCTCCGCGGTCGTCTCGCCCTCGGCGACGATCGCAGGGTCGACGCGATCGGCATGCCCGTCTGCGAGGCGGGCGGACTGGGCGCAGACCGAGATCATCGTGGCCGAGAGCCGGCGCAGGTCCTCCTTCGCCTCGTCGTCCGAGATGTCGATCAGCTTCTGGAGCCCCCACTCGCCGCCGAGGCGCGCGGTGACCGTCTGGAGATCGGAAGGCGTCTGTCCCGTGAGGTCGCGCGCGGCGTAGTCCTCCGAGGACGGCAGACCGGGCTCGGGCGACTCGTCCACGAGGAGGCCCCAGACCTGCTCGAACGGCACCGACCCGACGAGCTCCTCGATGTCGACGCCGCGGTAGCGGAGCGCGCCGCCGTCGCGATCCGGCTCGGCGATCTCGGTCTCGAAGGCGACGACGCCCTCGAGGCCAGGCTTGAACTCGGTCATCGCGCTCCTCTCCGATCCGTGTCCGGGGTCCGACGGACGGTACCTACCGGCCGGGCACGGGAGTGTCACTATCCTCCGCCCCGATGCCGTACACGGTGACACTCGTCCCCGGCGACGGGACCGGCCCCGAGCTGACCGAGGCGACGCGCCGCGTTCTCGAGGCGACGGGCGTCGAGTTCACGTGGGACGTGCAGCAGGCCGGGGTCGACGTGATGGAGACAGCGGGCACGCCGCTGCCTCCCGAGACGCTGGAGTCGATCAAGCGAAACGGGGTCGCGCTCAAGGGCCCGATCACGACGCCGATCGGCACCGGCTTCCGCTCGGTCAACGTCGCGCTGCGGCACGAGCTCGGGCTCTATGCCTGCATCCGTCCGTGCAAGACGTACGCCGGCGTGCGCTCGCGCTACGAGGGCGTCGACATCGTCGTGGTGCGCGAGAACACCGAGGACCTCTACGCGGGCATCGAGTTCGAGTCGGACACCGACGACGCCCGCGCGGTGATCGACTTCCTGAACGGGCTGCAGCAGAAGCAGATCAGCCGCACGTCCGGGATCTCGATCAAGCCGCTCAGCCCGGAGGGCTCGGAGCGGATCATCCGGTACGCCTTCGAGTACGCGCGCGCCAACGGGCGTGGCCGCGTCTCGTGCATCACGAAGGCGAACATCATGAAGCACACCGACGGACTCTTCCTCGCCGTGTTCCGCGAGGTGGCGAAGGACTTCCCGGAGATCGAGGCGTGGGAGACGCTCGTCGACGCGCTCTGCATGGGCCTCGTCCAGCGCCCCGAGGAGTTCGACGTGCTCGTGCTGCCGAACCTCTACGGCGACATCATCAGCGACCTGACCGCCGGCCTCGTCGGCGGTCTCGGGGTCGCGCCGGGGGCGAACATCGGCACCGGAGGCCGCCGTCTTCGAGGCGACGCACGGGTCGGCGCCCAAGTACACGGGCCAGAACAAGGTCAACCCGACTGCGATGATCCTCTCCGGGAAGCTCATGCTCGACCATCTCGGCGAGCGCGACGCGGCGAAGCGCCTCGAGGATGCCGTCGCCTCGGTGATCGCCGAGGGGAAGAGCGTGACGTACGACTTGAAGCCGACCCGCGACGACCCCTCGGCCGTCGGGACGTCGGAGTACGCGGACGCGATCATCGCGCGGCTCGGCTGAATCGCCGGTCGCGCTAACAAAAGGAGACACGTGAACGGGAGGAAGAAGGTCACCGTCGTCGGGGCGGGGAACGTCGGCGCGACGTGCGCGCTCGAGGTGGCGCGGCGCGACTACGCAGACGTCGTGCTCGTCGACATCGTCCCGAACTTCGCCGCCGGCAAGGCGCTCGACATGAACCAGATGGCGTCGGTCACCGGCTACGAGCCGGCGATCGTCGGCAGCGAGCGCTACGACGAGACGAAGGGCTCCGATGTCGTCGTGATCACCGCCGGCCGGCCGCGTTCCCCCGGGATGAGCCGCGACGACCTCGTCACGACGAACGAGGCGATCGTCGCAGCCGTGACGAAGGACGTCGTGCGGCGCTCGCCGAAGAGCGTCGTGGTCGTCGTCTCGAACCCGCTGGACGCGATGTGCCACGTCGCCCACGCGGTCTCGGGGTTCCCGAAGGAGCGGGTCGTCGGCATGGCCGGGATCCTCGACACCGCACGGTTCTCTGCGTTCATCGCCTGGGAGACGGGCTCGTCGGTGAAGGACGTCCAGGCGATGGTGCTCGGCGGCCACGGCGACCAGATGGTCCCCGTCGTCTCCGCGACGACCGTGGGCGGGGTCCCGCTCGAGCAGCTGACGACGAAGGGGAAGATCTCGAAGATGGTCGAGCGCACCCGGAAGGGCGGCGGTGAGCTCGTCGGGCTGCTCGGCACGTCCGCGTGGTACGCACCGGGTGCCGCCGCGGCGCAGATGGTCGACTCGATCTGCCTGGACCAGAAGCGCGTGCTCCCGTGCACTGCGCTCCTCGAGGGCGAATACGGCGTCGACGGGCTCTACATGGGCGTCCCGGTCCGGCTCGGCGCGGGCGGCGTCGAGGAGGTCGTCAAGCTCAAGCTGAGCGCCGCGGAGAAGAAGATGCTCCGCGAGTCGGCGGCCGCCGTGCGCGAGGTCGTGGGCGTGCTGACGACCACCGCGTAGCCCCGCGCACTTCACAGGGCCTGAACACCTGCCCGGGTAGCCTTCGCCGCGATGGAACTCGGGCTCGCCGGCCGGACTGCGATCGTCTGCGGCGCATCGTCCGGCATGGGTCTCGCGATCGCCGAGACTCTCGCCGCCGAGGGCGCCAACGTCGCGATGTTCGCGCGCCGGAGGGAGATCCTCGAGCGCGAGGCGGAACGGATCGGGGCGCTTGCCGTCCAGGGCGACCTGACGATCCCGCAGCACCTGGAGCGCCTCGTGCAGGCAACGGTCGGTGCCTTCGGCGGCATCGACGTCCTCGTCCTGAACGGCGGCGGGCCGCCCGCAGGCACCGCCTCCTCGTTGACCGCAGAGGCCGTCGAAGAGGCCGTCGCGCTGCTCCTGACGGCGCCCGTCACGCTCGTCGCGCGCTGCCTGCCCCACCTCCGCGAGAGCGGTCGTGGCAGGATCGTCGCGATCGAGTCCTCGTCGGTCCGCGAGCCGCTTGCGAACCTCGCCCTCTCGAACGCCGTGCGACCGGGCGTCGTCGGCTGGCTGAAGACGCTCGCGCGTGAGCTCGGCCCCGACGGCATCACCGTCAACACGATCGCGCCGGGCCGCATCGACACCGATCGGCTCCGGTCGATCTACGGCGAGAGCGGGCCTCCGGCGGCGGATCTCGAGAACGTTCCCGTGCGCAGGCTCGGCACGCCCGCCGAGATCGCCGCCGTTGCCGCCTTGCTCGCGTCCGACCGCGCCGGCTACGTCACCGGAGCGGTGATCCCGGTCGACGGCGGGCTCACCCGCGGCCTGTTGTGAAAGCGTCGACCTCCCGCTGGCTGGCGTTGTCCGGCGCGGCGCTCCTGGCGGCCGTGGTCTTCCTCCTGGCGACGCTTCCCTCGAACGACTACCTCTTCGTCCCGAACGGCGCACACGCGATCGCCGGGAAGGTCGCGGTGCAGGGAAAGGACGCACCGGAGGGTTCGGGCGGCATCTACTACGTCGACGTCACGGTGCGAAAGGTCAGGTGGATCGAGCGGCTGCTGCCCTTCACCCGGCCGGACGGAGCGTCGCTCGTGCCCCCGCAGGCTGTGACGGCGCCGGGCGAGTCCTTCTCCGAGCGCGTCGTCGAGGCGCGCGCCGAGATGCAGCGATCCGAGCAGATCGCCGCCGCCGTCGCGCTCGAGGCGGGGGGCCTCGACGTCGAGACGACGCCCCGTGGCGTCCTCGTGGAGGCGGTCGCGGTCGACGTCCCTGCGGCGAAGACGCTCTCGAGCGGCGACCTCATCGTCGCCGTCGACGGCCGCAAGGTGACGACGGTCGAGCAGCTCCTCCGGGCCACGCAGGCAGTCCGACCGGGCACCAAGCTGCGGCTCCGCCTGCGGCGGGACGACAAGATCGTCGGGCGCACCGTTGCGACGGTCGCCGCGCCGGACGACTCGAAGCGGGCGATCATCGGCATCCGCGTCTCGCAGGACGCCAAGATCAAGCTGCCGCTGAAGGTGGACATCGACCTCGGCAACGTCGGCGGCCCGTCCGCGGGCCTTCCCTTCGCGCTCCAGATCTACAAGGAGCTCGGGCACGACGTCGCCCGCGGACGCCGGGTGGCCGCGACGGGCGAGATCGAGCTGGACGGGAGCATCGAGCCGGTCGGCGGGATCAAACAGAAGACCTACGGCGTGCGCTCGGCGGGAGCGGACGTGTTCCTCGTGCCGGCTGGGGAAAACGCCGCCACCGCACGGCGGTATGCAGGGGGGTTGCGCGTCATCCCTGTGGAGAGTTTTGAACAGGCGTTGCGCGTCCTGCGAACGCTCCCTCAGAAGTAGCCTATTTGCAGGTCTTTTGCCCATCGGGGCGACAGCCGCAAAATGCGGGATTTTCGTCCCCGAGGGGGTTGCGGGCCGGGCGCGTCGCAGCCACAATCCCCGCTGTCCATCAGGGGATCCGGGGCAGGCGAACAGAGGGGACATGAGCAGGCGCGTTGCCGCGACATGCGAGGACTGCTATTTCCGCCGCGAGGGGCTCTGTGCGCTCCCGGGGAACACGCCGTGTC
Source organism: uncultured Actinomycetes bacterium (assembly GCA_963742525.1). Lineage (GTDB taxonomy): Bacteria > Actinomycetota > Thermoleophilia > Gaiellales > Gaiellaceae > Gaiella. The sequence continues at coordinate 26,310 of CAVUMD010000001.1, forward strand.
CGACGTTTCGCGCGGCCACCGCAACCCTCACTCCGCCGCCGCAGCCGCGCCTCGTGCTCCGCGCACCGCTTCCCCCGGTGGCCCACGCCGCCGGCGCATAAGATCGCCGCATGAGCGACGTGCCCGGCACCTCCGCCGGCGACAAGCGCGCCATCCCGTGGAAGCTCGTCCTCTGGGTCGCGATCGCGCTGTACGCGCTCCTCTTCCTGCTGCTGAACGACGACAAGCAGTCGGTCGACTTCGTCTTCTTCACCGTGAAGACACGCCTCCCGTGGCTGATCCTGCTGAGCATGGCGCTCGGCGCCGCGCTCGCGGTGATGGGGCCGCGGTGGTGGCGCAGCCGCAGGCGGTAGCGCTCAGAGCAGCCCGGCGAGGATTTCGACGCCCTCGACGATCCGCTCGGGCGTCTCGTACGAGAACGCGAGCCGCGCGGAGCTCTCTCCGCCGTCGCCCGGGAAGAAGTCGGAGCCCCGGACGAACGTCACGCCTGCCTCCGTCGCGCGGCCGAGCAGCTCGCCGGCGTCGACGCCCCCGGCGAAGTCGACCCACAGGAAGTAGCCGCCCTCGGGGCGGCTCCACCTCGCCCGACCCGTGAGCCGGCCGTCGAGCGCGGTGAGCATCGCGTCACGCTGGGCACGAAGGATTCCGCGGACGCGCTCGAGGTTCGCCTCGAACGCGCCGCGCGCGAACAGCTCGTGCACGATCGCCTCGGGGAGCAGCGGCGGTGAGATGTAGGTCGAGACGGCTCGGTCGTCGAAGGCGGAGCGGAGCCCTTCCGGGACGACGAACCAGCCGACGCGCAACCCGGGGGCGACGGTCTTCGAGAAGGAGGACGTGAACGTGACCCGCTCACCTCCCTCGAGGGCGTGCAGCGCGGCCGGCGCCACGCCCTCGTAGCGGACGAGCCCGTACGGGTCATCCTCGAGCACGTCCAGGTCGAACGACGCGGCGAGCTCGGCGATCCGCCTGCGCCGCTCGTCGCCGAGCGTGCGGCCGCTCGGGTTCTGGAAGGTCGGGATCGTGTAGAGGAACGAGATGTCGCCCGGCCGCCGGAGCTCGGCCTCGAGCGCGTCGGGATCGAGCCCCTCCTCGTCCATCGGGATCGCGACGACCTCGACGCCCTGCCAGCGCAGCAGCTTGAGCGGACGGTCATAGGTCGGCGCCTCGACCAGCACGCGGCCCGGCCGCCGCGCGAGCTGCGCGGCCGAGTAGAAGACGAAGCCCTGGAGACCGCCGGTCGTGACGAAGACGCGGCCGGGGTCGACGGCGTGCCGCTCGGCGAGCAGCTCGCGCAGCGGGCCGTAGCCGCCGCCCGTCCCGTACGACAGGATCGTCGTCCCGTCGCGCTCGAGCGCCGCCCGGGCGCAGTCGGAGATGAGCGCGGGATCGAGGCACGAGGGCGCGGGGGCGCCGCGCGCGAACGAGATCGGGGCCATGCGCCGAGCCTACCGGCGCCGGATGTCGGCCCAGCGGCAGGCGCCGACCGGGACGGCTGCTACGGTTCTCCACATGGTCGACCACCCGGTCGGCCTGTGAGATCCGCTTCGTTCGACTCCTCTCGGGCTCGAAGGTCGTAGGTCTCGAGCCGTTCCACCGAATCCAGGAGTCGTATGTCTCAGAACACGTTCGCCGCGCTCGGCGTGGGCGCGGACTTGTCCGCCGCGCTCGACGCGCGCGGCATCTCAAGCCCCTTCCAGATCCAGTCCCGCGCGATCCCACCTGCGCTCGCAGGCACCGACCTGCTCGCGAAGTCACCGACGGGATCGGGCAAGACCCTCGCCTTCGCGATCCCGCTCGTCGAGCGGGCCCCGCGGGACGACGCCCGTCCCGCCGCCCTCGTCCTCGTCCCGACGCGCGAGCTCGCAGTGCAGGTCTCCGAGGAGATCGAGTCGCTCGCCGCCGTCCGCGACCTTCGGGTTGCGACGGTGTACGGCGGGGTGGCGCTACGCCCGCAGGCGAATCTCGCGCGCGACGCGCACGTGATCGTCGCCACGCCCGGCCGCCTGCAGGACCTTCTCGACCGGCGCCTCGTCACGCTCGACGCCGTCGAGATCCTCGTCCTCGACGAGGCCGATCGCATGCTCGACATGGGCTTCAAGCCGCAGGTCGACAGGATCGTCAAGCGGCTGCCGCGCGACCGCCAGACGATGTTCTTCTCCGCGACGCTCGACGGCGAGGTCGGCGAGCTCGCTCGCTCGTACACGCAGTCCCCGGCACGCATCGAGGCGGAGCTCCCGAGCGAGCACGGACCCGGCGAGATCGAGCACCGGTTCGTCTCCGTCACCCAGGACACCAAGGTGTCGACGCTGGTCGAGCTGCTCGAGGCGGAACGGGGCCTCGCGCTCGTCTTCGTGCGCACCAAGCGCGGCGCCGACCGGCTCGCACGCAAGCTGGCGCAGCACGGCGTGAAAGCCGCGGCGATGCACGGCGACCTCACGCAGGGCCAGCGGCAGCGCGCGCTGGAGCGGTTCGATTCCGGTGTCGTCACGACGCTGATCGCGACCGACGTCGCCGCCCGCGGTCTCGACCTCGACGACGTCACCCACGTCATCAACTTCGACCCGCCCGAGGACGGCAAGGCGTACACGCACCGCGTGGGCCGCACCGGCCGCGCGGGACGGTCGGGCACCGGCGTGACGCTCGTCCTGCCCGAGCAGCAGGCGGACATGAGCCGCGTCGCCCGGCTGAACGGCCAGCACGAGACGTTCGCGTCGACCGGGATGAAGACGGCGTCCCCGCGCCTCGTCTACTCGTCCCGGAGGCGCGGCGGGTGGGGCTCGGCAAGCGCCCGCGGCCGGCGCTAGGCGACTACTCGAAGAACGTGTCGTCGTGTGAGTACGGCGGGACGCACATGCACAGCAAGCGCGCCCCGTCGGCTCCCGCGACGAGCTCGTGCCACGCTCCGGGCGGGATCAGCACGGCGTCCCCGGCGACCACCTCGCGCGATTCGCCGGCGACCTCGAGCACGCCGCCGCCGGCGGTGACGAGGTAGATCTCCTCCGTCCGCGCGTGGTAGTGGCGCTGGGTCCCCTGACCCGCCTCCAGCGAGGCCTCGGCGAGCGACTGCGCGGCTGTGTGGTGCAGCTCGCGGATCGTCGAGCCGTCCTTCGTGACGAAGGCCTCGACCTCGGCCAATGAGCGGAAGCTCCACGACCGCGATGCTACGTGGGCGGCTGACCGCGGTCGGTGCGCGCGAGCGCCTGCTCGATCCGCTCGAGGCGCGCGACGAGCTCCGCCTGCTGCGCGACGAACGCCGCACGCTGTTCCGCCTGCATGCGGGTGATGAACACGGACACGACGAGGGACGTCGTGATCGGGATCGCACTGACGCCGACCAGCATGAGCACGGCCGCGATGATCCGGCCCTGGGGAGTCTCGGGGACGACGTCTCCGTAGCCGACGGTCGTCACGGTGACGATCGCCCACCAGAGGGCGTTGTTGAACCCGTTGATACCAGAGTCGACGAGCGACTCGAGCACCGCGGCCACGACCGCGAGAACGATCGCCACGGTCGCGACCAGGCGGACGGCACGGACGATCGTCAGTCGCGCGATGCCGCGCTGCAGTCGCTCTTCGAGAGCGGTTTCACGTCGTTCAGTTCGCCCACAGGGCGCCGCTCCCTTCGGTCAGCGGACGATTCGGGTCGATTCGGACACGAGCTCCCAGCCCGCGACGAGCGTCACGACGACGAGCGCGCCGGGCACGGCGAGCCGGGCAACGCGCGCGAGCAGAGAGTCGAGCCGTGCCCGGCGCACGACGAGCGCGGCGGCGGCGACGAGACCTGCGAACCCGAGCGCGAACGTCCCGGCGACGGCGCCGATGCAGAGCCCGATCGAGAGACGCCGGTCCGACCACGGCTCGACTCGCATCCAGCGCTCGACGAGCAGCACGACCAGCGCGGCCGCCGCTCCGGGAAGGAGCACGAAAAGCGCGATCGCGAGCGCGGCGGGCTCGAGGAACGCGAAGTCGACGCCGTCGTCGTGGACGATGCTCGCGCCGCCGAGCGCCGCGGCGAAGACCGACCAGAGCGGCAGTCGCAGCTTCCGCGGGATAGCGCCTCGGAGCGCCGCGTAGAGAACGCCGTTGATCGCACCGAGCATCGCCATCGCGAGCACGAGCTGGGCCGTGTCGAACGAGAAGACGCCGATCTCGAACCCGTCGTCGGAGGTCATCCCGATCACGTCGTCGGGCGACGTCAGCCGCAGAAGCAGCATCGCGAGCCGGCCGCCCACCCCGCCGACGAGCGCCCCGGCGATCGCCCCCGACGCCGCGCCGACGAGCACCCACCAGGCGACTGCGGCCGCATCGCGGCGGACCGTGACGGAGCTGCCCGTTGCGCTCGGAGCGTCCATGGCCTTCGACGTCAGATCGTGAGCTCGGCCGCGAGCTGCGCGGTCTCGGTCGGCGTCGTGCCGACCCGGATCCCGCGCTCCTCGAGCGCCTTCTGCTTCGCCGACGCGGTTCCGGAAGACCCGGAGATGATCGCCCCCGCATGCCCCATCGTCTTGCCGGGCGGCGCGGTGAAGCCGGCGATGTAGGCGACGACGGGCTTGGTCATCTCGGTCTCGATGAAGTCCGCCGCCTTCTCCTCCTCGTCGCCTCCGATCTCGCCGACCATCACGACGTACTTCGTCTCGTCGTCCGCCTCGAACTGCCGGAGGATGTCGATGAACGACGAGCCGACGACCGGGTCGCCGCCGATCCCGACGATCGTGGAGTTGCCGAGGCCCATCTGGGTGAGCTCGTGGCCGATCTGGTACGTGAGCGTCCCCGACCGCGAGACGAGCCCGATGTCGCCCGGCTGGAAGATCTCGGCCGGGATGATCCCGACGTTGGCCTTGCCCGGCGAGAGCGCCCCGGGGCAGTTCGGCCCGAGCAGCCTGACGCCTCTGGAGCGGATGTATGCGTGGATACGCAGCATCTCGTGCGCGGGAACGCCCTCCGTGATGGCGATGACCGTGTGCACGCCTGCGTCGACGGCCTCGTAGACGGCGTCGGCGGCGAACGGGGCCGGGACGAAGATCATCGACGTGTTCGCGCCGTGATCCCGGACGGCGTCGGCGACGCTGTCGAGGACGGGCACGCCGTCGACGTCCTGACCGCCCTTGCCGGGTGTCACGCCCGCGACGAGCTTCGTGCCGTAGTCGCGGTTGCGCAGACCGTGGAAGCGCCCCTCGGAGCCGGTCAGGCCCTGGACGACGAGCCGCGTGTCGTTGTCGACGAGGATCGCCATCAGGCTCCCTTCACGGCCTTGATCGCGAGCTTGTCGAGGGTCAGCCGGCCATCGGCGACGCGGTCTCCGAGCAGCGCCTCGGCACGCACCGCCTCGTCGCCTCGGCACCCCGTCCGCTCGAGCCACGCGGCGAAGTCGAACGAATGCGAGAGCAGCTCCACTTCCGCGACGGAGAGCGCTGCCTCGTCGAGGAGCCCGCGCCACTCGGCCTCGGTGTAGTTGCGGACATGCGAGGGATCGCGCAATGCCTCGGCCTCCTCGACCGTCTCGCCCATGAACACGGTGTCCACGATCAGGACGCGCTCCGAGCTCACCCGCGCCATCTCGCGCACGGCGGCGCCCGGATCGGTGAAGTGGTGCGCGGCCGTGCGGCAGGCGACGACGTCGAAGGCACCGTCGGCGAAGGGGAGCGACTCGGCCCTGCAGATCACGTCGGGCCGCATCCCGGGCGCCGGGTCGCAGGTCACCACCTCGAGGCCTGCCGCACGGAGCCGGTGGGCCACGTGGCCGCCGCCGGTCGCCACGTCGAGCGCCGTGCGCCCGCCGGCCGCCCACACGACGAGAAGGTCGAGATCGGCCCCCTCGCGGTGCGCATCCGAGTCGACGTAGCCCTGCGCCCGCGCGCTCCAGTCCAGCGAGGTCATGCCGCGAGCTCCACGGCGAGCTTCGCCGCCTCGAGCATCGTCGGCGACACCCGCAGGTTCGCGGGCGCAGCCTCGGCGAGGATCGTGCGGCCCTCCTCGGCGTTCGTGCCGTCGAGCCGCACGACGATCGGCAGCTCGAGCGACATGTCGCCGAGCGCCTGGAGGATCCCGCGCGCGACCTCGTCGCAGCGCGTGATGCCGCCGAAGATGTTGAAGAAGATCGCCTTCACCTGCGGGTCCTGGGTGATCACCGACAGCGCGTCGACGACGCCCTGCGCGTCGCCGCCGCCGCCGAGGTCACAGAAGTTCGCGGGCCGTCCGCCGGCGAAGGTGACGACGTCGACCGTCGACATCGTGAGCCCGGCGCCGTTGCCGAGCACGCCGACCTCGCCGTCGAGCTTGACGTACGTGACGTGCTTCTCGCGCGCCAGCGCCTCGAGCGGGTCCGCGGCCTCGCGGTCGCGCATCTCACCGATCTCGGGATGTCGGAAGAGCGCGTTGTCGTCGACGGTGAACTTCGAGTCGAGCGCCTTGACCTCGCCGCCGGGCGTCACGATCAGCGGGTTGATCTCGCAGAGCATCGCATCGAACGAGACGAATGCCTCGTGCAGCTTTCCGACGATCGCGGCGATCTGCTTCTGCTCGGCCGGGTCGGTCACACCGCCGGCGTAGACGAGCCGGCGCGCCTGCCAGGGATGGAAGCCCTCGAGCGGGTCGATCCGCAGCTGGACGAGCGCGTCGGGGCTCTCCTCGGCCACCTGCTCGATCTCCACGCCGCCCTGCGTCGTGAACATGTAGAGCGCCTTCTTGGCACTGCGGTCGAACGTCAGCGAGAGGTAGTACTCCTTCGCGATGTCGGAGGCCGACTCGATCCAGAGCTTGCGGACGACGTGCCCCCGGATGTCGAGCCCGAGGATCTCCTTCGCGCGCTCCTCGGCCTCGTGCGCGTTCGCGGCGAGCTTGATGCCGCCCGCCTTGCCGCGCCCGCCGGTGAGGACCTGAGCCTTGACGACGACGGGGCCGCCCAGCACCTCCGCCGCCTGGCGCGCCTCGCCGGGGGTCGTCGCGAGGCGCCCGGCGGAGACCGGGATCCCGACGCGCCGGAAGAGCTCTTTGCCCTGATATTCGTAGAGATCCACGCCGCGCGGGAGGCTATCGAAGAACCTCTGCGCCACGGGTCGCCATGCGGCCCGGGCGGTCAGCCCTCGTGTGCGAGCATGGCATGGTGCAGCGCCCCGTCGCCGTCCTGACCGCGCTCGGCGTCGTGCTTCTCGCGGCGGGCTGCGGCTCCGGCGGCACGCCGCCGGTCATTCCCGAGCCGGCCCCTCCCCAGGCCGCCGAGCTCGCGTGGGTGGAGCGCTCGCCGGAGAGCGGGCCGGGCCTCGTCTTCCGCGTCAATCGCTTCGCCGTGACGAAGACCGGCTGGGAGTCGGACGTCGAGATCGAGAACCGAACCGACATCTCCTGGAGCCTCGGCGAGAACCCGGTCGCCGTCGAGCAGTCGTTCGGGATCATGCTGTTCGCGACGGGCGACATGGGCGAGCTCGAGGAGCGCAACCAGGATGCCGAGCTCCCGGGTCTCCGCGCGGCGCGGCGCTTCGTCCCCGAGCTGCCTGCGCGGCTCCGGCCGGGCGACGGCTGGCGCGGGACGATCTCCGCCCCGGGCTCGCTCGCCTCCGGCCGCTGGGTGCGTGTGGTGTTCGGCCCCCTGGTCGCGGTCGGCGACCCTCCGGACGACATGCGCAGCCGGTTCGTCTGGATCACGGACCACGCGTACCACCTACGAGCGCGGCCCTGAGTCAGCGGGCCACGATGTCCGCGAGGAGGCGCTCGAGCGCCGGGTCGATGCCGAGCGCGTCTGCGAACGTCCGGTATTCGGCCGCGAGCCGGTCGCGGTCCCGTGTGGGACGCGACGTGCGCGTGGCACGGAGGAGGACGTTCTTCGGGGTGTGCTCGAGTGCGACGAACTCGACGACCTGGACCTCGTAGCCGGCCAGCTCGAGCAGCCGCGCGCGGGCAGCGTCGGTCACCTCGGCCGCGAACCGCTCGCGCAGCGTGCCGTGCCGCAGGAGCGGCCGGAGCGTGTCGTTCGAGAGCTGGCCGAGGAGCTCGTGCTGGCAGCAGGGCACCGAGAGGATCACGTCGGCGCCGGCCCGAATCGCGCGATCGAGCGCGACGTCGGTGGCGGTGTCGCACGCGTGCAGGGTGACCACGAGGTCGACATCGGCGAGGTCCGCCTCGGCGATGTCGCCGAGCTCGAAGCGCAGGCCCTCGGCACCGAGGCGCCGGGCGAGCTCCTCGCACTCCGAGACGACGTTCGGCTTCAGGTCGAGCCCGAGCACGTCGACCTCGCGTCCGTGCACGCGCGTCAGCAGGTCGTGGAGCGCGAAGGTGAGGTAGGCCCGGCCCGAGCCGAAGTCGACGACCCGGAGGCGTCCCTCCGGGAGGCTCGGGACGATGTCCTCGACGAGCTCGACGAAGCGGTTCACCTGCCGGAACTTCGCTCTGCGCGGAGCGCGAACGCGACCGTCCGCGGTCTGCACGCCGAGGGCGACGAGGTACGGGACGGGCGCGCCCTCGGGCAGCAGGTGGCGCTTGGCGCGGTCGTGGGTGGCGGGCGCTGTGGGGCGAGTCGGCGGCTTGCGGAGGATGCGGGGCTCGCCGCGACCCGAGAGGACCTGCCAGTCGGCGTCCGGCTCGTGGAGGAGTGCCTGGCGGTAGTCCTGCCCGATCGCCGAGGAAAGCAGCTGCGTCAGGGCGGCTGAGTCCAGGTTCTCGTCGGTCGTCCTCGTCGCGTAATGGCGCCGCACGCGCCATCGAGCCCCTGCGCGCAGCTCGACCGGCTCGACGGTGACGCGCCGCGGCCCGTCCGGCCCCGGGGCGCGGGGACGGCTCAGCGTGGCGCCGGTCAGCGTCCCGTCGCCCACGAGGCGGCCGACGAGCTCCTCGACGCTCATTTCCCGCCCGGCTCGGCGACGACGCAGAGAAGCTGGCCGCTCGACACCCCGGCGCCCACCGTCACGGCGAGGCCGCTCACGACCCCTTCGCGCGGCGCGACGATCTCGTTCTCCATCTTCATCGCCTCGACGACGAGCAGGAGATCGCCTTCGCCGACGGCGTCGCCGTCCCCCACGGCCACCTTGAGGACGGTTCCCTGCATCGGGCTCACGACGGCACCGTTCCCGGCCGCGCCGCCTGCGTGCCCCTGACGCGCGCGCCGCCGCCGCGCCATGTCGGCCCACGGCGGCTCGGTGACGTGGAGCCGGACGTCGTACGCGCGCCCGTCGACCTCCACGCCGACGAGCCGCGGGACGGTCGGCACGGCGCCGTCCGACGCCTGTGCCACGCTTGTTGTCCGATGAGAGAACTGCTCCTCCAGCTCCTGCGCGCGTCTCGCCAGCTCCTCCGACTCGACGACGTCGTCGCACGTCGCGCCGGCACGGAAGCACGGATGCTCGAGGAGCGCTCGGTGGAAGCCGATGAGCGTCGGCGTGCCCTCGATCCGGAACTCGGCGAGCGCGCGCAGCATGCGGGCGATCGCACGCTCGCGATCGACGTCGTGGACGATCAGCTTCGCGATCATCGGGTCGTACAGCCCGCTGATCTCGTCTCCCGCCTCGATCCCCGAGTCGACGCGGACTCCCGGTCCCGCCGGCTCGCGATATGCGCTGATCCGGCCCGGCGCGGGCAGAAACCCCTTCGCGACGTCCTCGGCGTTGATCCGGCACTCGATCGCATGCCCGCGAAGCACGACGTCGTCCTGCGCGAGCGACAGCGGCTCGCCCGCGGCCACGAGAACCTGCTCGCGCACGAGGTCGAGCCCCGTCACCGCCTCGGTGACCGTGTGCTCGACCTGGATGCGCGTGTTCATCTCCATGAAGAAGTACTCGCCTTCGACCGTGAGCAGGCCCTCGACCGTGCCGGCCGAGCGGTAGCCCGCGGCGCGCGCCGCGTCGACCGCGATCCGCCCGATCCGCTCCCGGAGCGCGTCGTCGACGGCGGGCGACGGCGTCTCCTCGACGAGCTTCTGGTGGCGGCGCTGGATCGTGCAGTCCCGCTCGCCCAGGTGGATGGCGTTCCCGTGCGCGTCCGCGAGCACCTGCACCTCGACGTGCCGGGGATCCTCGAGGTACCGCTCGACGTAGACGGCGGGATCGGCGAAGTACTTCGCGCCCTGCCGGGTCGCCGACTCGAACGCACGCTCGGCGTCACCCGGGCCGCGGACGATCTCCATCCCCTTGCCGCCGCCTCCGGCCGCGGCCTTGATGATGAGCGGGTACCCGATCTCGTCACCGAGCGCCGCCACCTCGTCCGGCGACCGGACGGGATCCACGGCGCCGGGGATGATCGGCACGCCCGCGTCGCGCATGACGCGGCGTGCGGCCGTCTTCGTCCCCATCAGCTCGATCGCGTCGGGCGGCGGCCCGATCCACGTCAACCCCGCCTCCTGGACCATCCTGGCGAAGGCGGCGTTCTCGGCAAGGAATCCGTAGCCAGGGTGGATCGCCTGTGCTCCCGCGCGGAGCGCGGTCTCGACGAGCACGTCGCCGCGCAGGTAGCTCTCCGCGGCCGGCCCGGGGCCGACGAGGTACGCCTCGTCCGCGGCGCGAACGTGCGCGCGCCCCCGGTCGGCCTCCGAGTAGATCCCCACACAACCGATCCCGAGCTCGCGGAGCGTCCGGAACACCCGGACCGCGATCTCGCCGCGGTTGGCCACGAGCACCTTCGAGAACGGAGGCATGCGGCGCGTATTCTCCCCGAACCGTGACCCTGCCCGACCAGTTGACGCTCGCCCGGGCGCTCGCGGTTCCCGTGGTGATCGTCCTCTTCGCCTGGGATTTCGACGATCACCTCTACTGGGCGACCGCGGTTTTCGCCGTCGCGATGGCGACCGACCAGGTCGACGGGTGGCTTGCCCGGCGGCGCAATCAGACCTCTGCGTTCGGCTCGCTGCTCGACCCGATCGCGGACAAGGTGCTCGTGCTGGCCGCGCTCGTGATGCTCGTCGCCGAGGGCGTCGCCCCTGCATGGATGGTGGCGGCGATCGTCGCGCGCGAGATCGCCGTCTCGGGTCTCCGCCTCGCGGCGATCGAGCGCGGCGTCGTGATGGGCGCGCGCGACCTCGGCAAGCTGAAGACGTGGGCGCAAACCGTCGCAGCGACGCTCGCCGGCTTGCAGGCGGCAGGCGCCTGGGACGCCGACGTCGCGTGGTGGGCGTTGCTCGTCGCAACGCTGCTGACGTGGATCTCGGGGCTCGACTACGCGCGCGTGGCGCCGAGCGTGCTGCGCGGCGAGCGAACGGCCTCGTAGGCCGACGGACGCGGCACGTCCGACGGGGCGCGCTCGAGCGCGTCGACGAGACCTGCTCGCCACCAGGGCGCTGTCCGCGACGCCGCCTCCGCGGTGAAGTCGATCGCGCGCCTCACGGCCTCATGCTCGGCCGCGCCTGCTTCCGGGACGAGCTCCACGCCCATGCCGAGCACCCTATCGGCGTCAGAGCGGGAGAAGGCGTGCGGCCGTCGCCTTGAACGACGCGACGACGACCTCGCCCTCGCGCAGGCCCAGGCGCGACGCGGACCCTGCGGTCACCTCGGCGGCCAGCGGGCCGACGCGGAGCCGAACGCGGTTCCCCAGCTCGACGAGCGAAACGATCGGCGCCCGAACGTGGTTCACCGCGGTGTCGGCGGGAATCTCCCGGGCGATCGAGACCTCCCACGGATAGATGCCGAGCGCGACCCGGCCCTCGCCGGGATCGGTCGACCAGGCGGTGAGCCCCGCGTCGAGGCTCACCTCGGTGAGGCCGTCGCGCCCCGGCGCCGCTGTCCCGGGAAGCAGCGTCGCGCCGGTGAAGCTCGCGACGAACGGGCTCGCAGGAGCGGCGACGAGGCCCGCGGGCGTGTCGACCTGGAGGATCCGGCCCTCGACGATCACGCCGACCTCGTCCGCGAGCGCGGCCGCGTCCTCGAAGTCGTGGGTCACGAGCACGGTCGGGATGCGCAGGCCCGCAAGGACTTCCCGCAGCTCCGAGCGCACCGCCGCGCGCGTATGCGTGTCGAGGGCGGCCAGTGGCTCGTCGAGCAAGAGCACCGCCGGATCCCGCGCGAGGGCCCGCGCGAGAGCGACCCGCTGGCGCTCGCCGCCGGAGAGGGCATCCACGCGCGCTCCCGCGAGGTGCGCGATCCGGAAGCGCTCGAGCAGCGCGCGGACGTCGACGTCGTTCGCCGCGCCGAACCGCACGTTCCCGGTCACGTCGAGGTGCGGAAAGAGGGCGTACTCCTGGAACAGGTAGCCCACGCGCCGCCGCTCGGGCGGCAGGTCGATGCGCAGGCCCGTGTCGAGCCATGTCTCGCCCGCGACGGCGATCCGGCCCGCGTCCGGCGCGAGCAGGCCGGAGATCGTCCGCAGCACCGTCGTCTTGCCCGCACCCGACGGTCCGACGAGCGCGAACGTCGCGCCGTCGCCGACGCTCAGCTCGACAGCGGCGACGAAGCTACGGAGGGAATGGGTGAGCTCGAGGTCGAGCGCCATCGGGTGACCAGCTTGACGGACAGCAGGGTCGCGGCGCTCGTGGCAACCAGTACGGCGCTGATCGCGAGAGCGACGTCGAAGTCGAGGTCGAACTGCTCGTAGATCGCAAGTGAGAGCGTCTGCGTGACGCCCTGCAGCGATCCGGCGAACATGATCGTCGCCCCGAACTCCCCGAGGCCGCGCGCAAATGCGAGAGCGGCCCCGGCTCCGAGCCCGCCCGCGGCGAGCGGGAGCGCCACGCGGAAGAACACCCCTCCGGGGCCGGCGCCGAGCGTGCGGGCGGCGGCAGGCAGGTTCGGGTCGAGGGCTTCGAAGGCAGACACGGCCGTCCGCACGTAGAACGGGCTCGCGACGAAGGTGACGGCGAGCACGACCGCGACCTTGTTGAACGCAACGTCGATCCCGAGCGCGTCGAACGTGCCTCCCAGCAGCCCGAGGCGGCCGAACGCGGCCAGCAGCCCGATTCCGGCGACCGCCGGAGGTAGCACCAGCGGCAGCTCGATCAGCGTCACGACGAGATCCCGCAGGCGCGATCGGCGGGTCGCCGCCCAGTACGCGGTCGGGGTGCCGAGCAGGAGGATCAAGGCGAGCGCGATGAGGTTCGTCTCGAACGTGACGACGAGCGCGTCCTTCGCGACGTCGCTCTGCAGCGCGGAGACGAGCTCACCTGGAGGGACGCGCAGGAAGATGGCGACGATCGGCAGCAGCAGGAAGCCGAGCGCGAGCGCCGCCGCCAGGACGAGCGTGCCGCGGAAGAGACGGGTTACGACGACGCCTTCGGAAGCGGCAGGAACCCGGCGTTCTTGAGCGCCGTCTGGCCCTTCGCCGACAGGACCATCTTGACCCACGCCCGCGCGGCAGCCTTGTTCGGCGACTTCGACACGACTGCGATCTCGTAGCGGACCCGCGGCTGAGCCCATGCCGGAATCCGGATCACGCTGACCTGGTCGCTCACCGGACGGGCGTCGGTGACGTAGACGAAGCCTGCGTCGGCCTGCCCGAGCGCGACCTTGCCCGTCACCGCCTTGACGTCGGACTCACGGCTGACGACCTTGTTCAGCACGCTCGAGAGCCCCATCTTGCGGAGCACGGTGACCGTGTAGCCGCCCACCGGAACCGCAGGCGCGGCGACGACGAGCTTGACCGGCTTGCTGCGCAGGTCGTAGATCGAGGTGATGCCGGCGGGATTCGACCTCGGAACGATCAACGCGAGACGGTTGGCCGTGAACGTGACCGGCTTGTCGACGATGCCGGCCTTGAAGAGCCGCTCCGCGTTGAGCGGAGCCGCGGAGGCGAAGACGTCCGCGGGCGCCCCGTTCCGAATCTGCGTCTCGAGTGCATTCGACCCGGCGAAGCTGTAGTGCTGCGCTCCGTCGAGCGCCTTGAACACCTCGGTCAGGGAGGCGGCCGCGTAGATCGTCAACGGGTCGGCGTGGGTGCGCGCGGTGGCGCCGGAGGCGAGCGTGGCCGACGCCACGAGGGCGACCAGCGCGGCAACGGTGAGCAGACGGGCTCTCATGCGTATCCTCCTCATCCCAGGTACGGCTCGAGCGCGCCGCTCGCGCTCTCGAGGTCGAGAGCGACGGGGAACGGCTCGACGACGCTGCTCGCCGCGAGCGCGGTCAGCGCCCCCAATTGCTGGCCGGCGCTCCCGGCGAGGCTTGCGTACAGGATCCGGTAGCTCGGCTCGGTTACCGCCACGACCGCCGTCTGGTAGAGGCCGAGCATCGTGCGCAGGACGATGCGCCCGGTCGACGCGATCGCGGCGGGCGTGGTAAACGCCTTCGCCGGCCACTGGAAGTCGAAGTCCGCGGCGGTCGGCGCATCCTGGCCGGCGCCGGTGAGGAGGCCGGAAAGCGCGCTTGCATGCTGGATGGCCGCTCTGCGGCCGTTGCGGAGCGCGTTCCTGCCTGGATCGGTGAGGGCGTTTGCCCCGAGCGCGTGCCCGTACATGTCCGCCAGGAGCAGCTCGCCCGACACGGCGAAGTTCGCGTAGGCCAGTTCCTCGTCCGTGGCAGCGAACGCGGGCCGGACGGGCAGGGCGGCGAGGGCGGCTCCACCCGCAGCGACGGTCAAGAGACGTCGACGGCTGAACGGTCCCGTCATCGCTCCACCATCACGCTGGTCGACTTGACCACACCTGCGGCGCTCATCCCCGGATGGAGCCCGAGCTCCTCCACCGATTCCCGCGTCACGATTGCCACGACCCGAGCCGGCTCGGTGACGTCGATCTCGACGCGGGCGAGCAGGCCGTCCGTCTCGACCGAGCGCACCACGCCACGGAAGCGGTTGCGCGCGGTCAGCCCTTCGACGCCGTCGTCGGCGCGGAGCCGCTCGACCTCGGAGGCCGCGACGACGCGGCGGTTCGCAGAGTCCCGCTCGACGCGGATCTTGCCCTCGCGATCCCAGCGCCGCAGCGTGTCGAGGCTGATCCCGAGCGCACGGGATGCCTGGGCCGCCGTGAGGTTCTTCCTAGGCATTGCCTAGTTACTATCACACGGGTCCCGCTGGAGACGTCGTCCGTCTCAGGCCGGTCTCGCGACCCAGGTCGCGGCTCGATCGCCGATCGCGTTCGCTGCGTCGGCGGCGTCGCCCGCCTCAGCGAACAGGCCGTAGACCACGGGGCCTGCGCCGGTCACGTCCGCACGGATCGCACCGAGGTCACGCAGGCGTGCCGTGAGGGGCGAGGAGGCGAGGTCGTTCGCGGGCAGCCGTGCGAGGTCGTCAACGCCGGCGCACTCCTCGAGCGCATGGAGCAATCCCGCCCGCCGCTCGTCGAAGCCGACATGGCCCCGACGTGCGTCGAAGGCTGCGTAGACGTCTGCGGTGGACGCCTTCACAGCGCCATGCGGCAGGGCGAGAACGACCGAGTAGTCGCGCGGCACCGCCGTTGGCTCGAGCGTGGTGCCGTCGCCCGTCGCGAGCTGCGGCCCCGGACGGAGGAAGAACGGCACGTCGGCACCGAGCCCGGCCGCGAGTCCGTGGAGGACGCCGTCGGAAAGCGGCTCGTCCAGGAGGCCGTTCGCCAGCAGCAACGCGGCGGCCGCGTCGCTCGAGCCGCCGCCCAGGCCCGCCGCGACGGGGATTCGCTTCTCGATCCGGGCCTCGAAGGACGCGTCTCCCGCGGCGGCGTGCCCGACCACCTCCAGCGCAGCACCGACGAGTGTGTCCTCGGCGAAGCCCGTGACGCGCGTCCCGCTCGCGCGCCGCACCGCCACGGTGTCCTCGAGCGACAGCCGCTCGAGGAGCGTCACGACCTCGTGCTTGCCGTCGTCGCGCAAGGGGCCGACGACCAGCGCCAGGTTCAGCTTCGCAGGGGCACCTGCCGACGTCCAGCCGCTCACCGGCCGAGCGCCTCCGTGAGGCGGACGAACTCGTCGGGTCGGAGCGCCTCGGCCCTGACGTCGGGGCGTCGCCCGATCGTCTCGAGCGCAGCAACGGCGTCTTCCCGCGTCGCGAGCCCGGCGAGCGCGACCGCGTTCGCGAGGGTCTTGCGTCGATGACCGAAGGCGGCCGTGACCACGCGGCGCACCTGCGCGGCGTTTGCCGGCGGCGGGATCCGATCGAATGCGACGAGGGCCGAGTCGACGTTGGGCGGTGGGCGGAACACCGTCCGCGAGACGGGGTGGAGACCCGTGCGTCTTGCGTGAAGGCGGACGAGCACCGAGACGGCGCCGTACGCCTTCGTCCCCGGCTCCGCGAAGAACCTGTCCGCGACCTCGCGCTGCACCATCACGCACCACGAACCGAGCGTGGGCACGCCGATCAACGTCTCGGCGACGAGCGGTGTCGCGACGTTGTAGGGCAGGTTGGCGACGAGCTTCGACGGCGGGGGCTCGAGCGCTCCGAGGTCGACGGCCAGCGCGTCCCCGAACACGAGGCCGACGTTGGTGCGACCGTCCAAAGCGTCGCCGAGCGGCGCTTCGAGCCTCCGGTCGAGCTCGATCGCGTGCACGTGCCGCACCCGGTCGGCGAGGAACGTCGTGAGCACGCCGAGCCCCGGCCCGACCTCGAGCACGACATCGCCAGACGACAGATTCGCAAGTCGCTCGATCACGACGAGCAGGTTGCGATCGACCAGGAAGTGCTGGCCGAGTGCCTTCTTCGGGCTGACGGACGTCACGCGCGACCGAGCCCGAACGCGCGGTCCGCGTTCTCGTCGATGCGGCGCTCGAGCTCCGAGGCTGTCTCCTCACGCTCGGCCGCGAGGACGGCGAGCGTGTGGATCACGTGGGCAGGCTCGTTGCGCCGACCGCGGACGGGTTGCGGGGCCAGATAGGGGCTGTCCGTCTCGGCCAGGATCCGGTCGGCCGGGACGCGGGCCGCCACCTCCCGAAGTCCGTCGGCCTTCGGGTATGTCACGTTGCCGGCGAACGAGACGTAGTACCCCCGCTCGAGCGCAGGATCGAGCAGGTCGGGCTCCGAGAAGCAGTGGAGGATGACCGTCCCGGGAAACAGCGCCAGCGCTGCGGCGGTCTCGACACTCGCGGCGCGGCTGTGGATCACCACCGGCAGCCCGAGTGCCTCGGCAAGCGCGAGATGCGCCTCGAACAGCAGACGCTGCTCCGGGAGCGTGTCGGCGCCGTAGTGCCCGTCGAGCCCGGTCTCGCCGACCGCAACCACCGACGGTCGGGTGAGCAGCTCGCGGAGCTCGTCGATCCGCCCGGCCTCGGCCGTGGCCGCCTGGTGGGGGTCGATGCCGAGCGCCGCCGTCACCCCGCCGTGCGCGTCGGCGATCGCGAGCGCGGCATGGCACGACTCGATCCCGGTCCCGATCGTGACGACGCGTGTCACGCCGGCCGCGCGTGCGCGAACGAGCAGCTCCCCCGCATCCTCGTCGCACGCGTCGAGATGCGCGTGCGTGTCGATCACGCGGCCGGAGCCGGCTCGTCGATCCGCGGGAAGAGCGGCTCCGCGGGCGCGAGCCCCTCCACGGCCCGCGCCTGGCCGTAGACCACCTCCGCCCAGTCGATCGTCGGCGGCTGCCCGAGCGCCTCGAGGATGCTCGCCGAGGTCTCCGGGAGGTAGGAGGCGAGGGCGACCGCCACGGCTCGGAGTCCGTCGACGAGGTCGTAGAGGACCCGGTCGAGCTCATCCGCGCGCGCGTCGTCCTTCGCGAGTTGCCACGGCGCGGTGGTCTCGACGTGCCGGTTGAGCCCGCGCACGACCTCCCAGATCCGCTCGAGCGCCCCCGTCAGATCGAACGCGTCCAGCCGGGCCGCGACGTCCTCGCCGAGGGGCGCCAGGATCGCTTCGACCTCGGAACCGGACGACGGCACCGCGCGAAGCTCGCCGTCGCGATAGCGCGCCACCATCGCCGTGATCCGCGAGAGCAGGTTCCCGAGATCGTTCCCGAGCTCTCTTTCGTAGCGCTCGCGAACCCCGTCGACGGACGCCGCGCCGTCCTGCCCGAACGAGACCGACCGCGCGCACCAGAAGCGCACGGGGTCGGCGCCGTAGAGGTCGACGAGGTCGAGCGGGTCGACGACGTTGCCGAGCGACTTCGAGATCTTGCGGTCGTCGAGCAGGAGATAGCCGTGCACGAAGAGCTGCTGTGGGACCTCGTAGCCCGCGGCGAGCAGCATCGCCGGCCAGTAGACGCAGTGGAAGCGCAGGATGTCCTTCGCGAGCAGATGCCGGACACCGGGCCAGTACCGGGCGATGAGGTCCTCGCCCGGACGCGCGTAGGTGAGCGCGCTCAGGTAGTTGACGAGCGCGTCCGCCCAGACGTACGCGACCTGGTCGGTGTCCCACGGGATCGGAATGCCCCACGACAGTCCCTCACGGCTGATCGAGAAGTCCTGGAGTCCGCCCGCGACGAAGGACCGGGCCTCGTTCGCCCGAAACCCGGGCAGCACCCAGTCGGCGCGCTCGTCGTAGAGGGCGAGCAGCTGCTCCTGGTACGCGGAGAGCCGGAAGAACCAGTTCCGCTCCTCGATCCACTCGGGCTCGATGTCGTGCTCGGGGCACTTGCCGTCGACGAGCTCGTCCTCGGTCTTGAAGGCCTCGCAGCCAACGCAGTAGAGCCCCGCATAGACGCCCTGGTAGATGTCCTCGCGGCCGTTGTCCTTGATCCGCGTCAGGAACTCCTGGACGAACTGCTTGTGCCCGTCGTCGCTCGTGCGGATGAAGAAGTCCGGCGCCACCCCGAGGCGGGCGGGGAGCGCCCGCCACGACTCCACGATCCGGTCCGCGTACTCCTGAGGTCGAAGACCCTGCTCCTCGGCCACGCGCGCCACCTTCGACGCGTGCTCGTCGACGCCGGTGAGGAGGAACGTGTCACGGCCGCGCTGCCGTTGATGGCGTGCGAACACATCCGCCGCCACGGTCGTGTAGGCGTGCCCGATGTGCGGCGTGGAGTTGACGTAGTAGATCGGCGTGGTGACGTAGTAGGGCTCCATTCCCGCCGATTCTACGGGCGGCCATTGCTGCGGCAGCCGCGGCGAGCAGGAGCAGGGCAGCCGCGACGAGAACGCTCGGCCGTGGTCCATCGTCCATCGACGGCGCGGGCACGACCGTCGGTCGCGCAGGCCTCGACGGCGGCGGAGCAGCGCTCCCCGGTCGGACGTCCGGCGGTACCGCGAGCGCGGCGACCCGCCCCTCCGCCGGCGCCACCGAGACCGGGACACCCGAACGCTCGTGCCCGCCCACGGCCGCCGCAGGCACGGGATGCCCCGGCGTGACTCGCGCGACAGGCCCCGGCGCGGCGCCCGCGCTCCGCGCCTGCACGCCTGGGACGGCGGCATCTGCGGGCCTCGACGTCACGCGACTCGGCGTCGACGTCTCGACCGCGGGTGGACGGCCGGTCACGCGAGGCTCGTTCGTGCGCGTCGCCACCCGGACGGCGTCCTCGCGGGTGGCGACCCGGAAGGACGCGGTGCTTCCGGCGTTCACGGCGCCGGCGCCGGTCACCGTGAACCCTGGCGAGGCGGCGTCGACGGCCGTCGGAGCGTCGGCCGTCGCGGAGGCCGCAGCGGCTGGCGCCGCCGGCGCGGCGACGGACGCCGGTGGCGACGCCACGCTCGGCGAGGCAGGCAGCTCCGACGCGGGCTGGGCGGCTGCCGCGGGAGCGGCGGGCTGCGGCGACGGCGCAGGCGTCTTGGGTGGTGCGGTCGCCGGGACCGCAGGTACAGGCGTCGCCGCCACCGAGGAGGCGGCGACCGGCGCGGGCGACTGCACCGGCGGGGGCTCGGGTACGGGGATCGACCGCGGTGGAAGCAGGCCGAGCGGGTCGACGTAGCCCTCCGCCTGGGAGGCCACGCGGATCCCCAGGTGGACGGACGGGACCGGATGCTCGGCGTCGCCGCTCCACCCCATCGCTCCGATCGACGCTCCCTCGGCGACCGCGTCGCCCTTCGCGACGCCGATCGAGCCGAGGTGGACGAGCGTGACCGCGTAGCCGTCTGCGGTCGCGATCGTGACTCCGCGTCCGTAGGTCGGAAGCGAGCCGGCGAACGTCACCGTGCCGGAGGCCGGCGCTCTCACCGCTGAGCCCTCCGATCCGGCGACGTCGACGCCGCGATGCTGTCCGGCGGCGTACGCGTCGCCGCCGAGCGCGAACGGGCGGAGCACGTCGCCGTCCGCGGGCCACGACCACGCCATGGCCGAGCCGCTCAGGACGAGCGCCGCAAGGCCCGTCGCCGCGAATACGAGAAGACGATGCACGAAGCACCTCCTTCATTCTCTGCGCGGGCAACGCGGAGAACGAAGGGTAGCGCCGTCGTCGGACGGCGTCAATCGGACGGCGCGAGCGAGCGGCGGTAGAGCTCGTTCCGGGAGAGGTCGAGGAGACCCGCGACGGTGTCCGCCGCGGCACGTCGGGCGGCTCCTGCGGCAACGAGCGCACGGACGGCAGCGACCGCGTCGTCGAGACCGTCGTCCAGGCGCCGCGCCGGGGCCGACGACGACCGTCACCTCTCCCCTGACCGGAACGTCGAACCGCTCGGCCAGCTCGGCAGCGCTGCCGCGGGCGATCTCCTCGAAGCGCTTCGTCAGCTCGCGGCACACAGCCACGCGACGGGCCGGGTCAGTGCGGGCGAGGGCCGCAAGCGATGCGGCAAGGCGCTTGGGCGACTCGAACGCGACGGCCGCGTACGGCCACCGACGCGAGTCCTTCCAGAGCGTCTCGAGCTCGGCCGCCCTCCGCGGGAGGTAGCCGAGGAACCGGTACTGCCCGCCCGCGAGGCCGCTCGCGACGAGCGCCGTCTCGACCGCGCTCGGCCCGGGGAGCACCGTCACCTCGACCTCCGCCGCGAGTGCCGCCTGGACGAGGCGGCCGCCCGGGTCGTTGACGCCGGGCAACCCCGCGTCGGAGACGAGGGCGAGCGTCTCGCCCGACTGCAGCCGCGGCAGCAGCTCGCGCGCCTGGCGCGCCTCGTTGTGACGGTGGACGCTGACGAGCCCGCGCGCACGGATCCCGTAGCGGTCGAGGAGCACCTGCGTGCGACGCGTGTCCTCGCAGAGCACCAGGTCCGCGTCGCGGAGCGCGCCCAGGACGCGGTGCGTCACGTCTGCGAGGTTCCCGATCGGCGTCGCGCAGACCAGAAGAGGCATCGGACCGCTACCGAAGCCCGTCGAGCGCCTCGAAGCCGACGAGCCCGGCGCCAACGAGCCCCGCGTCGTCCCCGAGGGCCGCCTGGACGATCCGTAGCTCGTCGTCGGCCGGGTGCAGCGCCTCGCGGCGGGCGGCCGCCTCGGCCGGGCGGCAGAGGAACTCCCACGCCGCCGTGCCGAAGCCGCCTCCCACGACCACGACGTCGGGGGCGAAGACGTTCGCGAAGGAGCCGATCGCGACGCCGAGGTGGTGCCCGATCTGCGAGAGCGCCGAACGCGCGGCCTCGTGGCCGGCCTGCGCTTCACGTAGGAGCCGGTGGGCGTCGGCACCGTCTCCCCACAGCTCGACGGCCGCGCGCTCCGCCGCCACGCCGGACGCGACGGCCTCGAGGTGCCCGTGGCCGTGGCAGCTCCCCTGGCAGGGCGGCCCGTCGGCCGCGACGACGACGTGACCGAGCTCGGCCCAGCCGCGATAGAGCCGTCCGTCGATCACCACGCCGCCGCCCACGCCCGTTCCGAGCGCGAGCGCGACGAGGTCGTTCGCATCCCTGCCCGCGCCGACACGCCACTCCGCGAGCGCGATCGCGTTACCGTCGTTCTCGACACCGACCGGTAGCGAGAACCGGCCGCGCAGATGTGCCGCCAGGTCGAGCGAGCGCAGCGGGAGATTGACCGCGCCGAAGCCGATCCCGGTGCGTCGATCGAGGTTCATGGGGACCCCGACGCCGATCGCGGCGGCGCCGTCGGCGAGAAGATCCTCGACGAGCCCGTCGAGCTCCTCGAGGAGCGAAGCCTGGCCCGCGGTCGACGTCGGACGCTCGATCGTCCGGCCGACCGAGCCGTCTCGCGCGACCACGCCGGCGAGCATCTTCGTCCCGCCGACGTCCACCCCGATCACCAGGTCAGGCGGCACGACGCGGCTACCATACCCGGCCATATGCCCGCTCAGGACAAGCCGTACCGGGTCTATCGGGGCGGCAGGGCCAAGGGGCGGGTTCCGCTGACGAGGCACACGTCCGACCCGCGCAAGCCGGACGCGCCGGGCCCTGCGACATCACCGAAGACGCCGCGAAAACCGCGCCGCCCGGGTCGCTGGATCGCGCTCGGCCTCGTGCTCCTGCTCGTCTTCCTCGTTGCGTGGGCCGTGGGGAGCTACCTCTCGGTCGAGAGTGGCGTGAGCGACGCGAACGACCGCGTGCCGGCCGGCGTCGAGCGGCAGCTCAAGAAGCGTGACGGGCTGCTCGTGTCGACGCCGACGACGATCCTCGTCCTCGGGACGGACGGCGGCGACCGCGCGGGACGGGAGGGCGCGAACCGGTCGGACTCGATCATGCTTCTGCGCACCGATCCGGGAAAACGGCGACTCGCCTACCTCTCCATCCCTCGCGACCTCCAGGTAGAGATCCCCGAGTACGGCCTCGCGAAGATCAATGCGGCCAACCAGTTCGGTGGGCCGGCGCTCGCCCTGCGCACGGTCAAGGACCTCACCGGCCTGGACGTCAACCACGTCGTCTTCGTCGACTTCGACCGCTTCGAGGAGCTGATCGACGCCGTGGGGGGCATCGACGTGAAGGTGCCGCGCGCGATCCGCTCGAACCGCTTCGACTGCCCGTACAAGACCGCCGCACGCTGCGCGCAATGGCAGGGCTGGCGCTTCGAACGCGGCGTCCACCACATGGACGGCCGTCGCGCGCTCGTCTACTCGCGGATCCGGCACAACCTGCTGAACCCCGCGGAGACCGATTTCGACCGGGCGCGCCGCCAGCAGCAGGTCGTCGCGGCCACCCTCGACAAGGTCACGAGCGTCGGGACCGCGCTCCGGCTTCCCTTCGTCGGCGGCGACCTCGTACGGCCGCTGGCGACCGATCTGACCGCGTGGGAGCTCATGCAGCTCGGCTGGGTCTACTTCCGGGCCGACACGGGTCGCGCGCTCCACTGCCGGCTCGGCGGCGACCCCGCCACCGTCGGCGGCGAGTCGGTGATCCTCGGGACGGAGGACAACGTCTCGACGGTGGCGATGTTCACGGATCGGTCCGCGCCGCTTCCTCCGCCGCGCGGCCAGCCCTATGCGCCGGGATGCCTTGTCGGGGACTGAGTCCCTACGTGTCGGACTTGGGGGAGTCCGACTTCTTCGAGTCGGCGGTCGCGGCGGACTTGTCCTTCGCGGGCGCGCCTTCGCTCGACGTCGATCCGGAGTCGCCGTCCTTTGCCGACGACTTCCGAGAGCCACGGCCGTAGTCGGTCGCGTAGAAGCCCGAGCCCTTGAAGTGGACCGCCACGGGGAACAGCACCTTCTCGACCGGCCCTGCGCCGCACGTCTCGCAGACGCTCGCAGGGGGATCGCTCATCCGCTGGAAGACCTCGAACGTGTGCCCGTTCGGGCAACGGTATTCGTAGATCGGCATCGGACGGCCAATCTACCAGCGAGGGTGGCCGAACCCCGATGACGCAAGGGATCGAGGCACGTGTCGAGACCGCGCCGGCGGCCGCGGCTCGGCCCTCTGCGCGCGACTGGGTTGCCGAACACTGGCTCTGGGTTGGGGTCGCCGGCGTGACCGGCGCCGCGGCGGCGTTCCTGTTCCACCAGCTGATGGCGTGGCCGCCGCACGAGGACGAGACGCTCGCGCTCTTCGTCGGCCGCGACTCGCTGCCGGGCGTCGTCGAGCACGTCACCCGCGACCGCGGCGGCGCGCCGCTGCACTTCCTCGTCGCGTGGGCCGTCGCACACCTCGGATTCGGGCTCGGCGGCCTGCGTTTCGCTTCTGCCGCGTTCGCGCTCGCGAGCCTGCCGCTCGTCGCGCTGCTCGGCCGCCGCCTCGCCGGTCCGGGAGTCGGGCTCGTGGCGACGGCGCTCTTCGCGTCCAGTTGGCTCTTTCTGTTCCACGGCGTCTACGGCCGCATGTACAGCCTGTTCCTCTTCTGCGCCCTCGCCTGCACGCTCGCTCTGCTGAAGGCGCTCGAGCGCGGCGGCAGGGGGCGCTGGGCGCTCTGGGTGCTCACGGCGCTGCTCACGGTCGCCACCCATCCCTACGGCATCCTCCTGCTCGGGGGGCAGGCGGCGTTCGTCCTCGTCGCGCACCGCCGCCGGCTGCGGGACGCGATGCTCGCCGGAAGCGCCGTCCTCGTGCTGGGCATCCCGTTCTGGCTCACCGACCTCGTCCTCGCGGACCGCTTCGACGTCGGGGTCGGGGGCGGCGGCAAGAAGCTCGGCGGGCCGGAGGCGATCGCGCGTTACCTCTGGCGCTCCGCGGGAGACGCCAGCGCCGGCTGGTGGCCGCTGACGCTGGCCGCGGTGCTCGGAGCTGCGGCCGGTGTGGTGCTCCTCCGCCGCGAGGCGCGGGCGCTCGTCCTCTGCCTCTTCGGTGTGACCCTGGCCGCGTTCGTGCTGGCGCGGATGGGTGGCTCGGCGTCACCCGAGTCCCGTCATCTCATCTTCCTGGCTCCGCTGTTCGCGATCGCGCTGGCGACGTCGATCGTCCGCGTCGGCCGCCGGGCCCCGCTGCTCGCCATGGTCGCGGTGACCGCTCTCGTCGTGGTCGACGTGGCATGGGCCTGGCACCGGACGCCGCCGCTCTTCGAGTGGGAGCCCGACGCGCGACAGGCCGCACGCGCCGAGGCGGAGACCTGGCTCGCGGCCACGAGCCGCCCCGACGACGTGCTCTTCGGCTACGAGCCGCTCTACCTCGGCGCCTGGGAGCGGAACCGCTCGTTCCCGACGACCGTCGTCCCGCGTGCCGATCCGCGTCTTGCGCTGCGGACGATCGAGCGCGCGGGCCGGCTCGGGCGCGGCGTGTGGGTGCTCGACGCGAGCGACCGGAACAACATCCGTCCGCGACTCGAGATCGACTACCGGCTGCCGACACCCGAGGCGGCGTTCGAGGCACGGGCTTTCGGGCCGTTCCTCGTGATCCGCACGCGTGAGCCGGTGCTCACGCCGAAGACCTTCCTCTACGACGCCGCGCGGGCGCTGCTCGTCGGCCAGCAGCTCGGGATCGGCGACGCGGACATCAACCTGCAGACGGTCGTTCGCGCCGAGCGGGTGCGCCGGGGCTACGGGCCCTCCCTGCGCTCCGACTCGAGCAACTCGCGGTAGCACGGCGCGCTCTCGAACGCGCCGAGCCCCGCCTGCACGGGCCTCCTGCGCCGCCGCCTGGCGCGGCGCAGGCCGGCCGCGACCGCGGACGCGCCGACCAGCCCGCCCAGGACGAACGACCGGGTGCGCGCGGTGCGCGTGCGCCGGCCGCGAACCTCCCGCGACTCGCCGTCGTCGCCCATGAGACGATCGTAGGCCATGCAGGTCGTCTCTCTCGGTGACCTCGTGCTCGACGTCGTGGTGCGCGTCCGGTCGGACGTCGCGCGCGGCGCCGACACGCCGGCGCAGGTGGCGCTGTCCGCGGGCGGCCAGGGCGCGAACGTCGCCGCGTGGGTCGCGGCGCTCGGCGCGTCCTCGCGGTGGATCGGCAAGCGGGCAGACGATGCCGAGGGCCGCCTGGCGGCGGAGGCGCTCGAGCGCGTCGGCGTCGAGCTGGCGGGGCCGGTCGAGACGGACGGCAACGGCGTCATCGTCTCGCTCGTCGAGCCGGGAGGCGAGCGCTCGATGTTCCCCGACCGCGGTGTCGCGACGCTCCTCGAGCCGGTCGAGTTGCGACCCGGGTGGCTCGTCTGCGACCACCTGCACGTCTCGGGATACGCGCTGCTCGCGGAGCCCGTCGTGCGCGCGGCCGTCCGGGCGATCGACCTCGCCCGCCTGGGCGGCGCCCGCATCAGCGTCGACCTGTCCTCGTGGAGCGCGATCCGCGATGCGGGCGCCGAGCGGTTCAGGGGGCTCGTGGAGTCGCTCGAGCCCGACGTCGTGTTCGCGAACGAGGAGGAGGACGAGATCTTCGGCGGGCCTCTGCCGGGAGTGACCTGGATCCTGAAGCGCGGCGTCGACGGATGCTCGTTCGGCGGCGACGAGCGCCCGGCGCTGGCCGTGGCGGAGGTCGTCGACACGACCGGCGCCGGCGACGCGCTCGCGGCGGGCTGGATCGTCGGCGGGCCGGATCTCGCGCTCGAGGCCGCGGCGCGATGCGTGCAGCGGACCGGCTCGATGCCGGGGCCGGCGACGGACGCCTGAGTCGGCGGCGCCGGCACGAAGACGGCACGGACACGGCACGAAGTCGACACGGTTGCACCGCTAGGCTGGATTCAGGGCACCCGGGGTGCCCCTGGGGGACGTTTCAGACACGGACGGCGCGTACGGCGCGGACGCACGGAGCGCGGCCCGAGCGCAGGGGCGAACGGCCACCGAGTCCTTGCCGGTCAGCGGTCGACGCGGACCTGCCGGCCCGCGAGCTGGTCCTGCACGAGCTGGACGTCCGCCTCGACCATGATGCGCGCGAGCTCGTCCCACTGCGTTGTCGCCCGCCATTCGAGCACCGCCTCGGCCTTGGCCGGGTCGCCGAGCAGGTAGTTCACCTCGGCCGGGCGATAGTAGGACGGGTCGATCTCGACGTGATCCCGGTGATCGAGACCGGCGACGCGGAACGACGCCTCGGCGAACTGCTCGACCGTCGCGCCGACCCCGGTGGCGAGCACGAAGTCGTCGGGCTCCGGCACCTGGAGCATGCGCCACATGCCCTCCACGTACTCCGGCGCATAGCCCCAGTCGCGTGTGCTCTCCAGGTTGCCGAGGTAGAGCCGCTCCTGGATGCCGGCCTTGATACGCGCGACGGCGCGCGTGATCTTCCGCGTGACGAATGTTTCACCCCGCCGGGGAGACTCGTGGTTGAAGAGGATGCCGTTCACCGCGAACATGTCGTAGGCCTCGCGGTAGTTCACCGTTGCCCAGAATGCATACAGCTTGGCGACGCCGTACGGCGAGCGGGGATGGAACGCCGTCCGCTCGCTCTGCGGCGGCGGCGCCGAGCCGAAGAGCTCCGAAGTGGATGCCTGGTAGACGCGTGTGTCGACCCGCGACGCGCGGACGGCCTCGAGCAGCCGCATGGCACCGAGCCCGGATACGTCGCCCGTGTACTCCGGCGTCTCGAAGCTGACCTTGACGTGGCTCTGCGCGCCGAGGTTGTAGACCTCGTCCGGCCGGACGTCGCGCAGCAGGTTGACGAGCGCCGACGCGTCGGTGAGATCGCCGTAGTGGAGAAACAGACGCCGGCTCTCGACGTGCGGGTCCTCGTAGATCTCGTCCAGGCGCTCGGTGTTGAAGCTCGAGGAGCGGCGGATGATCCCGTGCACCTCGTAGCCCTTTCCGAGCAGAAGCTCCGCGAGGTACGACCCGTCCTGGCCCGTGATCCCCGTGATCAGCGCGCTCTTCGTCGCCACGCCCGCAAGCCTACGGCAGGTCGACGCAACGCGATGCAATCTCGGCACACAGGCGGCACTCTCTCGTCACACCCTTCTCGATAGCGTGACACCAGGGACACGGGAGTGCCCCTGGGGGCAGTTGGGGGAACGCCGGGTCGCCGCCACACCGCCCCCGGCGCGGGACACCACCGGAGGCGTAGTACGGTCGGCCCGTGTCTGCGACGCCGTTCGAGCGGATCCACCACCTCGTCACCGTGCCCGTGCTGGTCGGCGACCGGACAGCGCGCTTCATCCTCGACACCGGCATCGGCCTGACGCTGCTCTCCGACCGGCTCTGCACCGAGATCGGGTGCCCCACCGACGGCTCGAGCTTCACCGGCCGCCGGATGTCGGGCCAGGAGGTCACCGTTCCCCTGGCGACGGCTCCGCCCCTTTCGTTCGGCGGCGTCACGCGACACGACGGCCTCGTCGGGATCATCGCGCTCGGTGGCTTCCCTCCCGAGCTCGGCCCGGTGGACGGATTCCTCTCCCTGGCGTTCTTCGACGAGGTGCCGTTCACCGTCGACTACGCGCGCGACGCCGTGATCGTCGAGTCTCCGGCGTCCGCGGACGAGCGCACGCGCGACGGGTCGGCCGTCGCCGTGCGGCTCGAGCGCGACGGCCCCGCCGTCGACGCCTTCATGCAGCTCGACCTCCCGGGAGCGAGGACGGTCGAGGTCGAGATCGACATGGGCAGCGACTCGCTGATTCTCGACGAGCGGCTCGCCGGGGTCGTCGGCGTCGACCTCCACCGTGACGGCGTGCGGCGCCTGGAGGGTCACGACGAGACCGGTCATGCGTACACGAGGTTCTTCACGCGGCTCGCCGGCTCGATCTCCGCGACCGAGGCGCCTTCCGTGGCGCAGACCGATCCCGAGGTGATGTTCCAGCGGATCATCTACGACGGGCTTGTCGGCGATGCGTTCCTCCGCCGCTTCACCGTCACGTACGACCTTCCGCGGCGAGCGCGTCGTCTTCGGCGCCCCCGATGCGACCGTCTAGGCTCCGCGCGTGGAGCACCTGATCCGCGTCTCCGAGGAGGTGCAGGCCGCGCTCGTCGAGGAGCGCGCCGTCGTCGCGCTCGAGACGACGCTCGTGGCGCACGGGTTCCCGGCGCCTGCAGGCATCGAGGTCGGCGTGGCGAGCGAGGCCGCCGTCCGTGCTGCGGGCGCCGTGCCGGCCACGATCGGAGTCCTCGACGGGAAGATCGCGGTCGGACTGACGGCGACGGAGCTCGAGCGCTTCACGCCCGACGCCCGCAAGCTCGGCCCGCGCGACCTCGCGGTCTGCGCCGTCCAGGGCGCCGTCGGCGCCACGACCGTCGGCGGCACGCTCGTCGCGGCGGCCGCGGTCGGGATCCGCTTCATGGGCACAGGCGGCCTCGGCGGCGTGCATCGCGGGTTCCCGACGCCGCCGGATGTCTCTGCCGACCTCGGGGCGTGCGCGCGGATCCCCGCGGTGATCGCGTCGTCCGGAGTCAAGTCCCTGCTCGACGTCCCCGCGACGATGGAGCTCCTCGAGACGCTCGGCGTGCCGGTCCTCGGCTACCGGGTCGACACGCTGCCGCTCTTCTACGCCGCGGATGGGGGCCCGCCGGTCTCGGCCAGGGTCGAGGACGCGGCGGAGGCGGCCCGGGTCGCCGACGCGCACTGGCGGCTCGGCGGCAACGCGATTCTCGTAGGCCGGCCGCCGGACGAGAGCCTCGACGTCACCGACCTGGTCGAGGAGATCGTCGCCGAGGCGGCGGAGCGGGGTATCGTCGGCCAGGCCGTGACGCCCTACGTCCTCTCCGGCCTCCACGAGCGCTCCGAGGGCGCGACCCGCCGCGTCAACCGCGACCTGATCGTGGCGAACGCCGGTCTCGCCGGCGAGATCGCCGTCGCGTTCGCGGCGCTCTGATGGCGCTGTACGACCTCGTCCGCGACCTCCCGCTCGTCGTCGAGCGGTACGAGCTCGAGGGCCACGAGTACCTCGCGCGCGCGGACTTCCTGCGCAAGACCACGGTAATCCGGCTGTCGGGCGCGGGCGAAGAGGGCCTCGGTGAGGACGTCACGTACGACGGCGGCCTGCAGGAGGCCCAGCAGGCACGCGGTGCGGTCCTGCCTCTCGCGGGGGAGTGGACGCTGGACAGCTTCTCGCGCCACCTCGGGACGGTCGCGCTGTTCCCCGAGGCGCCCGATCGCCACGACTACGAGGACTACCGCCGCTGGGCATTCGAGAGCGCAGCGCTCGATCTCGCGCTCCGTCAGGCGGGACGGTCGCTCGGCGACGTCGTCGGACGCGCGCCCGGACCCGTCACGTTCGTCGCCTCCGGAGGCCTCGGCGACCCGCCTTCCACGGCGCGACTCCGCTCGTTCCTGGCGGTCCACCCCACGCTGCGCTTCAAGCTCGACGCACGCCCGGACTGGACGGCCGGCGATCTTCGACGAGCTAGCGGGAGCTCGGCTGCGTCGACTCGATCGACCTCAAGGGGCAGTACTCGGGGACGGTCGTCGACAATCCGCCCGACCCGGCCCTGTACCGCCGCGTGCTCGAGGCTTTCCCCGATGCCTGGGTCGAGGATCCCGCGCTCACCGACGAGACGCTTCCCCTCCTCGAGCCGCATGCCGACCGCGTCACCTGGGACGCCCCGATCCACGCCGTCGCGGACATCGAGGCGCTCCGCTGGCCGCCTCGCACCGTCAACGTCAAGCCGTCCCGCTTCGGCTCGATCGAGCGCCTCTTCGCCGCCTACGACTACTGCGAGGCGCATGGGATCGGCGCCTACGGCGGCGGTCAGTGGGAGCTCTCGATCGGGCGCGGGCACATCCAGCTGCTCGCGGCGCTGTTTCACCCCGACACGCCGAACGACGTCGCCCCGGGCGGCTACAACGCGCCGGAGCCCTCGCCCGACCTGCCCGCGAGCCCGATGCCGATCGCCGCGCGCGCGACCGGCTTCCTCGCCGTCTAGCCCTCGAGCGCGCCCAGGAAGTCGTCCACCTGGAGCAGCGGCAGCGTCTGGAACTTCACGCTCCCGCGTGCGCCGAGCTCGAGGGAGAGCCTGGCCATCGTCAGCTCGTCCGGCGCCTCGACGACGTTCACGAAGTCGTACTCGCCGAGCGACGCCCACTGGTGGAGCACCTTCGCGCCGAGCGCCTCGACGTCGCGGTTCACCTCGCGCAGCCTGGCAGGGTTCGCGTTGAGCGTCTGCCTGCCCTTCTCCGTCAGGGACGTGAGCATCAGATACAGCGCCACCTGTCGCCTCCTCTCGGGATCGGGCTCAGAGCCTACTCCGGACGTCCGAGCGCGGCCTGCCGCAGCCTGCGGCGATCCTCGCGGGTCAGCCCGACACGTGCCACGAGATCGACGTAGACGATGGCCGCGCCGAGGAAGAGGAGCGGCGAGAGAACGACGTCCGCGAGGAAGATCGCCGTCCGCACCGTCGCGTCCGCCTGGCTGCGCAGCAGCAGCCCGAGCGCGCTCCGCGTGAGGCCGAACAGGATCGCGAGCGCGGCGAACGAGCCGGCCGCGTGGACGTAGTCGGCGCGCCCGAGCTGGAACGTCCGCCGGAGCGCGCCCACCACGCCGAGTCGCTCGGCCATCACCGCAGGCACGGCGTGGCCGGCGAGACCGAGCCAGAGGATCGCCACGATCAGGAACCAGCCGAAGAAGAAGGCAGCCGGAAGGAACGTGACCACGCCGACGGCGAGCGCGACCACCCAGGTGCGTAACGGCGGCACCTCGTCCTGGCGAATGGCGCAGGCCCCCGCGTACGCGAGGCTGAACGCCGGCGACGCGGCCGCGAGCAGGGCAATCCGCGCCACGATCGACCCGGTGGACAGCACCTGGTCGGCGAGGGCGACCGGGAGCCCGAGCGCGAGCGCCCACGCGAAGTTCGATCGGTAGAGCGCGATCGCCTCGGCGACCACCTGGCCGACCGTCCGCGACGCGGGCGGCAGGGGCGGCGGCAGCGGTTCGCCCTTCTTCGGGTACCTCGGTCGCGCCACGGCCGAAAGGTAGACGGGGACGCGGCGTGACGCCCGCGGTCGCGGTCACGACCCGTGAGCCATACGCGTGCGCCGCGAGCCGGACGTCGCGGCGATCGCCTCGAGCTGCTCGACGATCGTCGGCACAGGAGCGCGTCGCGTCGACCACGTGGGTCGCCGTCCGGCGTAGGAGCGGCTCGACCGTGGCGACGTGGTGGACGACGAGTGCGCGCTCCTCGTCGCTCTTGCCGTACGGGTTCGTGTCGCGGTGGGCGATCCGGTCGAGCAACGTCTCGAGCGGAGCGGTGAGCAGGACCACCGCGGTGAGCTGCGGGTAGAAGCGCCCCTGGTTGGACTTGCAGCCGGCGAGGAACAGCGGCCGTGCATCGTCCTCGGCCAGAAGCAGCGCGATCGCGTCCTCGCGCCAGACCCAGTCGAGCGAGCCGTCGGGAAGGCTCTCCCAGCGGCTCCACGTGTCGCTGTCGGTATCGACGGCGCGATGCCCTCGCTCGCCGAGCGCGGCGATCACGGTCGACTTCCCCACCCCGGACATGCCGGTGACGAGGACGCGGGTCATCGCGCGTCGGCGTCGACGAGCGCCCGGACGATCTTGGGCAGCGCGTCCTCGAGCGCGTCGAGCGCAACACCGAGCTGCCAGCGCGAGCGGTCCTCCTCACCGATCTCGTTGGAGACCACTCGCACCTCGACCGCGGGAACGCCTGCACGCTCCGCCGCCCGCAGCACGCCGAACCCCTCCATCGCCTCGACAAGCGGGCCAGATGACACGGTGTCACCCGAGGCGCCCACCGCGGCCGAGGTGTGGATCGGCGCGGCGGCTGCATCGGGGAGCGCGGCGCGGACGCGCTCGACGAGGCCGGCATCCGGGGTCACGCGGTCGACGACGGGCCATTCGGCCGAGAGGTCGCGGTAGACCGCCTCCGTGCCGACGACGACCGAGCCGATCGCGAGATCGCGGCCGCCGGCGAGCCCGACATGCAGCACGACGTCGAATCGATGCAGTGCGAGCGTCCGCGCGGTCGCCGCGGCGGCCTCGACCGGCCCGACGCCGCAGACGAGACCGTCGTGGCCGCAGAGCTCGCGATCGGTCGCGGCAACGAGCAGGATCACCGCGACACCGTACGTCACCGGTCGCTCCCGATCGCTGTCAGGATTCCCCACACTGCGACTCGGCGACCGAGGGAGTCCGATGCGGAAGATCCAGAGCCAGGGTGTGCACCACATCACGATCGTCGGCGCGGGCCGGCAGACGGCGATCGACTTCTGGGAGGGCCTCCTCGGGATGCCGTTCGTGTTCGAGCAGCCGAATCTCGACAACGAAGCCGAGAGCCACCTGTACTTCGACCCGGGCGACGGGCGGCTCATCACCGTCTTCACGAACGAGGAGCGGTCGGCCGACCCCGAGCGGCTCTCCCGCGACCCGGGCACCGTGCACCACATCGCCTTTTCGCTCTCGCAGGCGACCTTCCGGCAGGTCGTCGAGCGGCTCGACGAGCGAGGGGTTCGCCACTCCGGCGTCAAGGACCGCGGCTTCATGGACTCGATCTACTTCGACGACCCGCTCGGCCTCCTGATCGAGCTCGCGTCGTACCGCTTCGAGCCGCCCGCCGGCCACACGCACGCAGACGTCCTGCTCGAAGCGCACAGGCTCCGGATCGAGCGCGACGACTACAACATCGCGGAAGTGCACCTGGCCGACGCGATCGAGCGGCTCGTCGCCCGCTCGCAGGACTCGCTCTCGGACGACCGGTCGCCGATGGACCCGTACCGATCGTGATCCGCGTCTGCGTCGCCGGCATCACCGGCTGGACCGGTGGCCCGGTCGCCGACGCGGTTCGATCCGCCGACGACCTCGAGCTCGTCGCAGGCGTCTCGCGCACAGACCCGGCGCACTTCTCCTCGGTCGCGGACGCGCTGGACGCCGTCGCCGCCGACGTCCTGGTCGACTACACGCACGCCTCGGCGGTCGACGCGAACGTGCGGGCGGCGCTCGAGCGGGGCGTCGGCGTCGTCGTCGGCTCGAGCGGGCTCGGCGCCGAGGAGTACGACGCGATCGATGCCCTGGCCCGCGAGCACGGCGTCGGCGTGATCGCGGCCGGCAACTTCTCGGTCTCCGCCGCGCTCGTCCTGCGGTTCGCGACCGAGGCCGCCCGGCACTTCGACACCTGGGAGGTGATCGACTACGCGAGCGCAGGCAAGCAGGACGCCCCGAGCGGCACCGCGCGCGAGCTCGCAGAGCGCCTCGACACGGTGCGCCGGCCCGTCCTGGACGTTCCCCTCGACGACGTGCTCGGCGCACGGGAGGCACGAGGCGCGACCGTCGCGGGCACGCAGGTGCACTCGCTCCGGTTGCCGGGCTTCGTCGTCTCCACCGAGGTCGTGTTCGCGAGCGGCGGCGAGCGACTCACGCTCCGCCACGACGCGGGCCCGACGCCGGACCCGTACGTGGCGGGCACGCTGCTCGCGATTCGCGCGCTCACCGGCCGCATCGGCCTGACGCGCGGCCTCGATCGGATCCTGGGCGACGCGCCCGTGGCCTGACATCGCGCCCGGACGCGAGCGGGTATACAGGACGGGTGCACGTGACGGTCACCACGACGAAGGGCGCGCCGGACCAGCCGCTCGAGGTCGCGCGGATCGCCGGGGAGGAGATGCTCCCGTGGCTCCGCGGGATCGACGGGTTCGCCGGCCTCCTGGTGCTCTCGCACGAGGAGGAGGGACGGACGCTCGTGGTCACGTTCTGGGAGAGCCGCGAGCTCGCGGACGCGCATCTCGCGGCCCGCGCGGAGTTCCGCGACCGCATCACGTCCACCGTCGAGGTCCGGGTCGAGGACGTGGCCGACTACGAGCTGATGTTCGCGGATCTCGGCTCGTCGGTCGCGCGGTAGCCGAGCACCCGGCCGCGGCCTAGTCGCGCCCGGCGGTGAGCCAGACCGGAGCGGCGAGCGAGAGGCCGAG
Source organism: uncultured Actinomycetes bacterium (assembly GCA_963742525.1). GTDB lineage: Bacteria > Actinomycetota > Thermoleophilia > Gaiellales > Gaiellaceae > Gaiella. The sequence goes on from CAVUMD010000001.1 coordinate 60,548, forward strand.
GCCGTCGAGGGCGCTGGCCGGGTTTCCCCGCACGATGGTGAGCCAGCCGCGCGGGTCGAAGAGCACCCCGTACTCACCCGCCGCGAAGTCCGCGTAGGTGTTGCCTCGCTTCGCGGCCGCGGAGCCGGAGACCGCCTCGATCGAGAGCATCGCCTCCGCGTCGAGACCGGCGGCGTCGAGGTCGGTCGACCGGACGTTCAGGTGGACGTTGCCGAAGCGGTTGAAGTCGATCACCTCGCAGGTGATCTTGCCCGCCTCGATCTCGGGCTCGGCCATCATCACGACGGCCAGCGTCGTCGGGTCCACTGGCGTCCCGAGCTGCTCGATCGGCATGCCGGAGGCCAGTGAGGCGGCCGCGGGGCACAGCGTGTCCGGCGCGCGGAAGGACTCGGCATGCGGCCGCCGGACGACGTCGGTCGAGGTGAGCTCGACCGCCGAGCGGATCCCGCCGGCGGCATCCCAGGCGAGGGAGAGCAGGCCGTTGTCCGGCCCGACAAGATGCCGGCCGCTCTCGGTCTCGATCGCGACCTCGCGGTCCTTGCCGACGTTCGGATCGACCACGGCGAGGACGACGGAGCTCTCGTGGATGTAGGGCATGGCGTCGGCGAGGAGGATCGCGCCCGACGTCACCTCGAGCGGCCGCACGAGATGCGAGAGATCGACGATCGGGCACTGCGGGGCGATCCCGCTCATCACCGCGTGGCACAGGCCAACCCACTCGTTCCCGAGGCCGAAGTCGCTCAGGAAGACGATCGGCCGCGCCGCGGGCATGCGCGCAAGCATGGTCCGGCGGCCCTGCCGATGCAAGAGGACCGCGCGGTTGCCGCCTCGCGCGACAGGGCGATAGGGTGGCCGCGGGAGGTGAGCCCGCACGGCGTTCACGATTCGCCCGGTCGAGTACTACTACGCGAACGTCCGCGACGAGCTCGGCGCCGCGTCCCGGGTGCTCGCCCAGCTCGCGGAGCGCGGAGTCAGCCTGCTCGCGTTCACGGCCGTGCCGAGTGGCCCGGCACTCGCGCAGTTCGCGCTGTTCCCCGATCACCCGAACCGGCTGACCGCCGAGGCGCGGGCGATCGGACTCCCGCTCGACGGCCCCTACCACGCGCTCCTCGTCCAGGGAGACGACGAGCTCGGCGCGCTTGCGAGCGTCCACGCGCGCCTCGTCGACGCCAAGATCGACATCTACGCATCCACCGGCGTGACCGACGGCCGCGGCGCGTTCGGGTACCTCGTGTACGTGCGCGAGGACCAGTTCCCGCAGGCCGTCGCCGCGCTCGAGCTCTGAGCGAGCCGACCGAAGCCGAGCCGTGGCGTCGGGATGCCGCGGACGTCGCCGTCGGACCTCGGCACCGACGTCGAGCGCGGGCTGAGCTCGGGCGAGGCGGCCGCGCGGCTCGAGCGCTACGGCGCGAACGTGCTCGACGCCGCCGAGGCGGTCCCGGCGTGGCGCAAGCTCCTCGCGCAGTTCGCGGACCCGCTGATCTACCTCCTGCTGATCGCGGCCGTGGTCGTGTCGCTCGTCGCGTGGGTCGCCGAGGGCGCCGACGGCGTGCCGTTCGAGGCGATCGTGATCGCGGTGATCGTCGTGCTGAACGGCGATGCTCGGCTACGTCCAGGAGGCGCGAGCCGAGCAGGCGGTCGCCGCGCTGCAGCGCATGGCCGCCGCGACGGCCGGCGTGATGCGCGACGGGCGCGAGCAGCGCATCGCCGCCGCCGAGGTCGTTCCCGGGCGACGTGCTGCTCCTCGCCGAGGGCGACGCGGTCAGCGCCGACGCGCGGCTGCGTGGAGGCGGCGTCGCTGACGGTGGCCGAGGCGTCGCTCACCGGCGAGAGCGAGCCGGTGCTCAAGGACGGTCGCGACGCTCGACGGCGCCGGCGGCGCTCGGCGACCGCGCGAACATGGTGTTCAGCGGCACGGCGGTCACGCGCGGCGCGGCCGGGCCGTCGTCACCGCGACCGGCATGGCGACCGAGATGGGCAACGATCGCTCGCCTGCTCGGCCGGACCGAGGAGCAGAGCGACGCCGCTCCAGCGCGAGATCGCACGCGTCGGCCGGATGCTCGGCATCGCGGTGATCGTCATCGCGGTCGTCGTCGTCGGCGGCGATCTGCTGACCGTCGGACGATCGACAGCGCCTCCGATGCTCGTCGACGTGCTGCTCGTCGGCGTGTCGCTCGCCGTCGCCGCGGTGCCCGAGGGGCTGCCGGCCGTGCTCTCGGTCGTCCTCGCGCTCGGCGTGCAGCGGATGGCCCGCCGCCGGGCGATCGTCAAGCGGCTGTCGTCGGTCGAGACGCTCGGCTCGGCGTCGGTGATCTGCTCGGACAAGACCGGCACGCTCACGAGGAACGAGATGACGATCCAGCGGATCGTCACCGCCTCGGCGAGGTCGAGGTCACCGGCGATCGGCTACCGGCCCGAGGGCGAGCTGCGCGTCGACGGCGCGGCGCGCTCGCCGACGGGCCGCTGCTCGACGAGGTGCGCGTCGTGCTCGGCGGCGGCAGCCTGGCCAACGACGCCGTGCTGCGAGCGAGGACGACGGCGAGTGGACGATCCAGGGCGACCCGACCGAGGCGGCGTTCCTCGTCGCCGAGCGCGAAGCTCGAGGGGCTCACCGAGGCGCGCGAGGCGCGCTTCGAGCGCGTCGGCGAGATCCCGTTCACCTCCGAGCGCAAGCTCATGCGCACGCTCGAGGCCGACGACGCTGCGAGGGCGGCATCGCGCTGGTCACGACCAAGGGCGCGCCCGACGTCGCTGCTCGCCCGCTGCACGCACGAGCGCGTCGGCGGCGGACGACCGCAGCCGCTGACCGACGCGCGCCGCGCGGCGATCCTCGCGAGCGTCGACGCGGCTCGCCGACGCTCGCGCTGCGCACGCTCGCCGTCGCCTACCGGTCCGCTGCCGGACGCCGAGCGGCCGCCGGCCGACGAGTCGGTCGAGCACGAGCTCGTCTACCTCGGCATGGTCGGGATCATCGACCCGCCGCGCCCCGAGGCGCGCGGCGGCGATCGCCGAGGCGCACGACGCGGGCGTGCGCGTCGATCATGATCACCGGCGACCACCCGCGCACCGCCGCCCGCATCGCCGGCGACCTCGGCATCGTCGCGCCGACGGCTCGCGTCGCTCACCGGGCCCGAGCTCGACGACGCTCGACGAGCGCGCGCTTGCGCGACGCGGTGCGGCAGCGTCTCGGTCTACGCCCGGGTCGCGCCCGAGCACAAGCTGCGGATCGTCGACGCGCTCCAGGCGGACGGCCACATCGTCGCGATGACCGGCGACGGCGTGAACGACGCCCCCGCGCTCAAGGCCGCCGACATCGGCGTCGCGATGGGCATCACCGGCACCGACGTGACCAAGGAGGCGGCGGACATGATCCTCGCCGACGACAACTTCGCCACGATCGTCGCGGCCGTCCGCGAAGGGCGCGGGATCTTCGCCAACATCCGCAAGTTCCTGCGCTTCCTGCTGTCGTCGAACATCGGCGAGGTGCTGACGATGTTCCTCGGCGTCGTCGCTCGCCGGCGCGATCGGCCTCGACGACACCGGCGAGGCGGTGGCGGCGCCGCTGCTCGCGACGCAGATCCTGTGGATCAACCTGCTCACCGACACCGCGCCCGCGCTCGCGCTCGGCGTCGACCCGCCGCCGGACGACGTCATGCGGCGCCCGCCGCGCCGGCCCACGGCGACCGGGTGATCGACCGCGAGATGTGGATCGGCATCGTCTGGGTCGGGCTCGTGATGGCCGTCGTGACGCTCGTCGCGCTCGACCTTCGCCTGCCCGGCGGCCTCGTCGGGGACGGCGGCGACGTCGACGAGGCGCGCACCATGGCGTTCACGACGCTCGTCCTCGCGCAGCTGTTCAACTGCTTCAACGCCCGCTCGGATCGACGGAGCGCCTTCGCCGACCTCTTCACGAACCGCTGGCTGTGGGGCGCGATCGCGCTCTCGTTCGTGCTCCAGGTGGCGGTCGTGCACCTGCCGTTCCTCAACGACGCGTTCGGCACCACGCCGCTCTCGGCGACCGACTGGCTGATCTGCATCGGCCTCGCGAGCGCGGTGCTGTGGGCCGCCGAGGCGAAGAAGCTGGTCGGCCGCCGCCTGCGGGCTCAGGCGTCGGCGATCGGACGCCCGACGACGAGCGCCTCGCGGACGTCGGGCTCGAGCTCCGCGTAGCTCGCATCGGGAAGGACCTCGAGGGCATCGAGCGTCTTCGAGAAGAAGCACCGCGCGGACGCGGCCAGCACGACGTCCATGATCTCGGTCTCCGACAGGCCGAGCGCACGGAGCGGCCTCAGGTCGTCGTCGCCGATCGAGGTCGCGTCGTCGACGACGCGCTCGGCGAGGTCCATGACCGCGACATCGACGTCGTCGAGGCCCGCCGCCCGGTGGTCCAGCGCGATCTCCCGCACCGGCTCGCCGAACTGCTGGGCGAGCACCGAGCCGTGCGCGAGGCAGCAGTAGCTCGACCGGAGCCGCCGCGCAGCCGCGAGCGTCGCGAGCTCGTAGCGACGCAGGTCCATGCGCTCCTTGATCGCGCCGTTCAGCTGTACCCAGGCGGCGTACACCTCGGGTCGTTCGGCGAACGCGACCTCGTAGTTCCTCGGCACGGACGCATTCTGGCCCACGGACCGTCAGCGGCGCGGCCGGACGTCCACGAGCCACCGACCGGCGCGCATCACCTGCCGCCCGGACAGCTCGTTCGCCTCCCGCCAGGCCTGGATCTCACGCGGCGTGATCCGCAGATAGACGTACTCCTCGGCTCCCGCCCGTGGATCGAACCCCGTCGCGGCGGCGTGGGCATCCTCGAGCGGCGGGTCGGTGCCGATCGTGATCGTCTCGACCGTGCCCTCGACGATGACGACGTCCCGCGTCGGCCCGAGCGCGACGCGCGCCCATTCCGCCCGCATCAGGTTCCGCGCCGTGCGGCTCGCACGAGGCGTCGAGATGGTCAGGGCCGTGCCGTCCCAGACGAACGACAGCGGCACGAGATACGCGTTGCCCTCCGCGTCCGCGGAGGCGACCCAGAGGTCGACGTCCTCCCGGAGCCGCGCGAGAACGTCGGCCGTCCGCTGCTCGAGGCTCCGCGGCGGCTCGATCATCCGAGAGCCGCCAGCCGTCGCTCGAGGAAGCGCCGCTCGGCGTCGGAGTGGACGAGCTCGAGCGCGCGCGTCGTACGCGACGCGAGCCTCGTCGGGCCGCTCGAGCCGGCGCAGCAGGTCGGCCCGGGCCGCGTGGAGGTAGTGGTAGCGGTCGAGCTCGAGCCGGTCGACGACGCCGAGCGCGGTCTCGACGTCGCCCGCCTCGGCGATCGCCACGGCCCGGTTGAGCTCGACGACCGGCGAGCCGGTGCGGCGGCCGAGCTCGCCGTAGAGCGCCGCGAGCTGCGGCCAGTCGGGCGGCTCGTCCGACGTGCAGCGCGGCGATCGCCGCCTGCAGGACGTACGGACCGCGGCCGCCGAGCGCGATCGCGCGATCGAGCGTCGGCGCGTCCCGCGCGATCTCGTCGGCGTCCCAGAGCGACCGGTCCTGGTCGCGGAGCAGGACGACGGCGCCGTCGGCGAAGCGCGCCTCGCGGCGCGCGTCGTTCAGCAGCATCAGCGCCAGCAGGCCGTGCGACCTCGGCCTCGTCCGGCATCAGCTCGGCGAGCGCGCGGCCGAGCCGGATCGCCTCGGCGGCGAGGTCGCCGCGGCCGCCGTAGCCCTCGTTGAAGATCAGGTAGACGACCGCGAGCACCGCGGCGAGCCGGTCGGGCAGCAGGTGCGCGCGGCGGCACGCGGAACGGGATGCCCGGCCGCCTTGATCTTCTGCTTCGCGCGCACGAGCCGCTTCGCCATCGTCTCCTCGGGGACGAGGAACGCGCGGGCGATCTCCTCGGTCGTCAGCCCGCCGAGCGTCCGCAGCGTCAGCGCGACCTGCGCGTCGAGCGCGAGCGCCGGGTGGCAGCAGGTGAAGAGCAGCTCGAGGCGCTCGTCGGGGATCGTCGTCTCGTCCATCGGCGTCCTCCACGGCCTCGGGGACGTCGAGCAGGCGGGTCTTCTCGGCGAGCGTGCGGTCGCGGCGGATGCGGTCGATCGCGCGGTTGCGCGCCGTCGTCACGAGCCACGCGCGCGGGTTCGCCGGCGTGCCCGTCGCGCGGCCAGCGCTCCGCGGCGATCGCGAACGCCTCCTGGGCGGCCTCCTCGGCGAGGTCGAAGTCGCCGAGGAAGCCGATCAGCGTCTGCGAGGACGCGGCCCCACTCGTCGCGGAAGACCTGGTCGAGCGTCGCTACCACTCGCGCCGACCGGGCGCACCTCGACGGCGCCGCCCATCCGGGCGGCCGGCATGCGCGCGGCGAGCTCGATCGCGGCGTCGAGGTCGTCGGCCTCGAAGAGGAAGTAGCCGCCGAGCGCCTCCTTGACCGCGACGAACGGCCCGTCGGTGGTCAGCGTCTCGCCGTCCTCGACGCGCACCGTCGTCGCCGTCTCGGGCGGCTGCATCCCGATGCCCGGGCGTCACGCCCGGGCGTCTGGTTGATCGCCTGGTAGTCCGCGTAGACCTGCGTTCTGCTCGTCCTCGGACAGGCGTCGCCCAGGCCTCCGGGTCGTACGGCGTCGGGGTGTCTCCCTGGTGGATCAGCAGCAGGTACTTCATCGGCTTCCTCCTCGCGTGGGGTTGGTCGCCTTCTAGACGAACGGGCGCCGGACGAGAGGACACCCACCCCCTCAAACGTGGGCGAGGACCCCCTCGAGCGGCCGGGGCACCCGCGCCAGGTCGAGCGCGTCGACGAGCAACGAGGCGTACCTGATCTTTCTGCTGCCGCCGCTCCCCATGAAGCGCCGGAGCTGGTCGTGGGTCTCGCGCCCGCGCCATTCAGGCTGCTTCTGGAGCGTCCGGAACGACCCTAGATCGCCCTCGCGCTCGACGATCTCCTCGACCCGCGGCGGGCCGAGCACCCGGATCAGCTCGTCCTCGAGGTCTGCGATGCAGACGAAGAAGCCGAGAGCCTCCATGTGCGTCACGGGTGAGGCCGGAGCCGAGACCGGCCCACTCGAGCGCCCGCCGGAAGTGATCCTCTTCGCCGACGTCGCACAGGCCCGCCAGACGGAGATCGAGGCCGTGAGGGCCGAATCGCTCGAGCGAGTCCTCCTGATCGCCTGGGCGCCTCCGATGGGGACGATCTGGACGCGCTCGGCTTCGAGATCCCGTCCGCGGCGACGCGCGAGCGCCTCGACCGCGCGCTGGTCGCTCACCCCCTCGACGAGCACGGCCACGCGCGCCGACAGCAGGTGCTGGTTCATCCGCGGATTGTGACCGCAATCCGCATGCGACCGACCGCCGTAGAACGGACAACGACGAGACACGGGAGGAACGACGATGAAAAGGGCAGTACTCGCAGTGATCGGCCTCACCGCCGTGGCCGCGCTCATGGCACCGGCGCTCGGCCTCGGCAGCGCCGACGGCCGGAAGGTGCTCGACGCGAAGGTGCTCGGCGCAGTCAGCGAGCCGTACACGGGCGCGGCGAACGCGATTCGCGGCGTCCCGGGCGGCGGGCTCCCCTGGGTGATCGGGGACGCGTCGGCGGACCTGCGCGCCGACGGCCGCCTCCACGTGGAGGTCGAGGGCCTCGTTCTCGCGCGGCGCGCACCTGTGCCCGCCACTCTCCAGGGAACGAATCCCGTTCCGCAGTTCGGTGCGATCGTCAGCTGCCTCACGACGGTGGGTGGCGCCGCGACGACCGCGAATCTCGCGACGGCGCTCGTGCCTGCGAGCAGCGCCGGCGATGCCGAGCTGAACACGACCGTCAGCCTGCCATCGCCCTGTTTCGCGCCGATCGTCTTCGTGACGACGCCGGGCGGCGCGTGGCTCGCCGTCAGCGGGCTCTAGGAGCTCGATCGGCACCGCGGGCGGCGGACCGCCGGAGGTCTCCTTCCGGCGGTCCGCCGCCCGACGCGACGAGTGCCGGGCGGAGCTGCGCGATCAGTAGCTGAACACGGCGTCGCAGGGGTCCCGCGCGCTCACTCGAGACCCGCTCATGCGGCCTCGCTCAGGGCTCCGCCGAGCCGGGCGAACGCCCTGGCCAGCGCCTCGAGGTCGGCGGCCGACAGGACGTCGAAGAAGACGCGCTGGACGTCCGCGACGTGCGCGGCCTGTGCGTCGCGCGCCAGCTCGAGCCCGGCGTCCGTGAGCCACGCATTCGTTGCCCTGCCGTCCTCGGGGCACGTGCGCCGCTCGACGAGGCCCCGCTTCTCGAAGGCGTCCACGATCCGCGAGATGCGGCTCAGCGTCAGCCCGGTAACGCCGGCGATCGTCGAGAGGCGCAGACGGCGTCCGGGCGCGGCGCCGAGCCTTCCGAGCAGCTCGAGCCCGCTCAGCGAGAGGCCGAAACGCGCCTCCAGCCGGGACTCGAGCTCACGGGTCAGTTGCCGATGCGCCTGGAGCAGCCCGAGCCACGCGCTGGAATGGGGCTCGCGCCACTGCGTGAGGCCGTCCGCGCCGAGCACGTATGCGCAGCCGCCCGCGTCCGGGGGCATCAGCGTGTCGCGGGCGCCCAGTCGGCCCGCGGGTCGGGGAGCGGCGTGAGGCGCGACTCGATTGCGGCCCGCTGCTGCTCGAGCCAGGGGGGCAGGATGATCCTCGTCCCCAGCTCCTCGACAGGGCCGTCGACGGTGAACCCGGGCTCCGCCGTCGCGAGCTCGAACAGGATGCCGCCCGGCTCGCGGAAGTAGATCGAGCGGAAGTAGTGGCGGTCGACGATCCCGCTGTTCGGGATGCCGGCCTCCTGCAGCACGTCGAGCCAGCGCCCGTGCTCGGCCTCGGTCGTGTTCCAGGCAATGTGGTGGATCGTGCCGGCGCTCTGCCGCGCGGCCTCGTCCGGGATCGGGTCGAGCGTGATCCACCCGCGGCGGCCGTCGCCGCGCAGCTCGAAGCGGTCGCCGTCGTGCGGCTCGGCGTTCATCAGGCGCTCGAGCACGACCGCGGTCGACTGTGGCCGGTAGCTGTAGGCGCGGACGCCCTCGAACCCGTGCAGCGCGAGCTCTGCGGGGATCTCGCGGATGGACCGCGACGAGCGGCGGGTCGCCGCTCTCGTCGACGACGAGCTCGTGCCGGAGGCCCTCGGGGTCGGCGAACAGGAGCGAGCTCTCGCCTCGCTCGACGGTGACGCCCTCCGCCTCGAGCCGGTCGGCCCAGAAGCGGAGCGCCTCCGGCGAGCCGACCCGCCAGGCGACGCGGTACACCATTCCGGCGCCCGCTCGCCCGGGCAGCGCCCCGGGATACTCGAAGAACGTGAGGTCGGCGCCGGGGCTTCCGACCTCGTCGCCGTAGAACAGGTGGTACACGCTCGGGTCGTCCTGGTTCACCGACTTCGCGGTCAGCCGCAGCCCGAGCACGCGTGTGTAGAACTCGACGTTCCGCGGGGCGTCGCCCGTGATCGCCGTGATGTGGTGGATGCCGTCGAATCGCATCTCGCGTCCTTCCTCTGGAAACTTGCTAAAGCAACTATACAGCCGAAGTAGTTGCTTCGTCAAGCTTCTGTGACGCCCGTCAGACCTCCTGCTTGAGATCCGCGGCGTGGCCACCCGAGGCGCGAAGGAGGTCGTCAGGGGTGAGCGGAAAGACCGCGTCGGGCAGCCCGGCCGCAGCCCAGACCTCGTCGAACGCGAGCAGGTCCTCGTCGACGTACATCGGAATCGGGCGGTCGTGCCCGAACGGCGGGATGCCGCCGATCGAGAAGCCGGTCCGCTCCTTCGTGGCCCGTGCGTCCGCCTTGCGCAGCTCCGCGAGACCGGCCGCCGCCGCGCCCTTGGCCGGGTCCAGCCGGTTGGCGCCCGAGACGAGGAAGGCGACCGGCTCGCCGTCACCGTCGACGAACACGAGCGTCTTCACGATCTGTGCGAGCGTGCAGCCGATCGCACGGGCCGCGTCCTCGGCCGTGTGCGTGCCCTCGGGGAAGCGCCGGGCGCGCACCTCGACCCCCGCCCGCGAGCCGGCGTCCACGACCCGCTGGACGCGTGGGTCGTGCTGCTCCGCTGCCATGAGTCGATCCTACGTGGGTGCCGCCGGGGCGGTCCTCGCTGTGCGCCCCCTGCTGCGCGGCCGGGCGGCGTATCCGTTGAGCCCGTCGCCGAGCAGCGAGAAGACGCGCCGCGCCTGCGCACGGGCGGCTGCCGCGAGCTTCGGGCCGCTCTCCCCCGCCGCCACCCGATCGTGGACGAACGCGACGAGCGCCCGCTGCGCGCCCATGAGCGCCGCGGCGGCGGCGAACGGCTCGGGGTCGTGCGGTCGCGCGCCTGTGTCCGCCGCGATCACGTCTGCGAGCTCGGCGGTGTACCGGTCGACGATCTCGCGCTCGCGTGCACGCAGCCCTTCGCTCGCCTGGATCGTCGAGCGCGCCGCGGCGATCACGCCGGCGCGGGAGGGGTCGGCGAGGCGGGGGATCCCGTCGAGCACGACCTTCCGGAAGGCGTCGAGCACGGTCTCGCCGTGCGGGCGCGCGGCGACCGCCTCGACGAGACGCGCCTCGAAGACCTCCATCCCGCTCCAGAAGAGATCCTCCTTCGCCGGGAAGTAGTTGAAGACCGTTCCCTCGGAGACGTCGGCCGCCGCGGCGATCTCGGCGACCGTGACGCGGTCGAAGCCCCGCTCGCCGAAGAGGGCCTGGGCGGTGTCGGCGATCAGCCGGCGCGTGCGCTCCTTCTTGCGCGCGCGAAGCCCGGGGCTTGCCGTCTCGCTCACGGCAGAAGAATAGGGCGCAGTTGTGGTGCTGGTATATTGTTAGTGTCACTCTATGTTTAGAGTAGATGAATGGAGAGCGATATGGGCGCCATGTCCACCTCGATCGGCACGCGCCGGTCGCCTTCGCGCCGCGCGCACCTGCGCAAGAGCCTGCTCACGGTGCACGTCGTCGCGGCGGTCGGGCTCCTCGGCAGCGTGGCCGGCCTGCTGGTCGCGGCGACGAGGGCGGCCACACGCGACGACCTCGCCGACGCGCACGCGATCTACGAGCTGATGGCAATCCTCCCGTTCACCCTTGGCATCCCGCTCTCGTTCCTCGCCCTGGGCAGTGGTGTCGTCCTCGGCCTGACGTCGCGCTGGCGGGTGCTGCGGCACTGGTGGGTCACGGCGAAGCTCGCTCTCCTCGGCGCCACCATCCTGTTCGGCGCGCTCGTGGTCGGCCCGACGGTCGACGCGCTCGTGGACGGAACGGCGTCCGCCGGTGCAGTCGACCGGGACGGCACCTGGCGGCTCGTCGCCGTCCTCGCGACCCAGCTGATGATGGTGCTCACGGCGGTGATCCTCGCGATGTTCCGTCCCGGCGGGCGGACACCCTGGGCCCGTCGTCCACGCGAGGACCTCACGTGAGAGCGCCGTTACCGCTCGGTCGCCGGGAGCCAGATGTTGATGTCGCTGTCGGTGGCGTAGCGGTCGATCTCGGCGAGCTCGTCGTCGGAGAACGCAGGCCCGTCGAGCGCGGCGACGTTCTCCTCGAGCTGCTCCACGCTCGACGCGCCGATCAGCGCGGACGTGACGCGCGCGTCGCGCAGCACCCACGCGATCGCGAGCTGGGCGAGCGACTGGCCGCGGCCGCGCGGCGACCGCGTTCAGCGCGCGCACCTTCGCGAGCGTCGGCTCGTCGAGCCGGTCGCGGCGAGAGGGCTCGAGTCGCGGCTCGCGCGCGAGCCGCTCGGGATGCCGTCGAGGTACTTGTCGGTCGAGCAGGCCCTGGCCGAGCGGCGAGAAGGCGATGCAGCCGATGCCCTCCTCGCCCGAGCACGTCGAGCAGGCCGCCCTCGATCCAGCGGTTGAGCATCGAGTAGGACGGCTGGTGGATGAGGAGCGGCGTGCCGAGCGCCCGCAGATCGCGACCGCCTCCTGCGTCTGCTCGGCCGTGTAGGACGAGATGCCCGCGTACAGCGCCTTGCCCTGCCGCACCGCGGTGTCGAGCGCGCCCATCGTCTCCTCGAGCGGCGTCTCCGGGTCGAACCGGTGCGAGTAGAAGATGTCGACGTACTCGAGCCCCATGCGCCGCAGGCTCTGGTCGAGGCTCGCGAGCAGGTACTTGCGCGAGCCCCACTCGCCGTACGGGCCCGGCCACATGTCGTAGCCGGCCTTCGTCGAGATGACGAGCTCGTCGCGGTACGGCCGAGGTCGTCGCGCAGGAGCTTGCCGAACGTTCTCCTCGGCCGAGCCGTACGGCGGGCCGTAGTTGTTGGCGAGGTCGAAGTGCGTGATCCCGAGGTCGAAGGCGCGGCGCACGATCGCACGGCTCCGTCTCGAGCGGGTCGATCGCCACCGAAGTTGTGCCAGAGCCCGAGCGAGACGCGCGGCAGGTCGAGCCCGCTCCGACCGCTGCGCCGGTAGCGCATCGCGCTCGTAGCGGTCGGCGGCGGGCACGTAGGTCACGGCGTTCCTCCTCGTCTCGGGTTACCACCCATCCAACCACGACGCTCGACCCACGGCAGTCCGCCGACTCCGAGGGCGTCAGCCCCAGGTCTCGAGAACCGGGTAGCGGGCGCGCGCGTCGAGGCAGTCCGAGGCGAACAGCGCGACTCCGAGGTCTCCCGTCCAGAGCGAGAAGCGGCCCTCGCGGCGTTCGACCTGCTCGAGCGCGTGTGTCGCAAACCGCCGCGCTCGGTCGAGCCAGCGCTCGTCTCCCGTGCATTCGAAGGTCCGTAGCAGCGCATAGCCGTTGCCGGCAGTCCCGTGACAGATGCCGGCGCCCTTCTCCTCGCCGTGTGCGCCCGCGCGCCAGACGAGCTCCGCCCCCGCGAGCAACAGGTCGCGGTCGAGATACGCCCCGGCCGCGATCACGATGCCCGGTGCCCCGGCGCACCACTGGAGACGGATCTCGCCGTCCTCGCCGACGAGACCGTCGGCGGAGCCGGTCGGCCAGGTGGCGAGGCCGTCCTCGACGACGGCGGTGCGCCGCAACACCTCGTTCGCCTCGCGCTGCAGCATCCGGCGGACCTCCGCGTCGAGGAGGTCGCCGCCGTCGAGGAGCGCGTCGACGTTCCCCGCGATCCCGTGCGGGGGCGTGAGGCTGCGGCGGATCTCGCCGTAGAGCCGGCTCTCCCAGAGCCCGTCCACGGTGCGAGCAGCGAGCACCTTGCCGGCGCTCTCCCGCCATGCGTCGGCCCAGCGGGCCTCGCCCGTGCGCCGGTGGAGCTCGGCCGCGGCGAGCATCGTGCCGGGTGCGCCCCACATGATCTCGATCGCCTCGTTGTCGGCGTTCTCCCGGATTCGCTCGTGCAGGCGCTCGGCGCGCTCGGCGGTTGGCTCGACGAGCCAAGCTGTCATGAGGATCCCGCTCTCCCCGGTGAGGAGGCCTGCCTCGGCGGCCGACGGCAGCTGGATGCCGCGCATCAGGTCCGGCTCACGTCTCCAGCGCTCGTGTGTGCGCGACACGGCATGCGCGAGGTCGAGGACGCCGTCCGCGTGGCCGCGGCCGCGCAGCGCGTGCAGCGCCCAGACGACGCCGGCGGCGCCGACGTAGAGGCTCTTCAGGGGCAGCGGCGTCTGCCAGCTCTCCCACTCCCCGGCCGGCCAGAGCGCTGCGTCGTCGAACGCCTTCTCGGCCGCGCCGACGATCGCCTGGATCGCGTCGCGGACGCGCGGCTCGTTCCACGGGGTCTCCGTGAGCGGCTCGAACGCGCCGGGGTCGAAGAGCAGGGTCACATCGCGGCGCGAGTCCCGCTCGTCTCGACGAGGGACGCCATCAGCGCGACGGCCTCGTCGGCGGTGAGGCCCTGGTCGAGCACGAGCGACCGCCACGTCGGGAACCCGACCGCGTGGCCGATCGCCGCGCGCGTCCGGCGCGCCGCGCGGCCGCGAAGCCCGCGGCCCACCATCAGGACGTCCTGGATCGCCTCGAGGTACCCGTGGAAGTCGCGGAGCAGCCGCTGGACGACCGGGACGAGGGGCTCGTCGCGGAGCAGGCTCTCGTACATCGCGTGTGTCCGGCCGTAGAAGGCGTAGAGCTCGCCGAGCGCCTTCTCCGTGCGCTCGGCGGGGTCGTCGACCGCAGCCCAGCCTCCGGGGTCCGGCGATGGGTTCTCTGCGCGCCAGTGGGAGGAGCAGGCAGCGAAGAGCGCCTCCTCGGTCGGGAAATGGCGGTAGACGGTCGAGCGGCGCACGCCGGCCCGCTCCGCCACGGCGCTGATCGTCGTACGGGCCGGTCCGAGCTCCTCGTGGAGCGCGACGGTGCTCTCGGTGATGCGCCTGTGCGTCTCGTCCTCGAGCTCGGCGCGGCGGGTCATGCGGTATGGACGTCTTTCGTCGGACATGTTCGTCTTCTGAATATTGACAGATATCGCCTTGTGTCGTATATTCGCGGGACACTATTGTTCGATGAAAGGAGAGTCGAGATGAGCACCGCAGTCGCAGGTCCCAGGATCGTCACCCCCGACCAGGGGCAGGAAGGCTTCCTCGGGAGCATCGGCGTCCGCTTCCTGATCGACGGCGTCGACGCGAGCGAGCGCTTCTCGCTCGTCGAGCACCCGATGTCGCCGCGCGCGCTCGCCGCCCCTCTGCACCGGCACACGCGCGAGGACGAGTACAGCTACGTCCTCCAGGGCCGGATGGGGGCGCTCCTCGGTGACGACGTCGTCGAGGCCGGCCCCGGTGACCTCGTCTTCAAGCCGCGGGACCAGTGGCACACCTTCTGGAACGCGGGCGACGAGCCGTGCCGGATCCTCGAGATCATCTCGCCGGCCGGGTTCGAGGACTTCTTCCGGGAGCTCGACGGGCTGGGCGGCGCGGTCGCCGCCGACCCGGACGAGCTCGCTCGGCTCAATGCACGGTACGGGCTCGAGATGCGCCCGGAGACGGTGCCCGAGCTGCTCGACCGCTTCGGGCTGCAGCTCGGCGAGCGCCTCGCGGGCGGCTGGAGGCCCTAGCGACAGGAAGGCGCCGGGCCGGCATGGTCTTCCCCACGCCGGCCCGCCGTCCGCCCATCAGACCCGGCGCTCGTGTGCGTTCCAGTGCTCTTCGAGGTTGCGGACGAGCGCCGGGCTGAAGTGGCAGTACGCCTGCTCGCGGCAGAAGGTCGCCATGTACCGCCGGAAGAGGTCGAGCGGCTCCGACCCGATCCGCAGCGCGCGGCGATTTCCCGCGGCGTTCACGAGACCCGAGCTCGTCAGGGCCGCGACGCGCCGGGCGACGGCGTCGTCCATCTCCTTCGGCGACTCGACGACCTCGTCGCAGAGGAGATCGCCGTGCGGCGTCCCCGCCTCGAACTCCAAGCCGGAGAGGATCGCCTGGCGCGCAAGCCGATCGCCGACCGACCGCGGCAACCGGAGATTGGACGCGCCCGGCAGGATCCCCTCCTTGCGCGCGGGGAGATAGAGTCGTGTGCCGCGGGTCGCGATCACGTGGTCGACGGTGTGCAGGATCTGGCACGCGCCGCCGATCGCGAAGGTCTCGACGGCCGCGAGCCAGAGCTTCTCGGTCGTCTCCTCGGGCTCGCCCGGCCGGTGCTCGTCGGAGCTCAGCCCGCGGAACAGCTTGTTCACGTAGCCGAGGTCGCGCGTGACGAAGAACATGAAGTCGAGGCGGCCGTGGTACAGATGCGTGAGGTTGAGGCCGGCGCCGAAGACGCGCCGGCCGTCGTAGCGCGGATGGCTCACCACCGCGCCGCGGATGACGCCCACCTCGACCTCGGGGTCGAGCAGGGCCAGGTCGACGGCGACCTCGGTGGTGGGGAGCGTCTCGCAGTCCTCCGCGTTCAGGTGGCGGTCGTTGCGGATCTCGAGGTATGCGGCACGACCGCGCCGCTCGAGGTACGTGCCGCCGAGGTCGGCGACGCCGGTCCCCCGGAACTCTTCGAGCCGCGCGAGGGCCTCGTCGGTGGGCCGCAGCATCGACCAGACGAGGTGCGAGCCGCAGCGCGGTGAGGCGAGCACGAACGAGAGAAGGAGTCCCTGCGCGATCTCGAGCCCTTCCTTCTCGGGCAGCGGCCGGGATCGCTCGGCCGCGACGGCGGCACGGGTGGGCGCCAGGCCCGGGAACCGCTCCGCGGCCGCGTAGACGAGGTCCTCGTCGCGGACCGCCCGGCGCAGGTCGTCCGTCAGCGCGTCGTAGACGGCATCGACGTGGGCACGCAGGAATCGCGCGCGCTCGGCGTCGAGAGCCGCCCGCATCGCGGAGGCCGCCGCCTCCTCGGCGTCGTTCCGATCGGGGCGGGCGGGAAGACGGCGGAGAAGCTCCTCACCGCGCACGAGATGCGCCGAGGTCGCGGCGGCAGCCTCGTCGAAGGAGGTCGCACGGCTCGGCGCGCTCGCGCGCCAGGCGTCGACCTCCGCCGAGGGAAGGCCCGCTGCCTCGAGGAGAGCGTCGGCCTCAGGCATCCGCCAGCATGAACTCCGCTGCGCGCTCGCCGATCATGATCGACGGCGCGTTCGTGTTCCCGGTCGTGACGGTGGGCATGACCGATGCGTCGGCGACCCGGAGGCCCTCGATGCCGTGCACCCGGAGTCGCGGGCCGACGACCGCGGCCGCATCGCCGCCCATCCTGCACGTGCCGACCTGGTGGTGGTACGTGATCGCCGTCTCTCGCACGTACCGGCGCACCTCCTCGGCGGTTCTCACCGACGGTCCCGGGTATCGCTCGACCGCGCCCCACTCGCCGAGCGCGGGGGCGGCACCGACCCGCCGGCAGAGCTCGACGGCCGCGACCAGGCTCTCGAGATCGGCCTCGCAGGCGAGGATGTTCGGGTCGAGCGCGACGGGATCCTCGGGCGCCGGGCCGGTCAGTCGCAAGGTGCCACGGCTGACCGGGCGCACCATCCCGCCCAGCAGCGTGAACCCGTTGTCGGGCCCGTCCATCCACGGCTCGTACATCGGCACCATGAAGTGGATCGGCTGGATGTCGGGCACCGGCAGGTCGGGTCGCGAGCGCCAGAAGAGGTGCGTCTGGCACGCAGGAAGGCCCGGCGACGGCGCGCCGATCTCGCGCTCCGCGGTGAAGATCACCGGAGACAGCAGGTGGTCGTGCAGGTTCTCGCCGACGCCGGGGAGGTCGGCGACGACGTCGACCCCGAGCGAGCGCAGGTGCTCCGCGGGTCCTATCCCGGAGAGCAGGAGGAGCTGCGCCGATCCGATCGTCCCGCCGCACAGGACGACCTCCGCGGCGCGGGCCTGCTCGGTGCGGCCGTCCTTCGACCACTCGACGCCGACGCAGCGGGTGCCGTCGAACACGAGGCGCCGGGCGGATGCGCCCAGGACGAGCTCGAGGGTGTCCGCCGCCTCGACGGGCCGGATGTACGCCGCCGCCGTGCTGTGGCGGACGCCGTCCTCGATGCAGTACTGCATGAACGACACGCCGTCCTGCGACCCGCCGTTGTAGTCGGCGTTCGTGGAGATGCCGCACTCGTTCGCCGCCTGCGCGATCGACACGTGGATCGGATCGGGCTCGAACGAGGTGACGAGGCTCACCGTTCCGGGCCCGCCGGGCTCGCGCCGCTCGATCCGCTCGTAGACGGGCCGCACCTCATCCCACGACCATCCCTCCGCGCCGAGGGACGCCCACGCATCGAAGTCGGCGGGTGCGCCGCGCACCCAGATCATCGCGTTCAGGCAGCTCGATCCCCCGAGGACCTTGCCACGGGGCCACGCAAGACTGCGTCCGGCGGCGTGCCGTTGCGGCACCGTCTCGTAGGCCCAGTCGACCTCGGACAACCAGAGCTCGTGGAGCCTGCCGGGGTCGTGGATCGCAGGGTTGTCGTCCCGTCCTCCGGCCTCGAGCAGAAGCACGCGCGCGCCGCCGTCCACGAGGCGCCGTGCGACCACCGCGCCGGCCGATCCGGCGCCGATCACGACGACGTCGGCCGCGCGCTCGCTCACGACCGCCGTTTCCCGCCCGCCATCATGGACGGACACTACGCCTCGCTACGCCGGAAGGCGTCAGCCGCTTTCGCCCGCCGGAACCCGCTCGAGGAAGGCCAGCACGCGCTCGGTCAGCAGGGCCGCGGCGGCGGCATCGAACGCCGGCAGCGACGAGTCGGCGAACAGGTGCTCGGTGCCCGGGTAGAGGAACAGCTCCGCGAGGTCGCTCGACTCGACGAGGGCGCGGGCGGCGTCGATGTCCTCGAGAAAGAACTCGTCGCCCTCCTTGCCGTGCACCTGCACCGGGACGCCGGCGGGCCACGCGTCACCGAACTCCGAGACCGGTAGGCACGAGTACATGAGCAGGGCGCCACGGGCGCCGCGGCGTGTCTGCGCGAGCCGTTGCGCGATCATCACTCCGAAGGAGAACCCGGCGTAGACGACGTCGGGGCGGATGCCCTCGGCGGCGGCGACGCCGCGCTCGCCCAGCGCGCCGAATCCGCTCTCGCGCGCGAACGCCATGCCGTCCTCGAGCGTCGCGAACGTCCTTCCCTCGAACAGGTCGGGCGTGTGCACGGTATGTCCGGCCCGCCGCAACTCGTCGGCGAACGACCGCACGCCCTCCGTCAAGCCCTGGACGTGGTGGTACAGCAGAATCTCGCTCATCCCGTCCTCCTCGATTGATCCAAGATATTGGAACGTTCCATAAAGCTAGTCTATCGGCGCCGTGGACCGCAACCCCACCCCACCCGACTACGAGCTCGCCGACCGGATCGCGCTCACCGAGCCGTCGCAGGTGAAGGCGATCGGCCATCCCCTGCGCACCACGATCCTGGGCCTGCTCCACGAGCGCGCGGCGACGGTGAACGAGCTTGCGATGGCGCTCGGGAGGCCGAAGAGCACCGTTGCCCACCATGTCAACGTCCTCACGAGGGCGCGATTGCTGCAGGTGGTGCGGACACGCCGGGTGCGGGCGATCGAGGAACGCTTCTACGGCAGGACCGCGCGACTCTTCTACGTCGGCGTCGAGCGCACCGCGGCGGGCGACGAGATGCCTCGAGACTTCAACGACTTCGAGGTCGCCGCCCAGGAATCGGCCGTCGCCTACCGGGACGGGAAGCTCTGGGGCTTCATCCGGCACGCGCGGATCACCGAGACGCAGGCGTCGGAGTTCTGGGATCGAATGGCCGGGTTGGTCGAGGAGTTCGACCGGCTTCCGCGATCGGGCGACACGATGTACGGATTCGCGATCGGCGTCTACCCCACCAACCAGCCGACCCTGCCGAGCAGCGACGTCTGACCTGTTCCAGCAGTTCATCGCCGGCGTCCGGCGGTCGCGGTGCGCGTGGCTACCGGGCAACGCGGCCGGCATGGCCGGCGGCGCCGACCCCGACCTCGACGGTCCAGAGAACCACCGCCGACCGACGCCCGCGGACCTCGACCTCCCCGACGGGGCTCAGGTCGGGCGGAGGACGGAGGAGCGCGGCACGCGTCGTTTCCGACAGGAGGATCGGCGGCCCGAGGGTCTTCGTCAGGCCCTCGATGCGCGATGCCGTGTTGACGGTGTCGCCGTGCACCGTGTACTCGAGCCGCCGGAGGGAGCCGACGTTGCCTGACATGAACGGCCCGCTGTTGAGCCCGACACCCATACGGACGTCCTCGTCGAATCCGTTCGAGCGCAGCCAATCGTTGAAGCGTGGGAGTCGCACCTCGATCATGTCGCGAGCGGTTGCAAGAGCCCGGTCGGCGTGGTCCTCGACCTCGATCGGTGCGCCGAACGCGGCGAGGAAGCCGTCGCCGCGGTACGCCACGAGCGTTCCACCATGCTCGAGGATCGTGTCGCTCGTCTCGTCGAAGTAGCGGTTGAGCGCATCGATCACGAGCTCGGGCGCGCGGTTCTCCGAGAACGCGGTGAACCCGCGCAGGTCGGTGAACATCACGGTTCCGACCGTGCTGACGCCGCCGATCCGGAGGTCGTCGTCCGTCCGCTCCAGCACCTCGGCGACGACGTGCTCGGGGAGAAACCGGCTGAAGACGTCGTGGACCCGTGCCCGCTCGAGGTCGTGGAGACGCTTCTTGGTGAGACCGGCGTTCATCCTCGCGCGGAGGATGACGGGGTTGAACGGCTTGGGAAGGTAGTCGTCGGCGCCGATCTCGATGCAGCGGACGACGCTCTCCGTCTCGTCGACGGCGGAGATCATGATCACCGGCACGTGATCCGCACCGGGTGTCGCCTTGAGGCGCTCCAGAACCGAGATCCCGTCGAGCCCGGGCATGACGATGTCGAGGAGCACGAGATCGATGCTCTCCTCGGCGAACAGCTCGAGCGCCTCGATTCCGTCCGCCGCCGCCCTTACCGCGTACCCGTCCCGCTCGAGGAGGCGTCGGAGCAGCTTCCGACTGATGGCGTCGTCGTCCGCGATGAGGACCGTGGGCGCCACCTTCCGTCGATCCTGACGAGACGCGGTGACCGGGTCAACCTCCCTGGTTGGAAAGGCGTTAGGCTCGCCTCCGGAGGTGCGGACATGACGGAGCGCGGAAGCGCAGTGGACACCGCCGTACTCGGTGAGTTGTGCGAGAGCGTGGGCGACGACCCGGTGTTCCTCGCCGAGCTCGTCGATGAGCTCCTCCAGGACGCTCCAGCCCAGCTCGAGTCTCTGCGCGGCGCCGCAACCTCCGGCGACGCGACCGGTGCCAGGCGTGCGGCGCACACGCTGAAGGGCAACGGCCGGACGTTTGGGGCCAGAGAGCTCGCGTCGCTCTGCCAGGAGGCCGAGACCGCCGCCGCAGCAGGCGATCTGGACGCCGTGCTCTCTCGCCTCGACGAGATCGAGGGCGAATGGCGTCGGGTGGGCGCCGAGCTCATCGTCTGGCGCAACGATCGAGACTGAATGCGCTCCACGTCGTGCCCAAGACGCCGATGACGGCAGACGCGACCCCTTCGCCGGAGCTCGCCGAGGCGCGCCGGCGGCTGGCCGAGCTCGAGGACACCGAGGGCCGGTACCGCAAGCTCGTCGAGCAACTGCCGCTCGCTGTCTACAGGGATTTGCCCGACGAGTCCGCGACGTCGGAGTACATCAGCCCGCAGGTCGAGGCGATCTTCGGCTACGCGCGCGACGCGTGGATGGATCCGGCGTTCTTCGCGGCCGTTCTCCATCCCGATGACCGCGAGCACACGATTGGCGCAACAGCCGCCGCCCTCGCCCGCGGCGACGACCGGTGGTCGATGGAATACCGGGTCATCGCCGCGGACGGAAGAACGGTCTGGGTGCGCGACGACGCCTGGATGGTGAAGGACGGGGACGGCCGCGTCACACACGTTCAGGGCGTCATGATCGACGTCACCGACCAGGCGGTGGCGCACGCGGAGATCCGCCGCCAGAAGCAGTACTTCGAGTCGCTCGTCGACATCAGCCCGGTCGCCGTCGTCGTCATGGACGCCGACGAGCGCGTGACCGGCTGGAACCCGGCGGCGACACGGCTGTTCGGCTACTCGGCGGAGGAGGCGATCGGGCGTCTGATCGACGACCTCGTCCTCGACGAGGAGTCCCGGGGAGAAGGCCGGGACGTAACCCGCGAAGCGCTGGACGCAGGTCGCACCGACCGGGTGACGCGTCGCGCACGCAAGGACGGCGCGCTCGTCGACGTGCAGATGATGCTCGTGCCGCTCAGAGTCGACGGAGAGCACGTCGGCAACTACGCGATCTACCACGACATCACGGAGCTCCAGCGCGCACGCGAGCACGCCGAGACGCTGCTGGCCGTGACGCGGGTGCTCGGCAAGGCGCTGAGCCTGGAGGACACGATCGAGGTGATCCTCGACGAGCTGCAGCGGGTGGTGCCTTACGACAGCTGCTCCGTGCAGGTGATCCACGACAACCGTCTGGTGATCGTGGGTGGGCGCGGCCTCGGCAATCTCGATGCTCTCCTCGGGCAGGGCTTCGACCTGGACGACGAGACGAGCCTCAACAACCTGGTCGTGCGCTCGAAGCGGACGCAGGTCTTCGCTGACGTGTCTCAGAATCCGATCTTCGCGAGCGAGCTGCACGGCGGCGGGCGCATTCGCGGCTGGATCTGCGCGCCGATGATCGTCGCAGACCGCGTAGTCGGTGTCCTCAGCGTCGACAAGTTCGAGCCCGGTTTCTACGACGATGACCTCGCGGAGCTCGCGACGGCGTTCGCCGCGCAGGCTGGGATGGCGATCGAGAACGCCCGCTTGCTCGAGACCGAGCGCGCCGCCCGCGAGCAGGCCGAGACGCTGCGAGCCGCGGCCCATTCGCTCGGCGGCACGCTCGGCGTGCCGGAGGTCTTCGACCTGATCCTCACCGAGCTGCGCAAGGTGGTTCCGTATGACGGAGCCACCATCCAGCAGGTCGACGGCGAGGAGCTGGTCATCGTGGCCGGTCAGGCGTATCCCGATGTGGATGCGCTCCTCGGCGTGCGCTATGCGGTGCGGGAGCCTGAGGACCCTGCCTTCGAGCTCGTCCAGCGGCGCGAGACGATCATCGTCGGCGACGTGACGCAGCTCGCGCATTTCGAGGACCCCTTTGGCCCTGGGAGCATCAAGTCGTGGATGGCCATTCCGCTGGTGGTCGCCGGAGATCGGCTGATCGGGATGCTGACACTGGACTCGTTCGAGCCGGACTTCTACACCGCCGAGCATGCCGAGACCGCGAGGGCCTTTGCCGCCTTCGCCGCCACCGCGATCGACAAGGCGCGCTACCTCGACGAGCTCGAGCGGGCGCGCCGGGAGGCGGAGGCAGCGACCCGGGCGAAGAGCGCCTTCCTCGCGACGATGAGCCACGAGATCCGGACACCGATGAACGCCGTGATCGGGATGACCGGCCTGCTCCTCGGCACCGAGCTGACGCCGGAGCAGCAGGAGCTCGCCGAGGTCGTCCGCTCGAGCGGCGATGCGCTCCTCCGCGTCATCGACGATATCCTCGACTTCTCGAAGATCGAGGCCGGCAGACTCGAGCTGGAGCGAGTGCCGTTCGATCTGCGCGAGTGCGTCGAGGGAGCGCTCGACATCGTCGCTCCGCGTGCCTCGGGAAAGGACGTCGAGCTCGGCTGCCTCGTCGACGACGGGGTGCCGGCCGGGATCGTGGGTGACGGCACGCGCCTTCGACAGGTGCTCCTGAACCTGCTCTCGAACGCCGTGAAGTTCACGGAGCAGGGCGAGGTGATCGTTCATGTCGACGCGGAGCCGGACGGCAGCGGACAGCATCGCCTGCACTTCGCCGTCCGGGACACCGGCATCGGGATTCCGAAGGATCGGATGGATCGGCTCTTCGAATCGTTCAGCCAGGTCGACGCATCGACCTCGCGCCGCTACGGCGGCACGGGGCTTGGCCTTGCCATCTCGAAACGCATCGTCGAGCTGATGGACGGAACGATGTCGGTCGACAGCGTGGAAGGAAAGGGCTCGACGTTCCACATCGAGTTGACTGCCTCCGAGGCGAAGGTGCCTGAGAAGCTCAGCCTCGACGATGGGCTACCGAAGCTCGCTGCCAAGCGGATCCTCGTCGTAGACGACAACGCCACCAACCGGGAGATCGTGAGCCGCCAAGTGCGCTCCTGGGGGATGGAGCCTGTGGCGGTCGAGCGACCCTCGCAGGCTCTCACGCTGATCGACGACGGCGAGCATTTCGACGTCGCCGCCATCGACATGCTGATGCCGGAGATGGACGGGTGGGAGCTCGCCCGCCGGATCCGGCGCCACCCGAACGGGGTGGAGCTCCCTCTCGTGCTCCTCACGTCGCTCGCCGGCCTCTCTCGGGCCCGCTCGGCCGGGGAGTTCGGCATTCAGCTCACCAAGCCGGTGAGGGCCTCGCAGCTGTACAACGCGCTGCTCAGCCTGCTGACGGAGCCCTTGCACGAGCCCGTGTCCCCGCAGGCTGTGGTCGACGTCGAGCTACCCGAGACGTCGTCCTTGCGGATCCTGCTGGCGGAGGACAATTCCGTGAACCAGAAGGTCGCGCTTCGGATCCTCGCGAAGCTGGGCTACCGCGCCGATGTCGCCTCGAACGGGCTCGAGGTGCTCGTGGCTCTGGAGCGGGAGCCCTACGACGTCGTGCTGATGGACGTGCAGATGCCCGAGATGGATGGCCTCGACGCCTCGCGCCGCATCTGCTCGCGCTGGCCGGCAGAGTCCCGTCCGCGGATCATCGCCATGACGGCGAACGCCATGATCGAGGACCGCGAGGCGTGCTTCGCGGCCGGGATGGACGACTACCTCGTCAAGCCTGTCCGTTCGGAGGAGCTCGCCGACGCGCTCGGCCGGGTCCGGATCGGCGCGGGCAACTAGCGACCGGACGCGTGGCGCGCACAGAGGGCGAGCCACGAGGAGCGCCAGACGTCCTCCGGATCTTCGGCCATGTCCGCGATCCACTCTTCGAGACCGCGCTCGGCCGGGACGACATGTCGTAGCGCAGCCGCCTGCTCTTCCGGCGTGAGGTCGCTGCGAACGAGCGGAAGCGCGATCGTGGCTTCCTCACGGGAGATCAGCACGTCGAGCGCCTCGACTCCGAGCGCACGACGCTGGCCCTCTGCGCCGTCCACGACTCGAACGGCGTCCCGGACGCGATCGCCGTGGCGAAGCGCGAGCACGGCTATGACCAGTCGCCGTGCGAGGTCGCGCTCGTCCTCCAGCGCTCTCCGCAGAGGGAGGTCGGAAGCGGCGAGCGCCGCGCGCGCAGCGAGACTGCGAGATGCGTGCGCGGCCGCGTCGTCGAACACGCCGTCGAGGAAGTCGGACGGTACGACGCCGGCGCCGTCTGCCGCATCCAGCGCGTCGAGCGCCGCGAGCACGACCACGCGATCGCGGTCGCGGAGGGCGGGCTCGATGACCGCCAACCCGTGCTCCGTCGCCGCATGGGCAGCCGCACGCACCAGAGGCGGGCGCTTCGATGCTCCACCGCGGGCAAGCGCGGCTGCGAGGAGAGGGACGGCCGAGTCGGCGACTCGCCTGACCGCGGCGGTCGCACTGCCCGCTGTGCGGGGCTCCTCGAGCGCTGCAACGACCCGACGGACGACGTCCTGCTCTCCGGCGTCCGCGGGGATCACGGAATCGAGCGCCGCCGCGCGGACGGTCGGATCCGTGTCGTCGAGGAGGGCGATGAGCATGCTTTGGCCGGCGGTGACGATCCGGCGCGGGCCGAGCGCGGACGCCGCCGCGCGCCGCTCGGCAGCGTCGGCGGAGCGGGCGAGGTCGGTCGCAAGCGCTTGCACCTCTGCAGCGGCCTGAGCGTCGCCGTCGGCGGCGAGCTGGACGAGCGCCCGCAAGCGCAGCTCGGGATCCGCGTGCTCCGACGCCCGCCGGAGCGCTTCGGTGGAAGCCGGCGACGCGATCCCAGGCAGCAGGTCGAGGCCGAGGCGCACGTCACGTGCATCGTCGGACCTGAGCAGCGCTTGGAGCGCGACATCGTCCTCGGTGACGTCGTATCCGCTCGCGACGAGCGACCGGCGGCTCATCTCGTCCGCGAGCGCCCGTGTGTACGACCGGTACATCGCCACGCCGCTCACCGTCCAGATCACGCTCAGGGCGGCGCCGAAGACGATCACTGCCCCGATCCCGAGACCGAGCAGGTTCATGAGCAGCAACACCGCGCCCGTGGCGCCGATGGCGACGGGGACGCCGATGCCTTCGACGACGGCCTGGACGGCGAGACGGTCGTGGATCGGAACTACCTGAAACGAGGCGTTGACGGACGTGCGGGTGGTGCCGTCGGACAGGACGATGTCGGTGAGGCGGGTGACGGCCGCGAGCACGAAGAGGCCGTAGGCGGCGGCACCTGGCCCGGCGACCACCACCGCCATCACCGCGAGCAGCGCGGCAACGACGGCGGGGTTCAGAACGAGCCCGAGTCGCAGGCCGAAGCGACGCAGCAGCGGCCCGGCGAGCAGAGCGAGGAAGAGGATGTCTACGAGGTTGAGCACCGCCGTGTACCCCGACAGGAACCGGGTCAGGTCGTCCCCGCTGTAGTGCGCACTCGCGCGGTTGAAGAGGAGGTAGTCGACCAGCCACGACCCCATCGCCGACAGCACCTGGTAGACGAGGAGGAGGAGAACGAGCCCCGACGCGAACAGTGTTCGCGCCGACGGTCGGGCCGTGGCCTGCGAGGTCTCGACCGGAGCCGAGCGGACTTCCGGAAACCTCCGCTCCGTCTCGAGCAGGAGGCCGAGAAACGCGAGCTGTGCGACCGTCGTACCGAGCAGCAAGTTCTCGGTCGAGCCCAGCAGGGCCAGGAGGGGGAAAGCGAGGAGGCCGCCGAGGAGGAACCCGACCGAGAACCCGCCCACGACCCGTGGAAATCGCTCTTTCATCTGCCGCACGTCCAGGAGCCGGCCCGCCTGTCCGCCGATGAACACGAACCCCAGCTGGAGCGCGATCGGGAACAGCACCAGCAGGCCTGCCGACACCCAGACTCCGCCGGCCACGAGGATCAGCCACGACGCGGCGTAGAGGACGGCGATGCCGAAGAGGCTCACCGTGGCGACGCGAACCAGCCTCGTGCGCCGCGCCGCCCGGGCGATCAACGCGGACGCAGCGGTCCCGAAGACGGCGATGGCGATGTAGGTCGCCGGCAGCCACTTCGCTCCGTACGCGTCGAGGAAGATCGCGTTCGCCGGGACGACGACGAGCGCGAGCATCACGCCGAACGCGAGCGCCTGAGCCGTCAGCAGGGCGATGACGCCGCGCTCGGGTGTGTTGCTCACGACGCCTGGTCGGCGAATTCCGTCGTCGCGCGGAGACGCGATACGAGCTCCGCGATCACGCCCTGGGCGAGCTCGGGCCAGTCGATGAGAAGCTCGTCGAGCACCGCCTGGTCGACCCGCAAGACGAGCGTCGGCTCCAGCGCGGTCACCGACGCGGCGCGCGGAGCGGGCACCAGCACGGCCAGCTCGCCCACCGTGGCGCCCGGACCGAGCTCGACGAGCGTTCGATCACCACGATGCACCTTGACGCGGCCTTCGACGACCGCATAGAGGTGCGCCTCGACGGCGCCCTCCTCCATCAGCACCTCTCCGACCGATAGGCGCTTCTCGACGCCGACTTCCGCGACTGCGGCGAGCACGCGGCCCGGAATGCCGGCGAACAGTTCGACGCGGTGCAAGGCGGCAACCCGCTCGACGAGTCCGAGCGACCCCGCCGACGCCTGCGAGACATCAGTCATGGCCGAGAACGTAACCGACCATGGACCCGCTCGATGCGCAGTCTCGCGGCCCGCTCGATGGATCGCTATCTCCCCGAGGACGTCAGGGCGACTCCTCGTACCTCGCGCAGAGCGACGGGTGAAGGCCCTGAACCAAGCCACTCGTGGCGCTGTCCCCTCGTGCGCTCCCCGCTCGTCGTCTCGGTGAAGGCCACGAACGGGAAGGAGAATCTGATGAACGAGGGCAAGAAGATCGCCGTCGCAGGCGCCACCGGACGGCTCGGCCCGCACATCGTCGACGTGCTCGAGGAGCGAGGGCACGAGGTCGTACCGATGTCCCGCTCCTTCGGCGTCGACGTCGTCACCGGCGAGGGCCTCGCCGAGGCGCTGAGCGGGCGTGGAGACCGTGATCGACGCCGCATCCCACCCGACCGCCGACGAGGAACCGGCCACCGAGTTCTTCGTCGCCTCCACGCGGAACCTGCAGGAGCTCGGCACGCAGGCGGGTGTGCAGCAGATCGTCGTCGTCTCGATCATCGGCATCGACGACTTCAGCGCCGGCTTCCTCGCCGCGAAGAAGGTCCACGAGCAGGAGATGCTCAGAGGCCCGATCCCGGTGCGGATCCTGCGCGCAGCCCAGTTCCACGAGTTCGTGGAGCCGCTCCTCGGCTGGGCGGCACGGGAGAACGGCGTCGCGTACCTGCCGAACATGCGCACGCAGCTGGTCGCCGCCCGCACCGTCGCCGAGGCGCTCGTCGACCTCGCGACGGACGCGAGCTCGACGCCGACGCGGAACGGGTCGCGGATCCCGGAGATCGCCGGTCCTCGCGCCGAGACGCTCGTCGACGTCGCCGGCCTGCTCGCCGCCCGCCGTGGCGAGTCGGTGCGGTTCGAGGGCGTCACGAACCCGGCCGATCCCGACGGCGCCCTCTACGAGAACGGTGGGCTCCTCCCGGGGCCCGACGCCACGCTTGCAGGCCCGACCTACGCGGACTGGCTCGAGAGCGAGTCCCGGACGTGAGCGCTCCCGAACAGCTGCCCCGCCACACACGCGCGCCGCCCGACGATCACGACGTCGGGGCGCGCGCGGCCGGCTCGGGCTCGTCGAGCGCCACGCTCGCGGGCGGAGCCGGCCTCACGGCCCTGGACATCAATTGCAGGTTCCCTTAAACTCGCCCTCCTTGAGGCGACGCTGTCTCATCGATTCCGAAGGGAGCCCTTCATGAGCAGGAGGAAGGTCGGTGTCGTCGTGGCGGCTGGCGCAGCCGTTGTCGGCCTCGTCTTCGCATCGGCGTCTGCGACGAGCACCTCGCAGGCGGCCACGATCCACTTCGGCATGGACGCACCGCTGACCGGGCCGACGCAGCTCGTCGGTCAGAGCGACCGGCAGGCCGTCGAAGCCGTCGTCGCATACTGGAACGCGCACGGCGGCATCAGAGGCAGGCGCGTGGTGGTCGACGTCCTCGACAACGCGTCGAATCCGTCGCAGGCCGTCCAGAACGTCCAGAAGTTCATCGGCGACCCGAAGTACGTGGGCATCTTCGGCTCGGGGAACGCGGCCGCGGCCGTCGCGACCGGGGCGATCGCGAGCCAGGCGAAGATCCCGTTCATCGCCCTTTCGCCGCCGACGACGCTCGTCGAGCCGCCGCAGCCGTACGCCTACATCCTGACCGCTACGGCCCGGCTGTACGCCTACAGCGAGGCGGCATACCTCAAGAGCCTCGGCGTCAAGCGCGTCTGGCTCATGGGCGACAACGGCGGGTACGGGCGCGACGGCCCGAATCAGGTCTCGAAGCTCGCGAAGAGGTACGGCTTCGAGATCGTGGACACGACGATCTTCGCGCCCACGTCGACGGATTTCTCGGCCGAGCTGACGCGGATCAAGAACTCCGATGCCCAGGCGCTGTGGCTCTGGACGGCCACGCCGGCTGCGGCGACCATCGTGAAGCAGTTCAAGCAGCTGCAGTTGCCGCAGCGGCTCGTGCTGACCGGGGCGAACGTCTCGCCGCAGTTCCTGCAGGGCACATGCGGGGATGTGAACGGCGCGATCGTGAACTCGTTCCTCGCGACCGCGTGGACGTTCCTCCCGAAGACCGACCCCGTGCGCAAGGAGGCCGCCCTGCTCCGCAGCATCCTGAAGCGACCGGTCTCCAACTTCGACGGCGATGCCGCAGGCGCGCTCTGGGCGTTCAAGGCGGCGATCGAGAAGGGCGGGACGACCCGGGCGGGCATCAACGACGCGCTCGAGACGAAGCTGCGGGGGCTGGTGACGCCTGCCGGCCGGATCTTCCTCGGGCCGAGGAACCACCAGGGGCTCCAGCTCGACTCGATGTGGGTCGGGAGGATCGACGACTGCAAGGTCAAACCGCTCTTCGGCAAGGCCTTTGCAAAGAAGAAGTAGCGACGCGAGCGCCGTGGCCGCCTCGTCACCGGCGGCCACGGCGTTCGTGACGCCCCATCGGGAGTGGACGGGATGACCGGCGCGGTTGAAAGGGAGACGAGGGCGCAGACGACGCCCGGCGTCTCGTACGCGCTCGCCCGTCTCCATCAGCGGGTGCTGGCGGGCATCAGCGAGCGCGTCGGTCCGCACGGTCTCACGACGCTCCAGTTCACGACGCTCAGCATCCTCAGCCGGCACGGTGCGCCGCTCTCGACCTCGCAGCTCGCGCGACGCGCGTTCATGACTCCCCAGTCGATGAGCGAGGTCACCCACGCGCTCGAGCGCAAGGGCCTCATCGAGCGAAACCCGGATCCCAACCATCGCAGGACGCTGCCTGCGACGCTCACGGCAAAGGGTCGTGGCGTGCTCGCCGCCTGCGAGGAAGCGGTCTCCGAGTTCGAGGACTCGATGCTCGAGGGCTTCTCCGAGAAGGACCGCGCCGCGTTCCTCGACATGGTGAAAGCGGCGGTCCGCAACCTCGGCGGCGGCTTCCCGAGCGACGAGACCCCGTCCGCTGTCCGAGGGACCTGAGGACGTGGCGGCGGCCGCTTCCCCGCTCCCAGCCGAGACGACGAGGGAGGCCGCCTGCGCGCTCTCGGGCGTCACGAAAGCGTTCGGCGCCGTCAAGGCGGTCGACAGCGTGTCGCTGGATGTCGCGGCCGGCTCGCTGACGTGCCTCATCGGGCCGAACGGCGCGGGAAAGTCGACGCTGCTCGGCTGCATCTCGGGGCTCCACCTCGTCGACAGCGGCGTCGTCCGCATCGACGGGCAAGACGTCACCCGCTGGCCTCCGCATCGTCGTGCGCGGCACGGACTGGCGACGGTGTTCCAGACCACGCGCCCGCTCGCCGAGCTCGATGTGCTCGACAACGCCGCGGTGGGAGCGCACGTTCGGTCGCGCACCGGGTTCGTCGAGAGCATGCTCCGACCGCCCTGGCAATGGCGCGAGGAGCAGCAAGTGCAGGAGGCGGCTCGCGCGGCGCTTGCGATCATCGGGTTGGAAGCAACGCGCGGCCGACCCGGCCGCCGTGCTCCCGCTGGGGCAGCTTCGGCTCCTCGCGATCGCGCGGGCGCTCGCACAGCGCCCCTCGGTGTTACTGCTCGACGAGCCTGCCGCCGGCCTGCGGGCAGGCGAGAAGGGACGCCTGGTCGAGGCCCTGAGGACGCTCTCCCGCCGTGGGCTGACGATGGTGCTGGTCGAGCACGACATGCAGTTCGTGGGGGCGCTCGCAGAACGCGTCGTCGTGCTGGACCGCGGGCGCGTGATCGCCGACGGCACGCCGGCCGAGATCCGCAACGACCCGCAGGTCATCACCGCGTACCTGGGCTCGACGACGCTATGACAGCGCTCGTCGAGGTGGAGGACCTCGTCGTCCGATACGGGCCGGCGGTGGCAGTCGAGGGCGTCTCGCTGACACTCGGAGCGGGTGAGCGCGTCGCGCTCATCGGAGCCAACGGCGCGGGCAAGTCCTCGCTCCTGAACGCCGTCTGCGGCGTGGTGCGACCGGCGGGAGGGAGGGTTCGGGTCGCGGGCGACGACGTCACCGGAAGGACGCCGAACCACGTCGTGCGCCGCGGGCTCACCCAGGTCCCGGAGGGCCGCCAGGTGTTCCCCAGCCTTCCGGTCGAGGCCAATCTCCTTCTCGGCGCGTTCGGGCGCTCGTTCAGGACGGAGATCGCGACCTCGACGCTCCGCTACCTCCGCCGCCGCGCGGAGGCGCGTGAGCGTCTCGAGCGCGTCTACACCCTCCTCCCCAAGTTGCACGAGCTGCGCGACCGGCCCGCCGGGCGAACCTCGGGCGGCGAGCAGCAGATGGTCGCGATCGGCCGCGCGCTGATGGCCGAGCCGCGGGCGCTCGCGATCGACGAGCTCTCGCTCGGCCTCGCGCCGATGGTCGTCGAGCAGCTCGTCGAGTTCCTGCACCGGCTCAACGACGAGGAGCACGTCGCGATCCTCCTGGTCGAGCAGAACGCGCTGCTCGCCTTCGATCTGTGCGAACGGGCATACGTTCTCGAGACCGGACGGGTGGTGCTCGAGGGCGCGAGCTCGGAGATCCGCGACCGGCCGGAGGTGCACAGCGCGTACCTCGGGGACGGCCCCGGATGACCGAGTTCCTCCAGCTCGTCGTCGTCGGGCTCTCGACGGGCTCGGCCTTCGCGCTCGTCGGGATGAGCCTCGTGCTCGTCTACCGGACGACCGGCATCGTGAACTTCGCGCAGGGCGTCTTCGTGGTGATCGGCGGGCTGTTCACGTTCCAGCTCTCCGACGACATGCCGCTCGCGGTCGCGTCCCTCGTGTCCGTCCTGCTCGCGGCATTCCTCTCGTCGATCGTCGCCCTGGTCGCCGTCGGCTTTCGCGACCGGACGACGAGCCTCGCGAGCACGATCATCACCCTCGGTGTCGCCTTTCTGGCACAGGCCCTGCTCCTGCTCGAGTTCGGGGACATCCCGCGCAGCTACCCGGGCATCTCCGATCGCGCGTGGGACATCGGAGGCGTCCTCGTCCAGCCGCAGTACGTGCTCATCGCAGGCGTCGCGATCCTGTGCGCCCTCGCGCTGACACTCTTCCTCCGTCGGACGATCGTCGGGCAGGCGCTCGTCGCGTGCTCCGACTCGCGTCGCGCAGCGGAGCTCGTCGGCCTCAACATCCGCTCGCTGGCCGTCGTGGCGTTCGCCGGTGCGGGCGCCCTGTGCGCGCTCGGCGGCGCACTGCTCGCCCCGAGCAATCCGATGACGTACAGCTCCGATGTCGCGATCACCGTCAACGGCTTTGCGGCGGCCGTGTTCGGCGGCCTCGGCTCGATCCGCCTCGCGTTGCTGGGCGGCTACGCGCTCGGGATCCTCGAGCAGCTCGTGGTCGGCTACGTCGACCCGCAGTACAGCCTGATCATCGCCCTGATCGTCATGCTCGTCCTGATCGGATGGCGCTCGCGGGCGGAGATCGCGACCGCGTCGCACGAAGCGCATGCTGCGATCCGGCGCGCCCGTGTGCCGTGGCCGGCGCCGATCCGAATCGGCCTGATCGTCGCCGGCGCCGTCTTCGCCTGCTGGCTTCCCTACCAGCTGTCGACCTTCGACGTGGCGCTGTACGACCGGATGGGCCTGTACGCGCTCGTGACGATCGGCCTCACGCTCCTCATGGGGTACGCCGGACAGATCTCGCTCGGGCAGGGAGCCTTCTTTCTCATCGGCGCGTACACGTCGGCGATCCTCACCGTTGGCATCGACCCGGACACACGCCTCGTCGACCCCGCCGCCGGCATCTCGCCCGTCCTCGCGGTGCTCGCCGCGCCGGTCGTCGCGGGAGTCATCGCGGCCGCGATCGGCGTCCCCCTCCTCCGCCTCCACGGCCACTACCTCGCATTCGCGACGCTCGCGCTCCACCTCATCGCGTTCTCGGTTCTCTCGGCCTGGGACCGCTTCACGGGCGGCCAGTACGGGATCTCCGTCACGAAGCCGCTCACGGTGTTCGGTCACGACCTCCGCGGTCCGCTGCACGCAGCCGTCGTGTGGGGGGTCGTCGCGGTCGCGCTGCTCCTCGCGACCAACCTCGTCCACTCGCGGGTCGGACGCGCCTTGCAGGCGATCGCGACCGATGAGGCGTCTGCTGCCGCATCCGGCATCCCGGTCGCGAGCTACAAGCTCCGACTGTTCATCGTCGCGGCGGCTCTGGCCGGGCTGGGAGGGGGCATGTTCACCTTCGCGTTCCTCATCGTCTCGCCCGACGCGTTCCCCATCGTGCTCAGCATCGAGTTCGTCGTCATGGTCGCCGTTGGCGGTCTCGGCAACATCTACGGCGCCGTCGCCGGGACGGTGGCCATTCTCTACCTCGAGCAGAAGCTCCGAGACATGGGGGCGAAGCCCGACCTGTTCGGCTGGGACTTGCCGGACGCGGCTCCCACGGTGTTCTCGTTCGGTGTCTTCGGGCTGATCCTGATCGCGATCATGCTGTTCTTCCCCCGCGGGCTGCTTCCGGCGCTCGGCGACGCGACCGCGGGCACCTGGGCGAGGATCCGCGGCGCCCGGAGGCCCGTCACCACGTCGTAGCGGGCCAGTGCTCGTCCGACCCACCGTCATTCCGCACACTTCCAGGCGGATGGGCCTCGACGTCGTGGATCTCGGCGCGATCGACCGGACACAGGTCGCACTCGCCGGCGGCAAGGGCGCGAGCCTCGGCGAGCTCTCGCGGATAGAAGGCATCCGCGTGCCGGCCGGGTTCTGCGTCACGACCGGCGCGTTCCGGCGTGTCGTGGCCGACGCACCGGGAATCGACGGCGCGCTCGATCGGCTGTCGCGCCTCGGGCCCGACGACCTGGAGGAGATCCGCGCGGTCAGCGGGGAGACCCGCCGGACGATCGAGGCGCTCGCGATCCCCGACGACCTGGAGGCGACGATCATCCGATCCCTCGCGACGCTCGGCGAGAACGCCGCCTACGCCGTCCGGTCCAGTGCGACGGCGGAGGACCTGCCGACCGCCTCCTTCGCGGGCCAGCACGACACGTACCTCGACGTCGTGGGGTCGGCGGCGATCCTCCGGCACGTCAGCCGGTGCTGGGCGTCACTGTTCACCGAGCGGGCCGTCGTCTACCGCCTGCGCAACGGCCTGAGCCACCGCGATGCCCACATGGCCGTGGTGGTGCAGCGCATGGTCTTCCCGCAGGCGGCCGGAGTTCTCTTCACGGCGGATCCCGTCACGGGCGACCGGAAGGTGGCCACGGTGGAGGCAGGCTTCGGCGTCGGCGACGCCCTCGTCTCGGGCCGGGTGAACGCGGACGTCTTCACGGTGCGAGGCGGCGAGATCCTCGCCAAGTCGGTCGCGACCGAGGAGCAGCCGGCGCTGACCGACGCGCAGGTCGTGCAGCTCGCGCGGCTCGGCCGGCGGATCGAAGCGCACTTCGGCGGCCCCCAGGACATCGAGTGGTGCCTGGTCGACGACGGCTTCCGGATCGTCCAGAGCCGGCCGATCACCACGCTGTTCCCGATTCCCGGAGCCGTCGACGAGGCGAATCGCGTCTACGTCTCCGTCGGCCACCAGCAGATGATGACCGACCCGATGAAGCCGCTGGGGCTCTCCCTCTGGCAGCTGACGACGCCACGGCCGATGGCCGAGGCGGGCGGTCGTCTGTTCGTCGACGTCACCCAGGGCCTCGCCTCGCCGGAGGTCCGCGCCGGCCTCCTCGACGTACTGGGGAGATCCGATCCGTTGATCGGGGATGCGCTGCAGACGGTCGTCGACCGTGGTGACTTCGTCCGGCCGCTTGCGGACGAGGCTCCCGCCACGATGCCGCCGGGGGCCGGGGCGCCCGCATCGATCGAGACCGATCCGGATGTCGTCACGGAGCTGATCCGCGGCAGCGAGGCCTCCCTCGCCGCCGTGAGGCGCGACATCCTGACGACGTCCGGCGCGGCGCTGATCGAGTTCATCCTCGAGGACATCCAGGAGCTCCGGCGGATCCTGTTCGATCCGACGAGCCATCAGGTGATCATGGCGGGGATGGAGGCCAGCTGGTGGCTCAGGGACCACCTGGAGACATGGCTCGAGGACGGGAATGCGGCCGACACGCTGACCCAGTCGGTGCCCAACAACGTCACGGCGGAGATGGGGCTGGCGCTGTTGGACGTCGCGGACGTGATCCGCCCGCAGCCGGAGGTCGTGGCGTTTCTGGAGGGCGTCGAGGACGAGGGCTTCCTCGACGTCCTGCCGAGCGTGCCGGGCGGGCACGAAGCGCGAGATGCCATCCAGGGCTGGCTCGACGAGTACGGCGTGCGCTGCGTCGGCGAGATCGACGTCACGAGGCCGCGGTGGAGCGAACGCCCCGTCACGCTCGTGCCCATGATCCTCGGCAACGTCGAGAGCTTCGAGCCGGGCGAGGCGAGGCGGCGCTTCGAGCACGGGCGGCAGGAGGCTCGGGCGAAGGAACGGGAGGTGCTCGGGCGCTTGCGGGCCTTGCCGGACGGGGAGCGGAAAGCCGACGAGGCCAAGCGGATGATCGACCGCCTCCGCACCTTCGCCGGGTACCGCGAGTACCCGAAGTACGGCATGGTCAGCCGCTACTTCGTCTACAAGCGGGCCTTGCTGGAGGAGGCGAACCGTCTCGTGCAGGCGCAGGTGCTTGCCGAGACGGAGGACATCTTCTACTTCAGGCTCGAGGAGCTCCACGACGTCGTCCGCAACCAGCGAGGGGACCACGAGCTCGTCCGCGAGCGCAGGGACGCGTTCGCGTCGTACCAGGCGATGACGCCGCCACGGGTGATCACGTCCGACGGCGAGGTGATCACCGGGACGTACCGGCGCGACGACGTGCCGGCCGGTGCGCTCGTCGGCTTGCCGGTCTCCGCTGGGGTCGTCGAGGGGCGGGCCCGCGTGATCCGCGACGTGGCGGAGGCCGATCTCGAAGCCGGCGACGTCCTGGTCACCGCCTACACCGATCCGAGCTTCACGCCCCTGTTCGTCGCGATCAAGGGCCTGGTGACCGAGGTGGGAGGCCTGATGACCCATGGCGCGGTGATCGCGCGGGAGTACGGCCTGCCGGCGGTGGTGGGGGTGGAGCATGCGACCCGGCTGATTCGGGACGGGCAGCGGATCCGCGTCCATGGCACGAACGGGTACGTCGAGCTCCTGCCCTGATCGTCATCTGCCGGAGTGCCGTGGCGCGGCGGGGAGCTGCACCGTGACACGAAGACCGCCTGCGGCCCGGGGCGCGAGGGCGAGGGTTCCGTCGTGTGCCTGGGTGATGCTCTTGACGATCGCCAGGCCGAGCCCGACCCCTGCGTGGTCGGTGCGAATGCGTTCGGTCCCACGAAGAAACGGCTCGGCGAGCGTGGCCACGGACTGTGGGGTGAGCTTCTCGCCGGTGTTCTCGACGGTGAGCACCGCGCTCTCGGTCTGAGCGCTGGTCGTGACCCACACGGTGCCCCGTTCGGGCAGGTTGTGGACGATCGCGTTGTGCACGAGGTTCGTGCTCAGCTGCAAGAGGAGCGCGTGCGAGCCGACGGTCGGGGTCGTGTCGCCGGAGGTCTCGATGGTGAGGCCGCGCCTTTCAGCCAGGGGGAGAAGCGTTTCCGCGGCCTCCTCGGCGACGAGGGAGAGGTCGACGTCTTCCGGGACGAAGGACCGCTGGTCGGCGCGGCTGAGCAGGAGCAACGCCTCCGTCAGGCCGATCGCTCGGGTGTTGACGGCGTGGAGGCGGTCGACGAGCTCGCCCGTGTCGTGGCTCGGATCCTCGCGGGCCACCTCGAGCAGCGTCTGCGTGATCGCCAGCGGGGTGCGCAGCTCGTGGGAGGCATTCGCTGCGAATCTCTGCTGTTCGGCGACGAGCGCCTCGAGCCGCGCGAGCATGGCGTCGAAGGCGTCGGCGAGCTCGCGGAACTCGTCGTTGCGGCCGGGAAGCCCGATTCGGTGGGTGAGCGATCCGTCAGCGGCGGTGCGTGTCGCGTCGGTGATCCGCGTCAACGGCGCGAGCATGCGGCCGGCGAGAAGCCAGCCGCCTACGAGCCCGAACACCAGGAGAAACGCCAGCGCGATCGCCGCGGCCGGCGCGAAGGCGCGCAGGAGGAAGGCGTGGTTCCCGGGCACCAGGGCACCGAGCGTGCTCGCCACGCCGTCCGGGAGCAGGGAGTCGAACGATCGCCCCGGCCGGCCGGCGATCCACGCGGCAGCGAGCATCAGGAAGCCGGCGAGCATCAGGAAGCCCGCGTAGCTGAGGGTGAGCTTGAGGCGGACGCTCGGACCAGGGGCTCTAGCCACCCGCGTCTCCCCCGCCGCCGGTGTCCGGATCGGTGTCGATGCGGTAGCCGACGCCGGCCACCGTGGCGATGATCCAGGGCTCGCCGAGGCGTTTGCGCAGTCCCGAGACGGTGATGCGCACGGCGTTGGTGAACGGATCTGCGTGCTCGTCCCATGCTCGCGCCAGGAGCTCCTCGGCGCTGACGACACCGCCTTCCGCCGCGACGAGGACCTCGAGGACGGCGAACTGCTTCCGGGTCAGCGCGACGTAGCGGCCGTCACGGTAGACCTCGCGCCGGAACGGGTCCACCCGGAGACCCGCGATCTCTCGCACCGGCGGCCTCGAGTGGGCGCGCCTGCGGTCGAGCGCTCTGAGGCGGAGCACGAGCTCTCGGAGCTCGAACGGCTTCGTGAGGTAGTCGTCGGCGCCGAGCTCGAATCCGACGGCCTTGTCGTCGAGACGGTCGGCGGCGGTGAGCATGAGGATCGGCATGCCGCTGCCGGAGGCGACGATGCGCTCGGCGATCTCGTCGCCGGTCGGCCCCGGGATGTCCCGGTCGAGGACGGCGATGTCGTAGGCGTTGAAGCGCAGCAGCTCCAGGGCGGTGTCGCCGTCACCGGCGATGTCTGCCGCGATCGCCTCCAGGCGCAGGCCGTCGCGGATGGCTTCCGCCATGTAGGGCTCGTCCTCGACGAGCAACACACGCATGCTCCGATGCTAGAGCCGGCGCATATTGCCGGCATATCGAAAACCGGATACGCGCCGGCAACACCACGCTCTCTTGAATGGGGGCATGGCCTCACGCCGAGGAGCACGAGCGACTGCCCGGCGGGCTCGAACCCGCAGGATCCGTGCGTTAGGCCTGTTGGTCGTCGTCGCGGCGATCGTCGCCGCCCTCGGCTGGCAGTTGCCGTCGTCGTCCTCGTCCTCGTCGGCCGCCTCACCGATTCACGTCCGCCCCAAAGCGCCGCCTCCCGCGCTCGGCGACGCTCGCCCTGAGGGCCGTGGTGCGCTCGGCGAGGCAGGCGGCGCCGTCCCCGACGGCACGACGGTGTTCGACGACCGGGTTCCGGCCGTCGCCAACCTCGATCCGGCGCTCCTCCATGCCCTACGCCGGGCCGCAGCCGATGCCACGGCGACTGGAGTCGAGCTTGTCGTCGACAGCGGCTGGCGTTCCCGGGCGTACCAGACACGACTCCTCGACGAGGCGGTCTGGAAGTACGGCTCGGAAGCGGAAGCGGCCCGCTGGGTGGCCAGCCCCGACACGTCCGCGCACGTGTCTGGGGACGCGGTCGACATCGGGCCCTCCCATGCCGCAGCGTGGCTCTCGGAGCACGGCCCCGCGTACGGGCTGTGCGAGATCTACGCCAACGAGCCCTGGCACTACGAGCTGCGCCCCGAAGCCGGCGATCGCGGGTGCCCTTCGATGTACGCCGACGCCGCGCACGATCCGAGGATGCAGCGGCGTGGGTGATCCGGCACGCGGCGACGGAAGGAATCCTCGATAGGCTCGGCGGAGATGCAGGACGAGCACGCCCTGGACGAGCGGCGCTCCTCGCGCGAGCCCGTGCGCTACCTCGTGTTCTCCGCATCGCTCCGCGCCGACTCGCTCAACTCGCGCCTCGCCGCCTTGGCCGCGGGCACGATCTCCGCCCTCGGTGGAGAGGTCGAGGTCGCGTCGATGCGCGAGTTCGATTCGCCGTCGTATGACGCGGACGACCAACGCGACGGCGCGTTCCCGCCGGGAGCGGAGAGCCTCCGGCTCCGGCTCGAGTCGTCCCACGCCTTCGTCGTCTCGTCGCCCGAGTACAACGCATCCATACCGGGCGTGCTGAAGAACGCGATCGACTGGGTGTCACGCTACCGGCCGCAGCCCTTCAACGAGCTTCACGGTCTGCTCCTCTCGGCTTCCCCGTCGATGGTCGGCGGGAATCGGGGACTCTGGGCGTTGCGCGTTCCGCTCGAGCATCTCGGCGCGAGGGTGTACCCGGACATGTTCTCGCTCGCGCAGGCCCACAACGCGCTGGCCGAAGATGGCCGGATCGCGAACGAGCAACTGCAGGAGCGGTTCGAGAACAACATCGCGAACTTCATGGATCTCGTCGAAGCGGCGACGCACTACCCGTGCGTCAAGCGGGCGTGGGTCGAGTACCTCGGCGAGCAGCCGGATCCCCTCATCGACCGCGTCGAGTCGACCGCCGGCTGAGCGCGCAGCGCCCGGGCTCGCCGAAGAGATTGCAAGGCGTCGTCATCGCGACCGAGTCTCCACTTGACAAATCGACGTTCGTCGATACATTTACGATCATCGATACGAAAGGTGACGCAGGGATGGAGTTGTGCGGAAGGGCGAAGACGGCGGCGGTCGAGTTCTGCGAGCGGTGCGCGGAGGTGTGCGACGGCGGCTGCCGCCGGGCAGCGCTGCGTGAGCGGGCTTTGGTGCGCGCTCTTCGGTACGGGGGGCGGGTCTGATGGCGGCCGCCGAGACTGCGGTCGCCTGTTGCGCGCCGCTCGCCGCTCCCACGCTGGACGACGAGGAGGCGCTCGCGACGGCCGAGTTGTTCAGCGCGCTCGGGGATCCGGCGCGGGTGCGGATCGTGAACCTGCTCGCGACGAGCAGCGAGCCCGTGTGCGCGTGCGAGTTGTACGAGCCGCTCGGGCTGGCGCAGCCGACGGTCTCGCATCACCTGAAGAAGCTGGTCGAGGCCGGCCTGCTCGAGCGCGAGCAGCGGGGCAAGTGGGCGTATTTCTCGTTGAGGCGCGACGCCGTCGAGAAGCTCGCGGTCGTCGCCGACCTGAAAGGAGTGTGTTGCTGATGGCGACGACGGCTGAGGAGCTGCGCGAGCAGGTGCGACGGCGGTACGCGGAGTCGGCGCGCGTGGTGAGCGAGGGGACGGGCACTGCGGTTGCGGCGGCGGCTCGTGCTGCGCGGACGGGGAAAGCGACGCGAGCCTGTTCGGCGAGGCGCTCTACGACGCCGAGCAGCGCGGCGAGCTCCCCGAGACGGCGACGCTGGCCTCGCTCGGCTGCGGCAACCCGACCGCGGTCGCCGAGCTGCGCGAGGGAGAGACGGTGCTCGACCTCGGCTCCGGCGGCGGCATCGACGTGATCCTGTCGGCGAAGCGGGTCGGCCCGACCGGTACCGCGTACGGGCTGGACATGACCGACGAGATGCTCGCGCTCGCGCGGCGCAACGCGCACGAGGCCGGCGTCGGCAACGTCGCACTTCCTCAAGGGCGTGATCGAGCAGATCCCGCTCCCCGCGGACTCGGTCGACGTCGTGATCTCGAACTGCGTGATCAACCTGTCGGTCGACAAGCCCGCCGTTCTGACCGAGATCGCCCGCGTGCTCAAGCCGGGCGGGCGAATCGGGATCAGCGACGTCGTCGCCGAGGACCGGCTCACGCCCGAGGAGCGCGCGGAGCGCGGCTCGTACGTCGGATGCATCGCCGGCGCGCTCTCGAAGGGCGAATACGAGGCCGGGCTCGAGGCGGCCGGCTTCGAGCAGCTCTCGGTCGAGTTCACGCATCGGGTCGCCGACGGCATGCACGGAGCGATCGTCAAGGCGCGTCAAGACGCGGACGCCGGAGGCGAAGGGGCTGCCGGTGATTCAACCCGCCGCGGGGGCCGGCTGCTGCTGAGAGTCTCGGGTCAGGCGAGCAGCGCGCGCAGGGCTGCGAGTGGTTCTTCCCGAACGCGGAAGAATGCCCAGCTGCCGCGCTGCTCGCGCTCGACCAGTCCTGCTCGCAGCAGCACCTTCAGGTGGTGGCTCACCGTCGGCTGGCTGAGGCCGAGCGGCCCGGTCAGGTGGCAGACGCAGGCCTCGTTGCCGGGCTGTGCCTGGATCAGGCTCAGGAGCCGCAGCCGGGCCGGATCGGCGATCACCCTGAGCGCCGCGGCGAGCTGATCCGCATCCTCGGGCTCGAGCGGCTCCTGCAGCAGCGGCGGGCAGGAGGCGGCGATCGTCGCGATCGTGTTCACCCGATAGATATTGACAGCAATCGATGACCTTGTCATCATCCGCGGCGCAAGCACATCGACCGCCGTCGATACCCGAGGGAGGCTCGCGATGCACGAGGACCCGGTCGGAAGTCCTGTTCGTCTGCGTGCACAACGCCGGCCGCAGCCAGATGGCGGCTGGGCTCCTGAAACTCCGCTCCGAGGGGCGGATCCAGGTCCGCTCGGCCGGCTCGGCCCCGGCCGAGGAGATCAACCCCAACGCCGTCGTCGCGCTCGAGGAGCTCGGCGTCGACATGGGCGAAGCGTTCCCCAAGCCGGTCACCGACGACGTCGTGCGCGCCGCCGACGTGGTGATCACGATGGGCTGCGGCGACGCCTGTCCGATCTACCCGGGCAAGCGGTACGAGGACTGGGACCTCGACGACCCCTCCGGGCAGGATCTGGAGACGGTGCGGCGGATCCGCGACGAGCTCGACCGGCGTGTGCAGAGGCTGATCGCGGAGCTCCTGCCCGACGAGGGCGGATCCTCGAGCTGAGCCGGCAGGGATGACGATCGAGCGTCCGCTCGCGCGGCTGCTGGCGGCCGAGTTCGTCGGCACCTTCGCCCTCGTCTTCGCCGGCTGCGGCGCGATCATGGTCGACGCCAAGACCGGGGCGCTCGGACACGTCGGCGTCGCGATCAGCTTCGGCTTGGTGATCATGGTGATGGTCTACGCGGTCGGGCACATCTCCGGCGCGCACTTCAACCCCGCCGTCACCGTCGCCTTCGCGCTCAGCCGCCACTTCCCCCGGCGACGCCTGCTCGGCTACTGGACGGCGCAACTCCTCGGCGCGCTCGCGGCGGCCGCGATCCTACGCGGCTCGCTCGGCAACGTCGCCGACGTCGGCGCCACGCTCCCCTCGGGCTCGCAGGGCCAGTCGTTCCTCTGGGAGCTGATGATGACGTTCTTCCTGATGTTCGTGATCATGGCCGTCGCCACGGATACGCGCGCCGCGGGGGAGGCAGCCGCGATCGCGATCGGCGGCACCGTCGGCCTCGACGCCATGTTCGGCGGCCCCATCTCGGGCGCCTCCATGAATCCGGCCCGCTCGATCGGCCCTGCTTTCGTCTCCGGCGACCTGCACGCACTCTGGCTCTACATCCTCGCTCCGCTCGCGGGCGCCGCGTTGGGCGCGCTCGTCTACGAATTCACGCGTGGTGAGCCGACTCGACCGCCGGCGACGACAAACGCGCCCGACACGGGAAGGGACGGGACACGCGAGCGGGAGCTCGCATGAGTGTCGTGTCGGGTCACCTCCGTACTGGCTCAGGGATGGTCCTCAGGTGGTACCGCTTGCGCCGCGGCGAGAGCGCGACGCGGAATTGACCCGATCGTGTCCTGTACGGCCCCGCCGCCCGCATCTACCGTCGCCTGTGCGAGTCCGGTGCCGGAGCTCCCTGCGGAATGGTGCATTCGCGCCGCCGGGGGGA
This sequence comes from uncultured Actinomycetes bacterium, assembly GCA_963742525.1. Lineage (GTDB taxonomy): Bacteria > Actinomycetota > Thermoleophilia > Gaiellales > Gaiellaceae > Gaiella. Next base: position 103,096 of record CAVUMD010000001.1, read on the forward strand.
CGGCGACGGTGCACCCCCGATGCAGGTGGGCCTGCGCGGGCTCGCGTCACCTGCGCGAGAGACCCGTCCTGCCGACGAGTCTCTCGCGCAGCCTTCCTCCTCGTATCCGGACCACACGTTGCGGCCCGCCACACGCAGGCCCACGGCCCCATCCCGGGCCCGGATCAGCCACACTTCCGGGGTGGTCACTGGCTTGAAAGTCGACGGTGACGTCGAGCAGGCTCTGGAGAACATCGCCGTCCCGAGCTACGTCCTCGACAACGCAGGGGTCGTCCGGTGGATCAATCCGGCAGCCAGGCAGCTTGTTGGCGACGTTCGCGGTCGTCACTTCACCTCGGTCGTCGCACCGGAGGACAGCCGCCGCGCCCGCGAACTGTTCACCCAGAAGGTGCTCGGCACCTCCCGGGCCACGGAGGCGACAAGCCACCTGGTCTCGACCACGGGGGCCCGGGTGGCCGTGGAGATCAGCGCGGTCCCGCTCAGGAACGGCGAACGGGTGGTCGGCGTCTTCGGGCTGCTCGAGGAACGCCTCGACGACAGCCCCTCGGCGCCACCGCCACATCTCACTCCACGGCAGGTCGAGGTGCTTCGACTATTGGAACAGGGCCGCTCGACGAAGCAGATCGCCGCTGAGCTCCACCTGAGTTCCGAGACTGTTCGGAACCACGTCCGCCGTCTCTTCCGAGCCCTCGGCGTCAACACCCGACTCGAGGCAGTCGCCGCGGCCCGCGCCGCACCGGCCGATTAGTCGAAGCCGGCCAGCAACCGTGGAAGCCTGTGCTTTCGCAGCGCACGACAACAGCATGTCCGGCGCCGCACGACGGGCTCCGATTGACCTGTTCGGGTCAACGACAGCGCGTCTGAGTGACCGTACCGTCCAGGGCGCCATGACCTTCACCGACCTCCTCGTCGCGTCGACCCCGATCATCCTGCTGATCGTCTGTCTTGCCTGGAGAGGCATCCCGACGCTGATCGAGTGGCGGCGGGAGCGGAAGTACCAGGTCGAATGGCACCGCACGTTTCGAGACGCGAGTCGGCGATCGAGGTAAGGCTCCGTGCGTGGGAGAGCGCGGGTGGCTACCGGCCGAACGGGATCATTCGATGCGCCTGATCGCCGTGTGTGCGGGACAGCGCATCCCTTGCGTGGTTGGTCAGGGATCCGCGGGTCTGCGATAGTGGTCTCGTCAACTGAGGAGGGACCATGGAACGGCTTCCTTGGCACCCGCGGTTGCGGCCCGCACGTATCGCGAGACCGGTGGCGGTCACCGCCGCCTGTGCACTGACGCTGGCGGTCTTGGCTGCCGTGACGATCGCCGCGACGTCGGCACCCGGACCGAACGGCTGCCCGACCAACAAGAGCCTGAAGACCGCCCCGATCGCCGACCTCGCACCGCCCGCACGGACGCAGATCGAGGCGTTCGACGTGCTGTCCGGACCGATCAACGAGCAGACGCAGACCTTCACCCTCAAGGTCCGCGTCGGAAGCACCTGCAGCGGCATCGACATCAAGGGCGCAAGCGTCTACGTGACCGCGGTGCCCTACAACCAGTTCACCATCCCGGACGAGGAGCTCACCGGGGACGACGGCACCGCGACCCTGGTCTTCCGCCGCGACGCCAACTTCCCCGCCAGCAGCAAGCAGCAGCAGCTGACGCTGTTCATCCGTGCGACGAAGCCGGGCGAAGACCCCCTCGCCGGGGTCTCCACACGACGGCTCGTCGCAGTTCCCTTCTCCGGCTAAGGCCGGGGCTCGCCGTTATATCCCTGCTTCGAAGACGAAGGGCCCGCGTCTTGCGGGCCCTTCGTTCGAGCCCCTTGACGGACTCGAATCCAAGCCCTCTGACGGACTCGAACCGTCGACCCCCTCCTTACCATGGAGGTGCTCTACCAACTGAGCTAAGAGGGCGCGGAGCGGAGTCTAGCCGTCCGGCTCGCGTCCTATGCCCCGTTTTGGCCGCGTCCGAACGCGGTAGGAACCGGCGCATGGCGACCCGTGAGAGGCGTGGTACGGACATGCCCGGCGGGCGGGCGAGCAGGTCTTCGCCGACAACTGCTCCGGCTGCCACGGCCTGAACGGCACCGGCGCGAACGGCGGCCCGTCGCTCGTCTCGAAGTCAGACCGCGAGGCCGTGCTGCGGCAGGTGCAAAACGGCGGCGGAGGGATGCCCGCCTTCAAGGGCTCGCTCAGCGAGAAGGAGATCCAGGACGTCGCGTGCTACGTGACCGAGCGGATCGCGAAGCGCATTGGCTAGCGAGCCCGGCCGTCGAGCCTGATCGTCCACGATTCGACGGATGCGACGACGAGGTGGGTCCCGCTCCACGGGTCGCGGGCGAGTGTCGCGCGCACCTCTTCCTCCGACGTTGCTTCGACGACGAGGATGACGCGATGCTCGTCGGCCAGCGGGCCACCGAGGACGACGAAGCCCGAGGCGACGAGGCCGTCCACGAAGTCGGCGTGCGCCTCCCAGCCCGTCTGCTGCTCCAGCGGCCGCGACGGGTCCCAGTCCGGGCCGGAACGCCGCTCGACGACGAAGAACATCGCCACGTTTCCATCGTACGGGGGCACCGGGGCGAGGCGCACCGTGGCCAGCCTCGGTCGGTCGAATACGACCCTCCGAAAACCGGAGCCGGGCTCCTGCCGTAGACCCCTGAGACACCATTCTCGGAGAAGGAGCTGGGAAATGCGGAAACGATTCGATCGGCGCACGGTGCCGCTGCTGCTCGCCGTGGTCGCGGCCGTGGGCGTCGCGGCGGCAAGCGCGATGGCCGCTTCGTCCCACCCGACGGTGAAGGTCATGAAGACCACGAGCCTCGGCAAGCTGCTCGCCACCTCTGGCGGGCTCACGCTCTACCACTACACGGACGAGAAGGGCGGCAAGATCGACTGCAAGGGCGCGTGCGCCAAGCTGTGGCCGCCCCTGCTCGTCAAGGCAGGCGTGAAGCCGACCCTCGGCCCCGGTCTCGCGGCGGCGAAGGTGGGCACCGTCAAGCGCCCGGACGGCGGGACGCAGGTCACGTACAACGGGTACGCGCTGTACCGCTACGCGCCGGACAAGAAGGCGGGCGACGTGAAGGGACAGGCGCTCTACAAGGCGTGGTACGTCATCGCGCCGACGGGGAAGCTCGTGAAACGGGCTCCGGCGGCGTCGGATTCGGGCCAGCCTCCGGCCTACACGACGCCGACAGACACGACCGACGGCGGCTCGACGGGCGGCGGGTACGACTACGGCTAGACGACCCGGTCGGTAGATCGTCGCTGTGGGGGACGCGGCTACAATCGCGTCCCCCGCAGGGATTCCCGAGTGGCCAAAGGGGGCGGGCTGTAAACCCGCTGGCTCAGCCTTCGGAGGTTCGAATCCTCCTCCCTGCATTGGAGATCGCCTCTCTCGGCTTTCGGACAGACCTCATGGTGCTCGCGCTCGGCGGCAGCGAGATCGAGCACGGGGAACGGCACGTCGTCGTCCGCACCCCCGCGAACCCGACGTTCTGGTGGGGGAACTTCGTCCTCTTCGCCGAGCCGGTCGGGCCGGGCGAGATCCCCGGACGGCTAGCGCTGTTCGCCGACGCGTTCCCGGGAGCCGAGCACGTCGCCTGGGGGATCGACTCCGTCGACGGGACGATCGGCGCCGAGGCCGATCTCGCGAGCGAGGGCTTCGAGCTGAGCCGCGACACGGTGCTCACGGCCACCGCGATCCGTCCACCGAGCCGCGGCGTGAACGCGGAGCTCCGAGCGCTCGCAGGCGACGAGGACTGGAGGCAGGCGCTCGAGCTGCGCATTGCGTGCCTCCCGGACGACGAGCACTACACGGAGCCGTTCGTCCGCGCCCACCTCGCGGGCTCGCGTGCACTCTGCGAGCGAGGCTCGGCCACGTGGTTCGGGGCGTTCGAGCACGGGACGCTGCGCGCGGCGCTCGGGATCGTCTCGGAAGACGGCCTCGCCCGGTTCCAGATGGTGGAGACGCATCCCGACAGTCGAGGGCGTGGGCTCGCGAGCGCGCTCCTGCACCGGGCGGGCGGCGCTGCGCTCGAGGCGGGCGCCGAGACGCTCGTGATCGTCGCCGACCCGGAGTATCACGCGATCGGCCTCTACCGCTCGGCCGGCTTCGACGACCGCGAGACGAAGGTCGAGCTGACCCGGCGGCCGCCCGCCTCCCCGTCCGGCGGCGCCTAGACTCGGACCGTGAAGACCTACGACGCGCTCGTGGTCGGAGCCGGGCCGGCCGGGTCGTCGACGGCGATCCACCTCGCTAGCGCCGGCGTCAGCGTGCTGCTCGTCGACAAGGCGCGCTTTCCGCGCGACAAGCCCTGCGGCGGCGGTCTCACGGGCCGGGCCCTGAAGCGGATGCCCGTCGACCCCGCGCCCGTGGTCGAGCGCGACGTCGACCGCTTCGAGCTCCGGCTTCGCTACGGCTCGAGCTTCGCGCGCGAGCACGAGGCGCCACTGATCCGGATGACGCAGCGTCGGCGACTCGACGCCTTTCTCGTCGAGCAGGCGGTCGCGGCCGGCGCCGAGCTTCGGGAGGACGCCCGGGTCGGGGCGATCGACCCGTCCGAGACCGGTGTCGGAGCCCGGATCCGCGGCGAGGCGGTGCGCGCCGGAGTGCTCGTCGGTGCCGACGGCGCGAACGGGATCGTCGCGCGGACGCTCGGCGTCGACGACACGATCGTCCGGGGCGTTGCGCTCGAAGGGAACATCCCGCTCGAGGCGCTGCGGGCAGACCTCGAGCGAACGGCGGTGATCGAGCTCGCCGCGCTTCCCGGCGGATACGGCTGGGTCTTCCCGAAGGGCGACCATGCGAACCTCGGCGTCGGCGGCTGGGGGAGCGAGGGCCCGCGGCTGCGCGAGCACCTTGCGCGCCTCGCCCGCGCGCACCGCGTCGATCCCGCCGCGCTGACGGAGATCCGTGGCCATCGCCTGCCGATGCGGCGACTCGGCACTCCCGCCGGCGGCGGGCGGGTGCTCCTCGTCGGCGACGCAGCAGGGCTCGTCGACCCGCTGTCCGGCGACGGCATGTACGAGGCATTCGTCTCCGCCCGGCTCGCCGCGGACGCAGTCGTCTCCGGCGACCTCGACGGCTATACGACGGCGCTGTCGGCGGCGCTCGACCGGCACGCCGGCGCGTCCTGGGCGGCAAAGCGCGCCTTCGACCGCTATCCACGGTCGGTCTTCGCCGCCGCGCGGGCCCCGGGGGTGTTCAAGGTCGTGGCGGGGCTCCTGTGCGGGGACGTCGCGCACCCGGCTGACGCGCGCGGCGTCGCGCGCGGCCCGCTCAAGCTGATCGCTCGCCTGGCCGGGTAGCGCTTCAGTCGTCGGCGAGCGCCTCGGCGAGGAGCGAGGTCGCGTACGCCTGCCACGCGAGGTCGTGGTCGGTGAGGAGGAGGGCGAGCGACTCGCTCGCGCCACGGAGGCCGTCCACCTCCGGCACGAGCGCCTCGAGGCCGGAGAGCAGCTGCGCCCGCCGCTGGGGCGCGTCGAGGTCGTCGGCGAGCGCGGTGGCCGCCCGGCCGAAGGGGTCGAGCCGCCGGCGGGGATCGCCACCCGCGGCGAGAAGCAGCTCTGCGCGGCGGACGGCCGCGTTCAGCTCGTCTTCTTCGAGCGTGACCTGGCGTCCCGCAAAGAAGCAGAGCATCGCCCATTGCTCGTCCGGCTCCGCCCGCTCCACCGAGCGCACCCAGTCGCGGATCGTCTCCCGCGCCATGCGGCTGGTTCTACCCGAGCGGGCTCGCGGGTGGAATGTTCGGATTCCGTTGGCATCCGCAGGACCGCGATCAAGGCCTCCGAATCGCCGTCCGATAGGGGTAGGTATGGGTGGTGGCAGACGGCTGTTGTGCGCGCTCGCGGGCTCGCTCGCCGCGGTGACCGTGACGGCGACGGCGACGGCGACGGCCGAGGCAGCCGATCCGGCGCCGGCGGTGAGCACAGCGCCCGCGAAGCAAACCTCGTCACCGAGCTGGGCCGCGCCGCAGATCGCCTCGGTCGTCCTGGCCGGCGTGATGGGGCCGAGCGTCGTCGCGTTCAGGCCCGACGACCCGCTGACGCGCGAGGAGCTGCACGCCGCGATCGTCGCCCTGGGCAAGCAGCACCGGCCGCCCACCGATCCGACGCGCATCGTGACGATGCGGGAGCTCGACGCGCAGCTCGTCGCGGCCGCCGGCCTGCTTCCGGCGGCACGGACGATCCGTCTTGCAGCGCGCGATGCGGGCCTCGAGCCGACCGACATGCTCGGCACCGAGACCGTCTCCCGCCTGCTCGGGTTGCGCGTGAACCATCCGCAGGGAAGCGAGGAGCTCGAGCGCTCGCCGAAACAGCCGGCATCGCGCGCCGAGGCGGCGTACTCGCTCGCGAAGCTCCGTCTAATCGATGCCGGTCGCATCGCGGCGATCCAGAGTTTGGTGACGCGCTTCTCGGTCCCGACGCTGACCGAGCTCCAGCATGACGTCCTGGCTCGCGCGCTGCGCTTCGTCGGCTCCCCGTACGTCTTCGCGGGCATGTCGGAGCAGACGCAGAAGCTCTGGAGCGCGACCGCGCCGGGCAACACGATCACGGTTCCCGGCGGGTTCGACTGCTCGGGGTTCGTCTGGCGCGTGTACAAGCTCGAGCCGTATCCCGACGCTCCGGCCCTCGCCGCCGTGCTTCGCGGCCGGACGACCTACGCCATGAGCGGCGAGGTGCCGAAGGCCGAGCGCATCGACCGTGCCTCGATCGAGCCCGGCGACGTCCTCTTCTTCGGCTCGCGCGGGCCGGCGTCGAAGCCGTTGGAGATCGGGCACATGGGGATCTACGTCGGCAACGGCTGGTTCGTCCACTCTTCGAGCGGCGGCGTCACGCTGCAGCCGCTCGAGGGCTGGTATGCGACGACACTCGCGTGGGCGCGGCGGCCGTTGGCCGAGTCCGGTCTCGCCACGTAGGTGTGCCGGCAAGCGGCCCGGGGTAGGCTCCCCGCGTGCGCTGGAAGAAGGTTCCGGGCCAGGGGGACATCGAGGATCGCCGCGGGCAATCGAGCGGCCCGTTGGGCGGCGGCCTTCCGATCCCGATGGGCGTCGGCGGGGGCGGGCTCGGCCTGGTCATCGTCGTCGTGCTGGCGCTGCTCTTCGGCGGCAACATCCTCGGCGGCGGCGGCAGCGACGGCCCGCTGTCACCCGGCGGCGTGGACGAGACGGTCCCGCCCCCCTCGTCCGGTGCCGCGCCCGGCGACGAGAGCACCGGCGGCTCGGCCACCAAGGACAACGCGCTCGAGTTCGCGAAGTTCGTGTCGAACGACGCGCAGGACATGTGGACGCAGGTCTTCCAGCAGGCGGGCAAGCAGTACACCCGCGCGCCGGTCGTGATCTTCACGTCGGGCACGATGAGCGGCTGCGGGGCCGCATCGGCGTCCACGGGGCCGTTCTACTGCCCGGCCGATCACAAGGTGTACCTCGATCTCTCGTTCTTCCAGGAGCTGTCGCGGCGCTTCGGCGCGCCGGGCGACTTCGCGGCTGCGTACGTGATCGCGCACGAGATCGGCCACCACATCCAGTCCGAGCTCGGGATCGAGGAGCAGATCCGGCGGAAGCAGCAGGAAGACCCGTCGAACGCCAACAAGTACTCGGTGCAGCTCGAGCTCCAGGCCGACTGCTTCGCCGGCGTGTGGGGGAAGTCGACCTACGACCGGGGCCTGCTCGATCCCGGCGACGTCGAGGAAGGGCTCAAGGCGGCGGCCGCGGTCGGCGACGACCGGCTCGGCGCGCGGAGCCGCGAGCAGTGGACGCACGGGTCGTCGGCGTTGCGCACGCAGTGGTTCCGGACGGGGTTCGACTCCGGCAAGCCGGGCGACTGCGACACGAGCAACGTCGCCATCTAGCCGCTGAGCCCGCCGCGAGCGCGCCGCGGAGGCGCCCCGCGATACCCTCCGAGGAACGCTTTCGAGAGGAGTCAGCCATGACCGAGCTTGCAGAGGCGCCGGCCGTCGAGCCCGGCGGAGCGATCACGAGGATCCCGCACTGGATCGGTGGGAAGCGAGTCGACGGGACGTCCGGACGGAGCGGGGCCGTCTACGACCCGGCTCTCGGCGTCCAGTCGGGGGCGGTCGACCTCGCCTCGGTCGAGGAGATCGACGCCGCGGTGCAGAACGCCGCCGAGGCGTGGCAGTCGTGGCGGACGACGTCGCTCGCGAAGCGCGCCGAGCTCTTCTTCCGGATCCGCGAGCTCTTCCACACGCACCGCGAGGACCTCGCGAAGCTCCTCACGGCCGAGCACGGCAAGGTGCTCTCCGACGCGATGGGGGAGGTCGCGCGCGGGCTCGAGGTGATCGAGTTCGCCTGCGGGATCCCGACGCTGATCAAGGGCGAGTTCTCCGAGCAGGCCTCGACAGGGATCGACGTCTACTCGATCCGCCAGCCGCTCGGCGTCGTCGCCGGGATCACGCCGTTCAACTTCCCCGCGATGGTGCCCATGTGGATGTGGGCCCCCGCGATCGCCTCCGGCAACTGCTTCATCCTGAAGCCCTCGGAGAAGGACCCGTCGGCGTCGCTCCTGACGGCCGAGCTGTTGAAGGAGGCGGGCCTGCCCGACGGCGTCTTCAACGTCGTCCACGGCGACAAGGTCGCGGTGGACGCGCTGCTCGAGCATCCGGGCGTCGCCGCCGTCTCGTTCGTCGGCTCGACCCCGATCGCGAGGTACATCTACGAGACCGGGACGAAGCACGGAAAGCGCGTCCAGGCGCTCGGCGGCGCGAAGAACCACATGATCGTGCTGCCCGATGCCGACGTCGACATGGCGGCCGACGCCGCCGTCTCGGCGGGCTACGGCTCGGCAGGCGAGCGCTGCATGGCGGTCTCGGTGCTCGTTGCCGTCGGCGACGTCGCCGACCCGCTCGTCGCCGCGATCAAGGAGCGGCTGCCGAAGGTGAAGGTGGGGAACGGCCTCGAGCCCGACTCGGAGATGGGGCCGCTCGTCACCCGCGAGCACCGCGACAAGGTCGCGTCGTACATCGAATCCGGGTCGGAGCAGGGTGCGACCCTCGTCGCCGACGGCCGCGAGAGCGCGCCGGACGGAGACGGCTTCTTCCTGGGCGTGTCGCTGCTCGACAACGTGACCACGGAGATGGACGCCTACCGGGACGAGATCTTCGGTCCCGTGCTCTCCGTCGTGCGAGCGGAGACCTACGACGAGGCGCTCGAGCTCGTCAACGACAACCCGTACGGCAACGGCGTGGCGCTCTTCACGCGCGACGGCGGCGTCGCACGCCAGTTCCAGTTCGACGTCACCGCCGGGATGGTCGGCATCAACGTGCCGATCCCGGTGCCTGTCGCCTACTACTCGTTCGGCGGCTGGAAGGCGTCGTTGTTCGGCGACTCGCACGCCTACGGCCCCGAGTCGATCCACTTCTACACGAGGGGGAAGGTGGTGACCTCGCGGTGGCCCGATCCGGCGACGAGCAAGGTCGACCTCGGATTCCCGCAGACGCGCTGACCCGCGTCACGCACAGCGGGCCGGCCGTTGACCTGCCGGCCCGCCAACGTGCAGAATCGGCACCTGTCGGCCGGGGCGGACCTGCGGCGTCGCCCCGGCCGGCTCGATCATGAAGCGGATCCTCGTCGAGGGGTTCGACCGCGACGCCGTCGTCCTCGCCCGCACGCTCGCGCGTGAAGGGCATCGCGTGATGCTCGCCGGGCAGGGGGACGCATCGCAGCAGGCACTCGAGCTTCGTGCTTCCCGCGTCGTCGTGCGGGCGCGCGCGAGCCTCGACACCGAGCCGGGGCACCACGACGAGGCGTTCCTCGACGTCTGGACGCCGGAGGTCGCACCGCGTGTCGCCCTCCTCCGCGAGAGCGGCTGCGTCGTGCGGTGCCTCGGCGATCACGTGCTCGAACGGTCGCCGGTGCCGACGATCGGCGTGACCGGGACCGCCGGGAAGACGACCACCGTCGCATTCCTCGCCTATCTCCTGCGGACCGCCGGGTCGACCGTCCATACGGGCACGACGGCCCGCGCGGGGAACCTGTGGCCGACGGCCGAGCTGCTGCCTCCGCCCGCGGACGGCGTCGTGCTCATGGAGCTCACGAGCTCCCACCTCTGCTTCACGACCCACAGCCCGACCATCGCGGTGATCACGTGCTTCTGGCCCGACCACCTCGAGCTGCACGGCTCGCTGGAGCGCTACCGCGCGGCCAAGGAAGCGATCGTCCGGCACCAGGGGCCGAGTGACATCGTGGTCGCGAACGAGGACGACGACGACGCGGCCGCGATCGCGAGCCTCTCCCCCGGCCGCCGCTTCGGGTTCTCGGCGACCCGCGAGGTCGACGCGGGCGCATTCGTCCGCGGCGCCGAGATGATGCTGCGGGATGCGTCGGGCGAGCGGTCGTTCGTGCTCCCGCCGAGTCTCGATGCCCCGCGCCTCCAGGCGCTGCTCGCCGCCGCGGCGACGGCGCTCGCCGCGGGGGCACTGCCCGAGACGCTTCGCGCACCGGAGCCGCCTCCGTACCGCGCCGCGCTGGTCGGACGGCTCGGCGACACGGAGCTGATCGACGACGGTATGGCGGCGACGCCCGCGAAGACGGCCTCCGCACTACACGAGTTCTCCGACGCATCTGTCGTGCTCGTCGCCGGCGGCGAGCTCGAGACCGCTGGGCTGCCGGTGCACGCATCCCGCGAGGAGCGGGAGCTGCTCGAGGAGGCGTGCGCCGAGGCGCGCCGCGTCGCGCGCTTCGTCGTCCTCTTCGGCCCCGCCGCGGCTCGTCTCGCATCCAGCTTCGACCGCCGCACGACGCGGCGCACGACGACGCTCGAGGAGGCAATCGCCCTTGCGTCGTCCCATGCCGAGGGCGCGAAGGTGCTCGTGGTCTCTCCGATGTTCCCGCTTCCGCCGGGGGATCGCGAGCGGATCGCACCGGCGCTCAGGGCCCTGGCCGAAGCCGGGAATACCACCTGATCGACGCACGTTACTTGCTGTAACAACTATTCTTAGCGCAAGTAATGCGCCATCGACAGGGAGGCAAGACGTGAGCAGCACGATCGACGCACCAGTGGTTCCGAGTGGTACCTGGACGTTCGACCCGACCCATTCCTCGGTCGGCTTCACCGTCGTCTACATGGGCGTCGCGCCGTTCTCGGGCGCGTTCCGTACCTTCGAGGCGAGCCTCGACGAGACGGGTCTCAGGGGCACGGCGCAGGTGTCGAGCATCGACGTCGACAACGACCAGCTCGCCGAGCACCTCGCATCGCCGGACTTCTTCGAGGCGGCGATGTATCCCGAGCTCTCCTTCGAGGCAGGAGCGATCGCGCGCGACGGCAACGACGTGACGGTCGAGGGCACGCTCGAGATCAAGGGCAACCGCGCACCGATCACCCTCACGGGGACGATCACCGACCCCGTCGCCGATCCGTGGGGCAACAGCAAGCTCGGCCTCTCGCTGGAGGGCTCGGTCGACAAGAACGCGGTCGGCCTCACGTGGAACGCCCCGCTCCCCGAGGGCGGCTCGATGCTCGCCGACGAGGTCGACCTGAAGGCGACGCTCTTCTTCGTGCAGCAGGGAAGCGAGTCGTAGTGACGATCCTCGGCATCGCCGGCAGCCTCCGCGCAGGCTCTCACAACACGCAGCTCCTCCGCCTCGCCGCGGAGGAGCTGCCCGAGGGCGTCGAGCTCGTCGTCTTCGACGGTCTCGCCGAGATCCCGGCGTTCGACCAGGACCTCGAGGATCTCGCACCCGACGCGGTCGATGGCCTGAAGGCCGCGATCGCTGAGGCGGACGCGATCCTCATCGCGACACCCGAGTACAACGGCTCGATCCCGGGCGCCTTGAAGAACGCGCTCGACTGGGTCTCGCGCCCGATCGCCGAGTCGCCGATCCGCAGGAAGCCGGTGGCGGTGATCGGTGCGAGCACGAGCGCGTTCGGCGCGGTGTGGGCGCAGCGCGAGCTGAAGAAGGTGCTCGGCGTGATGGGAGCCCGGGTGCTCGACGTCGAGCTGGCCGTCGCGAAGGCCGACCGGGCTCTCCTGGACGCCGACGGGGCGCTTCTGGACGGCCTCGCCCGCGTCGCCTCCGAGCTGGTCGCCGCGGCGGACGTCGAGCGCATCGCCGCCTGACGGCGCTTCTAGCCCCGCTTCGGCGCAAGCCGGAGCGGGGCTGTGCGAGACTCGCGAGGTGCGCGTGACCATGCTCCTCGCCGACTTCGCGCAGGTGTCGGACGGCAAGCTGACCGTCGTCGGCGGCGGCTGGTCGCTCACCGGTCCCGACCCGGTCCCCTTCGGGATCGCGATCCTGATCCGCGTGCCGTGGGACCAGGCGAATCAGCGCCACGTCATGCGCCTCGAGCTCCTCGACGCGGACGGCATCGAGGTCGAGATGGAGACGGACGACGGCTCGGAGCCGGTCGTGTTCTTCGACGACGTGCCGTTCGAGGTCGGGCGCCCGGCCGGTCTCAAGCCCGGGACGCCGCTGGATTTCCCGGTCGCGGTCAACTCCGGCCCTCTGCCGCTCGAGCCGGGCCGCTACGAGTGGCGCCTCACGATCGACGGCGAGGCCGACGACGACTGGCGGCTGCCGTTCTCCGTGCGCGTCGAGGAGGAGAACGGAACGCTCTAGTGGCCGGCGGCTACGGGCCGCCGTCCTCGGGCGAGCTGAGCGAGGCCGAACGCCGAGACGATCGCCCACACGAGCTCGAGCAGGAGGAAGCCCCACTGCGCCTCGCGGTACGCGTCGACGGTCAGCACGGCCGAGCCGACGAAGTTGACGACGAGGTACCAGAGCGATCGTGGATCGAGCACGGCGAACTGGGCGAGCACGAAGCCGGAGAGGATGAGCAGCGCGCCGGCAATCTGGACGAGCTGGTGCACGGGACGACCTCCAGGATGAGAGGAACTGGTGCTCGCGTCGTCGTCGGAACCGGGTACGACGCGCCTCGTCCGGGGCGGGATCGGCCGCCGCTGCCAGGATAGCGGCATGACGCGTAGGGTCGCCCTCGCCGCAGCCGTCGTCTTCGCAGGGCTCGCAGCCGGTGCGACCGCGGCGCACGATGCGGCGTCCCCCCCGCTCGCGAAGCTCGTGGGCGCGCGCCTCGTCGTGGGGGTCGACGGCACGACGGCCTCCCCGTCGCTCCTCGCGCGCATCCGCCGCGGCCAGGTCGGCGGGGTGATCCTGATGGGCTCGAACGTCCGCAGCGCCCCGCAGGTGCGCGCGCTCACGGCCTCGCTCCGGGCCGCGGCCACCGTCGGCGGCAATCCGCTCCTCGTGATGACCGACCAGGAGGGCGGCACCGTGCGACGGTTCCGCTGGGCGCCCCCGAGCGCCTCGGCCGAGGAGCTGGGCCGTCTCGGCGAGGCCGCGATCCGCCGCCGTGGGCACGACACGGCGACGGCGCTCGAGCGGCTCGGGGTCGACGTCGACCTGGCGCCGGTGGCGGACGTGCCGACCGTCCCCGGATCCTTCATCGCGGCGCAGCAGCGCGGCTTCTCACCCGTGCCGACGAGGACCGCCAAGGATGTGACGGCCTTCTCGGCCGGACTGCTGGACGGCGGCGTCGCCCCGGCGCTCAAGCACTTCCCGGGGCTCGGCCTCGCCACCAGGTCGACCGACGACGCGGCCGTGACCATCGGCGCGGGCGCAGGCGCGCTTGCACCCGGCCTCGTCCCGTACCGTCGCGCGATCGCGGCCGGCGTCGCCACGCTCGTGATGATCTCCAACGCCTCGTACACCGCGTACGGCGGCCACCCCGCCGCCTGGTCGCCCCGCGTCCTCGCGCTCCTCCGCGGGCTCGGGTTCGCGGGCGTCACGGTCACCGATGCCCTCGAGCCGCTCGCGACAACGCATCGCGTCACGCTCGCGCAGGCGGCGATCCGCGCCGCGCGAGCGGGCGTCGACCTCCTCCTCTTCGTCGGCCCGGAGCGGTCGACCGGTGCCGTCTACGACGCGCTCCTTGCAGAGGCGCAGGCCGGCCGGCTCCCCCGTGCCGGGCTCGAGGCGAGCGCCGCACGGATCGGGGAGCTCGCGGCGACCTACGCGGGCTAACCTGCCGCGGTGCCGAGCCCCTCCGACATCGCTCGCTCGACCGCGCTCTACGGACGGAGCGCGGTGCGGATCGCGCGCAGGCGGAGGAAGCTGGGCTCGGAGGAGCGGCTCGTGTTCGTCGTCGGGTCGCCGCGCTCGGGGACGACCTTCACCGGGCGCGCGCTCGGGTCGCTGCCGGGCTTCGTCGACCTGGACGAGGTGCAGCCCTGGAAGGCGGCGATCCCGGAGCTGCTCGGGCAACCCGAGGAGCTCGTCGCGCGACGGCTGCGGCAGATTCTCCAGCGGGTGCGAACGCTCGGGCTCGCAGGTGGCCTACGGGGCGTCGAGCAGACGCCGGAGACGAGCTTCGTCCTCGCGGCGGCGCTGCGCGCCTACCCGGACGCGCTCGCGGTCCACGTCGTCCGTGACGGCCGCGACGTCGCGACGTCGCTCCTCGAGCGCGGCTGGCTGAGCGCCGAGCGCACGGGCGCCGACGACGCGGGCCTGGCGTTCGGGCCGTACGCCCGCTTCTGGGTCGAGCCCGGGCGGGAGCAGGAGTTCTCGGAGGTCTCCGACGCGACCCGCGCGGCGTGGGCCTGGCGTCGATACGTCACCGCGGCTGCCGCCGTTCCCGCGCGCACGGCGGTCGTCCGCTACGAGCAGCTCGTGAGCGACCCCGCGGCGGCCGCCGCGGCCGTGGCCGAGCGGCTCGGAGCCGATGCCGAGCTGGTCACGGCCGCCTTCGCGCGCGCACACGACACGTCCGCGGGCCGCTGGCGCCGCGACCTGATGCCGGAGCAGCTCGCGGATGTGGAGCGCGAGGCGGGGGACGCGTTGGCCGCTCTGGGCTACGCCTGATCGATCCAGAGGCGGAAGCCGCCGAGGAACGCCGCCTCGTTGTGCCCGAGCCGGCAGTTCGGTGGAAGCTCGCCGTCGAGTCGCTCCGCGTTCCCTCCCCCGATCACGACGTAGTCGGGTAGCAGGCCGGCGGTCAGCCGCTCGACGGTCTCGATCACGGCCTTGCGCCAGCGCTTGTTCCCGAGCCGCTCGCGCCCCCGCTCGCCCACGTAGTCCTCGAACGTCGCGCTTGCGGAACGGAAGGTGGCCGAGCTCCATCGGCGCGATCGTGCCCTCGAGGATCATCGTCGACCCGAGCCCCGTCCCGAGGCCGAGGAACAGCATGCGGCCGCCCTCGTAGCTGCCGAAGGCCTGCATGGCGGCGTCGTTGACCACCTTCGTGGGCTTGCCGAACGCTTGCTCGTAGTCGAGGGTCGTCCACCCCTTGCCGAGGTTGACGGGATCGTGGAGCACGCGTCCGCCGACCACCGGGGCCGGCAGGCCGACCGACACCTGCGTGTAGTCCCAGTCCGTCGTGAGCTCGAGCACGCCGTCGACCATCTGCTTCCCGGTGAGCTTCGGGCCCGAGGCGAAGCGCCGCCGCTCGTCGATGCCGTTGAGCACGGCCTTGACGTGCGAGCCGCCGACGTCGACGGTCAACACGGCCGGCGCCCGCGGCTCGACCGGGTACTGCCGCTCGCTCACGAGCGCGTGCCGGCCGCGGCGGCGTCCGCGACGACGAGCGCCTGATCACGGCTCACGCGCCCGCCGGGGATCGAGTGGTCGCCGTCCCGTAGGCGGCGCAGCGCATCGACCTTGTCCTCGCCCGCCACGAGCCAGAGAATACGCCGCGCGCGGTGCAGGACTGGATAGGTCAGCGTCATCCGCCGCCTGCCCTGGTAGAGGCCGGTGACTGCCACGTCCCGGTCGGCCACGTCGAGCACGGGGTCGCCCGGGACGAGCGAGGCCGTGTGCCCGTCCGGCCCCAGCCCGAGGTGCACGAGGTCGAAGGCGTCGGGGAGCGACGCAGCGTACTCCGCGGCCGCCGCGTCGAGGTCGTCGGCGCCGACAGGCATCGCCCGCACGTCGGCTCCGGCGCCGGCCGGCAGGCTCTCGAGCAGATGCGTGAGGTTCCGGTCGGGGTCGCCGTCGGGCGCGACGCGCTCGTCGACCTGGAAGATCGTGACGCCGCCCCACGCGAGGGTGCCCGGCAACTCCGCGAACATCGCCCACGGGGTGTGACCGCCCGAGACGGCGAGGGTGAAGCGGTCATGCTCGTCGATCGCCGCTGCGGCGGTCTCGGCGACCACCTCGGCGCCACGCCGGGCCACGGCAGCGGCGTCGGGCAGTATCTCGACCTCGAACGGCACTATGCGCTCTTCTCGTCGTGCCCGCCGAACTGCTTGCGCATCGCCGAGAGGAGCCGATTTGCGAAGTCGTCCGCGCCACGCGAGGCGAAGCGCGAGTACAGCGCGGTCGTCAGCACGGGCGACGGGACGCCCTCCTCGATCGCGGCGATCGACGTCCAGCGCCCCTCGCCGGAGTCGGAGACGCGGCCCGCGAACTCCTCGAGGGTGGGCGACTCGTGCAGCGCCTGCGCGGTCAGGTCGAGCAGCCAGGAGCCGACGACGCTGCCGCGGCGCCAGACCTCCGCGACCTCGCGCGTGTCGATGTCGTACTGGTACAGCTCGGGGCGCTCGAGCGGCGCCGTCTCGGCGTCGGCCTCCCGGGTGGCCGCACCGGCGTTGGCATTCGCGATGATGTTGAGGCCCTCGGCGTACGCCGCCATCAGCCCGTACTCGATGCCGTTGTGCACCATCTTCACGAAGTGGCCGGCGCCGTTCGGGCCGCAGTGGTAGTAGCCGTGCTCGGCCTGGCTCGGGTCGCCCGTGCGTCCCGGCGTCCGCGGCGCGGAGTCGATCCCCGGCGCGACCGTCGCGAAGATCGGGCTCAGGTGGTCGACGACCTCCTTCTCGCCGCCGATCATCAGGCAGAAGCCGCGCGCGAAGCCCCAGACGCCGCCGCTGGTGCCGCAGTCGACGTGGTGGATCCCCTTCTCGCGCAGCGCCGCCGCGTGCCGGATGTCGTCGACGTAGTGCGTGTTGCCGCCGTCGATGACGACGTCGCCCTCCTCCAGGACGTCCGCGAGCGAGTCGATCGTCGTGTCGGTGATGGAGCCGGCAGGAACCATCACCCACACCGCGCGCGGCTTCTCGAGCTTCGCGACGAACTCCTCGAGCGAGGTCGCACCGTCCGCGCCGTCCGCCTCGAGCGCCTTCACGGCGTCCGGCGAGACGTCGTAGCCGACGCACCGGTGGCCGTCCTTCATCAGGCGCCGGACGATTCCGGCGCCCATCCGGCCGAGGCCGACCATTCCGAGCTGCATGGGGGTGTCCGTAGCCACTAGCTGCTCCCTTCTCCGAGGATGAACCGCTCGACCGCATTCGCGAAGCCGTCGTCGTCGTTCGAGGACGTGACGCGCCGCGCCGCGCGCTGCACCTCGCGGTCGGCGTTGCCCATCGCGATCGAGAGGCCGGAGTGCGCGAACATCAGGACGTCGTTGGGCATGTCGCCGATCGTGGCGATCTCCTCGGGCGGGATCGCGTAGCGCGCCGACAGGAAGCGCGCGACCGCGCCCTTGTTCGCGAGCGGGTGCGTGACGTCGAGGTAGTACGGCTGCGAGCGGGACGCCGAGACGCGGTCGCCGAACTCGCCGTTGGCGGCCGTCGCGGCGGCCGCTACGGCGTCGTGGTCGTCGCTCGCGCCGACGATCTTGGCAATCCCGCTCTCGAGCCCGTCGAAGCTCTCGACAACGGTCGGCTCGAACTGCACCGTCTGGGCCTCGTGCGCGACGTGCGGGCCCTCGGGATCGAGGACGAGCCACTCCGGCCCGCGGTAGAGCCAGGCGGAGAGCTCGAACGACTCCATGAGCTCGACGGCGCGGGAGACGAGCCCGTCCGGGACGACCCGGTTCTCGATGACGCTCAGGTCGGGCTCGACGATGAGGCCGCCGTTGAACGCCGCGATCGGTGACTCGAGAGCGAGCGGCTCGACGAGCATGGACATCCCACGCGGCGGCCGGCCGCTCGTCACCGCGAAGGCTATCCCGGCGGCGTGGAGCTCCTGGACGGCGGCGATCGAGCGGTCGCTGAGCGACTTGTCCGACCGGACGAGCGTCCCGTCGACGTCCGAGAGCACGAG
This sequence comes from uncultured Actinomycetes bacterium, assembly GCA_963742525.1. Classification (GTDB taxonomy): domain Bacteria; phylum Actinomycetota; class Thermoleophilia; order Gaiellales; family Gaiellaceae; genus Gaiella. The sequence continues at coordinate 121,099 of CAVUMD010000001.1, forward strand.
GCGGATCACTTCGTCGCCCGGTAGCGGCGGATCAGCGCGTTCGTCGACGAGTCGTGCGCGAGCTCGGGCTCGTCCTCGCTCTCGAGCTCCGGAATCATCCGCTGCGCGAGCGCCTTGCCGAGCTCGACGCCCCACTGGTCGAACGAGTTGATCTCCCAGATCGTCCCCTGCGTGAAGACGCTGTGCTCGTAGAGGGCGACGAGCGCGCCGAGCGAGAACGGCGTCAGCTCCTCGACGAGCAGCACGTTGCTCGGCCGGTTGCCCTCGAAGACGCGGTGGGGCACGACCGTCTCGGCCGTCCCGTCGGCGCGCACGTCCGCCTCTGTCTTGCCGAACGCGAGCGCCTCGGCCTGCGCGAAGACGTTCGACATGAGGATGTCGTGGTGCGCGCCGAGCGGGTTCAGCGTCCGCGAGAACCCGATCAGGTCGACGGGGATCAGCTCCGTCCCCTGATGGATCAGCTGGTAGAAGCTGTGCTGGCCGTTCGTCCCGGGCTCGCCCCAGAAGACGGCGCCGGTCTGGTAGTCCACGTGCCGCCCGTCGAGCGTGACGTGCTTGCCGTTCGACTCCATCGTCAGCTGCTGGAGGTAGGCGGGGAACCGCTTCAGGTACTGCTCGTACGGCATCACGCCGACGGTCTGCGCGTCGAAGAAGTCGCCGTACCAGATGCAGAGGAGGCCCATCAGCACGGGGAGGTTCCGCTCCCACGGCGTCGTGCGGAAGTGCTCGTCCATCGCGTGGAACCCGGCGAGCATGTCGTGGAAGCGCTCCGGCCCGATCGCGAGCATCGTCGAGAGCCCGATCGCGGAGTCCATCGAGTAGCGGCCGCCGACCCAGTCCCAGAAGCCGAACATGTTGTCCGTGTCGATGCCGAACGTCGCGACCTCGTCGGCGTTCGTCGACACCGCGACGAAGTGCTTCGCTACCGCCGTCTCGTCGCCGAGCGCCGCGAGCGCCCAGTCACGCGCCGTGTGCGCGTTGGTCATCGTCTCGAGCGTCGTGAACGTCTTCGACGAGACGACGAACAGCGTCTCGTCGGCGGAGAGATCACGGGTCGCCTCGACGAAGTCGGTCGAGTCGACGTTCGAGACGAAACGGAACGTCATGTCTCGCCGGGCGTAGTGGCGCAGGGCCTCGTAGGCCATCACCGGGCCGAGGTCGGAGCCCCCGATCCCGATGTTGACGACGTTCCGGATCGGCTTCCCGGTGTGCCCCGTCCAGGCGCCCGAGCGGATCCGGCCGGCGAAGGACGCCATCCGGTCGAGCACCTCGTGGACGTCGGCGACGACGTCGCGGCCGTCGACGACGAGCGACGTCCCTCTCGGCATTCGGAGGGCGACGTGGAGCACCGACCGGTTCTCGGTCGTGTTGATCCGGTCGCCGCGGAACATCGCCGCCGTGCGCTCTTCCAGACCCGACTCGCGGGCGAGCTCGAGCAGGAGCCGCAGCGTCTCGTCGGTGACGCGGTTCTTGGAGTAGTCGAGGTAGATGCCGGCGCCCTCGGCCGCGAGCCGCTCGCCGCGCTCCGGGTCGGCGGCGAACAGGTCGCGGAGGTGAAGGTCCCGGACCGCGGCGAAGTGACGCTCGAGCGCGCCCCACGCCGGCCGTTCGCGGAGCGGCGCGGTCATCCCGGCAGGGCGTCCGGACCGGGCGGCCGCGTGTACAGGTCACTCTCGTCGAGCATCCTGTCCCCATTCTCGAACCAGCGCTCCTGGATCGCCTCGAGGGGGCGGCGGAGCTCGACGGGGCTCAGCGCCATCCAGCCGCGGCAGGTCATGGCAGCCACGGGTCTCTCCAGCCTCCGTGGTCGCGTGTCAGAGCGTCGCCGGCCTCCGGGCCCCAGGTTCCGGGCTCGTACGTCTCGACGGGTGGCGGCGCGTCGATCAGCGGCTGCACGACGCGCCACATCTCCTCGACCACGTCCTGCCGCGCGAAGTGGTACGACTCGCCGCGCAGCGCCGCCTCGAGCAGCACCTCGTAGGCGGTCGGCCCCTCGCCGCCCATCGAGGCGAACTCCATGTCGAGGTCGATGGGGCGCAGCGCCATCCCCTCCGCGGCCTTCGCCTGCAGCGTGAGCCGCGCGCCGGGCATCGGGCCGATGCGGAGGACGAGCTCGTTCCCGGGCGGCCGCGGCGTACCGCGCGGCGCGAGCCCGAGCCACGGCGTCTCCTTGAAGACGACCCGCACCTCGGTCACGGTCACCGGCAGGGACTTGCCGGCACGGATGAAGAACGGGACGCCCGACCAGCGCCAGTTGTCGATCTCGAGCCGCATCGCGCAGTACGTCTCGGTCTGCGAGCCCGCCGCGACGCCGTCGACGTCGAGGTAGCCGCGGTACTGGCCGCGGACGTACCGCGCCGGATCCGCGTCGGACATCGCCAGGAAGACGTCGCGCTTGCGGTCGCGCACGACGTCGAGGTTCCCGCCCGCAGGCGCCTCCATCGCGACCATGCTCAGCACCTGGAGGAGGTGGTTCTGGACGACGTCGCGCATCGCGCCGACCGGGTCGTAGAAGTGGCCGCGGTCGGCGATGCCGAAGCTCTCGCCCATCGTGATCATCACGGAGTCGATGAAGTACCGGTTCCAGACCGGCTCGAAGACGGTGTTCGAAAAGCGGAGGAAGAGGATGTCCTCGACGGACATCTTCCCGAGGAAGTGGTCGATCCGGTAGATCTGCGACTCGTCGAGCGACGCGTGCAGCTCCTCGTCCAGCGCGCGAGCGGATGCGAGGTCGTGCCCGAACGGCTTCTCCACGACGACACGGCCGTTCGCGGTGAGCCCGTCCTGCGCGAGGCCGTCCACCACCGTGCCGAAGAGCGCCGGCGGGATCTCGAGGTAGAAGGCCGGCACCTGCTTCCCCTCGATCGCGTTCGCCACCTCGGCGTACGTGGCCGCATCCTGGAAGTCGCCGTGGTGGTAGGAGAGCCGCCGGGCGAGGCGCTGGAACACGTCCTCGTCGAGCTCGACCTCACCCGCGGCGACGATCGAGTCCCGCGCATGCGCGATCAGCTTCTCGAGCGTCCAGTCGTCGAACGCGACCCCGACGATGGGGCAGTCGAGCAGCCCGCGACTCTCGAGCCGGTAGAGCGAGCGGAAGGTCATCACGCGGGCGAGGTCGCCCGTGATGCCGAAGATCACGAAGACGTCGGCCGGTCCCGACGGCGGGGACTTCGCGGGCATCGGCAGAGCATCTCAGGTTCGACGCAGCCCTACCACTGTCATCATGGACGGCCGTGCCGAAGATCCCCGCCCTCGATCCGCGCCTGCTCGGTCGCGCGCGGGCGGTGCGATCGCTCCTGGTGGCCGACGCGCTCCTCGGCGTCGTCGCGGCGTTGCTCGTGCTCGCGCAGGCGGTGCTCCTGGCGCGGGTCGCGGCCCGCGCCTTCGGCGGCGCGTCGCTTGCGGACGTCGCGTGGCCGCTGGGCGCGCTCGTGGCCGTGGTCCTCGCGCGTGCCGTCACCGCGTGGGGGTTCGAGACGGCCGGCCGGCGCGCCGCGACGCAGGTGGTCTCGCAGCTGCGGCTCGACCTCGTCGAGGCGCGCCTCCGACACAGACCCACGGCGCTCGACGGTGCGGAAAGCGCCGAGCTCGCGACGGCCGCGGTCTCGGGCGTGGACGCCCTCGATGCGACCTTCGCGCGCTATCTGCCGAATCTGGTCACGGCGCTGGTGGTCCCCGTCGCGGTTCTCGCGCTCGTCGTCTCGATCGACCCGCTCGCGGCCGGGGTGATGGTGCTCACTCTGCCCCTGGTCCCGATCTTCATGTGGCTCGTCGGCCGCTACACCGAGCACCGCGCCCGCGCGCGGTGGCAGGCGATGAGCCTGCTCGCGAACCACTTCCTCGACGTCGTCCGCGGGCTGCCCACGCTGCGGGCGTTCAACCGCGGACAGGCGCAGGTCGAGCGGATCGTCACGGTCAGCGACGAGTACCGGCGCGCCTCGATGGGGACCCTCCGCGCCGCGTTTCTCTCCGGCGCGGTGCTCGAGCTCGCTGCGACACTCGGGATCGCGCTCGTCGCCGTCGTCGTGGGCGTCGGCCTCGCGGAAGGCAATGTCGGGTTCGAGCCGGCGCTGACGGTGCTGGTGCTCGCGCCCGAGCTGTACCTCCCCCTTCGCAACCTCGCGGCGCAATTCCACGCGAGCGCGGACGGAGCGGCAGTTGCTTCGCGAATGCTCGACCGCGCGGAGGGCGCGCCGGTCTCGTCCGGGGATGCGCCCGTCGACGACCCGTCCGCGGTGACGATCGCCTTCGAGAATGTCTCCTTTCGCTATCCGACCGGCGACCGTGACGCGCTCGGCGAGGTCGATCTCGAGCTGCGCCCGGCCGAGACCGTCGCGCTCGTCGGAGCGAGCGGCGGCGGCAAGACCACGCTCGCCGCGCTCCTCTTGCGCTTCGCGGAGCCGACGTCGGGGCGGATCCTCGTGGGGACGGACGATCTCGCTGGGCTGGACGCGGCCGGATGGCGCAGATCGATCGCCTACGTGCCGCAGCGCCCGACGCTCTTCCGCGGCACCGTGGCCGACAACATCCGCCTCGGCGACGCCTCCGCCGACGACGCCGGCGTGCGGCAGGCGGCGCGGCTCGCTGGCGCGCACGACTTCGTCTCCGGGCTCCCGGACGGGTACGCGACGCTCGTCGGCGACGGGGGTCGCACGCTCTCGACGGGCGAGCGGCGGCGGATCGCGCTCGCCCGCGCCTTCCTCCGCGACGCGCCTCTCGTGATCCTCGACGAGCCGACCGCCGACCTCGACAACGCGAGCGCAGAGCTCGCGCGGGAGGCGATCGAGCGGCTGCGCGTCGGCCGGACGGTCTTGCTGATCGCACATCGGCCGGAGCTCGCCGCCGTCGCCGACCGCGTCGTCGTGGTCGACGCGGGCCGGGTCTTCGAGCCCGCCGAGGAGGCGGCATGACGTCGACCGTTGGACGCCTCCTCGCGCTCGCCGACCTTCCGCGTCGGCGTCTGGCGCTGGCGCTCGGGCTCGGCGTGCTCGCGCTCGCCTTCGGCGTCGCGCTGCCCGCGACCGCCGGGTACCTCATCTCGCGTGCTGCCGAGCAGCCGCCGATCCTGTCGCTCACGACGATCATCGTGGTCGTCCGCTTCCTCGCGCTCGCACGGCCGCTGACGCGGTACCTCGACCGGCTCTCCTCGCACGACCTGGCGCTCCGGGCGATCGGCCCGCTGCGGGCGCGTGTCTACGAGCGCCTCGAGCCGCTCGCGCCGGCCGAGCTCGGCGCGTTCCGGCGCGGGGACCTGCTGACGCGGATGGTCGGCGACGTCGATGCCCTGCAGGGCCTCACCATCCGCGGGCTCGGCCCGCCGCTCGCCGGGCTCGTCGTCGGCGCCGCCTGCGTCGTCGCGACAGCGCTGCTCCTGCCGGGTGCAGCGGCCGTGCTCGCGGTCGGCCTCGTCGTGGGCGGCCTCGCGGTGCCCCTCCTCGCGGCGCGGCTCGTGCGGCGGTCGGCCCGCCGCCAGGCGGCGGCGCGCGGCGAGCTGACGGCGGAGCTCGTCGAGCTCCTCGGAGGCGCGCCCGAGCTCGTCGCCTACGGCCGCGAGGAGGAGGCGCTCGGCCGCGTCCGCGCCGCCGACCGGGAGCTCGGCCGCCTTGCCGGGCGAGACGCGCTCGTCGCCGGCGTCGCGGACGCTGCATCGATCGCCGTGGCCGGGCTGACGACCGTAGGCGTGCTCGCGCTCGCCGTGGCCGCCCACGACGCGGGGACGCTCGACCGTGTGCTCGTCGCGACGCTCGCGCTGCTCGCACTCGCCTCGTTCGAGACCGTCGCGCCTCTGCCGGCCGCCGCGCGCGAGCTGGCGGGAACGCTCGCCGCCGGGCGGCGTGTCCTCGAGCTGACGGCGCACGAGCCGGCCGTGCGCGATCCCGAGCGGCCGGAGCCCCCGCCCCGACCGCCCGTCACCGTGGCGCTCGAGGGCGTTACCGCGCGGTATCCGGGCGCGGTGACGCCGGCCTTCGAACGATTCGACCTGCGGCTCGAGCCCGGCGAGCGCGTCGCCCTCGTCGGCCCGAGCGGCGCCGGGAAGACGACCGTGACGAACCTGCTCCTGCGGTTCCTCGACCCCGAGGAAGGGCGCGCCACGCTGGGCGGCAGCGACCTGCGCTCTCTGCGGCAGGAGGACGTTCGCAGCGTATTCGCGCTCGCGGGTCAGGATGCGCACGTATTCGACTCGACGATCCGGGAGAACCTCCGACTCGCCCGGCCGCAGGCGAGCGACGGCGAGCTGCACGCGGCGCTGGCGAAGGCCCACCTCGCCGACTGGGTGGCCACCCTCCCCGACGGCCTCGACACGCTCGTCGGCGAGGACGGCCGGCGTCTCTCCGGCGGCCAGCGCCAGCGACTCGTCGTCGCCCGGGCGCTGCTCGCCGACGCGCCGGTGCTCCTCCTCGACGAGCCGACGGCGCACCTCGACCCACCCACCGCCGAGGCGCTCGTCCGGGACGTGCTCGACGCGGCGACCGGCAAGTCCGTGCTCCTGATCACCCACCGGCCGGAGGGCCTCGACCTCGTCGACCGCGTCGTGACGCTCTCCGCGTGAAGGCGCGCGGCTAGACGGCGGCCCCGGTCTCGAGGTCGAAGAAGTGGAGGCGGGTGGTGTCGACGACGAGCTCGATCGGCTCGCCCTCTCGCGCGCGGGTGTCGCGATCGACCCGGGCGACGAACGCGGGCGGCGGCTCATCCGTCTCGGGCGGGTCGTCGCCCTCCTCCGCAACCGGCCCGGACATGACGGGCGCCGCGGGGAGCGGAAGGTGGAGGTAGACCTCCGCCCCCATGTCCTCGCGGATGTCGACCTGGGACGACAGGCGCGCATGCCGTGACGTATCGGGGACGAGGGCCGCGTCCTCGAGATCCTCCGGCCGGATCCCGAAGGCAAGAGGACGATCGACGTACCCCTCGAGCGCCGGCCGTTCGGCGACGGTCTCGGGGCGAAGCGCGATCGTCGCCTCGCCCATGCGTACCGCGAGGCCCCCGTCGTGGCGCTCGAGCGTCGCATGGAGCAGGTTCATCGGCGGCGCCCCGATGAAGCCCGCGACGAACAGGTTGGCAGGGCGGTCGTAGACCTCCTGCGGGATGCCGGCCTGTTGCAGCCGCCCGCCCCGCATCACGGAGACCCGGTCGCCGAGCGTCATCGCCTCGCTCTGGTCGTGCGTCACGTAGACCGTCGTCACCGCGAGGTCTCGCTGGATCCGGGCGATCTCGGCGCGCATCTGGATGCGCAGCTTCGCGTCGAGGTTCGACAGCGGCTCGTCCATCAGGAAGACGCGCGGCTCGCGCACGATCGCCCGGCCCATCGCGACCCTCTGTCGCTGGCCGCCGGAGAGGGCGCCGGGCTTCTTCTTCAGCTCGCCCGCGAGGCCGAGAACCTTTGCCGCATCGGTCACCCGGCGCTTGATCTCGCTCTTCGGGAAGCGCCGCATCTTGAGGCCGAACGCCATGTTGTCGTAGACCGACATGTGCGGATAGAGCGCGTAGTTCTGGAAGATCATCGCGATGTCGCGCTTCTTCGCAGGCAGGTCGTTGACGATCACGTCGCCGATCCGGATCTCGCCGTCCGTCACCTCCTCGAGGCCGGCGATCATCCGGAGCGCGGTTGTCTTGCCGCAGCCGGAGGGGCCGACGAAGACCATCAGCTCGCCGTCCGAGATGTCGAGGTCGAGCGAGCGGACGGCCTTCGTGCCGTCGTCGTAGACCTTCGTGAGGTTGTCGAGGGTGATGCCGGCCATGGTCAGCCCGCGGCCGGCGCGGCCTCCGGGACGACGCCGAGCCGCTCGAGCTCGCGCATCACGAAGGCGACCGACTCCTCCGGCTGCAGCGCGACCGTGTCGGCGACGATCTCCGCGTCGTCCGGCTCCTCGTACGGGTCGTCGACTCCGGTGAACTGCGTGATCTCGCCGGCGAACGCCTTTGCGTAGAGGCCCTTCACGTCGCGCCGTGCGCACTCCTCGACCGGCGCCTTCACCCACACCTCGACGAACGGACCCTGCTCCTCCACGAGCGCGCGCACCCGTTTGCGCGTCGTGTCGTACGGCGAGATGGCGGCCACGACCACCGCCGCACCGTGACGCGTGAGCCGCGACGCGACCCAGCCGATCCGCTCGATGTTCGTGTCGCGGTCCTCGTGCGAGAAGCCGAGGCCCTTCGAGAGGTGCGTCCGGACGACGTCGCCGTCGAGCACCTCGACGTGGAGGCCGCGGCGCTCGAGCTCGGCCGCCACGGCGTGGCCGATCGTCGTCTTGCCGGCGCCCGAGAGGCCGGTGAGCCAGACCGTGAACCCCGTCTGCCCGGTCGATGCCACGGCGGAGTGGTACCAGAGGGGGCGGCACTCGGCCGCCGGGAGCTCAGTCGACGCCGTCGGCCGTGGGATGGAGGAACGGCACCTCCGCCCCGTCGGCGCGTCCTGCGTACCAGCCGGCGCGGAGCACCTCGACGAGCGAGGGCGGCGTGATGAGCATCGCATTCCCCGCCGGGCGGGCCTCCACCGGGCCGTAGCCCGCGAGCGACCAGCGGCGCAGCGCGTCCCCCAGGACGAGCTTCGGCGCGCCCTCGTGGAGCACGAAGACGCCGTCGGGCAGCCTGTGGTAGGCCACGGCGTGGAGGCGGCGCGCCCGCGCGGCGGGGTCGATCCGCTCGTCGTGCAGCCGGGCGTCGATCACGTCCGCGCCGCTCTCGTCGTGAACCCCGCGCCAGATCGCCGAGAACCGGTCGTAGTCCGCGCGGCGACACTCGGCACACGGGCGGTGCCCCGCCGCGAACGCCGTCGCCTCGTCGAGGAAGAAGAGCTCCGTGAACCTGCCCGGCCGCTGGAGCGGTGAACGCCGGCGCCCGCGGAACTCCAGGCGGCATGCGATCCAGCGCCGCACCTGGTACGCGCGCCGGATGTGGCCCTCCGCGTCGTGGAGGCAGCCGCGATTGCCGTAGACGAGTCCACGCGCAGGGTCGGCGACGAGCTCACCGAGCGGCGTGACGCGGTTCTGCAACGGCATCGGCGCCCACCCTAGAGACCGCACCCATAACCCGGCCGCAACACCGCGGCGCATAGCGTCCGGCCAAGTGGACTGGACGCTCTTCCACGCCGTGAACTCCACCGTCGCCACGCGCGACTGGCTCGAGGACGGGACGACGGCACTCGCCGACGTGATCGTCCCGCTCTACGCGCTCGCGACGGTCGGGCTCTGGTTCCTCGCCCGTCCCTACGGGCCGGTCCGCTGGAAGCTCGCCTCGGCCTCGGCGCTCGTCGCGGCCGCGGTCGCGCTGCTCGCGAACCAGGCGATCTCGCACCTCTGGGAGCGGCCGCGACCGTTCACCGCCCACACCGCGCTGACGCACGTCCTCGGGGCGAGGACGACCGATCCGTCGTTCCCGAGCGACCACGCGGCAGCGGCGTTCGCGATCGCGTTCGCGGTCTTCGCCTTCTCGCGACGGGCGGGCGCCGTCTTCCTGGCGGTCGCAGCGCTCATCGGCCTCTCGCGCATCGCGCTCGGGATGCACTACCCGACCGACGTCCTGGCCGGGGTGCTCGTCGGCCTCGCATCCGCGGCGCTCGTCACGCGCGCGGGTCGTCCGTGGGTGAGCCGACTCGTCGGGCTCGTCAGCCGCGTCTCCGACCCGCTGCTCCGTCCGGTCTGGGGCGGCATGCGCCGCGTCGCCTCGACGCTGCGCGTTTTCCCGTAGCCCGGAACCGCGTTCGTGCGGATGCGGCGCCGACGCTGCGTCGCGAGGCTCGGGGTGACCGCTCGTACGGTCACCTGCGAGGAAAGGAGCTTCGATGGCTGTCATCGACACCACCGAGCGTGCGCCCGCCGTCACCGAGAAGAGCGCATTTGCGCCGCCCGGCCACTACCGCGCGGCCGTCGTACACGAGTTCTCGTCACGACTGACGATCGACGAGATCCCCCGCCCCGTCCTCGAGCCGGGACAGATCCTGGTCGAGGTCGAGGCCACAGGTCTCTGCCACACCGACATCCACGCGGCCCACGGCGACTGGCCCGTCAAGCCGTCGCCGCCGTTCGTGCCGGGCCACGAGGGCATCGGGATCGTCCGCGAGCTCGGGGCCGGCGTGACCGAGGTGGCGCTCGGCGACCGCGTCGCGATGCCGTGGCTCGGCTACGCGTGCGGCACGTGCGACTACTGCGTCTCGGGCTGGGAGACGCTCTGCCTCGAGCAGAAGAACATGGGCTACTCGATCGACGGCGGGTTCGGCGAGTACGCCGTCGCCTACGGCCGCTACGTCGTGCAGGTGCCGGACGGCATCGACCCGTACGACGCGGCCCCGCTCACCTGCGCCGGCGTCACGACGTACAAGGCGATCAAGGTCGCGGGCACCCGCTCGTCCGACCTCGTCGCCGTGTTCGGCGTCGGCGGGCTCGGCCACATGGCGATCCAGTACGCGCGCATCGCGGGCGGACGCGTCGTCGCCGTCGACCTGACCGACGAGAAGCTCGAGCTCGCACGCGAGCTCGGCGCCTCGTTCACGGTGAACGCGGCGAAGGAGGACCCCGCGGCGGCCATCCAGCGCCTCGGCGGAGCCGACCAGGCGATCGCGCTGGCGGTCTCCCCACGTTCCTTCGAGCAGGCGTTCGGCTCGCTGCGCCGTGGCGGCACGCTCGTCTTCGTGGCGTTGCCCGCCGACAACGAGATGAAGCTGCCGATCTTCGAGACCGTGCTCAACGGCATCACCGTGGTCGGCTCGATCGTCGGCACCCGCACCGACCTGCGCGAGGTGTTCGAGCTCCACGCGGCCGGTCAGACGACGGTCACGCGCGAGATCAGGCCGCTCGCCGAGGTCAACGAGGCGATCGCGGACGTCGAGGCGGGACGCGTCGCCGCACGCGTCGTGCTGGCACCGTAGCGTCGGGCTCGGGCAGCGGGAGGGCGGCGGCGGCGCCCTCCCGCTCCGGCAGCGAGCGTCTCAGTCGTCGCAGCGGGAGAGGGCCTCGAGCGACCCGGCCGCCACCGACGAGCGAATCGTGGAGATGGGCGCAGCGATCGCAAAGCCGGTTCGGGGATCGGTCGCGAACGCCACTGCGACGATACGGCCCTTGGCGTCGACGACCGGCCCTCCGGCCTCGTCACGTCGGAGGTCGGAGGTCAGCCGCAGCACAGGCCCGCGGACACCGAAGGGCGCGCCGGCGACGGTGTCCACGACCACGCCGGGGAACAGGCGCGGCGCGCGCGAGAGCGGATAGCCGACGACTGCCACGGAGGCCCCCGAGCCGGTACGCGTCACCACAGCGCCCCTCCGCGGGAGCCGGCCCGCGACGCGGGCGACGACGAGGTCGCCGAGGCGGTAGACACGCGACGCGCCGACCGCTCTGGCGGCGCTCTTGCGTGAGGAGATCCGAAGCGCGCTGGCACCGGGGACGACGTCGCTGCCTGCGAGGAGCAGCTTCGAGTCCAGCGCGAACCCCGACCCCGCCCGGACCCGGTCGCACCCGGCGTTGCGGATGCGCAGCGCCGCGCTCCGCGCCTGTCGCCTCACCCGAGCGAGCGACATCGTCGCGACCGGAGCCGTCCTGGCTTCGACCGCGGGGTCGGCCTCCACGAGCGCCGGCGCCGCGAGGTCGACCTCGCCGGCAGACGACTCGTTCACGACGACGAGCCCGCAGCCGGGGACGAGCACGAGCATCGCAAGCCCCACGACGACGAGCCCGAGGAACGCCCATCCGGCGCCCAGGATCAACGCGCCTGCTCCCGGTACGACTCGAAGCTCGCACGTGCCTTGCGGCAGCTCTCCACCAGCGGCCGCGCGTTCGCCGTGACCGTGGCGGCCTTCTTGCCCTTCGCCGACGCGACGACCGCCGCGAGGCTCTCGCTGCAGGCGCTGAGCCTCGACGCGAGCGCCTCGGCCCTCGCGAGCCGCGACCGGAGCCGGTTGCGCTCGGACGTCACGCGTGTGTTCGCGTTCGTGAGCGCGCGCTGCCGCCGGGTCAGGGTGCCGACGCTGACCTTCGTCTTCTGGAGCGCCATGCCCCTCGAGTCGAGACGGCTCGCCAGCTGGTTCGCCTGGAGGGTCCGCGCGTTGAGCGCGCGGCTCCGTTCGGCGATCACGACCCGCAGTCCGCCGACCGCCTCCTCGGCGACGACGGCCCGCCGATGCCAGTCGTCGGCCCGGCCCTTGTTCGACATCGACGCCCGCGCGAACGGCGCGCACACGACGACGACCAGCAGGGCGATCAGAGCCGCCTTCACCTTCCAGCCGTTCAGCTCGAGCTCCATCGACTCTCCTGGCGTCGTTCGCGGGTCCCGAGACGTCGGGACGCTCTCCCTGTATCGGGTGACGGCCGTGCTTCGACTCACTCGAACGAGGGACGTGTTCTACGGGGTGAACCGTCTCCAGTGACCCTCGGAGACGAGCTCGACCGTCGCCGTCGCTGACTTTGATGGCGGTGTCGTCGTCGATCGCGTACGCCGGCCCTCGCAAGGCGGCGGCCCATCGTTCTGCTGCGGCCATGGTGTTCTCCGTCAGATCCGGATGATCCACATGCGGGAAGATCGAGAAGTCGACGATTCCCAGCGCGCTGTCGTCACCGGTCGGCGGCTGCCACCCGACGAAGTCCTCTCCGATCCGTGGGGTCAGCGCCATGCTCCCGGCGCTGAAACCGACGTAGACCGTGTCGCGCAGCGACGGTAGGAGCTCCGCCAGCCCCGACTCCTGCATCCAGTGGCCCAGGTACAGGGCGTCGCCGCCGTTGACCAGCAGGGCATCTGCCTCCTGGACCCACGGAACCCAGCGTGCTTCGTCGATGCTGGGCAGTGCGGTGAGCTCCAGCACGCCCACGGACTTCCAACCCAGCTCGCACATCGGTTGGTCGGACCGACCGCTGACGAAACGCCAGATTCCCTGGGGACTCCCATAGGGGGATCCGTACCCCGCGGTGGGGATGCAGAGGGCGCTGCACTCGGCGATCGGCTTCCCCAGCAGGTCGAGCAGCGCGTCGTGGATGCTCGGGTTCTTGATGCCGGCCGAGGTGAGGAGAAGCTTCATGGTGCCTCCGGGGTCGTGACGAAGGGGTACGCGAGGGAGACTCGCGGACCACCGGACATTCATCGCTTCCGAGGTGCAGAATTGCGTCCGTGCCCGAAGCACGGCTCGAGGACTCCGGATCGGGGCTCACGCCCGTCACCGACGGCTGGTTCATCGTCAACGTGCGCGACGCCGAGTGGTGGTTCACGGAGACGAGGGGTGCGAGGTGCGCCTTCGAGAACGAGTACGGCGAAGCGCCGGTCGAATTCGACCAGCTCGGGATCAACCTCACCGTCCTCGAGCCGGGGCAGACCGGCCTGTACCACGCAGAGGAGAACCAGGAGGCCTTCCTGGTCCTCGCGGGGGAGTGCACGCTGCTCGTCGAGAACGACGAGCGACGCCTGCGGGCGTGGGACTTCTTCCACGCTCCTCCCTGGACCGAGCACGGCTTCGTGGGCGCGGGCGTGGGGCCGTGCGTGATCCTCATGGCCGGCGCGCGCTCCGGCCCGGGCGTGCACTACCCGGTGTCCGAGCTCGCCGCCCGCTACGGGGCGAGCGTGGCGGAGGAGACCTCGGACTGGCGGGTGGCGTACGCGACGGCCGAGTGGTTCCGGCGTGAGCGGCCGCCGACCTGGGCTCGCCTGCCCTGGGCGTAGTTCGCTCACGGCATCGCGACGCCGGAAGTACGATGTGGATGTGAAGACGGTCTGGCAGGGGCGAGTCGGTCAGGTGGCCGCGAAGTACGGCGAGCACGCCCCGATGGCCACGACGTGCTGCAACGCATGTCGCACATGCGTGCAGACGAACCTCATCGCCGGGGTGCTGGCCGCAACCGTCGCGGCGGGAGCGGGCCTCGCTCGGTTCGGTGGGCGGCTGCTCGGGCGTCCTTCCGCTGCGAGGTAGTCCCGGCTTCGTCGATGACCTCCGGGGCAGTGGCCGGTGAGGTACGGGTCGCCGCGCGGTCTGCCTGACAGCACCATCGACTTCCGCCAGAGGAGGCCGCCCGGGAAAGGGAGGCATGGGATGACGCGGTTCCTGATCTCGTTCGACGCCCGCGCGATGGACCACATCCCCCACGAGGACATGCCCGCCGTGTCCGAGGCTGCGCACGCCGTGGTTCGTGAGGCGATGGACGCCGGGGCGTGGGTCTTCGGCGGCGGACTGGAAAACCAGAAAGCAAGCATCGTGGCCATCGACGGAACGGCCACGTACGGCCCGTACCCCAGGCCGTCGGCGGACTCTCCGTCGTCGACGCATCCTCACGCGAGGAGGCGCTGAAGTGGGCTGCCAAGACCGCGGTCGCCTGCCGCTGTGCTCAAGAGGTCCGCGAGTTCATGCCCGATCCGGCCGTCGGGAACTAGGCGCGGGTGGGCCAGGCGTGTTCAGACACCCGTACGGGTGAAGGTCACGTGCGTGACTCCGCTGGGCGAGGGCGTGACCTCGACGTGATAGTCCTTCTCGAGGCCCTCCACTCCGTCCCAGAGGCGTACGCCTCGGCCGAGCAGGATCGGGACCACCACGATGTGCATGTGGTCCACGAGTCCGGCGGCAAGGAAGTCGCGGATCGTGGTGGCGCCTCCACCCAGGCGGACGTCTTGGCCGTCGGCAGCCTCGCGGGCGGTTTCGAGCGCCCCGGCGGGCGAGGCGTCGATGAAGTGAAACGTCGTGCCGCCCTCCATCTCGATCGACGGGCGCGGATGGTGGGTGAGGATGAAGACCGGTGTGTGGAACGGCGGGTTGTCGCCCCACCAGCCCTTCCACTCCGGGTCCTCTTGCCATCCGGGAGGACCGAACTTGTTCGCACCCATGATCTCGGCGCCGATTCCCGGAGTGAACTGCTGCGCGAAGGCGTCGTCGATGCCGCGGCTGCCGCCGGGCTTGCCCGCCGACTCGTGCCACCACTGCGTGGCGAACATCCATTCGTGCAGCCGTTCGCCGGCGTGGCCGAACGGCGCCTCGCGGGTCTGACCTTCGCCGGTGCCGAAGCCGTCGAGCGAGATGGCGAAGTTGTGGACGCGGACGAGTGACATGGCTGCTGTTTCGTACTGGCCTTACGTCACCGCGGCAGCGGGTTCGGACCGGTGGCGGTGACCAGACGCTGCGGCACCCAGTCGTCGACGTGGCTGAAGCCGTCGAAGCGCCCTTCCTCGTCCTCGACGACGTCGAAGAAGGAGCGCCGGTAGAACTTCACGTGGGTGAAGTCCTCGAAGAGGACGTAGACCGGGTCGACGTGGGCACTCTGGAACTGCTGGCCGGTCAGCACCGCTCGGTGCAGACGCGAGAACTCGTCGAACTCGTCACCGACGACGACGCCGAGGTGCTCGAGGCCCATGCGGTAGACGCGCTGGTGCACGGGCGGGATCAGCTCGATGCGCGAGACCGGAGTTCCGTCGAGAACATCGAGCGGGTCGGAGAGCACGATCAAGGAGATCGGACGCCCGTTCCAGACGTTCTCGCGGTTCGCGCTCGCGTGGCGCTCGAGCAGCGTGCGCTGATGGACATAGAGATCCCATTCGGCGACGCGGACGGCGAGGTGGCTCAGCGGGTAGTGAGCGATGTCGACGCCGAGGGCACGAAGACGGTCGCGCTGCATTGCCGCGAAGGCCCGATAGTCCCCGATGATCTCTGCGATCGGATCAGACGTCGCCACGTGGCATCCTCCTCCGCCATCCTACGAGACGGGCGGCCATGGCCAGCGGGGCATTCCCCGGAGACTCGCACAGGTGAACGAGACGTCCCGGCGCAAGCGGACGACGTTTCTCGTAGTCAGAGGCGCGCGCCGTGTCGCAAGCGTTCTCTACATGTCCATCCCGTGGGACGTCCATCAGCCTGATCTGGGGCAGTGCTCAGCAAACTTCTTCCGAGCAACGCCCGACTCGAGGGCTAACCTCGGGTGCCTTGGAGGCCGTCGAGGTGCGGTGGTCGCCGCGGGCGCGGCGATGGCGACTGGAGGTGCCATGGGGAGAGGCGCCGCGGCTTACCGTGCCGCAGGGAACGAGCCGTGCCGGCATCGAGCGCTTGCTCGAGGAGAAGCGCCCGTGGATCGAGGATCAGCGGCGGCGTCAGGTGCCGCGGCTTTGCCTCGACCCGTCCACGGTCAGTGAGACGCAGGCGCGTCGTGCCGCGCGTGAGATCGTTTCGACGTTGGCCCGGGAGGAGGCGGGTCGCGTCGGCGTCGAGTACCGCCGAATCCGTATCGGAGGGCAACGCACTGTGTGGGGCTCCTGCTCTCCACGCGGCACGCTGTCCTTCAACTGGCGGCTCGTACTCGCGCCGGTCGAGGTGCTCGAGTATGTGGTCGTGCATGAACTCTGCCACCTACGCGTCCCGAACCATTCGCGACGGTTCTGGGCGCTCGTCGAGCAACATCGTCCGCACTGGCGCCTCCAGCGCGCTTGGCTGCGTGACTACGGGCCCGAGCTCCTGGCGTTCCGCCCTCACGTCTGATCCGCCGGAACCGCCACGAGAGCCACTCGGCGTTCCGACAGGGTCAGAAGCTCGGCTTCGCGGCCATGTTCACGACGATCAGCAGGAGGAGCACGGTGTCGAAGCGGAAGATCATGAACAGCCGCTTCACGCGCATCGCGACCTCGGGCGAGTCCGGCCCGTGCCTGCGTGCGGCTTCGTCGATGCGGCCGAGCTCCGGGCCGACGAAGCCGACCCCGACCAGCGCGGCGATCGTCCACCCGACGAGCGCGAAGATCACCCAGAACTGGCCCCAGTCGAAGTTGCCCTTCTGCATGAGGATGATCCCGAACACGAGCGTGACGACCAGCGTCGGCGTATAGACGCGGGTCCCGATCCAGGCGCCCATCCTGCCGAGGGCACCGAGCGTCTCCCCCTCTCCGCGTCGCTCGAACACGATCCCGAGCACCGTCAGCGTGACGTCGCCGCCGACCCAGATCACGGCGGAGAGGATGTGGATCGCGAGATAGGCGTAGTACGCGGAGGGTGCGAGCGCGAGAAAGAGGATCGCGCCTGCGAATAGGAGGGCCCCAGCCAGGATCGTGTCGACGCCGAGCCCTCCGAACGGTCGCGGGGCCGGCACTGCTGGAGCGCTCTCCTGATCCATGGCGCCGTAGTAAACGACATGGCGCTGACGGGATCAACCCGATGTATCCCAGGTGCACGTGCTCGCAGCGACCTGCGACGTTGCCTCTATGGACGAAGCGTATGACCGACCCGGAACCAGGCCAACTGCGTAAGACAATCGGGGCAGGACGCTCGCGATTCAGAGAAGGCCCGCGGCGGCTCGTCGCGACCGAGCGCGCGCGCCCGCTGCGTCGTTCGGCGACACGTTGAGCCGCTCGGATGTGTCGACGCGGTAGCCGTCGCGACGAGGCTCGGCAGCCCGCTGGACGAGGTCGGGCGTCGGCAGCCGGGGCCGTCCAGCGGGCATCTCGAGGCTCATTCTCGCGCTCCTGACGCGGCTGCTCTAACCAGCGGCAGCTCCCGCAACAGGCGTAGGAACGGGAGCGGGCAGCGCGACCGGCCTCCATCGTCCGAACACGGCGAGCGCGAGGATGACGAGCCCGATCCCGGTCAGCAGCAACGCGATCCCAACGATGATGCTGAAGATCGAAAGCATCTCGGACATGAAGCCCATGTCGAGGGCGGTCGCGAGAGCCGTTTCCGTGACCCACGTGTTGCGGGCGCTATTCGAGATCGGCTCCCCACTCTCGTCCTTCGCGGCGGCGGCCTCGTCATCCGTCCCCGCTGGATCGCTCGGATTCTCGGCCGACTGGTAGCGGCCCATCTGCGCGTACGTGAGCCCACCGCTGCCCGAGAGCGTGTGCTCGCGCATGATCTCCGCCTGGGCGAGCGCCTTCCTTCCAGTGTCTACAGGCTCCCCCGCCCATTGCTCGGCGTGTTTCTGGACGGCCGGATCGGTCGCTGGGCCGAACGTGATTCCTTCGCGCTCGATGTGATCTCGCGTGAAGCTGAATCCCCACACGCCGAGGACGATCACGACGAGCCCGAGGACGATCAGCACCCCTCCCGAGATATAGCCGCCGATTCGCAGGAATCTGCCCTCTTTCATAGTCCACCCCTTTCGGTCGTGAAGCCGTGGCCGGACGATTCTGGCACCTCGGGGACCGGGTCGCCCGCGGCAACAGCGGTGGCTCGTGCGGTCGACATTGTTCGGAGCGCTCTCGCGGGCAGGCTTCCTGGCGCGGCGGCCTGACCCACGGGATCATCAGGCTCCTGGCGCGACCGCGGAAAGGCCGCGTCGGCGGGTTCAAGGCCGTGTGACTAGTGACCGGTCGTGGAGAAGTGCATGTAGTCCTTGGTCTGCCCGGACCAGTCGCCGCCCCAACCCCAGCCGACAGAACGAAACGCGCGGACGACGGCGGGCGTGACCATACCCCGGCGCAGCCGTGACCGGTCCATGAACCGCGACCGGCGAGCGTCCCGGGTGCGCCCGCATCCGACGTACGGATTCTCGACGGGGTTCAGGTCGATCGCGTGGCCATAGGCGTGGTTCGACCATGAGCCGTTGCCCGTCCCGCCGGTGCATGGGGACGGAACCGCCTGACGGCACTCGAACGACCCGCTGACGTCGCCGTCGGCGGGCCGGGCGCGCTCGGGTCCGTACATCGCCTGGACGCTCAGGTGACGGATCGGGAAGCGGAGCTCGTAGAGCCGTCGGAACACGGTCTCGAGCGGCGCGGCGACGTCCCGGTTCACGACGAGCTGGCCTGTATGGGCTCGGCCGTCGAAGCCCCAGTGCCGGACGGTGAGCAGCCGGAGCTGCGAGAGCGGGACGGGACAGTCCGGCCGCCAAAAGTCGCTCTGGAGCGTCGACACGAGGGGCGCGGGCAAGGGTCGAACCGCCGCGGCCGCGGCGTGCGGCTGAAGCGCGACGAGCAGAAGCGGCAGGGCGAGGATCCTCACCACGGCGCCGGGCCAGAGTGACGCCTCGGCCGGATGCTCGTCGGCGTGACCGGGCCGATTGACTCTCGCTGGTGACGAGCCTGCAAGGATCAGGACGCCCGGGCCTGCCGACACGCTCGTCACCCATCCCCCGAGGACGCGGAGGCCCAGGCTCTGGCGTCGTCGAGGGTGCGAAACCGGTCGAGCGCGATCCCCTGCATGAGGGCGTTACCGAGAGCGGTTGCCTCGGTGGCACCGGTGACGATGCGGACGCCGGCATGTGCGGCGATTCGCTCCCTGACGAACGACGATGCTGCACCCCCACCGACGATGACGAGTTCCTCGACGGGCTCGGTTGCACGGAGCTCGTCGACAACGCGTGCGACTCCTGCGGCTACCGACTCGACGACCGAGCGTGCGATGACGGCACGCGGAGCGTCCTGCGTCAATCCGGTTGCGGCACGAATCTCGTCGGCCATGTGCGCCGGGGAAAGAAACCGTTCGTCGGTGACATCGAAGCGGCGCGTGTCGGATGGTGCGCCGGCTGCAAGGTCGAGAAGGTCCAGCGCGTTCGTCCCCCATTGGGTCGCGCACTGCTCGAGCAGCCAGAAGCCTGGGACGTTCTTGAGGAAGCGGTAGCCGCCGAGAGCACCGCGCTCGTTGGAGAAATTCGCTCTTCGCGCGTCGTCGGAGACGTCGGGTGCAGCACGCTCGATACCGACCAGGAACCACGTGCCGGCCGAGACGAACGCTCGGCCCGTGCTTGTCAGTGGACTCGCCGCGAACGCGCACGCCGTGTCATGGGCGGCGACCAGGTGGACGGGGGTGCCGAGGTACTCGCCGAGAACTCGAGCGCCGGTCTCCGGCGGAGGCAGAATCGCCGAGTCGACGCCGACGGCCGCGCAAAGATCATCGGCCCAGTCATCGGTCGCGAGGTCGAGGAGCCCGGTCGTGCCTGCATTCGAGCGCTCGGCGGCGACGGTGCCCGTGAGTTCGTGTGCCACCAGTTCGGGCAGCATCACGAGGTGCCGCGCGCGGGCCAGTTCTGCGCGGTCGTGGGCGGCGAGCTGAAAGATCGTGTTGATGGGCATGAGCTGGATGCCGGTTCGGCGATAGAGCTCGGGCTCGCCGAGACCGTCCACGACGTCGCGCCACCTGGATGTGCGCGGGCTGCGGTAGCTGTGAGGATCCGAGAGCAGCCGCGCGTCTTCGTCGAGCAGTCCGTAGTCGACGGCCCAGCCGTCGACGCCGATCGACGCCAGAGGGCCGGAAATGCGTGCGCGTGCGAGCCCGAGCCGGACATTTTCGAGGAGCTCCCCCCAACGCCAGCGCACCGAGCCGTCGGTGCGGGTCTCCGGGCCGTGGAACCAGCGATGGACGACCTCGATCTCGGGCGCCACCGCCTCGAGGTCGATCACAGCGACGCGGACCGACGTGGCGCCCAGGTCGATCGCCGCGACGCGCATCGGCGCCACTATCCGCCGGGAAGGCTCATGCGACGACGGTCAGCTCGAGTCCGAGCAGGTGGGCGACCTTCGTCAATGTGCCGACCCGATGGCCGATCCCGAGCGCGACGTGGTGTGTCGGGCCCTGGGCGCACCAGTCGTCGAAGAAGGCGGCCGGTCCCCGCGAGAAGCGGATGCGCGAGTTCGTGTTGCCGATGCGGAACGTCGGCCCGGGAATGGACTCGCCCTCGGCGGCGAGGAGCTTGAGCCGGCCGTCGGCGGTCTGGGTCAGGCCGAGGATGGTCACCGGCCCGGGGCGGACCTTCATCTCGATCGAGAGGCCGGCACCCGCCTTGCCGTGGTAGAGACCGAGCGCCCGCGCAACGGGGCGTCCGTCCGCGATCGCGAGATGGCCGGGGCCGTCGTGGCCCATGAGGACGAACCCGTCGTCGAAGTCGAGCCCATAGAACTCGGTGTACGAGCCGCCGGCACCGAGCCGGTCGAGCAGGAGCATCGCGATGTTGGTCTTGAGGTCGCCCTCGCCGGCAGCCGGGACTCCGCGCGCGGTCAGCAGCGAGTTGCCGACGATCAGCCCCGAGCCCACGCGCTCGGCGACGTTGTCGCCGACGCCGCGGTAGTAGTAGGTGAGACCGTCGAGCTCGAAGTCCGCGACGAGCCGATCGAGCCCGACGGCGACGCGCGTCGACCAGTCGAAGATCTCGGGAGTGATCTCGGCGGCGATCGGATCGGTGCCCGCGTCGGCCAGGTCGAAGACCTCGCGGATCTCTCGATCCTTGCTCTCGATCGCCGCCGTCTCGGCCGACTCGACACGGGCGACCAGGTCGTCGATCTCGAGCACCTCGACGTGGGCGCCCGTCTGGGCGTGCACCTGCGTGAAGTCGGAGTACATGTCGAGCATCCCCGGATACGTGTGGCCGAGAAAGCCGATGCGTGCATTTCGAAGGTCGTGCACCGCGTGCGCCGCATCGAGCCACTCGCGCAGGACGTCCCAGGCGGGGTCGCCGTCGAGCAGCGTCCCGGTGACCGTCCGGTAGGGAATCGCCGCACGGGTCAGGGCGCCCGCGATCTCCGGGACGCAGCACGCCGAGCAGTTCGCGAGCCACTCGCCGGTGGTCATCGCCTCGTAGTCCAGCGTGCGCGTGGGCTGGAGGTTCAGGACGACGACCGGCGCGTCGACAGCCTGCACGACGGGGAGCACCTGGGACGACGTCGCATAGGTCGCCGTGTAGACGAGGAGGAGCTCAGGGCGTCCGGCGGCCAGCGCGTCGCCGGCCGCCCGGGCCGCCTGCGGCGTGTCGACGAGGCCCGCCGAGACGACCTGCGCGCCCATCTCCCCGAGCCGGTGCTCGATCCCCCGTTGGTAGCCCTCGAGCCGTGCGCGCAGGCCGTCGAACTGAGGCCAGTACGCCGCGAGCCCGATGCCGAAGACCGCGACCCGCGGCGGGCTCCCCCGCGTCACGTTCCGTCCTCTCGCGTGACGACCGCCGCGTGCCTGCGGGCTCCGGCGGCCTCGAGCCGCGTGCGCGCCCGCCGGTAGATGTCTCCCAGGTTCGGGACGATGACGCTGGCGAGGAGAAGCCCCCCGACCACGATGTTCTGGTCCTGCGCCGGGATCAGGTCGGCCGTCATCGCGCTCTGGAGGCACCCGAGCACGGCAACCGCGAGGACCACGCCGACGATCGTGCCGCGGCCGCCGAAGATCGAGACGCCGCCGAGCAGCACGACGGTGACGACGAACAGCTCGATGCCGATGCCGGAGTCGTAGCGGGCGGAGGCGAAGCGAAGCGTCCAGAGCACGCCGGCGAGCCCGCAGATCATCCCCGACAGGACGAAGAGCCAGAACTTGATCCGCTTCACACGGATGCCCGAGTAGAAGGCTGCCTCCTTGTTCGCCCCGATCGCGAAGATCGCGCGCCCCAAGGGCGTTGCGTGGAGGACGACGCCGAAGACGACGGCGAGCCCGAGGAAGATCGCAACCGAGTACGAGATGTGCGTATGCGGGATCGGGACGACGCCGATGCTCGCGAGTCCCTGTGGGAACCCGCTGATCGTGTCGGACGGAAGGATTCCCTGCGCGATGCCGCGGTAGAGCGTCAGCGTCCCGATCGTGACGGCGAGCGACGGCAGGCCGAGGCCCGTGATCAGGAAGCCGTTGAACGCGCCGAGGATCCCGCCGAGGACGACGGCGGCGATGATCGCCGGCCAGATCGGCCAGCCGTGCTGGAAGAGCTCGGCCATGAAGAGCCCCGTGAGGCCGAGCATCGACGCCACGGAGAGGTCGATCTCTCCGGTGATGATGACGAGGGTCAGCGGGAGCGCGATGATCGCGATCTCCCCCACGTTCGAGCCGATGAAGAAGAGGTTCGTCCATTCCAGGAAGTAGGGGGAGACACTTGCGCCGTAGGCGATCGACGCGAGCAAGAGCACGACGAGGAGCGACTCCCAACGGAGCAGGCCGCCGAGCGCCCGCCGCCGCGAGAGCACGCTCTCGGCCTCCGCGCCCGGCACCTGGTTCTCGACGTCAGGCACGAGCGCTCCTTCGCGTGCGCATGGTGGGAGCGACGCGCAGCGCGACCAGCCGGTCGAAGGCGATTGCGGCGAGGAGCAATGCTCCCGCGAGGGCCATGCTCCAGAACGAGGAGACGTTGACGACGACGAGCGCGGTGTTGATCGTGTACAGGAGGAGCGCACCGAGCGCTGCGCCCAGCACGGTGCCGCTTCCGCCGAAGATCGCCACACCGCCGACGACGACCGCGGCGATCACCTGGAACTCGTAGCCGACCCCGGCGATCGCATCCACCGACGCGTAGAGCGAGAGCCACAGCGCGCCGGTGACGCCGGCGATCGCTCCGCTCAGGACGAACGCGAGGAAGACGCGCGATCCGACGGGGATGCCGGCGAGGCGGGCGGCGTCCGGGTCGGAGCCGATCGCATAGAAGTCGCGGGCCGTCCGGAAACTGCGCATCGCATAGGTCGCGACCGCGACGGCGGCGATCGCGATCCACCCGAGATACGGGATGCCGAGCACCGTCGCGTAGCCGATCTTGTTGAAGCTCTCGGGCAGCATCGAGGCGTTGACCTGGTTGCCCCCCGCCCACGCGCCGTCGATCCCACGGATGATGTAGAGCGTCCCGAGTGTCACGACGAGGCTCGGAACGCGTCCGACGGTGACGATCAGGCCGTTCACCACGCCGCAGACGGCGCCGATGGCGAGCGCCAGGAGAAAGACGACGGGGAGCGCGACGTCCGGGTGGTGCACGTAGAGGACCCCGGTCGCGTACGCGGAGATCCCGAGGATCGACCCGATCGAGAGGTCGACGTTCCGGGTGATGATGACGATGGTCTCGCCGATCGCGAGGAGCGCGATGATGGCGGAGCCCGCGAGGATCTGCTGGATGTTCGCGGCACTCAGGAAGAGATGGTTGTCGAGCGTCGTGCCGCCGACCACGATCACGAGCGCGAGGACGATGCCGAGCTCCCTGAACCGCACGAGGAACTCGGCGAAGGCACGTGAGCCGGAGCGCCGCTCGATGACGTTCTGCTCCTCGGCGACCGACGTCATGCGGCCTCCTCGACCAGTCCCGTCGCGGCGCGCATGATCGCGTCCTCGTCTGCCTCGGCCCGCTCGAACTCGCGCATGACGCGGCCCTCGAACAGCACGACGATCCGATCCGCCATGTGGAGCACCTCCGGCAGCTCGGAGGAGATCATGAGGACGGCGACGCCCTGCGCCGCGAGCTCCGAGAGCAGGAGATGCACTTCCGCCTTCGTCCCGACGTCGATGCCGCGCGTCGGCTCGTCGACGATCAGGAGCGTCGGCTTGCGCCCGAGCCACTTCGCCAGCACTGTCTTCTGCTGGTTGCCGCCGGAGAGCGTCCAGACCGGGTTGGTCAGCTTCGCGAACTTCAGCTGGAGGCGGAGCGCCCAGTCGCGCGCGAAGGTGCGCTCGGAGCCCCGGAGGATGACGCCGCCTCGCTGGACCCGGTCGAGTGACGCGAGCGCGATGTTGCGCTCGATCGAGAAGTCCATCACGAGGCCCTGCTGGCGTCGGTCCTCGGGCACCAGCGCGATCCCGGCCGCCATGGCGGCCGAGGGCGATCCAGCGCGCAGCCGCCTGCCGTCGATCTCGACCGAGCCCGCGTCCCAGCGGTCGATCCCGAAGATGGCGCGCGCGACCTCGGTCCGTCCCGCGCCGACCAGTCCGGCGAGGGCGACGATCTCGCCGCTGCGCACGACGAAGGACACATCGGTGAACTCCCCCTCCCGCGTGAGCCGGTCGACCTTCAGGACGACCGGCCCTGGCTCGGACTGAACCTTCGGGAAGAGCGCGTCCATGTCACGACCCACCATCGCGCGGATCACGGACTCGACGGTCAGCTCGCCGATGGGCTTCGTCGAGACGTGGCGACCGTCGCGCATCACGGTGACGCGCTCGCAGATCGCGAAGATCTCGTCGAGCCGGTGCGAGATGAAGAGCACCGCGCTGCCCCGGGCGCGGAGCGTCTCGACGATGCGAAACAGACGCTCGACCTCGTTCGTCGTCAGGGCGGCGGTGGGCTCGTCCATCACGATCACGCGGGCGTTGGTGGTCAGCGCCTTGGCGATCTCGACGAGCTGCTGATCGGCGATCGAGAGGCCCCGAGCGAGCCTGTCCGGATCGAGCCGGACGCCGAGCTGCTCGAACAGCACGGTCGCCTCGCGCCGCATCCGCCGACCGTCGATGCGCCGGAAGCGCTTGAGCGGTTGTACGCCGACGAAGATGTTCTCGGCGACGCTGAGGTCGGGGAAGAGGGTGGGCTCCTGGAAGATGATCGCGATCCCGGCGGCCTGCGACTGCTTGGCGTTGTCGAAGATCGCCTCCTCGCCGTCGATCAGGAGTCGTCCGGCGTCGGCTCTGTGCACGCCGGCGAGGATCTTGACGAGCGTGGACTTGCCGGCGCCGTTCTCGCCGACGAGGCCGTGCACCTCGCCCCCGAACAGCTCGATGTCGCCGTCGTCGAGCGCATGGACGGCGCCGAAGCGCTTCTCCGCGTGCTGCAGGGAGACGACGGGTGCGAGAGGTGTTTCCGTCACGATCCGGTGAGGAGGGGGCGCCGCGTGTGGCGGCGCCCCCCGTTCTTTCGGCCTAGAACTTGAACTTGTCGACGTTCTTGATGGTGAACACGTACGGCGGGCCGAGGATCACCTGCGGCCGCTTGTCGGGGCCGAGGATGATCTTGTACGTCCCGAGCTTGCCGGCCTTGAACGTCTGGCCGACCTTGCCGGTGATCTTCCCGTCCGCGAACGCCGAGACCGCGTAGCCCGCCAGGTAGCCGAGATCCTCGGGGTTCCAGAGGGCGAACGCCTTCACGGTGCCGTCGTGGACGTACTTCTTCATCTGGCTGGGCAGGCCGAGGCCCGTGAGCACGATCTTGTTCTTGTACTTCTTCGAGGTCGACAGATACTGCGCGGCCGACGAGATCCCGACGGTCGTCGGCGACTCGATTCCCTTCAGGTTCGGGTACGCCTGGAGCATCGCGACGGTTGCCTGCCGCGACTGCGCCGGGTTGTCGTTGCCGTAGTAGATCTTGACGAGCTTCATGTCCTTGTAGCGCGGCTTCTTCATCTCCAGCTTCATGTACTTGATCCAGGCGTTCTGATTCGTGGCGGTGGACGCCGCGGACAGGATGGCGAACTCGCCCTTGTAGCCCATGAGCTTCCCGAGCAGGGCGATCTGACTCCGGCCGATCGTCTCCGTGTCCGCCTGGTTGATGAACAGCTCGCGGCAGCTCACGTCCGAGTCGAACGCGATGACGTGCGTGCCGGCCGCCTGCGCCTGCTTGAGCGCCGGGCAGAGCGCGTCGGGATCGTTGCCGGCGATGACGATTCCCGCTGCACGCGCCTGGATCGCAGCCTGCACGGCCGGCTGCTGCGCCGCGGCCGTGTCCTCGGTGCCCGACTGGACGACCTGCTTGTTGCCCAGCTCCGTGAGCGCGATCTTGCCGCCGCGGTCGGCGATCACCTCGTAGGGGTTGAGGGTGTCCTTCGGGATGAAGTAGAACGTCTTGCCCGCCGTCGAGCGGCTCGGGCCGGCCATTGCGGCCGCCACGGCCACGCCTGCGACGACGATTGCCGCGGCGAACACCGCCCACCTGTGCTTGTGCATGGATCGTTCCTTTCGCATCGGAGTGTGCGGAGCGGACCGGTGCAGCGTGCGCCTCCTTCGCACTACCGGGGATACGCGGCGGTTACGCCGCCGTCGACGTTGACGACATTTCCGGTCGATTTGTTCGAACGCGGGCCGACGAAGAACGCGATCGCCTCGGCGACGTCCTCGGGGAGAACGGCGACCCCGAGCTTCGTGCGGCCCTGGTAGTACGTCTGCAGCTCGTCCTCGCTGACGCCGTACGTGCTGGCGCGCTCGGCCTTCCAATCGGAGGACCAGATGCTCGACCCCTGGATCACCGCGTCGGGGTTCACGGTGTTGACGCGAATCCCGTGCGGGCCGCCCTCCTCGGCGAGGCAGCGCCCGAGGTGGAGGGAGGCCGCCTTCGCGGACGAGTACGCGGCGGCGTTCGCCCCTGCGACCAGCGCGTTCTTCGAGCCGACGAAGACGATCGAGCCGCCGCGGCCCTGCTCGATCAGGACGCGGAACGCCTCCCGAGCGGTGAGGAAGTAGCCGCGGGCGAGCACGGCGTAGCTCTGCTCCCAGTCGTCGAGCGTGGTCTCGGTGATCGACGCGCTCGTCGCGAGACCTGCCGACGCGACCAGGACGTCGAGACCCCCGTACTCGAGCACCGTACGGCGGACCATCTCCCGGACGTCGTCCTCGCTGGTCACGTCGACCTCGACGGCGAGCGCGCGGCGCGTGCCGTGCGTTGCGACGAGCTCGTCGGCGACGTCTCGCGCGCCGGCGCCGTTCACGTCCGCGACCACGACGTGCGCGCCGCGTGAGGCGAGCACGCGCGCGGTCGCACGGCCGATCCCGCTGGCACCGCCGGTGACCACGGCGATGCGTCCCGAGAGCTCCCTGAGCGGCGGCGCCTGCGCGAGCTTGTAGCGCTCGAGCGGCCAGTACTCGATCGCAAAAGCCTCCGACTCGCTGAGGGACCGGAATCCGCCGAGCGCGTCGGCCGCGTCCTCGACGGCGATCGCGCGGTGGTAGAGGTCGCGCGTCGTCCGCGCCCTGCCGGCGTCGATCCCGCTCGTCACCACGCCGACACCCGGGATCAGGACGACCCGGGGGCCGACGGGATCCATGCGGAACTGCCGAGTCTCGTCGTCGACGTGTCTCGCGTAGTACTCGCGGTACCACGCGCCGTACTCGTCAACACCGCGTCGGAGGGCGGCGCCGAGGTCGGCAGGGCCGTCGCTCACCGGGTCGAACGCGACCGCGAGCGGCCTGTGCTTCGTGTTGATCAGGTGGTCGGGGCACGGCGCGCCGACCTGGCTCACCTCGGAGGCTCGCGCCGACGAGGCGAATGCGACCGCCGCGGGGCTCCGGTCGACCTCGAGCACGATGCCGTCCGCATCTGCGAGGAGCGAGCCGCGGAGCGCAGGAAGCGTCTGCGCCAGGAGGGCGAGGCACTCGCTCTCCCCGAGCTCCGGGCTCGCCCTGCCGCCCAGACCGAACCGGCCGGCTCCGGCCCGGTCCACTGCCTCGGCAGCTCTCGTGACGAACTCGATGGTGCTCCTGTACGCCGCCTCGGACGTGTTGCCCCACGTGACGAGGCCGTGGCGCTCGAGCAGGACAGCGCGGGCGGACGGATTCGCTTCCAGGAGCTCGGCGATCCGCTTCGACATGTCGAAGCCCGGGCGCTGGTAGTCCAGCCAGGCCGCCTCGTCGCCGAACGCCTCGTCGGCGAGCGAGCGGCCGTTGGGCGTCGACGTCAGCGCGATGACGGCGTCCGGATGCGTGTGGTCGACGTGCACTGCGTCCACGAACGCATGCAGGAGCGTCTCGATGGACGGGCGCGGCTGGTCGGGCTCCAGCGCGCAGCGGCGGAGATAGTCGACCATCGACGCGTCGTCCATCGCCTCTCGTGAACGGAGCGGTTCGACCTCGTCGAGCAGCACCGCGGCGAAACCGTCGCCGGTGATCGTCGCCAGATCGGTGCCCGAGCCTTTCACCCACAGGACGCGCTGATCGCGGCCGGCGTGATCGACGACGACACCCTTCGCCGACGTGTTGCCTCCGCCCTGGTTGGCAATGGAGCGATCGGCGCCGAGGAGGTTCGAGCGGTACACGAGCGCGCCCAGGCCGTCGAGCCCGTTCGCGGCCGGCGCGTCCCAGAGATCCGCCGGGGCGTGGATTCCGCTCAGGGGTCCGGCGAGGCTGCTCACGCGACGGCTTCGTCCGTCAGGGTCATACGGCGCAGGTCCCGGGGCCGGAGGGGCGGCACCTCGCCGGGCCTCGGGTCGACGGTGATCACGTCGACCCCTGCTCCACGCCACGCGTCGACCTCGGACGCGGGCGCGCTCGAGTCGGTGACGATCCCCGTCAGCTCATCCACGGAGACGAAGGCGAGGAGGGCGCTGCGATGCCACTTCGTCCCGTCGAAGATCCCGTAGACCTGGTCGCACGCGTCGGCCATCTCCTGCTTGATCCGGACCTCGTCCGGGTTCAAATCCATGAGTCCGCGCGGAAGGCTGAGCCCGCGCGCGCCGAGGAAGCCCTTGTTGATCCGCGTCGTCCGGAGGACGTCCGTGCCCAGGTCGCCGACGAGCGACATCGCCGACAGGCGCAGGACGCCTCCGGTCAGGAGCACCGTGATCCCGGGGGCGTCCGCGAGCGCCGTCGCGACGAGCAGGCCGTTGGTGACCACGACGAGCTCCCTCTTGGAGCACAGCTCGAGCGCGAGGTAGTAGGCGGTCGTGCTCGCGTCCAGGGCGACCGCCTCGCCCTCGTTGACCATCTCGGCCGCTGCGCGCGCGATCGCGCGCTTCGCATCGACCTCGAGTCGCATCCGCAGATCGAAGCCGACCTCGGACTGACCGTGCTGGAGCGCCCGGGCGCCGCCGCGGATCCGCGCCACGAGGCCCTGCCGCGCGAGCTGCCCGAGATCGCTCCGGACCGTGACCTCCGAGACGGCAAACGCTTGCGAAAGTTCCGTAACCTGAACGTAATCTCGTGTCTCGAGCAAGCGCAGCACGTGCTGCATGCGCTCCGGCTGCGAGAGGTTCGTCAGATCGACTGCGTCGCCGATCCAGCGACAGTACGACGCTCACTTGTGGAAGTCAATACCTGTGCCTGGCTTTCGAATTTCGCGATATCGAAAGCACGCTCGTAATCTGGGGGAGGATCAGGCAGACTCGCGCCATGGACGACCACGAGGTGCTTGCGAGGCTCGCCGCGCTCCAGATCGAGACGCCCTCGTGGGGGTACGGGAACTCCGGCACGCGGTTCCACGTCTATCCGTGGCCGGGCGCTGCGCGGACGGTGCACGAGCGCATCGCGGACGCGGGACTCGTCCACCGGCTGACCGGCTGCTGCCCGTCGGTCGCGTTGCACATCCCCTGGGACGCGGTCGAGGACTACGCCGCGTTGCGCCGGTACGCCGAGGCGGAGGGCGTGAGGCTGGGGGCCGTCAATCCGAATCTGTTCGGGTCGGACGAGTACCGGCTGGGCAGCCTCTGCAACCCGGACCCGGGCGTGCGCGCCCGTGCGCTGGAGCACCTCCACGCGTGCGTGGAGATCGCGCGCACCGTCGGCTCGAGCACGATCAGCCTCTGGCTCGCCGACGGGACAAACTACCCCGGCCAGGACGACCTCCGGGCGAGGTTCGCACGGCTGGTCGACGGCCTCGAGCGGCTCTATGCGGAGCTGTCCGACGACCTCACGCTCCTCGTCGAGTACAAGTTCTTCGAGCCCGGCTTCTACAGCACGGATCTCTCGGACTGGGGGACCGCAGCGCTCGTCTGCCGGCGTCTCGGTCATCGCGCCAAGGTGCTCGTCGACACCGGCCATCACCCGCTCGGGACGAACGTCGAGCAGATCGTCGCCCTGCTCCTGGCCGAGGAGCTCCTCGGCGGCTTCCACTTCAACAACCGGAAGTACGCCGACGACGATCTGATCGTCGGCTCGATCGACCCCTTCGAGCTCTTCCGGATCATGCGCGAGATCGCGCGGGCGGACGCCACCGAGAGCGTGGCGTTCATGATCGATCAGTCGCACAACGTCGAGGGGAAGATCGACGCGATGATCCAGTCCGTCATGAACATCCAGACCGCGTACGCAAAGGCCCTCCTGGTCGACGAGGACAGGCTGGCCGCGGCGCAGGCCGAGGGTGACGTGCTCGGCGCGCACCGCATCCTGCTCGATGCATTCGAAACGGATGTCCGGCCGATCGTCGCCCGCCTTCGCGCTGACGCCGGTCTCGAGGTAGATCCCGTCGCAGCGTTCCGCGACGGGGGCTACGCAGCCACGCGGACCCGGGAGCGGGGCACGTCGTCCGTCGCGAGCGCGTACGAGAGCAGGTGACGTGAACGCCACGACCAGGGAGATCGCATGACCCAGCGCAGCGCGTTCGTTCTCGAAGTGCGCCGGGAGCGCCTCGACGAGTACGTCGAGGCGCACCGAAAGGTCTGGCCGGAGATGCTCGACGCGCTCCGTCGGGCCGGCATCCGGAACTACACGATCTTCCGCAACGGTACGCAGATGTTCGGGTACTTCGAATCCGACGACCTGGAGGCCGCGTCGCGCTTCATGGCGCAGCAGGAGGTGTCGGCTCGGTGGCAGGACGCCATGGCGGAGCTGCTCGAGGCGCGCGTGCCCGACGGCGGGGCGCCCGGCCTCGAGGAGATCTTCAGGCTGGAGTAGCGTGCGTCGACGGTCGACAACCGGCGTGGTGAGCGAGCACGACCTTCAGGTGCAGCCGTGACGCGCGTCCGGTTTCTCGGCCCGGACACGGACGCCTACGTCGCGAGCGTCGAGCGCCACGCGCCCGAGTTCGAGGAACGCACCGGAATCGAGCTCGACGTCCGGATCGTCCCGAGCGACCTCTACTTCTCGAACCGGATAGAGCACCTGCTCGACGGGGACGACGCCGCCGACGTGTTCATGTCCGGGCCCGTGCTGCTCTGGGAGCACCTCGCGGCAGGCTTCGTCCAACCGCTCGACGACCTCCTGGAGCGGGCGAGCGACACCTACCACGCCGACGACTTCTTCGAGCCGCTCGTGCGCTGCAACCGCTGGACCGGCCGTTTCGGCGATCCGCTGGGAGAGGGACCGCTACTGGAGATCCCGGTCAACTGCGAGTCGTACAACCTCGCCTACGTGCCCGAGGTGCTCGACCGTGCGGGGGTCGACGTCCCCGGCACCTGGGAGCAGTACTTCGCCACCGCACGGCAGGTTGTCGAGCGGACGAACGGCGAGGTGCGCGGCTTCGCCCAGCGGGGCACCGGCGCCTGGCACACGATGTACACGGGGTTCGCGACCCAGCTCTGGTCCTATGGCGCCCGCGACTTCGTGGACGGCCGCTGCGCGATCGCGTCTCCGGAATCGGTACGGGCCACTACGGACTTCCTCGCCGCGCTCCGTGACGCCGGCCCGACCGAATGGCGCGACCAGCGCTGGTACGAGCTGGCCATGGACTTCGGCCGCGGCAGGTACGGCCTGATCGTCGACTCCGACCACTACGTCGCCTTCTTCGAGGATCCCTCGACGTCGGAGCTCGCCGGCGGGATCGGGTACGCGCCGCCGCCGGTCGGGCCGACAGGGGAACGGCGGCCGAATCTCTGGACCTGGTCCGTCGTCATGAACCGCCGCGCCCGCGATCGCGACGCCGCATGGCGGTTCGTCGAGTGGGCGACGGGCGCCGAGTTCCTGCTCCGCTCGACGTTCGAGGGGAACATGAACCCGACCCGGCGGGGCATCTGGGACGACGAGCGATTCCGCGCGCACACCGCGTCATGGGGCGCCTTTCACGACGTGGCGCGAAGTCTCATCGAGCACGAGGCAGCAGTGCTCGTAACGCCCGCTCGCAACTACCTTGCGATCGCGACGCGCTGGGTCGAGGCGCTGCTTGACGCCTTCGGCGGTCGCGCCCCCGTCGAGGATGCGCTCGTTGCCGCGGCCGCCGATATCGATGCGATGACCTGACGACGGAACGGGAACGACGCCCGACGTTCGGGTCCTAGCGCGATGACGGGCCATGAGATCCCGTTCGACGTGCTCGACGCGCCGGCCCCTTCCACGAGGGCAAGCCGTTCGACCCGTTCGAGATGACTCGCGCCTGCGTCGCGTTCTACGAGTCACTCCTGCGCCTGATCCATCCCGAAGCGGTTTCGCACCTTTGCGCACTGGCCGCCGCGGGCGTGGTCGGATTCATCGGGAACGAGATAGCCGCCGTCATCCGTCTCCGGGCCGGTAGTCGGCTCGACAGTCCCTCGCTCGTCGCGGACGGCTACCACGCCCGAACGGACGGCTACGTGTCACTTGGAGTCGTGGCCAGCGCGGCCCTCGTCGCGCTCGGCGCCGAGGTCGCCGACCCGCTGATCGGGCTCGCCATCGGTCGTCATCCTGCGCATTGCGTGGCAGTCCTGGCGGACGATCAGACACGGCATACACGCTCACTGAGCCCGCCCTGCGCGCGCTCTTTCTCGCAGCCTTAGTCCCCGCCGGGTTAGAACGGCGCCCCTCTGGGGATACCCCCGGGCCGCTATCTACGGATCGAAACGAAAAACGAAGGAGCACCAGATGATGAGCAACGCCGCAGCCGACCGCATCCTGGGCAGCCTGCAATCAGCGGATGGCAAGGGCATCGTGCGAATCGAGGACCGCCTCGACACCAATATCGACGACCTCTGGTCGGCGCTCACGAATCCCCGCCGTCTCGCCCGCTGGATCGGCGAAGTAGAAGGCGACCTCCGCCCAGGCGGTGAGTACAGCTTCCGGTTCTTTGCCAGCGGATCGGAAGGCACCGGGCGCGTGGAGGCGTGCGATCCCCCCTCGCGGCTGCTGGTGACCATGGCCCTGGACCAGCCAGACGAGGACGTCATCGAGGCCACGCTGGCGGCAGACGGCGACCACACCATCCTGGTCTGGGAGGAACGGGGAATGCCGGTCGACCAACTCGCAGGCTACGCGGCCGGGGTGCAGATCCATGTCGAGGATCTTGCTGCTTACCTGGCCGGGCGAGAACGCTGCGATGCAGCCGCCAGGTTCGACGAGCTGTTCCCTGCCTATCAACAGCTGGCCGTCAACGCCGGCTAGTCACTAGCCGAACAACCCAAGCCCGACGCTGGACTGCTCAAGGGTCATCTCGCGCGATGCTCGGCCATATGACACTCTCGGCAGACGATCCGCGTCGCCGCCGTCGAGTAGTCGTTCTCGTCTACGCCTAGATGCAGCGTCGTCGCCCGGACCAGGCCGTTACGGCAACGGCTTGAGGTCGCGCGTGTCGACCTTCTCCGTGTGCCCGTCGTCGTCGGACACCTCGTAGACCGGCGCGACGGTGGCGCTCCGACCTCCCAGGTCCTCGTCTGACCGCGCATCGTTCGTCCCCGCGGCCGAAGCAATCTCGACTTCCGCCCCTTCAATGATTTCGCCTGCGTCGCGCAATAGCTTCGCCTTCATCAGAGCTGACACCTCTCTCATCTCGTTTCGTCTCGTTGTCGCCTACCCGGCGACTGCCTTGCTCAACCAACGGCCTGGGCGACGAGCAGCCGAGCGCGGTCGGCGATCACGACATTTTGCGGACACGGCCTCGGCGGCGTTTCCGTCTGAGGCGTCGAAGGCCCCCGCATTAGCAGGGGCTTCGTGGGTGGAGCGTGCCGGGCTCCAACCGGCGACCCCCAGCTTGCAAATTCGGATGAGGGATGGTCTCAGTGGGTCAGGGATGGTCGAAGGCCAGAGAACAAGCGGTTCCCGCATCTGCTTCGCGGCTGCGTTGGTCAGCGTTCGTCGGCGTGATCTGACACGAATCTGACACCGTCAAGCGAGAGCACGCTCGCGCAGACGAGGTCCGGCGCGAGCGACCTGAGTCGCTCGCGCCGCTCTTGTCCCGAACCGACTAACGCTGAACGACGGTGTGGACGTCGAGGTATTCGATCGAGGGCGGCCCATCTCCGAAGCCCGCCTCCGTGCGGACCGCCATCACCTTCTCGCCCCAGGCCTCAGCCTGTTCACGCGAGTCCCATACCTCAAAGACTCGAATCTTTCCGTCTTCGCCGACCGCGGCCGCGTGAAACACGCCCCCAGCCGGTGGGGTGCCGCCGACACCGAGCTTCTCGCGCATCTGGTCGTACTCGTCGGGTGTGATCCCCGTCTTGACGAACCGTGCTGTCGCCACACCAACCTCCTCGCTAGACGCCTCGACATTACTCCAGTGCGACGCGTCAAACTCGCCCCGCTCAGGCGTCATTCCCGAACGCTGGCCCAGTCGAACGGTCGCGGAGTAGACGGCCCGCATGCAGCGGCTGGCGAGAGCGGGATACGCCCGGCAAGCAGGCGGCAAGCGGCGCGCACTTTGCGTGCGCGCCGCTCTTACGCGCCGATCAGCGCAGTGACTTGAACGCTGCGCGGAGCTCGGAGGAGAACAGCTCCGGCTCTTCCCAGGCGGCGAAGTGGCCGCCCTTGGCGACCTCGTGGAAGTAAGTGACGTTCGGGTAGCTCGCCTCCACCCAGCTGCGCGGCGTCCGCCAGATCTCGCCGGGGAACGTCGTGAAGCCGAACGGGATCGCCGGCGGCGGCAGGGCCTGCTGGCTCGCCGCCGCGGCGTCGGGGCCGTAGGCCTCCCAGTACGACCGTGCCGCGGATCCGCCGGTGCCAGTCAGCCAGTACAGCGTGATGTTGTCGAGGATGTGGTCGCGCGTGAGGTTGCCCGAGGGCTGCCCGTCGACAAAGGCGCGCGCGATCTTGTAGTAGGCGTCCGTGTCGTGGTCGATCATCCAGGCGGCCAGACCGACGGGAGAGTCGAGCAGGGCGTAGCCGATCGTCTGCGGTCGGGTCGCCATTTCGACGAAATAGCCGTTTCCGGACTGCCCGAAGGTGGCAATCTGCGCGGCCGCGGCGCGTTCCTCGTCAGTCTGCGTCGGCATGGCGCCGCTCAGCGCCGGCACGAGCAGGTTCGTGTGGATGCCGACGAGGCCCTCGGATGCCTGGCGGCCCATGACGTCGGTGACGCCAGCGCCCACGTCGCCGCCCTGGGCCACGTAACGGGTGTAGCCAAGTCGGCGCATGAGCTCGGCCCAGGCCCGTGCAGTCCGGCCCAGATCCCAGCCGACCTCGACCGGCTCGCCCGAGAACCCGTACCCAGGCAGGGAGGGCAGCACGAGATGGAAGGCATCCTCGGCGCTGCCGCCGTGCGCGGTCGGGTCCGTCAGCGGGCCGACCGAATCGATCATCTCGATCACGGAGCCGGGCCAGCCGTGGGTCATGATCAGCGGCAATGCGTTCTCGTGTGACGACGTCACGTGGATGAAGTGGACGTCCACGCCGTCGATCTCGGTCGTGAACTGCGGGAGCGCGTTCAGCTTCGCCTCGGCCTTGCGCCAGTCGTACTCGGTTTCCCAGTAACCGGCGAGTTCCTTGATCGTCGCCAATTGAACGCCTTGGGACCGATCTGTAACCAGCTCCCGGGAGGGCCAGCGCGTCCCGGCGATGCGGTCGCGCAACTCGGAGAGCTCCTGTTCCGCAATGTCGATGTGAAAGGGCCGGATGTCGATGGCGGTCTGGACTTTGCTCATACCGACCTCCCTGACGAGTGCAGCGGTCTGGGATGACCTCCTCTCCGGTTCGGGGGCGCGAGACCAATCCTGCCACCGTCCCCACGTAACACGTGTCACAAGAGGCATCACGACCATCGCCCGCCCGCCCTCTGGTGACATTCCCGCACGCTGGCCCAGCCGAATCTCCCCTTACATCTGGGCGATGACTTCGCAGACGTCAGCGCTGATGAGGACAGCCGGCGCCTGTGGCATCTCCCGCAGCGAGTTGAAGACGATCTCAGCCGCTCGCGCGTCCTGCTCGGTCTCGAACAGCCAAAACGAATGCTGGATCAGCTTGCCGCGGTCATCGACAACGCGCGCCCAGTAGGCCGTCTTGTTGCCGGGCATTCCGCCAACAAGCGTCGGGCCGTGTTCGCGCGCCATCGTCGCGGTCTCGTCTTCATGGCCCGGCTTGATCTCGACGCGACCAACCATTGCGTACATCGAGCCTCCTTCGAGTGATGAGGAGATTCTCGCACGGGTGCTCGAGGCACATTCGCGGACGCTGGTCCACCGGGCCAGCCGCGGTTGTTCTGCCAAGGGCTGGGAGTCGGCTGCCCGCACCAGTTTGGCGCGGACTAGCCACGCTCACGGCACGAGTTCCTAGGGGTCGGGTCTTGAGCCTGGAGGCAATGGCGTACTGGTTGAGGCCAACGTCGACCGCGTGCGCCGCGCGAGGCTGGCCCCGCTCCTGGACGCGACGGGATCGGCGGGTGTCGGCGCTACCGAGGTTCGATCGGGTTCAGCTTGACGCGATACCGGTACCGAACGCGAGATCGAGGTGACGGAGATGTCCTCGAAGCCGGCCTGGTCGAGTGGCTCCTCAATCTGCCGGTCGCCGAGCGAGAACACCTGGGCGAACGAACTCGGCGGCGCCGTGCTGCCCGTGGCGTTCGAGTTGTTGGCGAGGATCGTGAAAGCCGACTGGTCTCGGCGAAGCGCGAGTGCAGGGCGGCGCTCTTCTCGCCGAGCGCGACAAGGACGGGCTGCGTGATCTGCCGCGCCTCCGCATCTCCGAATCGGCTGTCGAGGGTGGCAGGTACGTCCACCGCGAACGAGGTCGCGGCATCGGCCACCGCCTGCTCAAACGCTCCCGGCAGCACCTCTTCGAGGTGTTCCTGATACCCCGGCCAGCGCTTCTGCAGGGATTCATCGACGGCGACGCGCGGGCCTGCCTCCCGGTAACGGTGCATGCTGTCCGCCAGCGCCTGCCTGTACAGCGGCGCGCTCTCGCCGACCATCAGCGCCGCCTCGAGCAGCGAATGCCGGGCGAGCGGTCGGAACGCTACGCGCTGGCGGATGACGCACGAGTGGAGGCGGGAATGACCCGCATAACGTTCCTGCCGCCTATTTGTATGGTCTGGCCCTGCATGGCCGGCGATCCGCTGGCTCAGGGCCCGATCCGTGCCTACAGTTTGGTTATGGCCTTCCGAGGGCCCTACTCATCGCGCATGTACACGCCGGGCTGAATGCCGCTCTCCGGGCGTCGCCTCTTCTCGGTCGCGATCGTGGTCGCCGCGGCAGCGTGCGCCGGCAGTGCCGCGGGGGATGCCGCTTCCGTCGCGCGGCCGTGCGGTCTGCGCCTGTCGACGCCGGTCAGAGGCGAACTCGCGTTCAGGATCCCCTCGGGCGGTCATGCTGCCGGTCGTCGGCTGGCCGGGCGGCTGTTGCGCTGCACGCTGTTCCGCAGAGACGGGAGCCGATTCGCCCACCTCTACAGCGACTCGCACCAACATGTCCTTTCGGTGGCGTTCTTCCGGCCGTCCGGGGTCCTGCGGAGCGCGTCCGATGCCGCATACGCCGTGACTCCGGCGGAGACCGGGTCGGACGTGAAGTGCGACAGCTCGTCCCAGGCGTCGATCGGG
Organism: uncultured Actinomycetes bacterium; assembly: GCA_963742525.1. Lineage (GTDB taxonomy): Bacteria > Actinomycetota > Thermoleophilia > Gaiellales > Gaiellaceae > Gaiella. The sequence continues at coordinate 158,967 of CAVUMD010000001.1, forward strand.
ACGATGTACTGGCGGACGACGAGGAAGTGGTGGATCGGCGCCACGGCGCCGGGGATCAACCGCGAGACGGTTGTCGAGGCGGTGCGGAGCGCGCAGAGCCAGTGGACGAACAACGTCAACTGGTGTGGCATCGAGGACCAGGCGAGCCCACCCGCGCACTACGAGGGCAAGACCTCTCGCGCAGCCAAGCACGACGGCTACAGCACGGTCGACTGGGGCAGCCTGAAGAGCGACCAGGACTGCAGCGGGGCGCTCGCGTGCACGGTGATCGCGTATGACGAGAAGGGCAACCCGGTCGAGGCGGACATCCGGTTCAACACAGAGTTCAAGTGGTCGACGACCGGCGCCTCCGGCGCATACGACATCCAGTCCGTGGGAGCGCACGAAATCGGACACGCGATCCAGTTCGACCACGTCACGAACTCCTCGAAGCGTGACGAGACGCTGGTGATGTGGCCGTACCTCGATATCGGAGACACATCCGGCCGCAAGCTCGGCCGCGGCGACGCGCTCGGGAACAACAGCCACTACTGAGGACGCCGAGGTGTCCGTGGATGCTTGCCGCGAGCCAGCCGAGCCAGTAGTGCGGGCTCTCGTGTTCGGCGCGCGGGGTCATTGCGGCGACCAGGCCCCACCGCCATGATCACCGCGAGGGGGGTGGGGTAGCCCCGGCAGAGTGGGGCGCCGAGCGAGGTGTCGAGCGGCGGTTCGAGGTGTTCCCGACTGTGATCGACCTCACCGAGGGGGTGGGGTGGCTGTCGATCGGCTTTCCCGAACGGCGGCGGCCTCGATCTCCGCGAGCGAGCTGTCACTCCTGCGCAGCGCCTTGCCTCCAAGCAACGTCACGGTGAGAAGCGCGAGCACGAGCAGCGCAAGCGTTTGCGGAAGTCCAGCCTGGTCGGAGAGAACACCGACGATCGGCGGCCCGACGATGAAGCCGGTGTAGCCGAGCGTGAACGCTGCTGCAAGTGACGGTCCGGGCGGATTGATTCGTCCTGCGGCGCTGAAGAGCAGCGGTACCGCGTTTGCGATTCCGAGTCCGCACAGTACAAAGCCGACGACGGCGGGAATGGTGTGGCCGATCAGGAGCACGCCGCCGAGAGCGATCGCGACCGTTGCCGTACCTGCACGGAGCAACATGCTGGCGCCAATCCGCTCGTTGACGAGATCACCGCCAAGCCGCGCGATGGCCATCCCCAACGAGAACGCAGTGAACGCAAGCGCAGCCGTCGCCGGACTCGCTCCGGTGTTGTGTCTGAGGTATATGCCGCTCCAATCGCCGATCGCGCCCTCCGCCAGCATCACGAGGAAGCAGAGTCCGCCTAGCAGGATCACCGGCCGAGTCGGGAGCGTCAGCCCATGTCCCTCCGAGGAGTGCGCAGACGAAGCTCCCAGCCTCCGGGTGATCCAAAGGCTCAGTAGGAGCAGGCCGACGCCGACGATCAGGCTCTCGACGCGTGGGTCGAGCCCCGCGGTGGCGGCGAGAGCGACGAATCCGGCAGCGGTGAACCCGCCGACGCTCCAACCGCCGTGCAGCGAGGACATCACCGGACGGCCGAGCCGTTCCTGGATTCCGACGCCGTGCGCGTTCATCGCGACATCCATCGCGCCGTTGCTCGCCCCAAACACAAACAGGAGAGCCGCAAGCATGTACGGGCTCGTCGCAAGTAGCGGGAGCGGCAGCATCAGGCAAAACACGAGTGCAGCCCACCGCGTGACCGAGGCGCTCGGAACACGATCAAGGACGTGACCTGTCAACGGCATCGAGACGAACGCGCCGGCCGCCATACAGAGCAAGCAAAACCCGAGCGTCGCCTTCGAGAGGCCCAGATGATCCTGCAACCAGGGAATGTGGGCGACCCAGGTGCCGACCATCGCTCCGTTGATGGCAAAGACAACGAACGTCGCGACGCGCGGGCTCATACCGCCCAGTGGCTAGCACATCACCGAATGACAGGAACGCGATCGGGTCGTAATGCGGGACGTCCGATTGACCGATAGCCGAGTCGGAAGTCGCGCGGAATTGCCGAGGATCGGAGCCTCTGGGGCGGCATGTGAGATCGGTGTCGGATCGCGGCGAAGTCAGTCGGCCTCGGTGAGCACACGGGCGAACGTCGACCCGCTTCTCCGCCGTCCACTTCTCGAGCTCGTGAGTCAAGACCGTTCCGGCAGCGTGCTCGACCGCCGTTGCGAGCGACGACTATGACTTCATAACCATCGACGCCAGGAGGTAGTGGTGGAAAGAGCGTTCGGGCTCGAGATCCCACAGAGTCTCGAAGAGGCCTGCGACCCGCGGAAGCTGGCCCTTCTCGTGTACGACATGCAGGTCGGGATTCTGCGTCAACTCCAGGATCCGTCAGCCCTCACCGCGCGCGTGCTCGAGACGCTCGAGACGGCGCGCGGGGCAGGGGTGCGCGTGTTCTTCCTCCGCCACCTGTCGCTTCCTGTCGAGCTCGCCGGCGTCTTCCAACTGCGCCAGGCGATGGTTTGGCAGCAGGTGGCGCGGGCCACCGACGTTCGACCCTGGTTCCTACGCGACACGCCCGGCTTCGAGCTTCTGCCCGAGCTCGCCCCACGCTCGAGCGAGGCGATCTTCGACAAGATCACCTTCTCCGCATTCGAGGGCACGCCGCTCGACATCGCGCTCCGCGACTGTGGCATCACCGCGTTCGCGATCTGCGGGGTAGCGATGGAGATCGGCATCGAGCCGACCGTCAGACACGGCGCCGACCTCGGTTACATCCCCATCGTGGTCACCGACGCCTGCGGTGCCGGCAACGACGAGGCCGGTCAGCGGGCGCTCGCGAGCATCGAGTTCATGGGCGATGCCTTCCAAACCGACGCTGCCAGGTTCGCTCATCTCCTCGGACAGCACGCGCCCGCCTGAGCGGCCCGCCACCAGGCCCACCGTCACGACTATCGCGAGGGGGTCGTGGTGGTGTTAAGCGCCGACCATGCCGCGCGAATCTTCGCCGCGTGGGAAGGCGACCAGGCCCCGCCTTCACCGCGTCGCCGGCGGGGGTGGGCGCCCCAGCCACCCCTCGCGAGTTCGGGAGCCTCGCGACCAGCCCCATGACGTCACGATGGCGGCGCGGCGGGTCTGGGGCGCCGAGGCCGTCGAGTACCGACACGCCAAGTCGGAGGTCGCGTTGGATGCTCGATGGATGCTTGCGTTCCGACGGCGTGTCAGATCGTTGTCAGATCTCGTGGGACGGCTCGAGGCCGTGTCTGACGCGTGTCAGAATCCGCGAGACCGCCGATGGCGATGACTTCTGCGCGCCGAACCGGTCGAGGAATCGACAGCACACGATCGGAGGTCTCGAGATGCGAAAGCTCGTGGTCACGACGTTTATGACGCTCGATGGCGTCATGCAGGCGCCCGGCGGGCCCGATGAGGACCGCGACGGTGGCTTCGAGTACGGCGGTTGGTCGGTCGGATACTGGGATGAGCGGATGGGCGAGCTCGCTCTGGAGATCCACCTCTCGGCAGGCGCCGTCCTGTTTGGACGCAGGTCGTACGAGATCCTCGGCGGCTACTGGCCGACGGTCGGTGATGACGATCCGATGGCCGCGAAGCTCAATACCGTCCCCAAGTACGTCGCCTCGCGCAAGGGGCGGACGCTCAAGTGGTCGAACTCGACGTTGCTCGAGGGGGACGTCGCCGATGCGGTCGCCCGGCTGAAGGCCGAGGACGGCGAGTACGTGCTCGTCATCGGCAGCTCCGGCCTGATCCAGACGCTGCTCCGAGACGACCTCGTCGACACGTTCAAGGTCTGGACGTTCCCCGTCGTCGTCGGCGAGGGGAAGCGGTTGTTCGGTGCCGGCGCGGTGCCCGCGGGTCTCGCGCTGACCGATACCGAGACCTCGACGACGGGCGTGACCGTTGCGACGTACGAGCGGGCAGGCGAGATCAAGATCGGCAGCTTCGCGCCCGGCGACTAGCCGACGAATCAAATGACCGAGGGAAGGCAGGGCGTCAACCTCGCGTGCGCGCGCGTTGCGCGCGACGGGAAGAGGCAGGACCCGGCGACCACCACCACCACCCGACCAGGCGCCATCAGGATCGCTGCGTCGAACGGGTGGATACCGCCGCCGGGGTCACTCCTCGCGCGTGCGTGCCATAGGAAGTGGTCGTGGTTCGGAACGAGGTGCAACTGCCAAGTTCTGCCTGGAACTGCTGACCCGGGACGGTTGTCCCCGCAGCTGCTGCCGCTGGTCTTGCTGTTGGCGGTCGTCGGTTGTGCTGCAGCTGCCGGTTCGACGGCAACGGCTCGTCGGCAAGCCGTCGATGGCGGTGGGCGCCCTGAGCTGCAGCGGATGCTCGATGCCCTGGTAACAGGCCCGCAGCGGATCGCGCCCGGCGTGACGGCCTACGTGTCGGGGCCGCGAGGAACCTGGATGGGAGCCGCCGGGGTCGCGAACGTGAAGACGGGCGAGCCGATGCGCCCAAACACACGGCTGCGGCTTGCCAGCGTCAGTAAGACCTGGACGGCCACGCTCATCCTCCGCCTCGCGCAAGAACACAAGCTCTCACTGGAGGACACGGTCGAGCGCTGGCTCCCGCGACTCCTGTCATACGGCAAACGCATCACGATACGGCAGCTGCTCAATCACACAAGCGGGATCATCGACAGCAACGACATCGTCCACTCCCCGAACCGCTACCTCGGGCAAGTGAAGGATCCGGCCCTAAAGGCCAGGCTGATCGCAATCGGAAAGCGGTGGGAGAAGGATCCCGGCTACGAGGTCTCGCCTCGGATCTGGGTCGAGTTCGCCGCCGCGCTTCCATTGCTGCTGGGTCCCGGCGCTTACTACCACTACTCCAATATCGGCTACGACGTCGCCGGCCTCATCGCTGCCCGCGCGGGGCACGCTGATCTGGCCACCCTGTTCCGCCGACAGATCATCCAGCCGCTCAAGCTCACGACCGCCGCTTACGACCCCCACTCGGAGATCACCGGCCCCCACGCACACGGCTACAGCGTCTCGAACGGAAAGCTGAGAGACACCACGACCTGGACAATGGGGATCGGTGCCGGTGGCAGCATGATCTCCAGCGCGGCGGACGAGGCACGCTTCCTCGTCTCGCTGATGCGGCGGAAGCTGCTCCACCGCGCGGCACTGATCGCGCTGAAGAACGGCAACGGCAACGGCTACGGGCTCGGAATCAGCATCAACCCGAGCGGCTGCGCCGGGATCGCCTACGGGCACAACGGCGGCCTCGACGGCTACGAGACGAACGTCCTGGTCTCCGGCAACGGGAACCGCGTCGCCGTCCTGCTCCTCAACGGTCGCGCCGGTGGCTCCGGCGACAACACCGCCTTCAAAACAATGTCGGCACTCTACTGCGCCGCCTAACGGCCAGTGCGAGCCACGCTCGGCCTCGGAGAGAACGGCGTGTAGAGGGACCGCGCGGGCCGAGACCTCAGCTCACGGTCTGGACTGGCACCTCGAAGAACTCGACAGAAACGCGGCGCTCCGTTGACCCGGGATCCATCGTGTTCAGGGCTTCGTCGCCCCGCCGCATCGCATCCTCTGTCTCAAAGAGCGTTATGCCGACGCCCTTGCCCGTTTCACGGTTGACGAGCATGAGCATCTTCGCGCCCTCCAGCCCCGCCGGCACTTCACCGTCCACTTCAGCGCGAACCATTGCGATCGCGTCATCCACCTTCGACGGATCGCTCTCGAACGTCGCCACGCGTGCGTACATGCGTGTCTCCTCCCATTCGTATGGTCGAGGAGCAGCGTACGACATGAATGGCCCGCCCGACGGCACGCCGTTCTATTGCTGAAGGCGGCGACTGTCGGGCAGATGTTCGGCGACGACGGCTCGGGCGAGGTCGAGCAGCCGCGATTGCCGATGGATGCTGATGGAGCGTGCCGGGCTCGAACCGGCGACCCCCAGCTTGCAAAGCTGGTGCTCTCCCAACTGAGCTAACGCCCCGGAGCTTGCATTCTAGCGGGGTCGCCGGTTCCCTCGACTTCGCGAGAACGGGTTGTGGCTACAGAAACGGCCTCCGTGGCTACACCTGGCCTCCGAGATGCGTCACTGACGAGCACGCCTCCCTCCCTGATCGAGGAGGCGGTCGAGGCTACACGCGAGGCGGCGCGGCTCTTTTCCGAGGACGAGCAGCGTCGCGACGAGGACCGACTCTGCGAACATCTCGGCCAGTTGTCCACTGATGTCCCCGAGGATGTTCTCCGCGAGCGTTCCACGGTCCAGCGTGGCCGACAGAGCGTGAGGCTTTGGAGGCGCTGGTCGCGCGCGACTTCTGGGAGGTCGGCGCGTCGGGCAGGCTCTATAGCCGGGACGTCGCCCTCGACTCAGTGAGCACGCGAGCCGCCGACCCGGCTGACGAGTCGTGGCAGACGAGCGACTTCGACCTGCTCACGCTGGCGAACGACACCTACGCCGTCAGGTATGCCCTGCGACAGGGAGGTCGGCGCACGCGCCGGGTGACCATCTGGCGGCGCGGCGAAGGCCAATGGCAAGTCCTCTACCACCAGGGCGCCGTCGTCACTGACGACGCGTAGCCGCGCCGAAAACGAGTCGCGTCGGGCGGCGGGACGGCGCTGAGTTGGGCGCGGAACGACGGGCTCCTGCTGCTCGCCCTTCAGGCGCGGGTCGAGGAGCGCCTCGCCGTGCTCGCGGCCTGAGTCAGAATCCTGCCCGTGGGCGGTCTCCGCTTGCGGATTCGCTGGTATTGGCTCCCCGCGGCCATCCTTTTTTCCGTGGGTGGCTGGTTTCGTTGGGGCTGGTGGGTGCTGCTCATGATTGGCGGCGGCCTCGCGCTCGCCGTCTTTCTTGAGTGGAGAGCCGCACGTCGGCGCCAATCGAGCACGCGATGACCCGGCGGGTGCCCGGTGCGGAACTCGTGCCGCGGCATTACTCCAGCAAGTGCGGCGCTGGCGGGACGTCGCTGTCGGGCAGGCGTGGCTCCCGCCAGTCGGCTGCCACGACCTGCGCCACTCGCTCGCGGCGAACGCCTTAGCGCTCGGGCTGGCTCCAACGGAGGTCGCTCGGTTGCTTCGTCACGCCAACCCGGCGATCACGCTCGCGGTGTAACGAGGACGAAGAGGAGGACGAGTAGCCGCCGCGCGCCGCTACGTCGTGCGCCGCCGGTAGATAGAGGCCCGCCAGTGTGCGGGCCTTCGTCGTTCTGGAAGAGTTCACACACCCGAGCAACACAGACAAGGAGACTCGACCATGCCGCAGCGGTACCTGATCTCGTTCGACGACGGATCGATGGATCACATCCCCGAGGAGGACTGGCCGACGGTCGGTGAGGCGTCGCACGCGGTGGTCCGGGAGATCAAGCAGGCGGGCGCTTGGATTTTCGGCGGCGGGGTCGTGCGTCAGCAGGCGAGCATCGTGTCGACCGACGGGTCGGTCGCTGACGGCCCCCTCCCGGAGACCAAGGCCGTGGTCGGCGGCTTCTCGATCATCGAAGTCGCCTCACGCGACGAGGCGCTCGCCTGGGCGGCCAAGATCGCCGAGTCCTGCCGATGTGCCCAAGAGGTACGCGAGATCGGGTACGACCCGGAGTCCTGAGGCCCAGACCGGAGCAGCTCGACCAGCGACCGCCGCCTCCGGGATCAGGATCACCCGGCCGTTCTGGGAGGGCGTCGACGCGGTCGACGGGGAGCCGAGAATGCTCCGCCCGGAGACGCCGACGGGCGTCAAAGCCGTCGAGATCCCGTGGCTACACCGTGGCTACACCAACCCCTCTGAACGGGAGAGCGGACTCTAGCCGCGGCGGCGGGTGATCCACCTTGCGCGGGAGCGCAGAGCGGGACGTTTGCGCGGGCGGCGGGCTCGTCAGAACGCCGCGGGAGCGATGCCGACGCCCCATGACAGGAACACGGCGGCGGCCAGCAGGGCCGTGAGCGCGAACGAGATGGCGACCGACTTCACCTGAACGACGGTACGCCGACCGCTCGCTCGGCGGCCCATACTCCGGGCCAAACCTGCCTAGCCTCGGGGCTAGCACGAGCGCTCCCGACCGGACGGCGAGACGGCCGTGCATCCGCTCGACTCGCGTCCCGTTCACCATGTCGGATTCCTCGACCCAACCAAGCCAAACGACGCCCACGAAGTGAGAGGAGCGAGATGTCCGCATTCATCATCACCCGCATCCAGGTCGGCGACTACGACACCTGGCGGGCGCTGTACGACCGGGACGTGCCGCGGGCGCGGGAGAACGCGACCGTGCAGCGCGTCTTCCGGCGCGTCGACGACCCGAACCACGTCTTCGTCTTCCTCGAGTTCGCGTCGGTCGAGGACGCGGAGGAGGCCGGTCGACGCCTCGAGGCGTCGGGCGTCCTCGATCGGTTCGAGGACCGGCACGGGCCGAACGTCGTCGAGGAGGTGGGCGCCTCGGGCTGACGTGCCGCGGCGTGCGGCGTCAGCGGTCGCGCGGGCTCACGGCGGCGCCCACCCGGACCGTGCCCGGGAAGACGACGGCGCCGAAGACGCCGAGCGGCAGCGGCTCGACGCGTCCCTCGGGGCGGTAGCGCGCGAGCGTGCCGAGGGTGTCGAGGTCGGTGACGCCCGTGTCGGGGTGGTGCGACGTGACGACGCACCGGCCGACATCGCCGTGGATCACGATCTCGGCGGAGCCGACGCGGACGCGGCGACCGATCCAGTCGTCTTCTGCATGGGCCGGCACCCCGTCGAGCTCGAGGAGCATCCGGAAGCGGCGGCCGTCGACCGGCCGGTCGGCGCCGGCTTCCTCGCGCAGCCGCTCGAGCGACCCGCGCGAGACGAGCGACACGACACCGCCGTTCGCGCCCCGGTCGGTGGCGTGCGACTCCGACCAGAGGAGCCGCAGGCGCCGGCCGGCGTAGGCGGAGATCGCGTCTTGCCACGGGCCGACGACCGCCCGGGACGGATGGGGACGGCCGTAGAGCTCGATCTCCAGCGGCCGGCCGAGCTCGACGGCGCCTGCGACGACCGCCCCGTCGGGAAACGTGAGCGCGAGCTCGCGGGTCTCCTCGTCCCACGCGGGCCGGACCAGCACGAGCGGGCCGTCGCGCTTGTTGTTGTACAGCCGCCCGTCCTCGTCGACGAGCCAGAACCGCCGGTCGCCGCGGACGCCACCAGGCGTGAGCTCGACCGACTCCGGGTGGGTGAGCCCGAGCGCCTTGATCGGCGCGATGGAGATCCGGGAGACGACGCCCGTCACGCCGCGACTCTAGTCACGGGGCGCTCCCGCCCTGCGACGCCCACCCGCGGCCGGCGCCGCACGCCGGCCGCGGTCCCGAGGTGTCAGATCGTGGCGCGGCGGTGGTGCGGCCGCCCCGACCAGAGGGGGCCGGGCGGGCCGCCGAAGCGCCCGTACGCCCGAGGCGGGCCTGCGCCATTGACGAGGTCGGTGGCGCGCTCCTTCGCGGTCTCGAGAATCGTGTCCGCCTGCTTCTGCGTGAGGCGGCCGGCCGCGACCGCGGCATCGAGCTCCTTCTTCTCGTCGGCGACGAGGGCGGACACCAGGCCGTCGACCGACTTGCCCTTCGCCTTCGCGACCTCGGCGAGCGTCTTGCCGCCGGCGAGCTGGGTCCGAAGCTCGGCTTCGGTGACGCCGAGGTAGCTCGCGGCCGCGTCGAGGTGGCCGAAGCGGTGGATGATCCCCGGCCCGTCGCCGCGATGGCCGAATCCCATACCGAAGCCGCCGAGGATCGGGTAGTCCTCCGCCTCGATGCGCTTCTTGAGCGCGTCGCCCTGCTCCTTCGTGAGGCGCCCCGCGGCCACCGCCGCGTCCACGCGGTTCTCGAGAGCCTTCTTCAGCGCGCTCGAGAGCTTGGCCGGGGTGACCCCCAGCTGCTTCGCGGCGTCGTCGACCACCGCCTTGCTCTCCTCCTGCGGTGAGCCGCTCTTCGAGGCCGCGATCGCGGCGCCGCCGCCGGCGACCGCGAGAGCGGCTGCAGCGGCTATCAGGATCTTCCGTCTCATCGAATCTCCCCTCTGGGTCGGGCTACGCCTCACATTGAGCCAGCCCAACGTGGGATTTCGCTGAGAAAGGGCTGTGCGCTTCAGCCCGTCGGAGGCCGGCGGGTGCCTTCCTGCTCGAGCTTGCGGAACCCGCCGCTGAAGCCCTGCGTCTGGCCGAGGGCAGTGCGCTGCGTCTCGAGCTTGCGGAGGCGCGCTTCGAGCTCGCGCACGTCGGGACCACCCCAGCCGTCCTCGCGCTCGTCGAGATCGCGCTCGCGCTGCGCGAGGAGTTGCTCGCGCGCCGCGATCGCATCGGAGTGGTCTGCGAGCTCGCGGCGCGTTCGGAGAAACGCCTCCTCGGCCGCGCGAAGCTCGTCGAGACGGGCGTCGATCTGCGCGAGGCGGACCGCGTCGGGGTCGGGCGGGATCCGCTCCCGCTCCTCGATCGCGCGTTCCCGCTCCTCCAGCTCGGCGAGCCGTGCGTCGATCTGCCTCGCCCGGGCGTCGAGCGCCGCCTCGCGCTGGGCCAGCGCGGGGTCGCCGTTCGCCGAGCCCCCGTCGCGGTGTGCGGCCCCGGAGGCCAGCGCAGCCTCTCGGGCTGCGACCGCACGCTCGCGCTCTCCGAGCGCCGCGGCGCGGTTCGCGATGCGGTCCGAGGCGGGATCGACGCGTGGCGGCAGCAGCACAGCCGGCGCCTGGCCCGCCTGGACGCGGGCGATCGCAGCGCGCAGCTCCTCCTCCCTCTGCTTCACGGCGCCGACGCGCTCGGCCAGCTGGCGCTTCAGCGTCTCGAGTGCGGCACGTTGCTCGGCCAGCGCCTGGCGTTCCTGCGTGACGGGATCATCGCTGTCGGCGCGGCGTACGAGCACGTGCACATGGTACGGCGAACCTGCCGCGTTCCCTGCAGGAACGCAGTTCGCCGGAGCTGCGCCGTCGCTCTCAGGCGGCGCGCTCGAGCCGCTCTTCGGCGCGTGCCCGCCGGACGATCTCGTCACGCTCGCCGAATCGGATCCTGGCCCGCTCGGCTCTGATCATCGCCCAGAGCTCGTCCAGGCGCGCGTCCAGCTCCTTGATCTCTTCCACCACCGCCGGGTCGCGTCCCTGCGACAGCGAGTTCCAGAGCCCGACGCGCCGCTCGCTCAGCTCTTCGATCTCAGTGTGGTACAGCGAGATGATGTCCATGGTCGAAACAACGATCGTTCGGTCTCGAACATTCCCATGTCGAACGATCTCTAACCACGCCGGCCGAAGAGATACATCCCGATCACGAGCGCCCCGACGGCGAGCGCAGCCCACGTGACCACCCCGAGGAAGGTCGTCATTCGTACCCCAGCTCCGCGAGCCGCGCCTCGTCCAGCCCGAAGTAGTGGCCGAGCTCGTGGAGGACGGTGATCCGAATCTCGTCGCGAAGCTCGTCCACCTCGTCGAAGTCGGCCTCGAGCGGCCGCCGGAAGATCGCGATCCGGTTCGGCAGCTCGCCGGGCGCCGGCCCGCCTTCGGTCAGGGGGACCCCCTCGAAGACGCCGTACAGGTCGGGGTCGTGCGGATCCTCGTCCTCGATCACGACGGCGACGTTCCGGAGGCCTGCCGCAATGTCGGGCGGCAGGCTGTCCAGCGCCTCGCGGACGACGTCGTCGAACCTCATCGCACCGTGAGCGCGAGCACGGCCTTGTAGACGTGGAGGCGGTTCTCGGCCTGGTCCCAGACGAGCGAGCGGTCCCCGTAGAGGACGTCCGCGGTGATCTCCTCGCCGACGTGTGCGGGTAGGCAGTGGAGCACGATCGCGTCCGGCGCCGCGGCTGCGAGCTTCCCGGCGTCGATGCGGTACGGGTCGAGGTCGCGGAGCCGCCGCTCGTGCTCGTCCTCCTGGCCCATGCTCGTCCAGACGTCCGTGTAGAGCACTCGGGCCCCGGCGACCGCCTCGGCCGGGTCGACCACGACCTCGATGCTCGCGCCGCTCTCCGCCGCGTCCTCCCGGCACGAGGCGACGACGGCAGGGTCGGGAAGGTAGCCCTCCGGTGAGGCGGCGACGAGATGCATCCCCGTCCTGGCTGCCATCCGCATCAGCGAGTGGCAGACGTTGTTGCCGTCACCGAGATACGCGACCCGGACGCCCTCGAGCGTGCCGAAGCGCTCCCGGATCGTCATCGCGTCGGCCAGCGCCTGGAGGGGATGCGACGTGTCGGTGAGGCCGTTGACGATCGGGATCGTCGCGTGCTCGGCGAACTCGTCGACCTCCGACTGGTCGAACGTGCGGATCGTGATCGCGCTCAGGAAGCGCGAGAGGACGAGCGCGGTGTCGCGCGTCGACTCCCCGCGGGAGAGCTGGAGATCGGCGGCGGGGACGTAGAGCGCCATCCCGCCCAGCTCGGCGATCCCCACCTCGGAGCTGATCCGTGTGCGCGTCGACGGCTTGCGGAAGATGAGGCCGACCGTCCGGCCCGGCAGGATCCGCAGCTCACGACGGCGCGCGCGCTCGACCTTGAGCTCGTCCGCGAGGTCGAGAGCGGTGCGGAGCTCGACTGGGCTCCAGTCGGCGACCCGCGTGAAGCTCCGGCCCTTGAGTGTGTCGGGGATCCCTGCCACCGCGCGATCGTACTCGGCATGCGCGCCGACACCGTCGGTCTTCGGCCCCGGGGTCAGGGGCGGGTGATCGCGAGTGTGAACGGCCCGGGCGGCCCGGCGAGCACGACGCGAACGGCGAGGCGGCGCTGACCGCACAAGAGGTACGTGAGCCGGCGTGTCGTCGCCCCTGCCCACAGCCCGCTCGCGAGGACCCGACCCTGCGGGTCGACGAGCGCCAGCGTGTCGGCGCGGCCGCGCGGGACACGCAGCGCGACCGTCACGACGCCGTCGAGCGGCGTCGCGAGCGTGGTGAGCGAACGGCGCTTGCGCGCCGTGAGCCGTCCTCGGACCACCGACGAGGTGGCCTCGACCCAGGGCGCCGTCACGTCCTGCTCGACCGCGCGCAGGGTGTCGTCCCTCGGGATGAAGCTGTCGTCGACGATCGACCAGGTGAGACCCAGGATTCCGGCGCGCCGGTCGTTCAGCACGCGATAGGACTCGGCGAAGGCCTCGCCCGGCGAGAGCGCGTAGTGCGTGTAGTCGTCGGGGAAGGCCGTGCCCGCCTTGGTGCGAGCGCAGATACCCATCGCACTCGACCAGCGCTTCGGCCCGTACGCCGACGCACTCCAGGGCGGATTGATCCTCGACGCCGCGACGTGATGGCCGTACTCGTGCCGCGCGATCTCCTGGGGCTCGACGCCGCCGAACTGCTCGCCCGGCATGACGAGCAGCCCGCCGGAGTAGCACCCGAGCGCGTCGTCTCCGCAGACCGCCTCCACCTCCGGAGGCGTCGCGATCCGCACGGTTACGCCGACCAGCTCGCCGCCGTGCACGAGACCGCCGAAGAACTCGGCCCACGCCTGCCCGGACACCGCCTCCGGCGCATAGGTGTCGGAGACCTCGACGCGGACGGTCTCGCCGGTCGACGTCGTGTAGGTCGCGGAACGCCATGCGCGGGGCGCCCGCGGCGCCGTCTCGAGCTTCCCGCCCGAGCGCAGCGCGGCCGTGCCGGGCGGGGTCGGGACCCCGCCCTGGCTCCAGCCGCCTCCCCCCGCCGCAAGCAGCACCGTCACCGCAGCGACCACGGCCCAGCGCTGCAGGCGGTCGGTGTTCATCTCAGCGCAGGCACATCGCGTAGACGGTGCCTGTCTGCTGGCTCGGAGCGTCCTTCGACAGGTCGATGTGCACCCGCCAGCCGGCGCGCGTCCCCGGTCGGCCGCGTGTCCCAGGCGAACGCGTATCCGCCGGGGTCGTCGTAGCCGCCGCCGACCGCCTTCTGGCCGGCGTCGCACATCACCGTGACGTCCGAATGGCCGTCCGCTGCCATCGACCAGGGTGACGTCTTGACGGTCACCA
>CAVUMD010000002.1:0-381716 GCA_963742525.1 uncultured Actinomycetes bacterium
CTTTGCGCGTCGCCCCGGTCGAGTCCAGCGCACCGCACTTCACCAATGACTCCAAAGCACGCTTGTTCGAGGCCTGCGGGATCGACCCGTTCCGTGAAGTCCCAGATCGATGCGAACCCCCCGCCCTCCTCGCGCCCGCGGATGATGGCGCGCGCCGCCGGCTCGCCCACATTCTTCACCGCGGACAACCCGAACCGGATCTTCCCTTCCACGACGGCGAAGTCGAGCTGCGACTCGTTCACGTCCGGCGGCAAAACCTCGATCCCCATCTCGTCGCACGCATTGACGTAAATCGGCACACGATCCTTCGTGTTCATCACGGAGGAGATCAGCGCAGCCATGTACTCGTGGGGATGGTGCGCTTTCATGTAGGCCGTTCGATAGGCAACCAGGGCGTAACACGCCGCGTGGGACTTGTTGAAGGAGTAATCCTGAGACGCCTCCGTGTCCTTCCAGCCTGCTGCGCGACACTCGGCGTGACGCCGTTTGCCGCGCAGCCCTCAAAGGAACTTGTCTTTGAGGGACGCCATCAATGAGTGGATCTTCTTGCCGATCGCCTTGCGTAGATCCTCGGCCTCGAAAAGTGTGAAGCCGGCTAGCTCTTTTGCGATCTCCATAAATTGCTCTTGGTACAGGCAATTGTGGCGTGGATGATGTTGTTCGCCACGAAGTTGTGGATTCCATCGACCGTAATGTCATAGACCCGCTCGGCCCGCGGGCTCAATGGTCGTAACCTCCTGCCAAGCCACGCGGGACGACCTGGCAGTCTCTGAAGGTCGGCCCATCGAGCGCAGGCGCCAGCGATCGCGCATTGATCCGAACCCGTGATCGCGGGACCCCAAAAGTGCTGGGAGCTGATCCCCACGCGTCGCGCGGCAGCTTTTGTGGACAGGCTTCCGCCCCGAGTCCGCTCGGCGCCGACGGGCTCGAGAGTTCGAGCCGCCACAGCGATCTCGCTCAGAGCGCGTTCGCGATCGAGCGTGATGCTGCGGTCTTCGGCGAGCGTCGAGACGAGCCGTCTTTCCGTCACCATGTGGGGCTGGATGAGTTCGGCGAAGCGGGCGCTGCCGTGCGGCGTGACTTGGAATGCCGTGCGATTGACGTTATGGCCGTCCTCGAGAGCTTCGTAATTCGATTCATGCACCGATGACCGGATCCCCAGCCGAAGTAGGAGCGTTTGACGTCCCGAGCTAGCCGGGGCGAAATGGTCTTGAACGAGACCGAACCGGCACCGACGTGGCCGTCACAATCCCGATAGGGCGGCGAGGAAGCGCTCGATCTCTTCATCAGCGAGCTCGAAGACATGTTCTGGAACCCACTTCTCGGCGCTTCTCGGACCCTTGCGGCTGCTCCCCCTAGCTCGTTCATCGGTGAGCTTCCAGCGGAGGCCCTGGTCACTGAGCCACACCTCGAGAGTTGACGGTGCGTGGTAGGCGCCTGCGAACTCTCGATTGCGCGAGACCTCAATTCTTGTGACGTCGCGCACCCGCCGGAGTCGTGCGAAATCAAGGCCCTCAAAGCCAGTGCGGCACGTGCGCTCAAAGTCATCGAGCAGTCGCTTGTTCTTGGAGAGAAGGAACACAACCAGCGCTGGCCAGAGAACCATCGCCAAGAAGATGAGCGAGGACCTTCAGCCGAGCGCGCTCACGCCCATCCAGAAGCCGACCTTCACGCAGCGAACTCAGCTTTTGAGGCGTCGCGACGAAATCGCCTGTTGAAAGCTCGTCCACTCGTCGCCAGCCACCTTCGGTCAAAAACTGATGATCGGCGGTTGCCTTGATGGTCGCGCCGTTACGCAACTTCAGGCGATAGACGGGCCGGACGCCGTTATCCACCCAGTGCGTAACGCGTGCATGCGAGGGACTGAGATCATCGTCAAGTCCCTGAACGATCACGTCGTCGTGCTCACTGAGTTGGTCAATCCGCACGCGTCGACCAGTGTTTGCGTCGAACACCAGGGTGTCCGCCGTTAGACAGGTCCCATATGTCGAGCCGGTGATCGGCTTCAGCCGTGGGTCGATGTACGAGACCGGCTCCTGGCCGTTCTTGCGGCGCGCGTACACCGGGATGTACGACATCGGACCCGGGCGATACAGGGCGACGAGCGCGATCAGATCCTCGAACTGCGTCGGTTTGACCAGCCGCAGCGCCTCGCGCATCCCCGACGACTCGAACTGGAAGACGCCCATCGCCTCGCCGCGGCCGAGCATCTCGTAGACCTTCTTGTCGTCGAGCGGCAGCTTCGAGTAGTCGAGCCCGTTGCCGACCAGCTTCTTCGCCTTCTCGAGCACGTCGAGGTTCCGCAGGCCGAGGAAGTCGATCTTCAGCAGCCCGAGCGCCTCGACGTCGCCGCCGGAGAACTGCGTCACGACCTCCTGGTCGGCGCCCTTCTGCTGCAGCGGAACGTAATCCGTCAACGGCTTGTCGCCGATCACGACGCCGGCAGCATGGATCGAGTCGGCGCGGACGAGCCCCTCCAACGGCCGCGCCAGGTCGACGATCTCGCGCGCAACCGGATCGGCGTCGTACTGCGTCTTCAGCTCCTGCCCCGGCTTCAGGCACGCATCCAGGGTCTGCCCCGGTCCTTCGGGAATGGCCTTCGCGATCTTGTCGACGACGCCGTAGGGAATCTCGAGCACGCGCCCTGCGTCGCGCACGGCGGCGCGCGCGGCCATCGTCGAGAAGGTGATGATCTGTGCGACGCGGTCGCGCCCGTACTTCTCGGCGACGTAGTTGATGACGCGGTCGCGTCCGTCGACGGCGAAGTCGATGTCGGCGTCCGGCAACGACTTGCGTCCGGGGTTGAGGAACCGCTTGAAGAGCAGGTCGTACTTCATCGGGTCGACGTCGGTGATCTCGAAGCAATAGGCGACGAGCGACCCGGCGGTGGAACCGCGGCCGGGCCCGACGCTAATGCCACTGCGCTTCGCGAATGCGATGAAGTCCCAGACGATCAGGAAGTAGTCGACGAACCCCATCTCCTTGATCGTCTTGAGCTCGAACTTGAGCCGGTCGGTCAGTTCGTCTGTGATCTGCCCGTAGCGCTTTTGCAGGCCTTTTTCGGTGAAGCTCGACGATGTAGTCGAACGCGTCGCGGTCGTCGGGCGTCGGGAACTTCGGCAGCAGGATGCGGCCGAGCTCGAAGCTCGACGTTGCAGCGCCCGGCAACCTCGAAGCGTGCGACGAAGCGCGTGGTCGTAGCCGGGAAAGTCGAGCGCCATCTCTTCCGGCGACTTGAAGTAGAAGTGATCGGTGTCGAACTTCCAGTGCTGCGGGTTCTTGAGCGAGTCGCCGGACTGGATGCAGAGCAACGCCTCGTGTGCACGCGCGTCCTCGTGCTTGAGGTAGTGGACGTCGCCGGTGGCGACGAGCCCGAGCCCGGTTCCTTCAGCCATCTTCGCCAGCAGCGGGTTGATCCGTTGCTGCGGCTCGAGGTGTGCGTTCTGCATCTCGACGTAGGTCGAATCCTGGCCGAAGATCTGAACAAGCCGATCCATCTCGGCGGCAGCGTCGGCGGGCCGGGATTCCTCGAGCGCCTTGCAGACCCGTCCAGAGAGGCAGCCGGAGAGTGCGATCAGGCCCTTCGAATGGGTCTCGAGGAGCTCCCAGTCGACGCGCGGCTTGTAGTAGTAACCCTCGAGGTAGCCGGCGGAGGCGAGCTTGATCAGGTTGCTGTAGCCGGTGTTGTCCTCGGCGAGCAGCGTGAGGTGCGCGTTCCCCTTGGTCTGAGCCTTCCGGTCGTCGCAGACATAGATCTCGCAGCCGAGAATCGGCTTGACTCCGTGATTTTCCGGCCTCCCGATAGAGCTTGACCGCCCCGGCGAGCGAGCCGTGATCGGTGAGCCCGACGGCAGGCATCTCGAATTCCGCAGCGCGAGCCGCTAGGGCGGGAATCCGGCAGGCCCCATCGAGGATGGAGTACTCGGAGTGGACGTGAAGGTGGACGAACGGCGCTTCAGGCACGGGAAGTCCATCCTAGTGCTGGCTCAGGACCGCACCCCAAAGGCGCCCAAGTCCAGCCCATTTTCGGACTATGCTCGTCGGGTCCACGCGGGACCATTCCAGGATGTCACGGCCTCAAACGATGCGGTGCCAGGATTGCGGTCGGGATTCGATCGACTCACGGTGGTCGCCTTTGTGCCCGGTCTGCTTCGAAGGCCTGCACCATGAGCAGCGCCGCGACCAGATCCGCCTGCCGGCGCTCGAGCCCGTCGCGTGGACTGAGCCGGCGCAAACGCAGCCTGCCCGTCTTCGAGACCGCGCTCGGCACGGAGCTGCCGTGACGGCTGCGGTCATCGTCCTCGTCCTCATCGCCGTCGTTGCGCTCGCGGTCGCGTCGTTCTTCACGAACCTGCTGGTGGCTGTGCTCTTATCGCTCGGGATCCCCGTCGCCGTCCTACTCCATGCACTCCTAGGAACTCTCGAGGCAGCCTTTGTAATCGCCGGGCGGCGATCCTCGTGGCGCTGATCCAGACGATCACCGACACGCTCAGGCTGGTGCGCGAGGCCAAGAGAACGACTCGGAGAAGGACGCAGGCGCGCGCGGAACGGCGTGCCGCGGACCGCTCGCGCATCGCCGCCTGAGGCCACGCCGTTACCCCGCCATGCCCGCCGGTGGGTCGCTCGTGACCAACTGGTTGTCGCCGGGCGCAATCGTGAGAGGCAAATCTAGGGGGAAGGAGCACCACGATGATCCGCAAGCACTTTAGGTTCAAGAGAATGGTTCTCGGCCTCACGGTCGGCGTCGCGGTCGCTGCTGTGACCGCGCCGGCCTCGTAGGCGCTGGTGTATTCGACAGGCCGCAGGCGAAGGTCACGGCGGCTGGGAAGTACGGCTCGCTCGATCCGTGGGCGTACAACGGTGATCCATCGGACCGCGCAGGGCGCGACCGTCGGCGGGCCGGCAAGTACGGCGAGCGGCGCCATCCGCGGGCGTTCACGCCATCCAACCGGTACCGTCGCTCGTCGAGGCGTCGCTCACTGCAGACCGCACAGTCCGGCTTCGACTACAGCGACGCAGGTATCGGTGCGTCGGTCTCGTTCGGCGTCGCGATCATGCTTCTGACGGCTGTCGCACTCGGTCGGCGATACCGGTCGCGGTTCGATCGCTCCGGTCTCGCCACCTCGTAGCCGCGACAGGTTCAAGCGCGAAGCGGGCCCGCAGGGGCCCGCTTCGCTTTAGAAAAGCCCGAGCACCACCTTCAATGCATCGTCGACGGCGCGTAGTCGACTTGCGCGAGCGTGCCGACGCGCCGGCCGAGGCGCGATCGATCGAGTGCGCGGATCTGCTCAGCCAGAACGCGTGTCCGGCGGCCGGCGACTTCGACCTCGGGCCGAAAGACCGTAGGCAGTGCACTCATCGAGGTGGGAGCCACGACCACGGTCGAGAGCTGCTCGAGGAGATCCGTCTGGACGACGACGGCATATCGTCGACCTCCCTGCTCACGCCCCTTCCGCTGCCGCGAGGGAGCGAGTGCGTGGACGTCACCTCTCCTCACTCAACTCTTCCATTAGCGCTTGGACGGCCGCAACTTCTCGGCGATCGTCCTCGTCGGCGCCGACTCGGGCAGCATCAGCGGCGGCGATCTCGAGCAGACGCCGACGTGCCGTGTCGACGACCGCTTCGCGAATCGCCATCGACCGACTCTTCCCGTCGCGCATGAGCAACTCCAGGGCGCGCGTGGCCTCTTCGTCTAGCCGAAGTGAGATAGCCCGTTCTGCCACCTCCACGGTTGTATCACATCTGTCATACACTAGTCCACGGAGAGGCCAAGGCTCCCATCCCATTCGGAACAGGTCGCCCTGGCACGGGCCGAGAGGTCGGTCGGCAACCGGATTCGGCGAGTTGACCGGGTAGCGGCCGCTACCGCACCCAGAACTGGTCGACCAGAACGCCCCACTCGGGGTTGTACTGGTAGTTCCCGATCCGCTTCGAGACGAACGAGAGACCTTTCGACGTATGCGTAGGCACCCAGGGCGCCTCATCGACGATGCTGCGGTCGATGTCGGCCCATAGCGGTCCTGCGGCGGCGGGGTCGTTTGCCTGCAGCGCCAGGGCGCGCTTGATCCTCGCATCGATGTCCCGATCGCAGAACTCGGCGATGTTGACCTGACTCCCGGTCCCCGGCCGGAACGACTTGCAGGTCAAAAGGACATTGATGAACGCCGAGGCCGCGGATAGTCAGCTGCCCAGGCGGCGAACCCGATCTGGGCGCGCCTACGGGAATCGCTGACCGCTCCGAAGTAGGAGCCGACGCCCACTGTGACCACCTTCTCGGAGGCCTGGTAGCCAAGCCGTTTCAGGAGCGAGACGAAGTAACGGCCTACCCGGACCGGGTACCCGGTACCGGCGACACCGGGGAAGGCCCAAACCGTGATCTTCGTACCGCGGGTGTGCGAGCTCGTGACCAGCTGCCGTGCTTTGGCGAGATCAGGCGCGGTCCACGTACCGCTCTTACGTGCGTTCAGGGTGTAGGGGCAGGACGGCTGGTAGCCGGGGAAGTTGGGCGGCAGGATCTGACAGGTGGGCTGCAGGTATCGCGGTCCCAACGCGAGGCGGATCACCGCGTCACGGTCGACTGCGTAGTTGAGCGCCTGCCGAACCGCGAGGCGATCGAACGGCGGCACGCGCGTGTTGAGGAACATGTAGATCGTCCCCGGTCGGGTTTCGACGTGCAGCTGTTCCGTGTACCTGGTCGTCAGTTCGTCGACGCGGTTCGGAGGCACCATCGAGACGGTCCAGTCGGCCTTCCCCTGCTCGATCGCGGTCACATGGGCGTCAGGCTTGCCGCCCAGGCGCCAGACGATGCGGTCGGGGTAGCCGTCCGGTTGCGCCGCTTGCGACCACTCGCGGAACTGCGGGTTGCGGACGAGCCCGAGAGCTCGTCTGGCGACGGTAGCTCTCGATCATGTACGGCCCCGTCGCGGGGAGCGGGTGCGTACGTCACGCCACGCCCGGCCGTGTCTCGTCGGCAAGGGATCCGTAAAGGGGAGCGTCAAGCTGGTACAGGCAGTCGGGGTCTCGTGCGGCGAGGTGAAACGTGACGGTGCTGTCGCGTCGTCGGTCACGACCCCACGGAGAGATCACATCGCTTCGGGCTGCGGACGCAGCGGGAGGCCGACCTGACGCTCCAAACGAGACGATCGGCACGGCAGGTGAGATCCTGAAGGCAGCGCTCGACCGCACGGCGGAAGTCGCTGCCTTCAGTCGACCCCGTTCGAGTAGCGGACTTCGGCCGCAGCCGGGAAGGTATAGGTCTTGCCCCATCGGTCAGCAGCGGGGAATCGAGACGGCCAGGTCCGGAATGATCTTCGTCCCCGCTGAGCCCGGCTCGCCGGTCGAACGTGAGCAGACCGTCTCCGTCATCGATCAGGGTCGGCACCTGAGGCGTAGTCGTACGCGGCGCGTGTCGATGAAGTCGAGATCCTGTTAGCGGCGACGTTTAAGCGTGCCGCCGCGATGGGCGGCCAGGGTGCTCGGACGGTGACCCAGCACGCCGTGCCCGTCGCGGCGATCCCACCGGGGCCGGTTCCCGAGGAGATCGATCGGGCAGGCCGATTGGTCGTCGGTCGATTCGGAGAGACGGTGTCGTCGTAACCGGTTCGATGACCCAGCGGACCGCGGCCGTCGACCGCGACCGCGGTGGGCCATCACCCGTACCGCAATCGTCGGCGGCGACCGAATTGTCGGCGGATCGATACGCGAGAGCAGTGCCGTCGAGGCTGTTCGCAACCCAGCCGCGCCATCGCCGAACGGCGATTCCCCCGTGGGCCGTTGCCGACACGGATCGTCGGAGCGACGCCGCCCGTCGGGTCGAGTCGCGCGACGCTATGCGCGCCGCTGTTGGTCGTCCAGCACCGCTCCCCCACCGCAACGCCGCTCGGTCGCCGAGCCCGGCAGCGTCTGCGACCATCGTCGCACGCTCTGCCCTGGGTCGAATCTTCGACGACCGTGCTGTCGCCAAGCGGTTCGCGACCCAGATCGGCACCGTGCCTACGTGCGACTCCGCGTGGCCCGTTGCCGACGGGAATGTCTGTACCGTTTGTTCACGGCCGGGTGATTCTCGCGCGACGCTGCGCCGACGTTGTTGTAACCCAGATCGGCGCCCATACCGGTCGCGATCCCACTCGGTGCTGCGGTCGACGGCGATCGTCTGCGTGACAGGTTCGTCTTTGGGTCGATTCGGAGATCGGTACCGTGCCCGGTGTCCGTCAACCCAGATCGTCCGGCGCCGACACGCGATCGCTGGCCGTTCTACGCCAACCGGCACCTGCCTCGGTGATCTCTTCGCTGGCGGCGTCGATATCCCCACCGAGTCGCGTCGACCCGCGCGAGCGCGTTCGCGTCGTCAGACAGGCGAACACCACACGGCGGCGACGACGGCCACGCCGAGCGACGAGCCCGGCGATGGCGAGGGCCTGCCGAGCGTCGTGTCGATAGCCGGGCGGCGCAATGACGGCCGCCGGGCCGCCTGTTCCAACTCAGCTTCTGACCGTGTACGGCGTCGCCGGCGCAGTCGGCTCTGGGGCGCCTTGAGCGGAGGAAACGATCGGGCAGGCCGGGCAGGACGAGCTGGTGGACGCGCTCGGGCCGGTCGATGTCCTTGAGTTGGTGCAGGCCGAGGTCGCGCAGTTCGATGCCTGGAAGCTCTTCGTCCTCGAGTAGCGCCGCGGTCGCCTGCGAGAGCAGCACCTGCCCACCGTGTCCTGCGGAGCAGATTCGCGCGGCTCGGTGCACGCCGAGACCCAGGTACCCCTCCTCGGAGACGGACGGTTCGCCCGTGTGCATTCCCCATCCGTACACGCAGATCCGTCCCGTCCGGCCACTCGTTGGCGGCCAGGCCCTGTTGCGCCGCTGCCGCAGCGGCAACGGCGTCCTTCGCACGCCGGAACGCGACGAAGAACGCGTCTCCCTGCGTGTCGATCTCCTGGCCGTCGTGCTCCGCGAAGGCCGCGCGCAGGATGCGGTGGTGGTCGGCCACGAGCCGTCGCGTAGCGCTCACCGAGCTGCTTCAGGAGGCGCGTCGATCCCTCGATGTCCGTGAAGAGGAAGGTGATCGTTCCGTGCGGAAGCTCGGCCACAGCGCTTCGAGTTTCTCACCGCCGGCCGGTCGGTGCCTAGACCACGAAGAGGAAGGGGCCCGTCGGCCGCCCTTTCTCTCTTTCCCCTCTTCCGTGGATCCCGTTATTCCCGTAGTTTGCGAGGATTCGACCTTCCAGCCGAGATTCGGCTCATTGGACGTTTAGCCCCGGTGCCGTGAGGAAGAAGAGGAAGGAATGCTTGTTGTTCTCCTCATAATCATCTTGATTCTGGCGCTCGGCGGCGGGATTTTCATCAGCAAGTTCCTCTTTTTGCTGCTACTACTGCTGCTGGTGTTGCTGCTCTTCCGCGGCAGGTTTTAGCCAGCGAGCGAGTACCCGTGGGATTCACAAACGCCCCGTAGGTTGGGGCGTTTGACCATGCCATCAGCCCGGTAGATGAGCAGGAAACCAAGGAAAGGACTTCCGTATGTTCGGACGCAGCAAGACACAGGCAGTCAAGGAGAGCGCAGCGAGCGGCACCGACCTCGCCGTCTCCCTGGCCCAGGACAAGAAATTCCGCAAGCAGTTGCTGTCGGCAGTGGGCCACGGTGCGGCCGCCCGTGAGCGCGCGGCGAGCCGGATCGGCCTCATCGCCGCAGTGCACAGGCTCGGCACTGACAAGGAGCTTCGCAATGAGCTCCGCCAGATGACGAGGAACCTGCAGAACGCGTGGACGCGCGTCGAGAAGAAGCGCAGCCACAAGCTCCGCAACTTCCTGCTCGTGATCGGCGGAATCGGAGCGGCCGTTGCCGCGACGAGGCCGCAAGCGCGGAACAAGGTCTCGAAGCTCGGCGACGTCGTCAGCAGCGGGCCGATCCCGCGGACGATCACCGAGACGATCGAGGTCGACGTGCCGGTCTCGACGGCGTACAACCAGTGGACGCAGTTCGAGGACTTCCCGCTGTTCATGGAAGGCGTCGAGCACGTGGAGCAAATCGACGACACGCGCCTGCACTGGATCGCCAAGGTCGGCGGCAAGACGAACGAGTGGGACGCGAAGATCCTCGAGCAGCATCCCGACAAGCAGGTCAGCTGGATCAGCGAAGACGGCAAGAAGACGCGCGGCACGGTCTCGTTCGAGCCGATCGGCGAGTCGCGGACGCGGATCACTCTTTCGATGAGCTATCAGGCCGAGGGCCTGACGGAAACGCTGGGCTCAGCCGTCGGTCTCGACCAGCGGCGCGTGCGCGGCGATCTGGAGCGGTTCAAGGAACTGATCGAGAGCCGCGGCGCCGAGAGCGGCGCTTGGCGCGGCGAGGTTTCGGCGGGGACGACTAAGTAGAGAGAGGTCTGTGCGCCTGCGTAGGATGCTGTCCTGCGCAGGCGCACATCCTCTAACGGCATATTCAGCCGACGGAGCGGAAGCACCGGTTTCCTAAACCGCGTGCCCTGGTTCGATTCCGGCGCGGGCATTCCCGCGAACCCCGCTCCCGGAGCGGCATCGCGGTTATGTCCTGACGCCGAGCTCGTGGGTGACATCCGTCTCCGAGCTGTCTACCACGAGCGGTCGCCTTCCGATCCGGGGCCTCATCCTGAAGGCCCCCGCACGTCGAACGCCCACTGGTTTTGAAGATCGGCCACGGGAGCTTCGTTTTGAACTCGCTAACGCCCGAGGCGATTGGCCGCAGGATCCAGAGGTGCGACGGTTCGCTGTCGGCCCGTACCGCTAGCGTCTGACGCGAAGCCTCGGCTTGCAGAAACTGGAGTGCATGTGTCGCCATCACTAGATGACCGATTTGCCGACTTGCTCGACAAGTCGGCCAATGAGCCCGCCGCCACGGGCTCCGTTGCTCATCGTCGGCGGCATGGGGGACACCAGTGACGGTGACGCAGACGATCGTCGAGGAGCAGGTGGTGAAGTCGCGGCACCGTGTCAAGACCTACGGTGAGGTCTTCACTCCGCGCCACATGGTCGACCGGATGCTCGACTTGGTCCGCGAGGAGTTGGAGACCGGCCCCGACTTCGTCGACAAGACCTTCCTTGAGCCTGCAGCCGGGCGACGGCAACTTCCTGGTCGCGATCCTGCACCGCAAGCTCCGTGCGATCGAGAAGCGACTACCCGCCCGAGGAGTGGCCGGAGGCGTCGCTGTTCGCCCTCGCCTCGATCTACGGCATCGAGCTGCTGGAGGACAACCACCGCGACGCCAAGGAGGCCATGCTCGCCGAGTTCTTGCGCTTCCACGCAGAGCCACGGTGTCCCCTGTGGCCCGGATACGAACCTGCGGCAAGCCGCGGCCTTCCTCATCGACACGAACATCGTTCGCGGCGACACTCTGACCGGCCTGGACTGGCGCGGCGAGGAGATCCAGTTCTCCTGGTGGAACCGGATCGCCGGGGCCCCCGGGATGGTTCAGCGCGAGCCGTTCACGCTCGCCTCGCTGCGCGACGACGCCTTCGACTTCACCGTCTACGACAGCTACGAGGCGTGCAGGATCGACCAGGTCCACGAGGAGGTGAGGGCCGATGCCTAGCCCGAAGATCAGCACGTTCCGCGAGATCATCCCGCTCATCTACTCCTGGACGACCCCGGACATCCCCAAGTACGCGGGCTGGGAGAAGATCGGGTACACCGAGCAGGAGAGCGCCGACGCGCGCATCGCGCAGCAGGCGTCCCAGCTGTCCGTCGAGAAGAAGAAGCTGTGGTCGCGGCGGGCCCTGTTCACGTCCGAGGCCGGTGGGCGCTTCACGGACAAGGACTTCCACGCCTACCTGCACGCAGCAGGGCGTGGAGCGCGAGACCACGCCGAAGCGGACCGAGTGGCACCACTTCGCGATCGCGCCGAAGACGTCGCTGGAGTACTTCAACGACTTCGCCGGCCAGGACTTCCCCGACCTCCCGAGCAGCGGCGGGGAGGACGACTACGTCCTGCGTCCCGAGCAGCAGGCGGCCGTCGACCAGGCCGTGGCCGCCTTCGAGGCCGGGAAGGCCGAGGTGCTGTGGAACGCCAAGCCACGGTTCGGCAAGACGCTGACGACGTACGACCTGATGCGGACCCTGGACGTCCGGCGGGTCTTGATCGTCACCAACCGCCCGGCGATCGCGAACTCCTGGTTCGACGACTTCACGCGCTTCATCGGCCACCAGACGACGTACCGGTTCGTCTCGGAGTCGCCCTCACTGGCCGAGCCGTTCGCCCATGACTCGCGAGCAGTGGCGTGCCTTCTCGCTCAACCATCAGGACGAGGACCCGCGCATCGTGGAGTTCCTCTCGCTGCAGGACCTCAAGGGGTCGCAGTACTTCGGCGGCTCGTACGACAAGCTCAAGCACATCGCTCAGTTCGACTGGGACCTGCTGGTGATCGACGAGGCCCACGAGGGCATCGACACCACCAAGACCGACGTCGCGTTCGACCAGATCAAGCGCAAGTGGACGCTGCACCTGTCGGGCACGCCGTTCAAGGCGCTGGCCTCCGGCAAGTTCGACCAGGACCAGATCTTCAACTGGACGTACGAGGACGAGCAGACCGCGCGCCAGCAGTGGGAGGACGACGGCCAGGAGAACCCGTACGCGGCGTTGCCGACGCTCAACCTGCTGACCTACCAGATCTCGCGGATGATCACGGACCGTCTCGCCGAGGGCGTCGCCATCGACGAGGACGAGGCGAACATCGACTACACGTTCGACCTCAACGAGTTCTTCGCGACCAAGGACAACGGGTTCTTCGAGCACGAGGCCGAGGTCATCAAGTTCCTCGACTGCCTGGCGACCAACGAGAAGTACCCGTTCTCCACCCCCGAGCTGCGCGACGAGATCCGCCACTCCTTCTGGCTGCTCAACCGCGTCGCCTCGGCCAAGGCCCTGGAGAGGCTGCTCAAGAAGCACGACGTCTTCAAGGACTACACGGTCGTCCTGGCCGCCGGCGACGGGCGCTCCGACGACGACACCGACCCGGTCGCGGCCGGCAAGTCTCTCGACAAGGTGCGCACGGCCATCGCGGAGGCCGAGGAGTCGGACGGCAAGACCATCACCCTGTCGGTCGGGCAGCTGACTACGGGCGTCACGGTGCCCGAGTGGACCGCGGTCATCATGCTGTCCAACCTGTCCTCCCCGGCCCAGTACATGCAGGCGGCGTTCCGGGCGCAGAACCCGTGCACCTTCGAGCGTGCCGGGCACGTGTTCCAGAAGCAGAACGCGTACATCTTCGACTTCGCGCCCGAGCGCACGCTGACGATCTTCGACGCCTTCGCCAACAACCTGCACCCGAACCCCTCCGGCGACCAGGGCGTGCGGCAGGACAACATCCGCACGCTGCTGAACTTCTTCCCGGTCCTGGGCGAGGACGCCGAGGGCCGGATGATCGAGCTCGACGCCTCCCAGGTCCTGACGTTCCCGCAGGTGTTCAAGGCCCGCGAGGTCGTGCGCCGCGGGTTCCTGTCGAACCTGCTGTTCGCGAACGTCGCCGGCATCTTCCGGTACTCCGAGCACGTCAAGGAGATCCTCGACAAGCTGCCCACCGCGAAGCAGGGCAAGGTCACCAGACGGGCGAGCCGATCGAGATCCCGCAGCCGCCGCCCGTCACCGACCCGGACGGGAACGTCCAGGTCGACGTGGAGACCGTCATCAACCCCAAGGTCGCCGAGCTCGGCAAGCCCGTCTACAGCATCGAGGACATCCCGACGCCCGAGCCCGATGCCCCGGCGTCACACGGCGGCGACGCAGATCGCGAAGGCGGTGACCGAGCAGAGCCGCGAGAAGCGCGAGGAGCTGAAGGAGGCGTACGGGCTCACCGCCACGCAGGTCGAGCGCGACGAGAAGCGCACCGAGCAGGCCGTGAAGGACCAGGTCGAGCGCGCGTACACCGAGCACAACATCGCCAGCAAGCACCTCGAGGACGAGCTGAAGAACGCCGCCACCGAGGCCGAGGCCCAGGCCGTCGAGGCCAAGAAGGCCGAGCAGGACGAGGCGTTCAAGGCGAACATCCTGGCCATCGTCGACGAGACGATGGACTCGATCGTGCCCGACGTGGTCACCCGCGAGGAGACCAAGAAGGAGCAGAAGCGCGCGAACCAGACGATGGACGACGCCCGCTCCCACCTGCGCGGCTTCGCCCGCACGATCCCCATGTTCCTCATGGCCTACGGCGACCGCGACATCCGCCTGTCGAACTTCGACGACTACACGCCCGACGACGTGTTCGAGGAGATCACCGGGATCACCGAGGCCGAGTTCCGCCTCCTGCGCGACGGCCAGGAGGTCACCGAGGAGGACGGCACCGTCACGAAGATCCCGGGCCTGTTCGACGAGGCGGTCTTCGACCAGGCCGTCCAGGAGTTCCTGGACAAGAAGGAGGCGCTCGCCGACTACTTCGACGACGCGCAGACCGAGAACATCTTCGCCTACATCCCGCAGCAGAAGACGTCGTCTGGTCTTCACCCCGCAGCCGGTCGTGAAGATGATGGTCGACACCCTCGAGGCCGAGAACCCGGGCATCTTCACCGACCCGGACAAGACGTTCGCGGATCTGTTCTCCACCGCAGGCCTGTTCCTGATGGAGCTCGTGCGCCGCCTCGACACGGGCCTCGCCGACGCGTTCCCGGACCAGGACGAGCGGCTGCGAGCACATCCTGACCTCACAGGTCTTCGAGATGAGCCACAACGAGATCCTGCACCGCATCACCATCGAGGCCGTCTCCGGCGGCGTCCCGGAGCGCAAGGCGTGGATCGAGGACTCCGGCCACTTCAGGGTCGGCAACCTTGCCCGGATGACCCCGGAGGAGCGGCAGAAGATGGTCGACGACATGCTGACGGAAGGGCACTGACCATGAGCAAGAAGTTCGACGTCGTCATCGGCAACCCGCCCTACCAGGAGGAGGCCCAGGGCGGGGGCACTCGCGACACGCCGGTCTACCACCTGTTCATGGACGCGGCCTACGAGGTCGGGAAGAAGGTCGTGCTCATCACCCCGGCACGCTTCCTCTTCAACGCGGGCTTCACGCCCGAAGGCGTGGAACGACGAAGATGCTCGCCGACCCGCACCTGACCGTCCCGCACTACGTGCCCAACAGCGACGATCTGTTCCCTGGCACGATCATCAACGGCGGGATCGCCGTCACCTATCGCGACGAGGACCACGACGGCGAGCCCATCGGCACCTTCACGCATTACCCCGAGCTCAACACGATCCTGCACAAGGTCGTCGAGTCGGGCATCGTCTCCATGGACGTCGGACATCACGAGTTCACGCTCCTACCGCTACACCGCGAAGCTTGTACGACGACAACCCCGATGCGCGCGCGCTCCGACCCGCAGGAAACGAAGCACTGGTCAGCACGAACGCGTTCGAGCAGTTCTCGTTCCTCTACCACGCCGAGCGACCCGACGACGGCCACGACGTACGTGCGGGTGCTCGGGCTCGACGGCAAGAAGCGCGCGTCTCGCTGGATTCGCAGCGACTACGTCACCGGACCGGAGAGCTTCGACAAGTACAAGGTTGTCGTCCCTGCATCGCGCGGTCACCTCGGGAAGCTCGGCGAGGAACCTGCCCTGATCCTCGGCGAGCCGCTGCTCGGGGAGCCGCAGGTTGCGGTCACCCAGACCTTCATCACCATCGGGTCCTTCGACACCAAGGCCGAGGCGCGAGGCGTGCCTGAAGTACGTGAAGTCCAAGTTCGCGCGGGCGATGCTCGGCGTCCTCAAGGTCACCCAGCACAACCCGGCGAGCACCTGGAAGTACGTCCCGCTGCAGGACTTCACCGCGTCCTCAGACATCGACTGGTCCAAGCCGATCCCGGAGATCGACCAGCAGTTGTACGCCAAGTACGGGCTCGACTCCGAGGAGATCGCCTTCATCGAGGCCAAGGTCAAGCCGATGGAGTGACGGCAAGGCGGCGCACTGACTCCCTCCGGCGTCGAGGTCCCCGTCGCAGTCATCCCGATCACAGACTGTTCTCGAGCGAAACCTCAGAAGGCGATCCGGAACCCCGAACCGGTTCACCGAACCGCATGCGCGTCAGCTTACGACGGGGTCGAGCCATCGCTCCCGGCTATTGATCCGCCCTCTGTCTACCGACTATCTACGGTGAGCTCGCCATATGCGCCTGCGTCTTTGGGAGATAGCCGTCGGTGTTGTCGCAGCCC
Source organism: uncultured Actinomycetes bacterium (assembly GCA_963742525.1). Lineage (GTDB taxonomy): Bacteria > Actinomycetota > Thermoleophilia > Gaiellales > Gaiellaceae > Gaiella. The sequence goes on from CAVUMD010000002.1 coordinate 16,161, forward strand.
TACTGGGGCTCTTGTTCCTGTTGGGAGGCTCGCCAGTAACTGGTGCAGGCGTTCTTTGCACCACCGCAATCTGGCTGGTCACGCGCGTATCGATTGCCGAGAAGCACGATGCGCCAGGGCACCACGCGCGGACGCGTGGCCGCCTCGGGCTCGTCAAGCTCGCCTTCATCTTTGGCATCTACGCCACCGTCGTGGTCGCATTCTGGATGCTGCGAGGCGACGCCACGCACACTCGCGCCGGTGCGATCGCCTTGTTCGCCCTGACCGGGTTTGCTTTCCTCCTGCTTCGCGAACTCCAGGAGGCTGGCGACGACGCGCTCAACTGGTTGGTTGGCGGCCGGGCCGAGGTCGCGGTGGGACGTCGACTCGACCAGCTTCGCGCCGACGGTTGGTTGGTCGTCCACGGATACAAGAAGGACCGGGGCGGTGACATCGACCACATCGTTTGCGGGCCAGGCGGCGCGTTCGCCATCGAAACCAAGAGCTACGCGTACCGCCGGCGCGACGTGGGACAGGCTGCCGCCAATGCGGCATGGCTCAAGGAGCACCTTGGTGTGCGCTGGGCGACCGGCGTTCTTTGCGTTGCGGACAAGCACCCTCCGGAAAAGGTGCAGACCGTCTGGTCATGGATGCAGAGTCTCTCTGCGACTGGATCCAGCGGCAACGCGCCGCACCGGTTGAGCCAGCGAGCGCCCGAGAGCGCTTAGCCCGCGCCGCGGACTAGTCACCGGGCTGAGGAAGATCTGCAGGCCACGCTCGAGCCGCAGTCTCGCTGCATCACTCATGTCACCCTTTGACCACACGCAGGATGGCTCCAATCCGTTCCCGGACAAACGTCGAAGTCCACCCCGAGTCCGTCCGCAGATGTGCCCGGCAGTCCTCCAGTTCATCTCCTGGCCCAGGTTGATGGAAGTGCGACGATGCGCGCAACGGGCTTCACAACGCCTCGATGCAGATGGATCGCACGTAATACAGCAAAGCCGAGAACCTGCTTCCGCCATCTAGACGGCTACTAGTAGTTCGGGATGCTGCCCAAGGATGCCACGTATGTCATCTGGGAGCAGTACATCTCCCCCCGCACTTGTGGTGAGTTCTCTGACGAAGCTCCGCACCATCTGGAAGTCGGGGTATTCCCGAACCACGTCGAGTATGCGACCGGCCAGATCGAGCTCGTCGTCACGTACAGCGACGGCGTAATCCCGAATCAGACTCAAGAATGCAATGAATGCGTTCGCGCGACCACGTCTGCATGTCTCGCGATTGAGTCCAAAGACGTCAATCGAGGTTACGCCCTTGCGGGTCTTGCCGGTGAGCACTCCAGTAGTGGGTGAGAACGCCAGGTGCGTTTGAGGGTCCTCGGCGGTCGGGTCGATCAACAGTGGCGAGTCCGCCTCAAGCGGGAATTGCGTTCGTTTCATGTTGCTGTTGCAGTAGGAACATGCGAGAAGGTGATTCTCCCATTCGAACGTTTGAAGGGGAAAGGCTGACTTCGGCCGGAAGTGATCGATGTCAGTCCCTTCACTGTCTTCGCAGTACATGCATCGATTCAACCCGGACGCCATTCGCCGGAGCGTTGATCGAACAGCTTGTGCGCCAGCTGTCGGGAGGAAATTCCCCCACCTTCGTCCAGCCTCGCGAACTTGTTCCGCCGCCGTCGCAGCGGCAATGGCCGCTGTGTTGTCATTAAGCGTCCGTCGAACCGGATCCGGCAGCGGCAAGCGACTTACGCTCAGCACCCTAGTCGGTGCTCTTCGCCAAACGGTCGAGCGCCAACGCCACATCCGCGGAGACCGATTGAGGCAGCTTGAGCCGTAGCTGCTCATGCCGCGCTAGCTCTGCATCGTCAACCTCGCCTCGGGCGATCCGTGTTTCAAGCTCCGCAACCTCCTCGCGAAGCTGGGCCGATCTGGACGAATAGCGGGACTTTCCAGGCCGAACAGATCGGTCAAGACGGCTTCGTCGGGGGTGCCGTTAACGATGCGCGAGAACCGCTCACCCGTGACAACCTCGGCGTCCCGTTGCTCCCCCGGCCCGGGAAGTCGTACAAGCCCGCCCGGATCCGCCGCTTGACATATGAACGGGCTATGCGTCGTGACAAAGAACTGGATGTTGGGGAAGTGTTCCTTCAGCCAGAAACCGATCTTCTGCTGCCACGACACGTGTAGATGAACATCGATCTCGTCAATCAGGACGACCCCCTCATTCAGGATCGTTGTACGTCGGTCGCTGTCATCAAGGCTGATTCGCCCGCCGTACGCATGATGCAACTGCCGAACTAGGTCGAGCACAAGGGCGGCGACGGTGCGATAACCATCGCTCAGCGACGTTAACGGAAGATCGATGCCGTCAGCCGACCGAACCCACAAGCCCTCTGAACTCACGCGCTGGACATCAAACTCGTCGGGTAGCAGTCCGTCTCGGAGCAGGCGGATCACAAGGTCTTCCAAGAAGCTGTCGTCGGTCTCGAGTCGCCGAAGGTAGACCTGTTGGAGCCATACGCAGCCTCGGACAGAGAAGCAGCCTCATGGAACAAGCTCGCGAGGCTTGACGGACGACCTGCGGTCATCATTACGCGCTGGGCCTCTGTCGGGGCCGTGGAGAGACGGCGGAAAGGGCCGTATCCGGCGAGGAACCAACCGATCGGATTCTCGGGCCAGAGCCCGCGTGTCGGAGTCCAACTCGTCCGCGTTGAGCGCGTTCGATCGCCGGCTCTGGGTCCTGCCCTCCCTCGGTGGCGCATCCAGCAGAAGCCCGACCCACGGCCAGGAACTTGGTGATCGGCCCTATCTTCTGAAACCCGTCGGCCATCTCGGAGTAACGAGGCGCGGGAGGCCACGTAGCCACTCGAAGCGCCCACGCGGAGGCCATCCTGCGGAAGGAGTCGCTCAGTGCCTTGGACGCCGGAACGGCGAAGGCTATCGCGGGTGCGCAAGAGCCTGTAGGAACGTCGACTTACTGCTCCGTTGCGCCCAGCGAGGACGATCCACTTCGGGAGTGGATGGCCATGGCCGTAGGTCCCAAGTCCACCTTCCGCGTGTTTGAGCCGAACGACCGGATGTCCTCCTTAATCCGAACTTCGGAGACGTGCATCGCGCCATCCTACGTCGGACTCATCCCCCGTCAGCGGGCGGCCCGAAACAGGCTTCCGTCTGTTCCAGATGCCGCAGACTGCAAGCTGTCATCCGCCCCGCCCGGCCGCTTCGCGACGAGTACGATGCTAGACGGCAGTCAACGTGTTCCGGCTTGACGGGGATGCGCCGAGATGGCTCGAACTTGTCGGCGACGCGCTTGGATGAGCAGCGAAGCGAGCCGCACGCCCCACAACAAAGCCCACCCAAGCAGCGCACTGGTTCGTCAAACCGCGTGCATCACGGGTGTAACTGGCGCTACGCGACGCAACGTGAGCCGCCAGACGGGCTTCGTCTACCAGCCGTCTACCGCGAAGCTCCTAGCCACGTCGTCCAGAACTCCGCCGTCGGGAGGAGCGACACTGGCCACAGGCAGCTTGTCGAGACATAGATCGCGAAGTCGGTCGAGGCTGGGCCGCCGCCGGCGTCTGCCTCGTCGAGGACGGTTGGAATGTGGACGGCGACGATCGTCAGCTCGGCGTCGACCGTTCGCTCTGCCACGGATCGAACCTGGATCGGCGTATCACGCGGCTCGCCGGGGGTCTCGCTCGGATGGACGAGCAGGGCACGTGGAGGTGTGTCCGTGCCTCCGGGTCACGGTAGGCGTAGGCGTACAGGAAGGCCTGCGTGAGATCGCCGACGTCGACCTTCGCGTTGTCGTAACGCTTGTACTTCGCGTCCAGCGGGAGTCGCGCGTGCGGGCGGTCGCGACGCTGCTGGACGAGGAGGTCAGGGCGAACGCGCGCGTAGCGCACCCGTAGGTCGGGGCGCCAGAAGATCGAGTCCGACCGCTGCGCCTCGACCTCCACGCCGGCCGTCTCGCAGCGGCGATCCGCAGCGCCCGCTCGAGGAATCGCTCGAACAGCGTGTTCATGTCGATCAGGAACGACCGAAGTCGAGCTTGCCCGGTCGCGAGCGCCTCGTCGGGCCTTGCTCTTGGAGCACCATCCAGCTGAGCCGTGCGCGGTCCGGTAGTGCTCGTTGTGGCGGCTGTAGGTGAAGGCCTCGGGCCCGAGAGCAACGCGCGAGCGCGCGTGGATCGCAGAGCTCTTCCAGCAACGCGGCCAGCGCCCGCGCCCGGCGGCGGACGCGCGGGAGAGTCGCGATGCCGGCTGCCATGCGCGAGCGCGAGCGCGAGTAGCTGGTTGTCTGGGATGTCGTGCTCGTGCTCGTCGTAGCGGCAGACGACTCGGTCATAGAGCCCGAACCGCTCGAGCAGCTGGCGATCAGCCAGAAGCCGGCCCCGGAGCGCTCGAAGATCGCCCTCGCGCTCGACGTAGTCCGCACGCAGACCCGCAGCCAGAATCCGCTCGGTCGCAGACGAGAGCAGCTCGACGACAAGATCGAGCAGCGTCGCCTCCGCCTCCCGCATGCCGTGGCAACCCGGCGAGCTGCACCAGACCGTCGAGGCCGCTGGCGAACTCGACCAGGCGGAACAGGTGCAGATGATCGCCCGGAAGCTTTGGATCGATCCGTACCTCGAAGGTGCTGAAGCGAACAAGCCCGACCGCTCCCGTCGCCTTCACCGATACGCCGTCCTCGGCCGGCTGGACGTCGAGCTGTGCGTCCCGCGGCAGCGCGCGCAGGCGCTCGGCCAGGCGCAGGTCGCGCTCGGCCATCTCGACGCCCGGCAACGTGCCGGCGCGCCACTCGGCGAGCGCGATGCCCGGGCAGGCCGTCGGCCGTCTGGTAGGCGGTCACGTCTCGGTCTCGGCGCCGAGCAGATGCTCTTCGAGCGCCTCCAGCAGCCGCGTCGGGTCGCTCAGGATCTCGTCGTCGAGCGTCAGCTGGTCGCGGTCGACGATCTTCGGCCCCAGGTACTCGGCCAGCTCGTCGTAGTCGTCGACGGCGTACTCCTGCAAGCAGCGGCACGATCTCGTCGCGGAAGATCTGCGCGAACTCCACCTCGTCGGTCACCGGCTGCCCGTCCTTCAGGAAGAAGGAGTGGCCGATCTGCTTTTCGCGGCCTGCCTCCTTTGCGACGCGCTGGTTGAGAGCGCGCAAGCAGATCGTCGAGCCGCAGCCCGCCGACCTCGGACGCGAGCAGTCCGGGATCCGGCATCAGCTCGACGAACCCGAAGCGTCGTCGCAGCGCCGTGTCCATCATCTTGATGCTGCGGTCGGCCGTGTTCATCGTGCCGAGGATGAAGAGGTTCGGCGGAATCACGAAGCGTTCCTTGCTGTAGGGCAGGCGAACGGAGTACCTCCCGTCGGTCGCTCCAGCGCGCTTGTCCTTCTCGATCAAGGTGATCAGCTCGCCGAGCACCTTCGTGACGTTCGCGCGGTTGATCTCGTCGATCACGAGCAGGTAGGTCCGTTCGGGATTCGCGAGCGCCCGTCCGCACATCGTCTTGAAGATCCCGTCCTCGAGGGCGAGCGTCGCGCCGCCCTCGGAGCGAGTCGGCCGGAACCCCTCGATGAAGTCCTCGTAGCTGTAGGACGGGTGGAACGTCACCCACTCGAGCGCGTCGCCGACAGCGTCCGGACGCTCCGCCGAGGCGCGACGTCTCGACCGAGCTCGCCGCAGCGGCCGCCTCGTGGTCGCGCTCGGAGATGAGGGCCATCAGTCGCTCGGATTCCTCCGCGAGTGAGTTGGAACAGCGTTCCCTGCATCCGGTTGCGAACCGGCTCCGACCCGTCGAGGTACTCGTCCGCCTGGAGCTCGTCCCAGGTCGGACCGTCGCCGATGCGAGTCGACAGGCGCGAGCACGAAGGTGGCCCTCCCATCCGCCTGCTCGAGCCGAGCGACGCGCGCGAGCACCTCGACGCCGCTTCTCCGGTGTGGCGGTGTAGCCGAAGACGAGGTCGCCGGGCGAGATGACGTCGTAGTTGCGTTCGAGGCGACCGCGGCGGAACCGCTCCTCGCCCTTGTCGAACAGTTCGTCCCATCTCCATTCGCTCGGCTTCGTCGTCACCAGCCAAGCGCGCGCACCGTCCCCGGCCGCGAGGCGAGCTGCCGCCGATCGGCTCGCTGGAACGCTCGCGTTCCGCCGCCTCAGCCACCATCGGGCGAATCCGCTCGCGTGCCAGGTCTTCCCGGTGCCCGGCGGGCCGTAGAGGATCGCCTGGTTCTTGCGCTCAAGAGCCTCCGCGATCCGTCTGAAGAGTGGCTCCTCCTCTGAGACAGGAGGCGCCGGCTCGCCGCGGTCGGCGTCCTCCGGCTCCTCTTCGCCGAGGACGAGTGCTCGCACCTTGCTCGAGAGCGGCAAGACCGTCTTGAACGCCCAGTAGGGCTGCGCCGGGATCTCCTTCGCGTAGCTCTCGTCCCAGTTGACCCTCAGCGTGTGCTTGTAGCGTTTCGCGGTCGGGGTCCCAGACGTAGCCGGGCGACTCGATCGTTCCGACGGCGAGGATCTCCTTCGTGCCCTTGTTGGCCACGACCCGTTCGCCGACGGCCAGATCGAGCAGCAGCCAGACCTCGTTCGCCTTCTCCTTGAGCTTCGCCTCGGTCGTGTAGTCGTCGCCGAAGGCCTCGCGGAAGGCTGCAAGGAACGCCTCCTTCGACTCGTATTGGCGCAGATCGCCGACCTCATCCCAGCCGACGCAGATGTAGTTGCCAGCCTTGCACTCGGGCCAGAAGCTGCGCGTCGCGGCCGGGCGCGATCTTCACGAGCCGGCCCTCGAAGGGGCTGAAGCGCATGTAGAGCAGCCGCTCGAGAGCCTTGGTCGGAGCCTCGGCGAGCTCTGGATGGCTGCGCAGCTCCGCCAAGAGCGCTCTGTTCAGCTGAATCGTCCGAAGGCTCTGATCTGCGGCGACGTCGTCGCGCCCGGCGACGCGCAGGAAGTGCCGCAGGTTGTCGCTCGAGTTGATCGGCAGCAGGTCGTTCGGGAAGTAGACCCACAGGGTCTTCGTGACCAGCGCCGCTCCCCGATTGAGCGGCTCGATTTCGTCGATCTCGTCCCAGCGTCCCTCGTCCGCGTACTCGAACGCTCGGATGAATCCCTCGCGCACCGCCTTCCAGGCGACCCGCTCGTTCTCGTACTCGGGCGGGAAGTACCAGCCCGGCTTGTCGCGGTGCTTGTAGATGATCAGCTTGCGCGCTGAGCCGCCACGGATGCTGCTCATCTCGACGGTTTGACGCTCGATCCAGCGGCAGAAGTTGTCCGGATGACCCTCCTGCCCCTGGGCATACTCCTCCAGCGTCATCTCCGCCCAGTGACTCGCGCGGATACCGACGAAGCGTCTCCTGCCGCTGCGCCTCGGCCTCGTGCACGAAGGCCTGGTACGCAGCCGGATCGAACTCCGCGACCGCTTGCTCGAGCGTGACGCTGCCTGGAGCAGCCATTGCCTTGCAACATAACCGGGCGCGACTCGCGTCGAGATGAGTTAGGGGTGCCAGGCACCCAGACTGCTCCCGCCAGCCTGTCCCAAATGAACTCGCCGACCGGACGCGAACCCGCTAGCCGGGGCCGGATCGACCATCGGGAGGCGGCTGTCATGATTTCCGCGCTTACGTCACACGTCCCCAGGCCACTGTCCCTAGGAGCGCTGCGGGCTCGACGATGACAGACCGCCTTCGACGCGAGGAAGCGGGCCGACCTTGTCCGCCGCTCGGTGAGGTAGCCGGCGATCACATCGACCGGCTCGGCCGTTGGTGTGGTCTGAAGCGATCTCCCGATTAGGTCTACTCGCCGTCCGACGAATCCTCCATCACGTTCGCTTTCGCGTCTACCGAACCTCGATGAGCCGAAGTCGGCGGTTGTACGCCAGCGCGGCGGGTATGGCACGCCCGGAATCTCCGCGTAGAAGGTCCAGACGTCAAAGTCTTTGACTCCGGTCGCGCCATCGATGAAGTGCTGTGCACCGCCCTGACAAAGAGCAGTGCAGATCACGCGATCCGCGTACTCGGCCCATCGAGGGCGTCTTGCGAAGCGATCGTCGCGGTCGACCCGAGCTAAGTCTGCGAGTCGGAGAAGATCTGACCGGCGGATCGCGGCGTACGAGCGCTCCGCGACGGGATTCAGGTCGTCAGACGCCATGGAGTTCAACATTCAAGACGTCGGGAGCCAGAGAGCAAGGGGCGTACTTGCCGTCGGCTTGACCTTGTGGGCGTACGGGTCGAGCGCGGTGAGGCGGGGAGCATTACGCAACGGTGCTCGCTCGATCCGACGTAACGCCGGATCTAGCCGCGACGGTCCGACAACCCGCACGCTGCGCTGGGTGACGGCCCCGTAGAGTGGCGTCCATGGGTGGCGGCGTCTTTCTGAGGCGAGGCGATCAACTGGTGGAGATGGTTGAGGAGAGCTACGCACTTGAGGATCATCTCCAGGAGCTGATCGAGCGTTTCCCGAACCTGCTGGCGGGGGATCAGGTGAACCCTGACGCGCCTCGCCGGTGGCTGATGCTCTCGCGAGAAGTAGCCGTGCCAGGTGAGGAGGGTGGCGCGGGCCGTTGGAGCCTCGACCACCTGCTACTCGACCAGGACGCGATCCCGACGCTGGTCGAGGTCAAGCGGAGCAGCGATTCCCGGATAAGGCGCGAGGTCGTGGGCCAGATGCTCGACTACGCGGCGAACGCTGTCACGTATTGGAACCTCGACTCGCTGCGTGAGTCGTTTGAGGAAGCGGTTCGGGCGCTCGACACTGAGCCGGAAGGAGAGATCGCTGCCCTTGTCGATGATCCGGACGCGGACTACGGAGAATATTGGGAGCGGGCCAAGACGAATCTTCGCGCCGGACGCATTCGACTCGTGTTCGTTGCGGACGTGATCCCCACCGAGCTTCTTCGCATAGTCGAGTTCCTCAACGAGCGGATGACACCGACAGAGGTCATCGCGGTCGAGATTCGCCAATACACAGGCGGCGGCGAACAAGTACTCAGGCCCATCGTCCTTGGGCAGACCGCAGTGGCACGACAGAGGACGTCATCTGTCGGGTCGCGGGAGTGGGACGAGCAGTCGTTCCTTGAGGAGCTGGAACGTCGGTTCGGTAAGCAAGATGCCGAAGTCGCCCGCGAGATCCTCGACTGGTCACTGAAGAACGTCCCTCGGCTCGCATGGGGGAAGGGAGCGACGGTTGGCTCCTTCGCCCCCGCCATGACCCACGCGGGACGCCCGTACTGGTTGTTCTACGTCTACACGTACGGGAAGTTTGAGGTCGGGTTCCAATACATGAGCCGCATGCCGCCGTTCGATCAGAACGACAAGCGGCTTGAGCTCCTCCGCAAGCTCAACGAGATCCCGGGCGTCGAGCTACCAGTGGACGCCGCCACGAAGAGACCGAGAATTCGGCTTGCAACCCTCGCCGCGCCGGGTGCGCTCTCAAGGCTGTTTGAGGTCACTGAGTGGTTCTTCGCCGAGGCTCGGGCCTCGAACCCGTAGGTAACCCCGGAGAAGGTGGCGGCGGAGGGAGAGGCTCCTGATGACGGAAGGGTCGTGGGGTGGCTGACCGCCGCCCCGGGGCTCGGTGTCATCTTGGAATGGGAGTGCGAAGCGCACCGACAATGGTGGTAGAGCGACCGTCTCGTCTGTCGTGCCGGTTCTCCAAACTGCGTGCGCATGTGGGCGATGGCACGTCGGGAGGCAGCTCGCTCGCTTGCGAGCCGCCCACGGTCTACCCGTGAGCTACCGCACTGCGTCAGAGGAACGTAGAGGGGCCTGTCTGGTGAGGGACGCGTGCCCACGCGCGATGCCCAGCCTCCTTGATCCGGCCACCAACTACGACCGATGATGCGCTCGATGGCGCGCATGATCCCCGAGTCGCCGCTCGAGACCGACAGCGCCGCTGAGCGGCGGCTCTTCGAGCGTCTACGCGACGAGACGCCCGACGAGCTCGTCGCCTTCCACTCGGTCGCCTGGCAGATCCCGGGCAAGAAGGGCCGGCCGGAGCAAGGTGAGGCCGACTTCGTCCTCGCGCACCCCGACTACGGCGTGCTGACGCTCGAGGTGAAGGGCGGCTCGGTCCGCTACGACGCGCAGGCCGGGCAAGTGGTTCACGACCGGGCAAGAGCGGGCGAGTCGACGATCAAGGATCCCGCGCGCCAGGCGAGCCGCTCATCACACCTGCTCGCCCGAACGCTTGCGCGCGCGGCCGCGGACGGCGGCGAAGCGATCAGCTTCGGGCACGCGGTCGCGTTCCCTGACTGTCGCGTCCCGCGAAAGGCGCTCCGCCCCGACCTCCCGCGCGAGCTCGTCCTCGACCACAGCGACGTCGCGCGCCTGCCCGATCGCGTGGACACGCTCTTTCGACACTGGTTCGACCCGGACGCGAAGGAGCCGCTCGGCGCAGAGGGAGTCGAGCTCCTCGAGCGCGTTCTCGCGAACTCGTTCGAGCTCCGCGCGCCGCTCGCCTTCGAGCTCGCCGAGGAGGAGCGCGAGCTCTATCGGCTGACCGAGCAGCAGTACCGCGTCCTCGACATGCTCTCCCGCCAGTCACGGGTTGCGATCGCCGGTTGCGCAGGCTCGGGCAAGACCTTCCTCGCCGCCGAGAAGGCGCGGCGGCTCGCAGCGCAGGGCTTTCGCGTGCTCGTCGTCGTCTTCAACGTCCTCCTCGCCGAGCACCTGCGGCGCGGCCTCGCCGACGAGCCGAGGATCACCGTCCGCGCCTTCTACGGCCTCTGCCGCGAGGTCGCCGAAGACGGCGGGCCTCGAGTTCGCCGAGGAGCCCGAGCCCGGCGAGGAGGGCGAGTACTACCCCGCTCTCGCTGCCGCGTTCGCGGACCACGCGGACGTCATGGCCGGGCAGTTCGACGCGCTGATCGTCGACGAGGGCCAGGACGTGGCCGCCGACTGGTGGCTTCCGCTGCAGATCCTCCTCGTGGACCCCGACCGCAGCCCGCTCTACGTCTTCTTTGACGACAACCAGAAGCTCTTCCCGGTTCCGACCGGCCTCCCGTTCCTCGCGTCACCCGTCCAGCTCACGGTCAACTGTCGCAACACACAGCGGATCAACGAGCTCGTCATGCGCTTCTACAAGGGCGGCACGATCGACGCGCCGGGCCCCGAGGGCCCGCCCGTCGACCGACACGTGTACGAGACCGAGGCCGAGCTCCTCGCCCAGCTCGACGAGGCGGTCGCGCGCTGGGTCGGTGAGGCCGAGGTCGCCGCCCGATGACATCGCTCTCCTCACGGCGCACGCCAAGCACCGAAGCGCGCTGTGGAAGGTCGACGCGCTCGGCGGCATCCGCCTGACCGACGACCCGTGGGAGCGGAACCGGATCCTCCGCTGCTCGATCTTTCGCTTCAAAGGTCTCGAGCGGATGGTGGTCGGGCTCTGCGAGCTCGACGGAGCACGCGAGCAGGCGCTCTACGTGGGGCTCTCGCGACCTAGCGTGTTTCTCTCGCTCTTCGCCCCCAAGTCAGCGGCTCACCGGCTTGCCTGAGCACCCGGGCTCACTGACTGGATGACACCCACTCGCTCGACTCCTGGTCGTGGATTGCGAGCTCGAGCCTGGCGAAGGCGACGAGTGGGTCGCATTCGGGCGCGGGGACTCGAATGAGCCTGAGGTTGAGTGCCTGGGCTGCGATGTCTCGGACGGCATCGAGGTAGGCGCGCTGTGCTCTTCGTCCGTTTGCGACCGGGAAGTCGGTGGCTGGCTTGGTAGCGCGGTAACGGTCGGCGTTCTCATGGTGGATCTCTATGAGGGTGCGGTACTCGCGAGTGCTGTTGCTTGCCAGTGCCGGTGGATAGAGGTTTAGCGTCTTCTCGCGTTCGGTGGTGAAGTGCTGGATCTCGTCGATCTCGATCAGGACGCCGTGGTCGGGCGCGTAGAAGTCGAGCCGCAGTGCTTGGACGCGCTTGGTGCCGAGTCGATGATCGTCTCCGCCGAGTCGGGCGAAGATCGCGGCAAGGCACTCGAGTTCGCGTGGTTGCGCTCGCTCCATGAGGAGGGGATCGAGGTGCCCACGGTTGGAGAGACCCTGGCGGGTGATCTGTGGGACTAGGTTGAACCCCCGTGACCGCGCGAGGTTGTGGATGCCGGCTTCAGTTGCGCCCATGGCTCGCGAGCTCTTGAAGCTTCACGGAGCCTTGACCGGCTCCGTCTCGCCGAGCAGGACCCGGCGAATGAAGGCGGTCCGGGTCTCGCGGGGCAGACGCGGCTCGTCCGTCCAGGCCCGGTCGGTGATCGTGGGCGTCTCGAGCAGGTGGGCGGCCATCTCTGCGGCGGGCAGCTCGCGCCAAGAGGCACGGCGCGGCTTCCGGCGACGAGCTGGGAGCGGCGACGAGCGCCTCGGCGAAGCAGCGGAAGTTGAAGCTCAGGCGGTGCTCGGGGGTCGGCCCGAGCTTCGCGACCGCGACCTTGTGCTCCTTCGTCCCGTAGCCCTTATGACGCTCGAAGCCGTAGCCTGGGTAGCGCTCGCCCAGGCGAGCCATGAGGCGATCGCGGGTCACCTTGGCCACGATCGAGGCGGCCGCAATGGTCGCGCTGGTCGCGTCTCCGCGGACGATCGTCTCGTGCACGGGCGCTTCAGCGCCGAGCGCGAGGTTGCCGTCCACGAGACGAAGCTCCGCCCGCTCCCCCAGGGCGCGGAGCGCCCGCTCGAGGCAGGCCAGGTTGGCGGCTCGAAGCCCGATCCGGTCGATCTGGCTCGCGGGGATGGAGACGAGCGAGACCGCCTCGGCGTGGGCGAGGACGGCCTTCGCGAGCCGCTCGCGCTTGGCAGGCGCGAGGCGCTTCGAGTCGTTCACCTCCTCGAGGAGATCCCTGCCCGCGCCGGAGGCGAGCCGCTCCAGGTCGAAGAGAACCCCCGCGGCCATGATCGGGCCGGCCCAGCATCCGCCCGCCCCCACCTCGTCGACGCCGGCGATCAGCCGAACGCCACGAGCGCGGTCGTGGGCAAGGAGGGCAGAGTCGCTCACTGAGTGCACCTATTCAAGCGCAGCGAGAATCCACCTCCCGGGCTGGCTACGTCCCAGGCGACATGTCCCCAACCGACAACTTGTCGGGCGGCCGGATCTCTCGCAGACTGTCTCCTGCCGGGGCCGCGTGCGGGGAAGCAGACCGATCGCGAGCGGCCCGTTCGTCCCCGCTGCCCCGGCCGCGATGCGACGCCCGCGCATGCGCGCGATGGCCTTTCCGCGCATGCGTGCGGGTAATGGACGCAGGTAGCCATCCACCGACCACACCACGTCGCGCTGTCTGGCAGCGCTGATCATCGGCGAACCCGTCCGCGGCTTTCCGTGAGGCGAGAGCGACCGACCCGGCCCGGAGGCCCGGGAGACGCTTCGCGATTCAAGGGAAGCCCGCGGGAAGCCACGGAGACGTATCCGGGGGTCACTCCTCACCGTTCACGAACACGGTGAAATCCTCCGCGGCGAGGAGAAGCGTGTCGTCGGCCCACGCGATCCACGCCTGGCCCCCATCCGTCCGCCACACGTTCGGAGCCTCCCGACCGTGCCTGGAGCCCCATGGGGGGCGCGATGGTGGAACACACGGTGTGCCACGCTTGGAACACGATGGCCGCCCAGACCGGGACGGGCGCGGCTGACTAGGCAGGGGCGCGGGCTGGCTGTGTGACCGGTGATCCCGGTCGAAGCAGTTCGTTGGAGATCGCGGGTGCTGCGACCCCAGCGATGGCCTTCCACACGCCGTCCTCGCGATGCAGGACCGTGAATCCACGGACGGGGACGTAGCTGCCGTCCTCGAACTCCCACCGGGATTCGGTGATCGTCCAACCGATATCTCCCGACTCCCGTGCATCGATGATCCTCGGAGGCATCGCCTTGAACGCGTACTGGTCGCGGTTGGCGAGTTCCTCCGTGGTGCTCTCGGTGACGGCGTCCGCGCCGATCATCTGCTCGTCGGGGTCCGAGCCGAGCATGATCGGATTGTGGGCCGACAAGTGCGCCTTGAACCATTCGTCGTCACCCCGCTCATATGCCGCATGTGCCTCCTGAGCGAGTTGCTCTAGCTCCGATGATGGCTGGACGGGCATCTCCCACCTCCGCGTCGGGTAAGCGCCGGTGGACCCTAGGCGGCGGTCGCGTCCAGCGCAACCGACCGTCGCGGAGCTTCGCGATCTCGACCGGCGGCTTGCCCGGATTCGAGTCGCTGGCCGAGAGCCGCAGCTACTGAGCCTCGTCCGCCTCGCCCGCGCTCCGAGGTTCCCCTCGCCCCTAGAAGGCTCATCCGGGCATTCAAGGCGCGCGACATGCCCGTGAATTGACCCAATCGTGTCCTATCGGGTGAGGCGAGGTCCGGACAGTCTGGAGGGGTCAGGCGATCACCGTTGATTGCCTCAAATATCGAAGGGAAATCATGCGCAAGTTCATCATCGCCGTCGCCTCTCTCCTGGCCCTCGCAATTCCGACCGCTGCCCTCGCCAGCGTCGCCGTCGACAACGGCGTCGGCTCCGTCGGCAAGGGCGACGTGCAGTCGGCACTCGGCTGGAACAACGGCGACTTCGACAAGAAGGTTGGCACGCTCAAGTTCACTGCCAGCGCCGAGATGGTCATCGCTGACTACAAGATGTCCTGCTTCAACGGCTCGACGGGGGCCATCGACGCTGAGGTCGGGCACACGATCATCTCCCAGCCCGGTACGACCACGGTCACGGCCACGCCGGTGCTGAACAGCGGCAACGGCAAGCAGATCACCGGCTTCAACCTGACCGGCCAGACCAGCGGCTTCACCGCCACCGGCGGCGCAGCGCTCCGCACCGTGCCGTGCCCGGAAGGCTCGTTCATGTACATGAACCTCGGACAGGGCGACCTGTTCGGCAAGACCCAGATCACCGGTGGCCTCAAGGTCAACGGCATCGACCTGCCGAACACCCCGGTCGTCCCGGCCATCTAGTCCAACCCCGCACCACCGCACCACCAGCGCCTCCCGGCATGCGGCCGCCGGGGGGCGCTTTGCTTTGGTCAAACACGGCGGGGTACTACGGCCCGGCGGCTCGCCTCTTCGACGGCAATGGTCATACGATCCCGAATGTTCTTCTGACGGGAGCTGCGAGATGCACGCAGTCGTAGCCAGGGTCGACATCGGGGGTGACCCGGAGACCGCGCACCAAAACTTGCGTGATCATGTGATCCCGCGGGTGTCGCAAGCGCCGGGGTTCGTCGCGGGATACTGGACTCGTTCCGATGACGGACGTGACGGCCTGTCCATGATCGTGTTCGACTCGGAGGAAGGTGCTCGCCGTGCGGCGGAGATGATTCAAGGGCCGGAGGCGATGCGTCGTGAAATGGTGAGCTCGAAAGCGTTGAGGTTCGCGAGGTCGTCGGTAACGCCTAACCCTGGCGGCGGACGGCGAGGTCGTGGTCGGCGGTAGCGTTGCTGGTCCTCGAAGGTGGCGGGTCGGTGTCGTGACTGGCGTCGCCCAGTTATCGCCCGTCGACTCTTAGAGGTGCGCCGAGCACCCCCGACCAGGACGCGGCGCAAAAATCGACGTTGATTAGATCGTGACAGACCTCGTGCTGGAAGCATCTGAGTGCAGACGCTCCCCGAGGCTCTGGAGAACCTTGACTGCGATCGATGGTGACTGTTCGAGCAAGTCAAGGAAGCCCCGGTGCGTCAACACCAGCAGATGCACCGGGGTGGATGCAGTCACCGTCGCCGTCCGTGGCACATCGGTCACCAACGCTAGTTCTCCAACGAAGTCACCGGCGCTCAGAACACTCACCTGTCGCCCGTTGCGCGTCACGCGCAGCACGCCGTCGACGAGGACAAAGAACTCTCGTCCTCGGGTACCTTCGCGGATCAGCGTCCTGTTCTCGTCGAATTGAACCTCGTCCGCGAGGATTGAGATCTGTCTCAGCTCGGCCTTGGAGCATTTTGCGAAAAGCGGCACGCCTTTCAACAACTCGAGTTTGGCGTCCCTCCGGAGTTGCATTCGCCGACAATAACCCGCACGACCAAGAAAGGCCTCGCTGCTCCGGCGATCTTCGCGGTAGGACGCGACGCAAAAACGGCCTAAGGGGCGGGGTCTGAGCGCCTGGCCGCATGACGCCACCGTTGATCGGGCTCTACCTCTCGTAGACGGCGCAGAGTCGTTTCTCCGGATTACAGACGACTTCGACCGTCGCGTTCATTGCATTGACGCCAACCAAGAGGTGGACTCTGCAGAGATACGAGATCGATTCGCCGGAAGGCTGAACGGGGTTCTTGGTGCAGTTCGGCTCATTGGTTCGCAACGAACCCGCGAGCGAGAAGACCTCTCCGTCATCGATCTTCGCCGCAGCCGTATCCGCCGCGAGACCGGAGAGGTCGTCCGAGTCGGCCCCGCAACCGCACAGCGCACCCATGGCGATTGCAAGCGTGGCAAGCGCCAGAACACGCATGAACCGACTTGGCATGTCGAGAGACCTGAGAGTCATGCCTCTTCGGCGAACGTCGCGGGCCTCCGCGACCTGCGCCACGTCAACCATCGTCGGCCAGGAACGCATCGGGTTCGACGGGAACGTCTGTAGGCTGAGTCCCATCTGAGCGCACAGGTTGACGCCGTCGAGAGGTCCACGAGCGCCAGACAAGGGGAACGCCGCGCGAGAGAGACTCGCACTGTGGGGTACGAGTCTCTCGCGCAGCGGATCGCGAGCCCGCCGCAGCCCCGCCGGCGGCAGGGGTATGCCGTCGAATACGCCCCTGCAAGGTGGCACGAAAGGATCCACCTTGTGCCGGGGGTACTTCGGCACAGGGCTCGCATGGGTCACGCTAGGTGTGGCCGGCGGGGCCGGATAGGACACGATTGGGTCAATTCCCCGACGACCGACGGATCGCAGCGATGCTTGAATGTCGCGGGTTGACGGTCCGGGTGTTGCGGCTGCGAAGGACATCACCCGCTCCGAGTGCGAGCCTGCGGCCATGACGATGAGTCTGAAAGTACTGGCTGCGGCGCTCGCGACCGCTGCGATCATCGTGGCACCGGCGTCCGCGCTCACGGCCGCGCACGGCTCCGATCTGAGGCCGTGGACGACCACGCATCAGAGCAGGCCGTAGGACGCTCCGCGACCGGCGACGAGCCTCCCCAGGGCGCTCGGCCGAGAGCCACCCTCGGTGCTCGCCCTTACGGGGAACCGCAGTTCGGGTTCAGCGTGGCGCACACGACGCATCTGCACCTCCGGGTGAGGACGCCGCTGCCACCGGTCCTCACCACGTCGACCCTGTGCGTCGTCGTGGTCGGCTTCCCTTCCCGCGTGCTGCAAGCGCGGCACTAAGCTGCCGGTCGGGTTCGCGTGCCATGCCCCGAGTGTGGTCGACGGGGAAGACGGAGAGCATCCCGACGGGGCCGTTCAAGGTCGGCACCCGCCGGGGCTTGACCACCTCTGGGCAAGTGGCGGTCTCTACCGGGGGCTACGACGTTCGCCGGCGATCGGATCAGCGAACGAAGGCTGGGGCGGGCGCAGCAGCTTCCCGAGGAGTTGACCCAATCGTGTCCTAGCGGGCGAGGCGAGGACGGGACACGCTGGAGGGGTCGGCCAGTGGTGCTGGAGGCTGGCGTCCCCTCGGTCAACCAACAAATGGAGAAGGCAATGAGCGGCGTGATGGCGGAGATCGACCGCATCCTCGATGCGTACCTCGACGGCTTTCTCGACGCCTGGGAGCGCGACAGGCTGATCGAGGTCGAACTGGAGTGTGAGGTCGACGCAGTCGCCGCCGAGGACGACAAGGCGAACGGGCCGTTCACCGAGTCGGCCTGAGCCACTCCGACGCAGAAAGGGGGGCACGCGTCTGCGCTTGCCTTGGGGGTGCGCTGCTCGGGCTGTGGCGGCAGCTTCGCCAGCAGGCGCTAGCGAGCCGGCGCGGCGTCGTTGATCGCGTTGACGACCGACGCGAACTCCGCGAGGAACCCGACGATCATCAACGTGACGATGATCCACAGCATGACCTTCCCGACCCACACAGGCACCCAGCCGAAGACCGCGCCGTGGACCGTGACGGGCAGCCAGAAGAGCCGTCCCAATCTGCTGCCGGTCACGCGGGGAACACGAAGTCGTCGGGTGTCTTGAACGGCGAGGCGGCCTTGAGCTCGAGCAGGAGCCCGCGGAGCGAGCCGAACATCGGCACGAGCCGCTCGCCCGCGGCCGTCTTGGGCGGGGTGATCACGCCGTTGTGGTTGGAGCCGCGCACGTGGATCAGCCGTCGCTCGAAGTCGATGTCGCGCCAGCGCAGAGCGAACACCTCGCCGCGACGAAGCCCCGAGGCGGCCGCGAGCTCGATCGGGCCGCGCGCACCGTCGCCGGCCACGCGCAGAACCGCCTCGACCTGCGTCCCGTCGTCGGAGGGCGTGATCGTGCGCGGCGGTGCGCCCGACGCGCGGCAGCCGCAGCGCGACGTTCTCGCGGACGCAGTCCGTCCTCGACCGCGGTCGAGAGCATCGCGCGCATCGGCGCGAGCGCGTTGCGGATCGTGTTCGCCGCCGCGCCCTTGCTCGCTCGCTTCGACGCGTACTCCTTGATGTGCGCGCGGCTGAGCGCGGCGAGCGGGATCCGTCCGAAGTTGGGCAGGATCTCCCGCTCGAACGAACGGCGGTAGCCGTGCAACGTGCGCTCACGGATCGCCGGGCCGCGCTCCGCGAGCCACCGCTCCGCGTACTCGCGCGACGGTCACCTTCACGGGCGGCGACCAGGCACCGCCGGTGCGAGCGAGCAGCGTCTCGACCTCCGCCGCTCGAGCGCGTGCGTCCTTCGCCGAGGCGCACTTCTCCCACACGTCCTTGCCGCGCCCGTCGCGGTACCGGGCGTACCAGCTGACCTCTCCGTTCTTGCGTCGCCGCCGGACTACGCTCGCCATTGCACGTTTTCCATTTTGGTAGTCAAAGTGGAACACGCGAGATAGGTGACACACAAGATTTCGGCGACGTGCTGCCAGTCGCCGACCTTGCGGCTCTCGAGCCACGCCTCGACCGCGGACGAGGTCGAACCGCAGCGCGCGAGCGCCCGAGCCGATAGGCCGGCATCCCGTGCGACTCGACCTGGTCGTACACCAGGGCTGTATCGAGCTGCTCAACGGCGCGCTAGAGGTGATCCCAGGTGACAGGCCCCGCAAGGCCCCGCCGGGTTGCGACCCATCGAAGGGTGACCCGCGGATGGGCGTCTCAGGCGGACGCGACCGCCTGCCTCTCCGCACCGACGACGTGCCCTGTGGCGGGGTCGAAGAAGTGGAGGTGCGCGGTGTCGACCGCGAGCTCGATCTCCGAGCCGGGCGTCGTCGCCCGCTTGGCGCCCACGACGGCGGTGAAGACGGCCCGCTGGTCGTTCGCGAACAGCTTTCCCTCGTCGTCCGCGGCCAGGTCCGCAGCCGCCCGCACCGCCTCCGCGCTGACGCGTGGGGCGTCGATCGCGAAGATCAGATGGCTCTCGGCGCCGAGATCCTCCACGACGTCGATCCTGACGCGCATGCGCGGCAGGTCCGGTGCCGCATCGGCATGCGCGAAGTCGGTCGGACGAATGCCGAGGATCACGCTGCGATTCGCGCCGACCATGGAGGAGCCCGCGGCCAGCGCGAGGTCGAATCCGGCGAATCGCACGACGTCGCCGACGATCTCCGCCTCGACCAGGTTCATCGAGGGGGAGCCGATGAACGCCGCCACGAACAGGTTGACCGGGGCGTGGAAGAGCGCCTGGGGCGTGTCCACCTGCTGGAGCACGCCGTCTCGAAGGACCGCGACCCGCTGCCCCAGCGTCATGGCCTCGACCTGGTCGTGGGTCACGTAGACCGTCGTCACGCCGAGACGCTCGTGCAGCTTCGCGAGCTCTGCTCTCATCGAGACGCGCAGCTTGGCGTCGAGGTTGGAAAGGGGCTCGTCCATCAGGAACGCCTTGGGGTTCCGCACGATCGCCCGCCCCATCGCGACGCGCTGGCGCTGCCCTCCCGAGAGCGCAGCGGGCTTGCGGCCGAGAAGCTCGCTGAGGCCGAGCACCGACGCGACCTCGTCCACGCGGCTCCGCCACTCCGACTTCGGCATCTTCCGGAGCTTGAGCCCGTAGGCGAGGTTGTCGCGGACGGTCATGTGGGGGTAGAGCGCGTAGTTCTGGAACACCATCGCGATGTCGCGCTCCTGCGGCGGCCGATCAGTGACGTCCATCTCGCCGATGTAGATGTCGCCCACGGTGACGTCCTCGAGCCCCGCAATCATCCGGAGCAGCGTCGACTTGCCACAGCCGGAGGGGCCGACGAGGACGACGAACTCGCCGAGCCTGATGTCGAGGCTGACGCGGTCGACGGCCTTGACGCCGTTGGCGTAGATCTTGGTGACCGCGTCGAGACGGATCCCGCTCACGACGCGCTCCTCCCCGCGGCGACGGCCGGCACGCCGAGGCGTTGCCGAGACGCCCGGAGCGATACCGGCAGCGCGTCGCCGTGAGCCAGGGTCAGCTCGTCGCACAGGGCGTCGATCTCGTCGAGCGTGAGCGTCGCCGCGGTGTTGGGATCGAGCATCGCCGCCTGACGTACGAGATCCGGACGCTCTTCGAGGACGGCGCGCACGGTGAGCTCGACGGGGTTCTCGAAGGTCCGATTCATGGCGGCGAGCTCGGCCGGATAGTCGGGGACCGCCACGGGGTGGACGCCCGTAGCGTCGACGAGGCACGGCACCTCGACACAGCAGTCGTCGGGGAGCCCGGGCAGAAGCCCCGTGTTGCGGACGTTCCCGTAGATCACCGACGGCGCCCCCGTCTCCATCGAATGGATGATCGCCGCCGCATACTCGTTCGACCTCGCGAGCGGCACGGCCTCCCCGCGCTCGAGCATCCCCTTCACGCGCTCGTACTCGGCGAGGTTTCCCTCGCTCCTGCGGACGTACTCCCCCACCGGGATGCGGTGCCGCTCGATCTCCTTCTCGTGGGCCATGAACCAGGGGCAGTACTCCGCGGCATGCTCGCTCGACTCGGTCGGGAAGTAGCCGAGCCGTCGGTAGAGCTGCACCCGCACACGGCGCTGGAGCTCGGGATCCGACTCGATGCGGTCGTCGAGGAGCGGATAGAGGTCCTTGCCGTCGCGTTCGAAGCGGAGGACGAATGCCTGATGATTGAGCCCCGCCGCCAGAAACGCGACCTCTTCGGCCGGCACTCCGACGAGGGCCGCAAGATCCTCGGTCGTGAACTGAACCGAGTGGCAGAGGCCGACGACGTTCCGCGTCGGCGTGCCGCCGTAGACCAGCCAGCAGAGCATCGCCATCGGGTTCGTGTAGTTGAGCAACCAGGCGGAAGGACAGAGCACCGCCATCTCGCGCCCGAGCGCGAGCATGTGGTTCGCCGTGCGCAGCGCGCGGAAGATCCCACCGATCCCGAGCGTGTCGGCGATGGTCTGACGCAGCCCGTGACGCGCAGGGATCTCGAAGTCGAGCAGCGTCGCCGCGTGGCCTCCGACCTGGACCATGTTGATCACGTAGTCGGCGCCGTCGAGTGCCTCCCTGTTCTCGATGTGCGACGAGATCGCGGGAGAGGCACCGCGCTCCCGCGCGACGTAGCGGGCCATCGCCTCAGCCGTCGCGAGCCGGTCGGGGTCGATGTCGTGGAGCGCGATCTCGATGTCGCGCAGTTCCGGTAGAGCCAGCATGTCGCCGAGGAGGTTCTTCGTGAAGACGACGCTGCCGGCACCGATGAACGCAACCCGAGCCACCGCTACTCCTTCGTCGACCCGAGCGTGAGGCCGCTGATGAACTGGCGCTGCAGGAGCGCGAAGACCATGATCGTCGGCAGCGCCACGAGCATCGACGCGGCGGCGATGAGGTTGTTGTCGGTGAAGTACTGCCCCGAGAGGTTCGCGAGCGACGTCGTGATCGGCCGCTTGTCGCCCGAGCTCATCAGCACGATGGCCCAGAAGAAGTCGTTGTAGATCCACGTGAACTCCAGCACCGCCAGCGCCGCGAACGCGGGCTTGCAGAGCGGCAGGATGATCCCGAAGTACTGACGGGTCACGCCCGCGCCGTCGACGCGCGCCGCCTCGCTCAGCGACTTCGGCAACGTCTTCATGTAGTTCGAGAGCACGAACGTGCAGAAGCCGGTCTGGAAGGCGACGTTGATCGCGATCAACCCGACGAAGGAGTCGTAGGCGAGGCCGCTCTCCGACAGCCACGTCGGGAGGTGGATCCGCAGGTACATCTCGTAGACCGGCGTGATGATCACCTGCGGCGGCAGCAGGTTCGCGGCCATGAAGAAGATGAGCAGCGGCACGTTGAACCAGAAGCTGAACCGCGAGACGACGAACGCCACCGCAGAGGAGAACAACAGGATCACCACGATCGCGGGGATCGTGACGATCATCGAGTTCCAGAAGTGCAGCGGCATGTCGCCCTGGTCCCATGCGTTGCGGTAGTTGGTGAGAGTGAGCGTGTTCGGCCAGGAGACGTAGCCGTTCTCTGCGGTGTCCGAATACGGGCGGAACGAGGTGAACACCGCCCAGGCGACCGGGGCGAGCCAGACGAGGGCGGTGACGATGAGGAACGCGTGGAGGACGACCCGCGAAAGCGTCAGCGGGCGCTTGCGGACGGGACGGGTGTCCTCGGTGACGGCGACGCTCGTCACGCCCGCTCGGTCTCCCGGAAGCTGTTCCACACGAAGACGACGATCGGGACGATCGAGATCACGATCAGGATCACCGCGATGGCCGACCCGTACCCGATCCGGCTCGCCTCGCCGATGATGTTGTTCGTCACGAGGATCGACAGCAGCTCGAGCCCGTTCCGGCCCTTGTTGACGATGTAGACGATGTCGAACGCGCGGAGCGCCTCGATCACCGTGACGACGACGATCACGATGTTGATCGGCCACAGCGACGGGAAGACGACGGTTCGGAAGGCGTGCCACTCGCCTGCGCCGTCGATCGCCGCCGCCTCGCGCAGCGACGGGTCCATCGCCTTCAGCCCCGCGAGGTAGAGGATCATGATGTACCCGGCGTGCCGCCAGCCGACGAGGACGAGCACGGCCCAGAGGTTGATGCTCGGGTCGCCCAGCCAGTCGGTGTGAGTGCCGAGCAAGCCGTTCACGAGCCCCTGCGTCGGCGAGTAGATCAGCTGGACGATGAAGCCGATGATCGCGAACGACAGCACTACGGGCAGGAAGAAGATGCTCTGGTAGATGCGCGATCCGCGAAGCTGCTTGTCGAGCTGGTAGGCGAGGAAGAGGCCGAACGGCGTCGCGACGAGCGTCAGGAATGCGAGCCAGATGAGGTTGTGCTCGAGCGCCGGCCAGAAGGGCGGATAGATCGTCGCGACCTGGTGGTAGTTCTCGGTGCCGATCCACTGGGCCGTCGTGACCCCGCCGATCCCGTCCCAGTTCGTGAACGAGAGCACGATCGACGCGATGGTCGGGAACCAGATCAGCCCGCCGACGAGGACGAGCGGGATCCCGACCATCAGCGTCAGCGCGAGCTTGTCACGGGACGAGAGCCGGACGGCGCGCCCCCTGCGCTGCGCGCCGTCCGTTGCCAGCCTAGGGGCGGCCTCGGTCGCCATCGCGTCGACCTCAGACTACGCCTCAGGACCCGAAGATCGCCACCTTCTGCTTCTGGA
The DNA here is from genome assembly GCA_963742525.1 of uncultured Actinomycetes bacterium. Classification (GTDB taxonomy): domain Bacteria; phylum Actinomycetota; class Thermoleophilia; order Gaiellales; family Gaiellaceae; genus Gaiella. Next base: position 39,679 of record CAVUMD010000002.1, read on the forward strand.
TGCTGCTGACGAGGCCGTTGACGTCATCCGGCTTGTTGAGGAACTGCTGCAGGGCCGGGATCATCACCGTCGAGGCGAAGTCGGGCCGGGTGTCGCGGTCGAGGTACTGCGCGATGTGCTTCGTCTTCGCGATCAGGAGCGCCGACTTCTTCTGGAGCGGCGTGTACCGCGACTTGTTCGCGTTCCTGTTCGCCCCCACGTCGTTCGGGTCGGAGGCGAGGTAGATGTTCTCCGCCGTCGCGCTCCCGAGGTACGAGAGCAGGGCCTTCGCCTCCTTCGAGTTGCTCCCCTTCTTGGCCATGCAGAACCCGTCGATGGGGGCGTCGATCGCGTCCTGGCCCCACTTCGGGTTGATCATGGGATACGCGAAGAAGTCGATGTCCTTCTGGACGGCAGGCGTGAACTGCTGGCCCACGAAGGTGCCGAGCATGTACATGCCGGCCTCCTTGTTGGCCAGCTGCTGCGCACCCTCCTGCCAGGTCAGCCCGAGCGCGCCATCGGAGGTGTACGGCAGGATCTCGCGCCACGTGTTGAACACCCGTTTCACCTGCGGGCCGTCCCAGCGCGCCTTCCCCGCCATCAGGCGGACGTGGAAGTCATAGCCGTTCATCCGCATGTTGATGATGTCGAAGGTGCCCATTGCGGGCCAGCCGTCCTTGTCCGTGAAGGCGATCGGCGTGAGCCCGTCGGCCTGCATCTTCTTGGCGAGCGCGACGAACTGGTCCCAGGTCTTCGGGACCTTGTAGCCGTGCTGCTTCCACACGCTCTTGCGGTAGTGCACCGCCCAGGGATAGGCGTAGATCGGGACGAAGTAGTAGTGCCCGTCGGCGCCCTTCGACGCGTTCTGGTACGCCGATGCGAACTGCGACTTGAGCGGCGCCCAGACGTCGTCGAGCGGCGACAGCAGGCCCTTGGACGCGAAGAACTGCATCCGGTAGCCGGCGAACCACGTGAACACGTCCTGCGGCTGGCCCTGGAGGTAGGTGTTGATCTGCTCCTGGAACGTGTTGTGGTCGACGGTGTTGACCTTGACGTCGATCCCCGACTTCTTGGTGAACGCCTTGAAGACGTTCGCGTACGCCTTCTTCGGCACCGGATCCGACCCGTTCGACCCGAACGACACCGTGCCCGCCGCGAGCGCGCCGCGCAGGGCCGGGGAGAGACTGCGTGCGGCAGCGCCGCCGGCCGTGAGGCCGTAGAGGGCGGCCGCTCCGGCGAGGCCGCCGGCGAAGAGCCCGCGGCGGCTCAAGGTCGGGTTCCCGACCTCCCTCCGGTCGGTCGCAGGAGGCGATGGATCCGACATGAGACCCTCCTTGCTCGGATACTCGATCAGATTCGAACACGACCGAACCTGATCGATCAATGGTGCGAACGCCACTTACCCTCTCATGAGCGCTGGCAGGGTGTCAAGGTTTGGCTTCACGTTTCTTCGATCCAGCTTGACGCGGACTGCGCGAACGTGTTGGGTATTGGTGGAATCGGTATACGCGCTGCCCCGGGGGTGCCACGACTCGATGCTGGCCGGTCAACGTCAGAAACGTATCCTCGACGAGATCAGCACGCAGGGGGCGGTGCGGGTCAAACAGCTCACGGAGCTGCTCGCGGTGTCGGAGATGACCGTCCGCCGCGACCTCGACGCGCTGGCCGAATCGGGGCTCCTCCAGAAGGTGCACGGCGGCGCTACCGCGCGCGGCCACCTGAGCGCCCACGAGCCCGGCTTCGAGACCAAGTCGCACCAGCAGCTCGCGGAGAAGGAGGCGATCGTGCGCGCTGCGCGTCGACTCGTCGGCCCCGGCCAGGCGGTCGCGCTCACGGCGGGCACGACGACCTGGCGGCTCGCCCACCACATCTCCGACGTCCCCAACCTGACGGTGGTGACGAACTCGATCCCGGTGGCCAACGTCCTCCACCGGGAAGGCCGGGCCGATCTCACGGTCATCCTCACGGGCGGCGTGCGCACCCCGTCGGACGCCCTCGTCGGGCCGATGGCCGTGACGACGATCCGCTCGATGCATCTCGACACACTGTTCCTCGGCGTCCACGGAATGGCGGAGGACCCGGGCTTCACCTCGCCGAACCTCCTCGAGGCCGAGACCGATCGCGCGTTCATCGCCTCCGCGGAGCGCGTGGTCGTGGTCGCCGATCACACGAAGTGGGGGGTGCGCGGGCTGAGCCGCCTTGCCCGGCTGGACGAGGCGGACGTCGTCGTCACCGACAGCGGCCTCTCGACCGAAGCGCACGACACGCTCGCCGGCCACGTCGATCGTGTCGTCCTCGCGCCGGCGCGCCGCGCGCGGCGAGGGCACGGCGAGCGCTCCGTAGGCCCGCCGTGAGCTCACCGCCCCAAACGCCGGCGCGGAGAGCAGACGCATCCGGCACGCACTCCGAACTCCGCCACGACACTCACACCGGAGCGACCGTGTTCGTGGTCAGCTCGCGCCAGGCACGACCCAACCTCCCCGAGACGACCTGCCCCTTCTGCCCGGGTGGTCTCGAGGCGCCGGAGCCGTACGACGTCCGGTGGTTTCCGAACCGCTGGCCGGCCATGCCCGGCGCGCGCTGCGAGGTCGTCCTCTACACGCCAGAGCACGACGCGACCTTCTGGTCGCTCGGCGTCGGCGGCGCGCGCAAGGTCGTCGACCTGTGGGCCGACCGCAGCGCGGCCCTCGGGTCGCGCGACGATCTGGCATACGTCCTCGTGTTCGAGAATCGCGGCGCCGAGGTCGGCGCGACCATCCCTCACCCGCACGGGCAGATCTACGCGTTCGACACCGTCCCCGACCAGCCGCTTCGAGAGCTGCGGCGCGGGGAGCGCTTTTCCCTCCCCGGCGAGCGGCTCGTGGCAACCTCTCCCGGCTGGCGGGCATGGGTGCCCGACGCTCCGATCTTCCCGTATGCGCTGACCCTCCTCCCGGACGCCGCGGTCCCCGACCTTCCCTCCCTCGACGACCGCGGCCGCCACGGGCTCGCTGCACTCCTGGTCGACGTGCTCGAGCGCATGGATCGCCTGTTCGAAGAGCCCATCCCGTACATGCTCTGGATCCACCAGCGCCCGTTCGACGGTGGCCACTGGCCCGAGGCGCGCCTCCACGTCGAGATCGTCTCCCCCTGGCGATCCGCCGGCGTGCCCCGCTTCGTCGCGGCGGGAGAGCTAGGGTCCGGCGTCTTCTACAACCCGGTGCGGCCCGAGGACGCCGCTGAAGCCCTGCGCGATGCCGTCTGACAGCGGCCGCCGGCGGCCGTCGACAACGTCCGCGCTGCGGTCGCTCCTCTCCCCGGGCGGGGGACGGAGCTGGCAGAGCCCGGAGCTGACGGGGATTGGTCTGTTGCCTCCTCGGGCGACACTCTCGCCGTTCCCGACGGCCAGGCTCGCCGCAACCCTCGATCGAAGTCGTTCGCCCTGGGTACGGTCGCTCGACGGGCCGTGGGAGTTCCGGCTCGTCGAGCGACCGGAGGCGGCTCCGGCAGCGGCAGATCGACGCATGGGCTGGCGGACGGTGGACGTGCCCAGCCTCTGGACGATGCTCGGCGACGAGCGGCCCCAGTACACCAATGTCGTGATGCCGTTCGACACGTCACCGCCTGCCGTGCCCGAGCGTAATCCGACGGGCCTGTATCGCCGCGACTTCCGGCTCCCGCGCGAGTGGGCGGGCCGGAGAGTCGTGCTCCACTTCGGGGGCGTCGAGGGGGTGCTCCACGTCCTGGTGAACGGCCACGCGGTCGGGCTGGCCAAGGACGCGCGAACCCCCGCGGAGTTCGACCTCACGCGTCTCGTTGACCCGCTGGGGCCGAATCGGGTCCTGGCGGCGGTCGTCCGCTGGTCCGACGCGAGCTTCGTGGAGGACCAGGACCAGTGGTGGCACGCGGGCATCTCCCGCGAGGTGCTCCTCTACGCGACCGGGACGACGTACATCGCCGACGTGCTCGCCCGCGGGGAGCTCGACGACGACTACCGCCACGGGACGCTCGCGGTCGACGCGAGGGTGGAGGGCCTGCACGCCGACGTCTCGTCGGTCGAGGCGCGCCTGCTCGATCCGCACGGGAGCACGGTCCTGGCCGCGCCGCTCGAGCGGGGCGCCACGGGTCACACGCTCCGCCTGCCGATCCGCTCGCCTCGCCGTTGGTCGGCGGAGGACCCGACGCTCTACACGCTCGTCGTCAGCCTGCGGGGCGCGGCGGACCGGGAGAGCGTTGCCTGCCGCGTGGGGTTCCGACGCGTCGAGACACGCGATGCGCGCCTGCTCGTCAACGGGAGGGCCGTGCGGATCCACGGCGTCAACCGGCACGACCACGACGACGTGCGTGGACGGGCAGTCACACGCGAGCTGATGGAGGCGGATGCGCGCCTGATCAAGCAGTCGAACCTCAACGCCGTCCGCTGCTCGCACTACCCCAACGACCCCTACTGGCTCGACCTCTGTGACCGGCTGGGCCTCTACGTCGTCGACGAGGCGAACATCGAGGCGCACGCGTTCTACGACGAGATCTGCCGCGACCCCCGCTACCTGGCCGCGTTCGTCACGCGCGTTCGAAACATGGTCGAGCGCGACAAGAACCACCCGAGCGTGATCCTCTGGTCGCTCGGCAACGAGAGCGGCTACGGCCCCAACCACGATGCGGCCGCGGGGTGGATCCGCGCTCGCGATCCGTCCCGCCCGCTTCACTACGAGGGGGCGATCGCGCGCGACTGGTCGGGCGGCCGGCCGGCGACGGACGTGGTCTGCCCGATGTACGCCTCCGTCGAGGACATCGAGGCCTGGGCGGAGACGACGACCGACCGACGTCCCCTGATCCTCTGCGAGTACTCCCACGCGATGGGCAACTGGGGCGGGCTCTCCGACTACTGCGGCCGCGTTCGAGCGCCACGGCCGGCTCCAGGGCGGCTTCGTCTGGGAGTGGGTCGACCACGGGATCCGGGCGCACGACGCGCGGGGGCGTGCGTACTGGAAGTACGGCGGCGACTTCGGGGAGACGCCGCACGACGCGAACTTCTGCGCCGACGGGCTCGTATGGCCCGACCGGACGCCGCATCCGGGGCTGCACGAGTTGAAGTTCGTCTCACAGCCCGTCTCGGTCGAGGGGCTCGGCGGCAGCCGGTTCCGGGTCCACAACCGGCGCGACTTCGCCGACCTGACCGACCTGACGGGCGAATGGGAGCTGACCGCCGACGGGACCGCTGCGCGCCGCGGCAGGCTGCCCGCGCTTCGCGTCGCGGCGGGCGGCTCGCTCGACGTTCGACTCGACCTGGGCCGTGCGGGCCGCGGCGAGCGCTTCGTCACGTTCCGCTTCTTCCTGCGCCGAGCGACGGCATGGGCACCTGCGGGCCACGAGGTTGCGTGGGCAGCAACTCGCGCTGCCGTCGCGGCCGGCGCCACATGCGCGGGCCGTCTCTCGTGTGCGGCCCGTCGAGGCGGACGGTGCGATCGCGCTCGAGAGCGGAGGCACGAGGGGGGTCGTGGACATGGCGACCGGGACGCTCGCGGAGCTCACCGGCGTGGGCGGCGGGAACGTCGTCCAGGCAGGCCCTGTTCTGCAGCTCTGGCGCGCGGCGACCGACAACGACGGCCTCCGACTGCTGCCCGATCGCAGTCGAGGCGTTCTCGGGCGTTGGCTCGAGCTGGGACTCGACCGCCTCGAGCACCGCCTCGAGTCGATCCGGACAGCGCCCGGCACCGTCGACGTCGTGCACACGGCATCCGGGCGCGGTCGGTGGGACGACGCCGTCCACCGGCAGCGCTTCCGCCTGCTCGGGTCGGGTGCGCTGCTCGTCGAGAACGACGTCCGTCTCGGCGCCGACCTCCGCGATCTGCCCCGAATCGGGATCGTGCTCGTCCTCCGGCCGGGGCTCGAGCGGCTCGAATGGTTCGGCCGAGGCCCGTGGGAGGACTATCCGGACCGGCTCGCCTCGACGGTCGTCGGCACCTTCCGGAGCACGGTGACCGACGAGCTCGTGCCGTACATCCTTCCCCAGGAGCACGGGCGGCACAGCGACGTCAGACGCCTGTCGCTCACCGACGAGACCGGCTCCGGGCTCGACGTCGAGGGCGTCCCGGTGATCGCCTTCACGGCGAGCCACTTCACTGCGACGGATCTCTACGAGGCCAGGCACACGTCCGACCTCGAGCCCCGGAAGGAGACAGTGCTGAGCCTCGATCACGCGCAGCGGGGGCTCGGGACGTCGGCGTGCGGCCCGGACACCCACCCGCGCCACCGGCTGAACGCTCGCCATTATCGGTTCTCGTACGTCCTCGCGCCGCGCGGGGCGCGCGGGAGCCGCTAGCCGGGCCGGCTCGGTGTCGCGCCATGCGACGCGCGGACGAGCAGTGTGTCGCCGCCGGTTCCCGCTCGCTCGCGGTACCGGGCAGCGATCGCGCGCCCGACGTCCTCCACCCGCTGCGCCGGCGCGAGGACGAGCACCGAGCCGCCGAACCCACCGCCGAGCAGGCGCGCGCCGAGAGCGCCGGCATCGATCGCCAGCTCGACCAGCAGATCGAGCTCCGGGATCGAGACCTCGTAGTCGTCGCGGAGGCTCGCGTGGCTCTCGCGGAGGAGCTCGCCGGCGCCGGCGAGATCTCCGGCCTCGAGCGCGGCCCCGAACCGGGTCACGCGCTCGTTCTCGGTGACGACATGCCGCAGCCGGCGCTTCGGGACGTCGTCCAGGGCGCCGAGCGCACCGGTCTCGACCTCGGTGGAGCGAGCGGCGCCCACGAGCCGCAGCGCCTGTTCCAGCTCGCCGCGCCGCTCGGCGTAGGCGGTGTTCTCGAGGCTCCGCGCGACGCCGGAGTCGACGATGAGGAGACCGGCGTCGGAGGGGACGTGGATCCGCCGGTACTCGAGCGCGTGGCAGTCGAGCAAGATCGCGTGCTCCTCCGATCCGAGCAGGCACGCCGCCTGGTCGAGGATGCCACACGGAACGCCCACTGCCCGTAGCTCCGCGCGCTGGCAGAGCAGCGCGAGCTCGAGCGGCTCGAGTCCGAAGTCGGCGACCGTGCAGAGGGCCAGCGCGAGCGCGACCTCGAGGGCGGCCGACGAGGAAAGGCCCGCTCGCGGCGGGAGGTCGGACGCGATCGTGCCCGTCATGCCGATCGCGGGCCGGCCGGCGTCCGCGAGCTCGGCGGCCACCGCCTGGGCGTATCGCGCCCATCCCCGAGCTCGCGGGCCGCTTCCATCGGCGGCGACGGTCTCCGCTCTCCCGTAGCCCTCGGACTCGAGTGTGATCTCCCGCTCCGCCCGCACGGCTGCGAGTCGGATCCCGTACTGGATCGCCATGGGCAGGACGAGCCCGCCGCTGTAGTCGGTGTGCTCGCCGATGAGGTTGACCCTTCCCGGGGCCCAGACGCGGAACGAGGGCTGATCCACCGCGGTCGTGGTCTCGGGCACTGGGCGCAGAGCCTAGCTCGTCCGGCCTGCGCCGCTCGCCGGCGGACGCGACAGTGCGGGTACGTCGTCTCGCGGACGGTCGAGGCCAACGCGCCTGGCATATTCTCGTTCGGTGAGCATCCCGAGGATTCCGTTCGGCCGCACGGGCCACGTGAGCTCGCGCGTCGTGTTCGGCGCCGTCGCGCTCAGCGGCGCGACACCGGCCGAGTCGAGCGCCGTGCTCGAGCTGCTGCTCGAGCACGGCGTCAACCACATCGACACCGCAGCGAGCTACGGGGACTCGGAGGACCAGCTGCGACCCTGGCTCGCGGAGCATCGCGACGCGTTCTTCCTCGCGACGAAGACGGAGGGCCGATCGCGCGCCGCGGCGCGCGACTCCATCCACCGCTCGCTCGACCGGATGGATGTCGCCTCGGTCGACCTGATCCAGCTGCACAACCTCGTCCATCCCGGCGAGTGGGAGCAGGCGCTCGGTTCCGGCGGAGCGCTCGAGGCAGTGCTCGAGGCCCGCGACGAGGGGCTCGTCCGCTTCGTCGGCGTCACCGGCCACGGCCTGACGGTGGCGCACCAGCACCGCCGCGCGCTCGACGTCTTCCCGTTCGACGCCGTGCTCGCACCGTGCAACCCGGTCGCGCTCCGCGACCCGGTGTACGGGCCGGATTTCGAGGCGCTCGCACGGGTCTGTGCGGAGCGGACCGTTGCATTGCAAACCATCAAGGCGATCACTCGCGGGCCGTGGGGCAGCGCCGCTCCGACAGCGGGAACCTGGTACGAGCCCCTGACGGAGCGGGACGAGATCGACGTCGCCGTCGCGTTCGTCCTCGGTCGCGAGAACGTGTTCCTGAACACGGTCGGAGACAGGGAGCTTCTTCCGAGCGTCCTCGACGCCGCCGAGCGCTTCTCCGGCCCACCCGATGCGGAGGCGCTCGACGCCCTCGTCGAGCGAGCTCGGATGAGGCCGCTCTTCGTCTCCTGACCGCCCCCTATGGTCGATCCCCAGTCGGAGTTACCTGGCGGTGCCAGCGGCTTGCGCGTCGTCCGTGTGGGCGACACCGTTCGGCGCCCATTGCACGAGAACGCCCCATTCGTCCACGCCCTCCTACGCCATTTCGAGGCGGTCGGCTTCGAGGGAGCACCGAGGTTCCTCGGGATCGACGAGGAGGGCCGCGAGATCCTGAGCTACGTCGAGGGCCGCGTGTACCCCGGCCCGGACGAGGTGGACGACCCGGTGGTCATCCTCAGCGACGAGCACCTCATCAGCGCAGGCCGCTTGATCCGCAGATTTCACGACGTAACCGCCGGCACCGCACTCGCCGGCGCCGCCGAGGTCGTCTGTCATCCCGACCTGGGCCAGCACAACATCGTCTTCATGGGCAACGACGCCAAAGCGATCATCGACTGGGACGAGGACGTCGCACCCGGCCCGCGTATCCTCGACTTCGCTCACGCCGTCTGGTGCCTCGCCGAGATCGGGCGACACGGCGGCGCGATCGAGGAACAGGCGTGCCGCGCACGACTTCTCTGCGACGCCTACGGCTGGGACGACCCACCGGCGGTGATCGACGAGATCGAAGCGCGGTTTCGCCGCGCGATCGCGTGGAACACCGCGACGCGAAAGCCTGGAGCTGTGCGCATCTTCACCGACCTGGCCGACTGGATGGAATCGAACGGGCCGTTGCTCAAGTCGGAGCTGTAGCGTCCACGGGGGCGCCGGAGTCCGCGTCACCGTTCGGAGCTAACGCCACCACGCAAGCCGCGGGCGTCACGATGGAGTCATCGTTCCCCACCACGAGTCGCCGCGTCATCTACCTGCACTTGGCGCACGCGGCGGGAGCCACCTGCACCCTGCCCGGCCTGGTGCGGCGCGCGCTGGTCGTCGACCGCGGCTCAGCCCCGGTTGTGGTTGACGAAGGAGTTCTACGTTTGTCGCGTTCCATGCTGCGGTCGCTCCTCGGGCAACCCCGCGGGAAGTGCGGGCGTTGCGGCTCGATCAGATCTTCGCCTGCTCGCGCGCCTCGCCCGACACATCAACGACCCGTCCCCACTGCGCGGGGGCGATCGCGGCGGCTGTCGACGAGAGATACGCGCGCGCGGCTGAGCCGCGCGGTGTCATCTCAGCCGCCGTTGTTCGACGACGCGGTTCTTGAGCAGCCGTTGTTTGCGCTTGAGCCTCGGGGACGGAGAGCGCTGCCCTCGATTCCAAGGATCTCAAGCTTGAACGATTCTTGCCGGGGGCATTCGCCCGTCGAGCGGCTTGGTTGGGCGATTCTCGCTTGGCCAAGCCGCACGCGGCCGCGTCGGCACTCTCCGCCGTCACGTCCCCTTCACCGCCCGAGTGGGCTCAAGACGGCTGGATCTGGGTGCTCACTGGCGCGCAACTGGCGCGCACTCGATGCGGCAACAGGCCCCGGCGACCACGCCCCAGATCGACGAACGCAGGCGGAGGGTTCGGCGCCCGCGCCTCAGACTTCCGGCTCATCAGTCTCTTCGCATTCAAGACAGACCCAATCATCGGTGCACGACTCCCGCGCGCTGAGTGCGGCAGGAACCATCGTCACGCCGCAGGCAGGGCAGATTGGTGGGCGCTCGTCGTCCATAGCCCGATTATCGAGCAACGAGCTTCCCCGTGACTAGGTCCCTACCGCCGACATGCAGCGCTCACGCGGAACCTTCGCCGCTCGACAGCTCTGGGCGGCAAGGCTGGGTCTGCTGTCTTTGCCGCAGTGGTCGGGCGTCGAACTGGTCGAGATCGTCACGCTTGCGGGGCCGTGGGAGACTGGATAGGGGGATGTACCCTTTTGCTGTGCGAGGCGTGGTGGCGACGGTGCTTATCGTCACGGCAGCAATTGCCGGGGTCGCCCACGGCGCTAACACGCCTAGCCTCGACCGCAGTGGAGTTTCGTTCGACGTGCCGTCCGGCTGGTATTTGACGAACGGTCGGATCAACGGCCTAATCGACCCGGTGACCGTATTCACTCTGAGCACGCACCCGCTGATGAAAGGTTCCGATTTGTCGTTGGGGCCAGCGGCTGGAATGTGTTCGGCGGTGCTCCAGCGGGCGTGGCGGTCCGATTTCGCTTACGTGCAGTTGACCGAGGAGCGCGACGGAGCATCGAGAAGGACGATGTTGCGCCGCGTTCCGCTGCGCCCAAGGCATTTCGCGCTGCGCGCCAAGGGGGCCGGTGGCCTCTGCACGCCCGCTGACAGCGGTCAGGTGACCTTCCAGCAAGGAGGCCGGGCGTTTTACATCCACTACGGATTTGGGCCGATGGCGTCCCAGGCCAAACGCGCCCGAGCTGCCGCCCTGCTCGACGGCTTGCGGATTACACCGCGCAGGTAGAGCCGCCTCGACAGGGCCTGCGACCAGGCCCACGCCGACATAAGGCCCCATCTCAGTCGCCCGATGAGGTGGGAGGGTGCCTATGGGACGGCGGCGGGAGGGTGGTTGCGCAACCGTTTGTGGCTGTCCACGATGCGGATGTGATGAGAGTGGCCGCCGCGGTCGCCGTGCTCATGTCCGCGCTCGCCTGTGTCGCGTCGAGCGCCCAGGCAGCAGGTGATCGCTCATCCTCGGGACCTCGTCTCACAAGGGATGTGCCGCGCTTCGTCAAGCAGGTGTGCGCTTCGGGGCGATCCTCGTCACCCATTCGGCTCGTGTGTCCTCCGCTTGTCCCGGTGACGAAGTACCGGAAGCAGACTGGTCTGAGTGGGGTGCTCCTGGGCAGCACCAACATCCCGCGGCTCAAGCCACCGGCTGATCGCATCTACCTCCTCGGGTTCAACGGCGGCGACAGCGGCCCGACGTACTGGCACTGGGTGGCGGGCATTGGGACACGGGAAGCGATCCAGTACTGGGTGCTCTCAGATGCTCGCAACGAGGTGAGGGGCAAGCCGAAGCAGATCACCACACTCGTCGTTGAGGAGCGCAAGGTCGAGATCTGGCGCTTCCCGATGCACCCGGCTGGAGGCGGCTTGGGTGGACACGTCGCTGCGATCACGCGCTCCGGCCCCTACTTCGCCATCGCGAGCGTCCATGGGTACGACACCGTGAACGCGTCGGCGCGAGTAGCCGTCGCGCTTGCGCGCAAGGCCGACGCACTTCGCTAACGGTGATGCGTTACAAGGAGCCTCGCGTGGTGAGTAGGGCCTTACTTGCAGTCATCGTTTGCACGGCATTGACGGCCGGAGCATCCGGTGCCGGTGCAGCTGCCCCCACCGTCCCAGCGGCGTTTCGGTTCGAAGCGACTCCCGGATGGCACACGGAGGCGACCGAGCCCCGAGCGTGCCCGGGTGTTGCCGCGAGTCGCTGCACCGAGGCGTGGTCGTGGACCTCGACCGTCCCCTGGCAAGACTGCCGCACCTGCACTCCGCATCTGACGCTGCGCACGCTGCTGCGCAACGGAATCATCATCAGCGTGTCGCATGTTCGTGAGCGCCCCGTCGCAGCCAAGCGTCAGATCGAGTGGCCATTGCGGATCAGGGCACAAAGGTGAGCGCAGGAATGGAAGGCGTTCCGCGCCGATATGGCGTGTATCAGCTGTTCGCTCGCGTCCGAGGCGGAGACGAAGTCCTCGTCTGGGCGTACTTCGGGCGGAGCCGACCGACCACCGCCCAACTCGCGGCGGCCAACGCTCAGCTTCGTGCAGCGCGCCTGCGCTGACCACCCGGCACCCAGGTCCCACACGGTTGGACATAGCGAGGGGCTACCTCCCCCCACCCACCCGCCTCGGTTCTCGCGGCGATGTCTACCTCGCACCGAGGCGACCTGGCCTCCGACTAAGACAGTTGGGGCCAGCCCAGGAGCCCAGCATTGATGCGCCTTCGCAAGCCGTGGTCCAACCTTCCGTCAACTGCTGAGGGCGCTTGGGGGAAAACGCGCTTCACCGGCCCCTTGGGAGGGCTGGGCGTGTGGCGCACCACGTCGTTCTGGTGAAACGCCTAGTCCGACCAGCCGATGTCGGGTGGCGAGACCGGGGCCGACACGTGCCCCCCGAGCCAGAGCAGGAGAAACACCACGGCCAGGTAGGCAACGAGGTACCACAGCCAGGGAACCGGACGGTGGTGAAGCGTGCGCCCGATGAGGCGGCGCGGATGCATGAACGGGATTGTAGAACGTGTGATCGTGGTTTCAGTGCGCGTGGAGTCCGTGTCGGATCGTCTGCCACGACTGCCAGGTGATCCGCAGGATGACGAGTGTGATTGCCAGGCCGATCAGCGGATCGGCAACCTCCGCTCCGAGTGCGACAAGTGCGGCACTGGCGACGACCCCGAGCGAGACGAGTCCGTCCGTTCGAGCGTGGTAGCCGTCGGCGACAAGCGCCGGACTGTTGAGCCGGTGGCCCGCCCGTAGCCGCACCCAGGCCGCGATCTCGTTGCCGACGAAGCCAACGACGCCCGCTGCCGCCAGCGCCCAAAGATGGGAGATCGCTTCCGGGTGGATCAGTCGCACGATGGTTTCGTAGAGGGCGACGCAGGCGCTGACGAAGATCACCAGCACGACGAAGTAGCCCGCCCATCGCTCCGCCTTCGCGCTTCGTACCCAGAAGGCGATGCCGAGGGGTATGGCCGTCAGCGCGTCGCCGAAGTTGTGAATCAGGTCGGCGAGCAGCGCGACACTGCCGCTCGTGACGAAGATCGCCACCTGTACAGCCGCCGCGACCGTGAGCACAGCGAGGCTGACGAGCACGGCGCGGACGCCCGCCCGCGAGCGGACGATCGATCGATCAACGAGGGCATGCGAGTGGCCGTGACCAGCATCGTCATCGTGACCATGCCCCAGTTCGTCGCCGTGCATGTAGGGGGCTACAAAGGGCTGCGACCGACGCGGCCGCGCCAGGTGCCGGTGTTGCCCGCCGTGCGGGTGGCTATGGACATGGCCCCCGTGCCGGTGTGTGAGAACGCTCGTACCGTTCACGCATGTGCAACGCTATCCACGCTCGTCGTCGACTCAGGTTGAGGCTCGTGCCGTCGGCATCGAGACCGGGGAGGCCGCTCGCCTGGTCGGCGTGTTCCACCCCGTTGGCTCGGAGTTGACCGCTGCTGAAGCGACGCGGTCACAGATAAGCGCCTTCGGCATCGAGTACGAGGGGAAGACGGGGCTGTCGGCACCGTTCTCGTGGGCCGCTTGAGCTGTTGATCGCCTCGACCCAGGAACGCGCTTCCGGTACCGGAGGACTCGCGCCCGCTGTCGCCGCTGCCCGGACGCGGCTTGGACTGATCGCCCTTCTCTTCGGTCTCGCCGCTGTCGGCTGGTTGTGGACGGCGGACGAGATGCAGGACATGGACGGTGGGCCGTGGACAGAACTCGGAACGCTCGGATGGTTCGTTGGCGTCTGGATCGTGATGATGGCGGCGATGATGTTCCCCTCAGTCGCTCCGACGGTCGCCCTCTACTCGAGCATGACGAAGAGTCGCTCGCCGATCGCGCCGCTTCTTTTCTCGTCCGGGTACCTCGCCGCCTGGACGAGCATCGGAGTGCTCGCCTTCGCGGTTGCGACCGTGGGCGACCGCGTATCGGGTGATGTGCTCGCATGGGATCGTGCCGGTCGCTGGATAGCAGGCGGAACGTTGATCGTCGCGGCCATCTACGAGTTGACGCCGCTCAAGGATGTGTGTCTTGGCAAGTGCCGAAGTCCGCTCGGGTTCTTGCTCGGCTCCTGGCGCAGCGGACACTCGGGAGCGCTCCAGATGGGCGCGAGGCACGGGGCGTGGTGTATCGGCTGCTGCTGGGCGCTGATGGCATCGCTCTTCGCGCTCGGGGTGATGAGCATCGTCTGGATGGCGGTGGTCGCGGGGCTCATTGCGTTCGAGAAGCTGATTCCGTCCCGTCGTGCCGCGACCTATGGGACGGCGACGATTCTGTTCTTGCTCGGCGTGCTGCTGCTCGCCGCTCCCGACATGATTCCAGCACTCACCATTCCGGGAGGGGGTCCGATGTCTCAGATGGACGAGATGAGCCCTTAGCTCGCCAGGACGAGCAGCGTCTCCGCGAGCAGACGCCAGCGCCGACGGTCGTTTCGCTGGGGGCGGCACGAGCCGGAGCTGGTGCGCAAGTTGATCCTCACGGGCACCGGCCCGCCGGTGGAAAGGGCATCGAGGAGGTCGTGTGGGTCGCGCAACTCGACACCCTCCGCGGCCTGCTGAGTCGCCAGGACCCGAAGCAGTTTCTGTTCTTCACCCGGACCGCGAAAGTAGCGCCGAGAAGGCGGTGGGCCGTCCAGGCCACCCGAGTAGTCCACACCACCGGCGCCGGCGACTCGGGTGTCGGACGATCTCCGGTCGGCCGTCATCGGGCTCGCGGGAGTACAGTCGCCCGACTGAACAATGACCGGCCGCAACTTTGCGGAACCCCCATCGACGGAGGTCGAGATGCTCATTGCTACTAGCGGCTGGTGGATCGGGTCGATCATCTTCTTCATCGTCTGGGTCTTGATCGCCTTCTGGCCAGCACGAGTCGCCGCACGCAAGGGCCACAGCTTCCTCCTTTACTTCCTTTTCAGCCTGGTCTTCTTCCCGGCTGCGCTGATCGTCGCCTACCTGGTCGGAGATCGACGCCGTTGACGGCGTTCTCTACAACGAGAACAATCGACTGTCGTTCTCGCCTGTAGGCGACGAGTGTGAAATCGCCCGCGGCGGAGACAACGCGATCCCTCGAGGCGGCGCGAAGCTCGGGGCCGCTTCGAGCCGCCCGAACAACCGTAAGGCGAACGAAGAGAGCGGGGCATAGGGTGGAGGTCGCACCACGCGTCCCGACAAAGGAGGAGAGAGTGGTTCTGGCAACGGCAAAGATCGAGGATTTCGACCGCTTCTGGAATACCTTCTCAACCAAGGGCGCTGAGAAGCGCAAGCAGCACGGTTGCAAGGGGTCGCACGTCTTTCAGGATCCAAATGAGAGCGACCGGGTCTGGGTGATCTTCGACTGGGATGAGGCGGGGTGGCAAAGCTTCACGTCGGACCCGGAGGTCCCGGCGATCTTTCAGGAAGCCGGGTTTACGCAAGGTCCGCCCAAGTCGGCGGAGTTCCTCCGCGACCACGACGCCTAGCCCTGGACCCCGAATCGCCCTGGGAGGAGGCCCGCCACCCGGCGGGCCTTCGTTCGGTAGGCACTGCCATTTCCTCGGCACAACGACGGGCAGGATGATGGCCGTGACCTGTTCCACCATCGGGCTACGCGAGCGTGCACGTCGCTCCCTGATCCGCACCCTCGGCCGCGTCCACCGCACGGTCGTGCGGATGGGCGGCGGTCGCTTGCTCGGACAGGTGGCCGGTTCGTGCTGCTCACCCCGACCGACGCGTGCAGCAGCGCTCGCACCGGTGCCGATCGATGTGCTCACCGTGTTCCTGGCTCGACCGCGCGGCGGCTCAGTTCGCCTCGTGACCGACGCGCCCCGGGTCGCCTAGACCTGCTGTGCGAGCGACGAGTCCGGCCTCTGCGCGGTCGGCGACCTGGAGTTTCGCGAAGATGGCCGAGACGTAGTTGCGAACGGTCTTCTGGCTCAGGAAGAGGTCGGCCGCTATCGCGGCGTTGGTCTTGTGCTGCGCGAGGAGCTGGAGGATCTCGAGTTCCCGGTCGGTCAGCTGCGGGAACGCGAGATTGGGGCTTCTGGCGGGTGGCGTCGCGAGGAAGTGCTGTAGCCGGTCGGCGATCCGCCGGGCCGAAGATCGCTTCGCCGTTCGCAACGGAGCGGATCGCGCGGAGCGTCTCGTCCTGTGCGGCTCCCTTGAGCTGGTAGCCGCGTGCGCCGGCTCGGATGGCGGCGAAGACGGCCTCGTCGTCGTCGTGCATCGTCATCACGAGGATGTTGATGTCTTCCGATTCGGTCGAGGATGCCGCGGGTGGCGTCGATGCCGTTGAGGCCGGGCATGTTGATGTCCATCACGACGACGTCCGGAGTGAGCGCCAGCGCCATCTCGACGGCCTCCTCGCCTGTCGCAGCCTCTCCGACGACCTCGGTGTCGGCGACCGATTCGAGGAGCGCGCGGAGACCTGCTCGGAAGAGCGGGTGGTCGTCGGCGATGAGGATTCGGATCGGGGCGTTCATCAGGCGATAGCGGCTGCCGGTAGACGTGGGAGGGATGCGACGACGAGCGTCCCGCCGCCGGTCCTGTCGCCGATCTCGCAGGTGCCGCCGACCTCTGCGGCACGCTCCTTCATCGTGTGGAGTCCGATACCGCTCGACCCGATCGAGAGGCCTGCTCCGTTGTCGGCGATCTCGAGCCTCAGCGTGGTCGGTTCGACGGCAACGCGAACGCTGCAGGTCTGGGCGTGTGCGTGCCGTTTGACGTTCGTCAGCGCCTCCTGGGCGATCCAGTAGGCGGCGACCTCGACTGCGGCGGGGAGCGGGGGCATCGAGTTCGGAGCGTCGATCGTGACGGAGGTTCCCGGCGAGGACTCCTGCGTTGCCAGACCGCGAAGCGAGGCTGCCAGCCCGAGCTGGTCGAGCGCTGGCGGCCGCAGCCCGTAGATGAGCCGGCGGACGTCTCCGATCATCGTCTGTACCTGCTCGGTGGCGGAGACGAGCAGTTCGTCGGCGCGCTGAAGATCCGAGCCGGTGAGGTTGCGGACGGCCTCGAGTGTGAACGTGAGCCCGGCCAGTGCAGGGCCGAGGCCGTCGTGCAGGTCGCGACGGATGCGTCGGCGCTCCTCTTCGCGAAGCTGGACGATGCGCTGTCGCGCCAGCTGCAGCTCTTGGGAGAGACCGACTGCGTGGACGGCGGCGGCGACCTGGGGTGCGAGGTCGGCGATCAGGCGGTGGTCGCGCTCCCGGAGACGCTCGCCGGCACGTGCTGCGAGCCGGAGCTCGCCGAGCGCGATTCCCTGATGGACGAGCGGGAACGTGAGGAAGTCGCGCGCTCGGAGATGCCGTATTCGGCGACGATCACGGCCTCCCGTGAGGCGTCGTCGGCGAGTGCGAGCCCGACGTACGGCAGCGCGAGCGTCTGGCCGATCGTCTCGACGATGGTCGGGAGGACGGTCTCGAGCTGCAGTGACGCCGCGAGCGTTCGGCCGAGTCTTGCGATCGCGGTGTAGGGATCGTCGCGCTCGCCGTACATGAGCCGGTTGACGAACCGCTGAACGCGCTCCCGCACCGGCTGGAAGCAGACGGCCACGACACCGGTCACGACGAGCGAGAGGAAAAGGTCGCCGCGGGACGAGAGCGTCGCGCCGACCAATCCGACGATGGCGACATAGCTGGCGACGACGCCGATCGTCATCACGCCGTAGACGAGAGCGCGGTTGACGACGAGGTCGATCTCGTAGAGCCGGTACTTGAGGACGGCGACAGCGATTCCGGCCGGCAGGAGGAGAAACGCCAGCCCGGTCAAGAGCGCGGCGCCCGGAACAACACCCCACAACAGCGCGCCGACGACGACGAGTGGCACGGCGAGGCCGAGCGACACTCCGACCCAGCGCAACTGCTGTCGCTCGTCGCCCGCGGAGCGGCGGTACCGGACGATGAACGCCACGAGTGAGGCGACCAGGCCGGCGACGACGAGGATCACACCGACGATGCCGACGATCACGATCGTGCTGCCGCCGACGCGCGCGAGCGGGTTCTCGATCGGCGTCGGCGGTGCCGAGGTCGAACGTCGGAGAGGTCGAGACCGCGACCGACCCGAACACCGTGCCAACCGACGACGGCGGCCGGGACCGGCCACCATCGCCGCGACGCCAGGTGGCCGTCGGGCATCAGCAGAAGCAGCACACACAGGGGCAGCGCCAGGCCGGGCAGCCACCACCAGTTGTCGAACCAGGCCGCCACGAGTCCCACCCGGGACGAGAGCCGGGATCAGACGACGAGCGCCTCCGACGGCATACGCGTAGAACAGAGGCCGCCGACCATTCCCCAAAGCGCCGTGATCCGCCAGAACCCAGGAGATCCGATGCTCGGGCCGACGCGTCGTCAGCAACGACCCCGATCAGCGCGATAACGACGTTCAGTCCGAGGTAGGGAAACGTCTTGTACGTGCCCGCGTCAACGTCGAGCGCGAGCGCAACGAGGAAGGCGTCGACGTCAGAGCAAAGACCGCTCGGCCCAACTTCACCTTCGGACCCCGACGGGCATCAGGGACGGTGAGCGTCGTCGCTACGGCCTCCATCACCTCGGCCCCGCCGTGTCTGTCATGGGTCGAGCGTAGACGCGATCGCGCCGACCGGACAGGGCGCGACGCGATTCGTGACGCGCTTCGGGACACAGTCGGGACACAGCCCCCTGGCAGTGGGACGCACGGCCGTCGTACCGTCGTCTCGACCGGTGCACTGACACCGACGAGCACAGGAGGAGCAGCGA
This sequence comes from uncultured Actinomycetes bacterium, assembly GCA_963742525.1. GTDB lineage: Bacteria > Actinomycetota > Thermoleophilia > Gaiellales > Gaiellaceae > Gaiella. Next base: position 58,350 of record CAVUMD010000002.1, read on the forward strand.
TGAGCGATCTGGCAGTCACACGGGTTGGAGGCGGACACGGACGCACGGCACTGATGCTCGGAGTGGCGTCGCTCGTGCTGTACATCGGCGTCGGGTTCACGGTGGGTGGGATCTTCTGGGCGCTCGGACCGATCGTCGGGCTCGGCGCGATCGTTCTCGGGGTAGCTGCCCGAAGCAGAGGCGGAGGACATGAGGCAACCATGGCAATCGTCCTCGGCGCCGTTCCCGTGCTCTGGACCGCGGCGTTCTTGCTGGTCGCTGCGCTCGGCTGAGATCGAGATGACGGGGGCATCAGCATGCACCGGAAACGGAGGTCAAGTGCACCCGGTGTCCCCCGTCACCGACGTCAGTTTCGGAAAGGAGGCGTCTCCGACCTCTGCGTGGACTCGGGTGCAGGACTCGTTGCGCAGGGGCACGCCACCGGATCGAGCGCGACGCTCACCGTCACCTCCAGGCCCGCCCTGAGTCGCCCCACCCCGGCCCCGACCCACCGGGGAACTTTGGCACCTGCCCGTCAACCCCTCGAACACAGGAGAACGACGATGCTCAGGATCTGCGTACTCACGGTTGCGACCGCCACCGCTGCCGCGTTGCTGTTCGGCGTCTCGTCCGGCGCAGCAGGGGATCGAGCGAGGGTCATCTCGCTCCTGAGCGTGCAGCAGGGAGGCAGCTTGATCGACGTCGACCGGAGCGGCGGCGAGGGGCCGACACGGGGCGACCAATACCTCTTCACCGACGGCCTCTACCGGTGGAACGGCACGAAGCGCGGCCAACGCATCGGAACGACGCACGGCATCGCAACGATCACCTCACCCACGACCGCCTTCTTCACGGGGACGATGTCTCTGCCCGGCGGGCTGATCCAGGGCGCCGGCTACTTCGACTTCACCGCGCGCGTCGAGACGATCATCGTGCTCGGTGGCACAGGGCGGTACAGCAACGCCGGTGGAAGTGTCACGATCACGAAGGTCGGCGGCGAGAACTCCGACAATTCAACGCTCGTCATTCGTCTCGTTCCATAGCGCAGGACGGCGGCCGCAGCGAACGACGGTCGCGTGAGGTTCACGGACGGCACTGATGAGGCTCGGGAGCCGACCAGCGGGGGGTGCCATCGAGCTCAGTTCGGTAGCGCGTGTCGGGGCGGTCGTGGTGGCCGCCTCCGTCTTCCCGTTCCTGCTCACGATCGTCACGCTTCCCGCCGCGAAGCTGCTGCCCCCGAGCGGCGCATCGCTCTCGGCCGGTGTGCCGGCGGGTGTCAGGTGTGCACGTTGCCCGCAAGCGTCTGTCGGAAAACACCGACGCGGGCCGCCGCGAGCGTGTTCAGACTGACGGCGTGGCGGCCGAGCCCCTCGATTTCGACGCGCTCATCGGCGAGTGGCGACGGGCGTTCGAGGCGGCGCGCGCGGCGCTCGACGCGGCGCGATACGACCTCCCCGGAGAGGTCGGGATGCGGAGACGCCGGCTTGCCGACGAGCGTGCCGCGACGGCGCGGCTCCTCGACGCGTTCGCGCGCGAGCACCAGACGAAGCGGTTTCTCGTCCGCCTCGTCGCGACGTCGTGGGAGTCGAAGCGTCTGCTCGGCGTTCCGTCGGATGCGGTGGCGTGCGTCTTCAACGTCGACGGCGTCCTCGTCCCGAGCGGGGCGATCCACGCCGAGGCGTGGCGCAGGACGTTCGACGAGTTCGTCTCGAGGCACATCGAGCGGACGGGCGTGCCGTTGGCGTCGTTCAGCATAGGCGTCGACTACCCGACGCTCGTCCACGGCAGGACGCGTGTCGGGAGCGTCCACGAGTTCCTCGGGAGCCGCGGCCTCACCCTCCCGGACGGGAGCCCGGACGACCCGCCGGGCACCGACACGGTGTACGGGCTCGCCAACCGGAAGAACGACGCGCTCCTCGAGGTCCTGGCGGAGCACGGCGCGCACGCGTTCGAGGGCGCCCGCCTCTACCTCGAGCTCGTGCGGGACGCGGCGATGCGCTGCGCGGTCGTCTCGGGCTCGACGAACACGCGAATCCTCTGCGAGCGCGCGCATCTCGGAACGCTCATCGACGAGTACGTCGACGGCAACACCGCGCTCGCGGAGCGGCTCCGGCGGAAGCCGGCGCCGGACATGCTGCTCGCCGCCTGCCGTCACCTCGACGTCGACCCCGCGCGGACGGTCGTCTTCGAGACGACGGCCGGCGGCGTCGACGCCGGCCGCGCGGGCGGGTTCGAGGTCGTCGTCGCGGTCGATCGCGAGAGTGCGGCCCCGGCGCTCCGCGCGCACGGGGCGGATCTCGTCGTCGCCGACCTCGGGACGCTCCTCGAGCGTCAGCTCGCCGCGGGTGCGATGACCGCGTAGCGTGGCGTCGTGATCCGGGTGGGTCCCGTCGTGCTGCGATCTACGGGCCGCTACGGTCATTGCCATGCCTTGGTAGACCGCACGTCAGCGCTCTGTCGGCAGCGCGGCCCTAACAAGGGCATCGTCTACTTCCAGCGGCGATTCGACCCTGCGAGGTACTGGCCGTAGCCGCGCAGCGCGGCTGCGGAGGTCAGCACCTGGTAGGCGAACAGGTAGCCGAGGAAGCCGCGCTTGTCGCGTTGAGGGTGGATGTCGAGCGTTCGGAAGACGTGGCGTGCTTGCCAGCGCTGCATGAAGCCGAAGACCGCGATGGTGATGGGCAGCAGGAGCATCGACCACCAGCCGAAGATCAACGGGTAGCCGAAGAGGAAGAGGATGACTCCGGGCAGCCAGAAGAAGATGACGCCGATGTCGAGGAGCGGGACGAGGTAGTCGATCCCGGCGACGAGCTTCGCAAGGACGCGCGGCTGTCTGGGCGGTGGATGGGTTCGGAGGCCTTCAAGCATCCCGCGTGCCCAGCGGGAGCGTTGGCTCAAGCAGCCGACCGAGTCGCTCCGGGACGACGGTGAAGCCGAGGGCGACCGGCTCGTACTGCACGATCCCGCGAGAGGCGAGCATCGTCCAGGTGAGCACGATGTCTTCACCGATCGCGTCGGGCCAGCCGCCGACGGCACGCAGGTCGCTCGTCCAGTAGCCGGAGAACGCCCCCTGCGCAACCAGCGCGGTGTTGTATGCCGCCTGCATCCGTTTGACGCCGTTGATCCCCAGCCGGTAGTCCCACTGCTGCATCCGGGTGACGAAGGTCGCCAGCGGGTTCTCGGCGACGAGCGCGGCGGCACAGGCGCAGACGTGCTGGCCCTGCGGTGCGGTCGTCAGGCGAACCACGAGTCGCGTCACCGACTGCGGGTGCACATGGGTGTCGGCATCAACCGTCACCACGAGCGGTGTTGTCACGGTCGCGAGGGCGGCGTTGAGTGCGTGGTGCTTGCCTTGGCTTCGCCTCGAAGACACGTCGGTACTGGAGGCCGAGGCGAGCACCCGCCGCGTCCGCGAGCCGTGCGGTGTCGTCTGTCGAGTTGTTGTCGGCGACGACGACCTCCAGGCGACCTGGATATGAGAGTTCGGCGATGTGTTCGAGCGTGCGGACGATGGCCTCGCGTTCGTTCCACGCAGCCACAAGGATCGTCACCGACGGCCACTCGCCTTCTGGCCAGTCACCGCTCAAAGGCGTAAGCGGGAGTTCCTGGTACCGGGTGATCAGGAGCGTGAAGATCATGAACCCGATGACGAGGCCGGGGACGTAGGCCAGGAAGATCGGGATCACCCAGGCCATGACGGGGCCGAGCGCGTCCCCGAGTTCATCCCTCCAGGGATCCGAGACCCAGACACTGAACCCGACCCAGGCAAGAGTCAGGGCTGATGCGATCGCGAAGCGAACGGTGGGTCGAAGCCCCGATGCCGGTGCCTTGCGCCTCGTCCGACCGCCGAGCTGTCCGACGGGTCGAGCAATCGATCCCGGCTCTTCAACCACGAGATCTCCTTCATGTGCGATGAGAAAGCTCCTCCTCAAGCCATCTGGACGGAAAGGTCGTCGCGGCAACTCCCCCGAAATGCGCCCGCCTTCGACCAACCCAGGTGGTCAGTGGCGCGCAGCGCTCCAATCCCGCATGGTTGAGCGGAAGAGCACGCGCTTCTACACCGCGTCCGCAAGCTCGATTCTTGCGGGGCACGAAGCCGCGCGGGTTGCGGCGTCCCCGAGTACGCGAGCCAACGGGACGTTCTCTAGCCCGCGTCCAGCCCCGCCCACGTGACCGGCACGTCGGAGCCCCCCTCCTCGGAGAGCCGCGGCCCGAAGCGGACAAACGCGGGGTGCGAGGCGATCTTGCCCGCGACCAGTGACTCCCCCATCCGGAACGCGGTCGCCTCCTGCAGCAGTGCCGGCGGCGCGAACGAGAGGGTGTCGGCGACGTAGGCGAGGTCGCCGGCGGACGTCATCCGCATGAGAACCAGATTGTCGCACTGAGAGACGACGAGATCGTTGACCCGGTGGGGCCGCTGCGTCGAGACGAGCAGATAGAGGCCGAACTTGCGTCCCTCCGCGGCGATGCGGGCCGCGTGCTCGGTTGCGAGCGCAGTGACTTCGTCACCCGGCTCGCGTGGGCACACGTTGTGCGCCTCGTCGATGACGATGAGGACAGGCTCTCGCTCGGCGCGTCGTCGCCAGAGTGCCGCGAGCACCGCCTCCGCGGCGATCGCCTTCTCGGCAGCCGATTCGAGCGATCCCAGATCGACGATGAGGCCGCGCGGCCCCCCTGGAGCGACGAGGTCCTGGAGCGAGCCGGGATCGTCCACCGACCAGACCGGCCACCGGTGCAGGCCCAGGTTTCGTATTCGTGTCGCGAGCGCGCGGAACTCCGCGCCTTCCGCCGTGGCGAGCCGCTCGGCAAGGTCGCCTGCGGTCGTGAAGGGCGACGTCAGCCCGCTCTCGAGGATCTCGACGAGCGCGCCGTACTCGTCACGGTTCCGGATCGGGTCGAGCCGGAGGACAGCTGCCTGCTCGACAGGGTCGAAATCGCGGAAGCGGACGTGTAGCCGCTCGGGGCCACGGCCGACGGTCCGCACGACGACGCCCTCGGCCGCCTGTCGGTAACGCGACGCGACATCTTCGTCGACGCCCTCTCGAGGCTCGCCGAGTCGGACGAAGTCGGAATTCGGATCGAGGATGACCAGCCGCAGCGAGGTCTGCAACAGGAGCTGCTCGAGGATCGTGCCAAGGGCGTACGTCTTGCCGGAGCCGGACTGCCCGCAGAAGAACGTGTGCCGGTCGAACCCGCCGGCGTCGAGCCCGAAGCGCACGCCCGGGCGGAGGGCCAGCTCACCGACGTCGAGCGACCTTCGTCGCGGTCGAGTCCGGTCGAGCCACGCGGCCACGGACGCCGCGTCCGCCCGCGCGATCGGAACGTCGTGGAACGGGACTCCATCGCCGTCGAGGAGGACTCCGTGACCACGGGCGAGCGCGATGCGTAAATGCGACGCATCGGTGACCTCCTCGGTCACGGCTGCGATCAGCGCCGCGCCCTCGACCCACGCGGCCTCGACAGCGTGCACCTGGCCGAGCCGCCCGTCGAGCGAGGCGTATCCACCGACCTTCACCGAGAGGTCGTGGATCGACCACTGGAACGTGAAGCGTCGGCCGTCGACCGACGAGGCCACCGCGGCCACCGAGGCCTCGAGCGAACGGCGAGTCGGCACGCGGGCGGTCGTCACGCTCGCGATTGTCCCGGTTTCCCCGGGCGCGTGTCGCCGGAGGTCACAAGAACAACGGAGTCGGGTGACCGTTTAGGGTCGTGATGCCGTGTTCTTCTCGCTCCCGAGCTGGGCCGTCGCGCTCATCATCTTCGCCGTCGTCGGCGGCGCATGCCTCGCAGGCGCGATCGCCGGCCGCTACCTGCGGGAGCACACCGACGCGCTTCGCGAACCGATCGGCGTCCTGCAGGGCGCTCTCCTGGGGGTCGTCGGGCTGATCCTCGCCTTCGGCCTGAGCCTCGCCGTCGGCCGATACGAGAATCGACGCGTCGCGGTTGTCGACGATGCCAACACCATCGGCACGACATACCTCCGGGCCCAGATGCTTGCCGAACCGCAGCGCTCCGAGTCGCTGGACCTGCTCCGACGCTACACCGACCTCGCGATCCGACTGTCGGGCGACGTGCCGAACAGCGACGCTTTGAAGCGGACCACGGCCGAGCAGTCAGAGCTCCAGCGCCGCCTCTGGCGCCTCGCGGGGCAGTCCGTCGCCGGCGCCCCAACCGCGACCGCGCCACGTCTCTACGTCGAGACCCTCAACGAGATGATCGACCAGCAGACCGTGCGGGTCGCCGGGCTGAACAATCGCGTCCCCGGCGCCGTCCTCGGGCTCGAGGTGATCGGCGCCGCGGTCGTCGTCGGCCTGCTCGCGCTGTACATCTCGGTTCTCGGCCGTGGATTGCTCGCCGCGGTCGCCGCCGCCGTCCTCGTGACACTCCTTCTCCTCGTCACGCTGGATCTCGACCGCCCGACGCGAGGACTGATCACCATTCCGGCGACGCCGCTCGAATCGCTTCGGGCATCGATGGAGCTTCCGCCGGCCGCAAGGCCGTAGCGGCCGAAGCCGGATGGATGCAGCCAAGCTAGCGTGGCCCGAGAGCCTGCTGCGCGCAGGCGATCAGCCTGAGCGTCAGGATGCAAGGTGGTCCGCGCAATGCCGGGATCCGGAGGCCGAGGGCCGGTGCGGAGGTTGTGAGCCTCCTTTGGGCCGGTCTGATCGTTGCGGCGGTCACGGCAGTCGCGATCACGGCGATGCTGCTCGTTCGCCGCCGTGCCCCCGCGGGAAGCTACTTCGAGGACGGAGACCGCGCAGCCGGGGTGTTCGGCGTCCTCGCGACCGGCTTCGCCGTGCTCCTCGGCTTCGTCGTCTTCCTGGCGTTCGAGAGCTTCGACACCTCGCGAAGCGGCGCCGAGACGGAGGCGCAGGTCGTCAGAGAGCAGTTCGAGACGGCCCAGTTCTTCCCCGTCGCCGTGCGTGCGCGCCTTTCAGGCGAGCTCGTCTGTTACGCGCGTACGGTCGTCCACAGCGAGTGGCCGAAGATGCAGATGGGCACGCTCGACGACACGGGCAACGCCTGGACGTTCGCGATGTTCCGCATCACCAGGACCGTGAATCCACGCTCAGCCGCCGAGCAGGCGGCCTTCGCGAAATGGCTCGACCAGCGCACCGACCGCGAGGATGCGCGGGCGGACCGCACGCACGGCGCGGAGGGGGTGATCCCACTGCCGCTGTGGATCGTGCTGCTCTTGAGCGCCGTGATCATCTTCGTGTTCATGCTGTTCTTCGCCGACAGCGCCGAGCGCGCGGTCGTGCAGGCCACGATGATGGGCGGCGTGGCGATCGTGATCACCTCGACGCTGCTCCTCCTGGTGTTCCTCGACCGCCCCTACCACTCCGGCCCGGGTGGCCTCCGGCCCGTCGCGATGGAGCGAACGATCCACATCCTCGACCAGCAGGCAGCTGCCTTCGACCAGAAGCTCACGATCCCCTGCAACGAGCGAGGGACACGGAGCGGCGGTTGACCACGCTGTGGCGGCCGGATCGGAGGACGGGATGAGCGAGTACATGGTCAGAGCGCTCGGCCCGGACACCTGGGACGGGTTCGCCGGGCTCGCGCAACGCCACAACGGCGTGTTCGGCGGCTGCTGGTGCACCTACTTCCACACGATGCACTCCGAGAAGACATTCGACGCCGACGACAACCGGAGTCTCAAGCGGCGCCTCGTCGAGGAGGGCCGGGCGCACGCCGCCCTCGTCTACGACGGGGACGAGGCGGTCGCCTGGTGCGAGTACGGGAGCCCCGAGGAGCTGCCGAACATCTACCACCGCAAGCAGTACGAGGAGGAGTTGGACCTCGTCCCCGACTACCGGATCACGTGCATCTTCGTCGACCGGCGGTACCGGCGAAAGGGGCTGTCGGCCGTCGCCCTGCAGGGCGCCGTCGACCTGATCTCGGAGGCGGGCGGTGGCGTCGTCGAGGGCTACCCGCACGACACGCAGGGCAAGAAGAAGTCCGTGCTGTACAACGGGACGCGCACCCTCTTCGAGCGGGCAGGCTTCACGTTCGTCCGCAGCAAGGGCACGGGGAACTGCGTCATGCGCCGCACCGTGCCCTGACCTGATCGCCCCGGCACGTCGTCGTTGCCGCGTCGATCGTCTAGCGCCGGGGACAGGGTGATCTGCCGAGCCGGACGCGAAGCCCGCGCTCAGTAGATATGGAGCTTCTCCAGGAGAGCGAGCGGGTCGTCGAGGGACTCGAAGAGATCCTTGTTGTGCTTGATGGTCTTGCTCCGCATGTAGACCCGGAGCCATTGCTTGTAGCTGTAGAGCTCGTATCGGTCGAGCATCTCCTCGGCGGGTACCTCGCGCTGCGCGATGAGCCCTGCGAGGTACATCGCGCACTCGAAGCCGAGCGAGATCGACTGGAAGTACGGCGAGCCGATGGCGGAGTCGCCGGCGAGGAAGACCGGTGTGGCGGCAAACGGGTGACCTTTCGGCCCGGCAGCGAGCCATTGCCGGCTGGTCGCGTTGCGGGCCCGGTAGAGGTCGAGGGGGATCCGCACGATCTCGAGCTCGCCGAGGATCTCGCCTTGCGTCTCCTCCTTGATCTTGCCGATGAACCGGTTCATCGACTCCGCGACTCCGGGGAAGTTGTCGCGGAGCCACTCGCTGTCGAGGCGGGTCGGCATCGCCTCGAACTCGTCGGCCGAGATGTTGACGATGCCCGTGACGTGGCTGACGCTGCCGTCGTAGTGCGTCCGGCTCACCATCGGGATGAACTTGTAACGCGGGCTGTCGAGGTTCTTGTAGTACTTGCAGTACTCGTTGCAGTCGTACGGCTGCCCGTACAGGAACGTGACCACGAGCGCGTATTCCAGGCGGACGTTGACGGTGTTCGCCCCCTCGGTGACATCGCCGGCGCTGGGGACGAGGTGGTCGCGAAGAAGTGACCTGCTGCCCGTCGAGTCGATGAGGATGTCGCCCGGCTCGAGCATCCCCATGGCGTCCTCCGCCGTCACGACGGCCGCGTTCCGCTCCACGCCGTTCCCGCTGCGCGCGTCGATGAGGTCGCTCAGCGAGCGCTCGATCGAGTTGAGCGGGCAGAACCCGACGACCCAGCTCTCGAGGAGCGCGCGGAGATCCGGCGGGATCGATTGCCTGAAGGCGAGCCCCTGCTCGAGCTCGGAGGGATCGAAGATCGCCTCGACGCTGTCTCCGTCGATCGCGTCGGCGCGATAGCTCTCGACCGAGTCCGCCACGAGATACGGCGCGAGCTGGACCATGCGCGTCCGCGTGTACTCGCCGCGCTTCTCGTACAGCCGCACCGAGAGACCCTCGGTCGACTGGAGCAGTGCGGTGAGCATGAGGCCGACAGGCCCCGCCCCGACCACGTGTACACGCGTGCAGTCCACGGAGAGTGAATCTACTGGGTGGCCGAACGGGCGCCGCGGAGGCGGTTGCGGTTCACTTCCGCCCGTGATGCGAATCGGGGTCGTCGGCGCCGGGATCATCGGGCTCGCTGTCGCGCGCCGCCTGGCCGAGCTGCGCCCGGACGCGACGGTGACGGTGCTCGAGAAGGAGACCGACATCGCGACGCACCAGACCGGGCGCAACAGCGGCGTCGTGCACGCGGGCATCTACTACGCGCCCGGATCGCTGAAGGCCCGGCTCTGCCGACTCGGGGTCGCGCAGCTCCACGCGTACTGCACCGAGCGGAGGATCCCCTACGAGGAATGCGGCAAGCTCGTCGTGGCCGTCGACGAGTCCGAGCTCGGCCGCCTGCGCGAGCTCGAGCGGCGCGCGATCGAGAACGGCGTGCCGGGCATGCGGTGGCTCGAGGGAGACGAGCTGCGGGAGATCGAGCCCCATGCGGCCGGCGTCGCCGGGCTGCATTCCCCGACGACGGCGATCACCGACTACCGCGCCGTCGCGCGGGCTTTCCGCGACGACCTGGAGGCAGGCGGCGGCTCGGTCGTCCTCGGGGCGCCGGTGACGGCCATCGGCGTCGGCGCGGACGGGGTCCGTGTCCGGACAGAGGACGAGCGGGAGTTCGACCGTCTCGTCGTCTGTGCAGGCGTCTACTCGGATCGCCTCGCCCGGCTTGCCGGCGACGAGGAGGAACCGGTCATCGTCCCCTTCCGCGGCGAGTACCACCGGCTCGCAGCCGGCCGGGAGGATCTCGTGCGGGGGCTGCTCTATCCGGTGCCGGACCCGGCCTACCCGTTCCTCGGTGTCCATTTCACCCGCCGGGTCTCGGGCGGCGTCGACGTCGGCCCGAACGCCGTGCTGGCGCTCGCGCGGGAGGGCTACCGCCGGCGCGACGTCCGCTTCGGCGACCTGGCGGCGACGCTCCGCTCGCCGGGGTTCCGCCGCCTCGCACGGAGGCACTGGCGAATGGGCGCCCGCGAGCTGCGCGGATCGCTCTCGCGGCGGGCGTTCGCGGCCGAGGCGCGCCGCTACGTCCCGACGCTCCGGACCGAGGATCTCGTGCGAGCGCCGGCCGGGATCCGCGCGCAGGCGGTCGACCCGGACGGGTCGCTCGTCGACGACTTCAGGATCCGGCATCTCGGTCCGGTCACGGTCGTCCGCAACGCGCCGTCGCCGGGAGCGACGTCGAGCATGGCGATCGCCGACCACATCGCCGACGAGGTGCTACGGGCCGGCTGAAGCTCCGAGCCTGGGCGCCTGCCGCCCGTTTCCTCGCCGATGCGGGCGGAAACGGGCATCGCATGCCTATCGGCTACCTCATCACAGTCGCGGTCGTCGCGCTCGGAATGCTCCTCGCGCTACGTCCCGTGCATCGGCCGCCGCCGCTTCGCACCGCGAGCTGGGCGCTCGGCTCGATCGTCAACGAGTCGCCTTTTGTCGCGTTCTACTGGGTGCTGGCCGCGACGCTGCTCGCGCTCGCACAGGGCGATCTCGAAACGCCGGTCGGATGGGTCGGTCTCGGCATAGCCTGCGTGACGCTCCTGGCGACGCCGGTCCTCGTCCGGCGAAGCCTCGCGGCGCGGCCGATCGTCGAGGAGGCCCTCGAGGACGGCCTCGGCCCGGAGTGGCGAGGCGGGATCGATCCGACGCTCGCGTCCCGGTTCCGACGGAGCCTTCCGTGGGTGCGCATCCTCCTCGCTCCCGTCCCGGTGCTGCACCGTGGCGTGAAGCGGGCTCGGAACCTGTCCTACGGAGACGCGGGCCGCCGCAACAGGCTCGACGTCTACCACCACCCCGCGCGACCGGCGGGCGCGCCGATCCTCATCCACCTGCACGGCGGCGGGTTCCGCATGGGACGGAAGAGCCTCTACTCACGCGCCTTGCTCGTCGAGCTAGCGCGGCACGGTTGGGTGTGCATCAGCGCGAGCTACCGGCTCCGGCCGCGGGCGGTCTTTCCCGATTACCTCGTCGACGCGAAGAAGGCGATCGCGTGGGCGCGCCGTCACGGGGAGGAGTACGGCGCCGACCCGTCCGTTGTGTTCATCGCGGGCAGCTCGGCAGGCGCCCATCTCGCGGCCACGGCCGCGCTGACGCCGAACGACGGCGGCTTCCAGCCCGGCTTCGAGGAAGCCGACACCGCGGTCTCCGGCGCGATCTGCCTCTTCGGCTACTACGGGCCGGTCGACCGTGGCCGTCAGCCGCTTCCCTCGTCGCCGTTCGACTACGTCCGGCCAGACGCGCCGCCGGTCTTCGTCGCCCACGGCGAGTACGACGCGCTCGTCCCCGCCTCGCAGGCCCGCGCCCTGGCCGACCGGCTCCGCGACGTCTCGACGAGCGCGGTCGTCTACGCCGAGCTTCCCGGCGGGCCGCACAACTTCGACCTGTTCCACTCGATCCGCTTCGAGATCCTGATCGACGGGATCGAGGCGTTCACCGCCTGGGTCCGGTCGCAGCCCGTCCCGGCACACGCGACCAACGGAGCCACCTCGCCGCGCACCCTCGCGCGTCGTGCACATCCGCCACGGCGGTAGCGTCGGCTGTGGATGTCCGCCGCAACCGGCCCCTCGTCGGCCTGGCGCGTGTTTCGCATGCGCAACTTCGGGCCGTACTTCGTCGGCAACGCGCTGTCCGCGAGCGGGGGCTGGTTCCAGAACCTCGCCTCGGCGATCTTCGTCTACCGGGAGACGCACTCCGCGCTGCTGCTCGGGGTGCTGAACGCGTTCCAGTTCGGCCCGGTGCTGCTGCTCTCGCCCTGGACGGGGCAGATCGCCGACGCCTTCGATCGCCGTCGCCTGCTGATCTGGACGCAGGCGGTCGCCGCGTGCGTGACCGTGACGCTCGCGGTGCTCGTCTGGCACGGCGAGGCGACGACGTGGCTCGTGATCGGCTTCGCGGGGCTGCTCGGCGTGATCACCGCGGTCTCCAACCCGGCGCAGATGGCCCTCGTGGGCTCGCTCGTGCCGCGCGATTCGCTCGCGCAGGCGGTCGCGCTCAACTCGATGACGTTCAACCTCGCGCGCGCGATCGGACCCGCGGCCGCGGCGCTCGTGATCGCGGCCTTCGGGATCGCGCCCGCGTTCGCCATCAACGCCTTCTCGTATCTGGTGCTCGTCGCCGCGCTGCTCGTGATCACGCCCACGCCGGTGGCGCGCGTGCGGCGCAGCTCCTTCCGCGACAGCATCGCCATTCTCCGGGAGAAGCCGCGGCTCGCCGGGTACCTCGCGATCGTGATGGCGGTGGGGATCACCTCCGACCCGATCAACACCGAGTCACCCGCGATCGCCCACGTGTTCGGCTACCCACCGGTGTGGGCGGGCGCCGTCGTCGGCTGCTTCGGGCTCGGCGCGGTGCTCGCCGCGATCCTCACCTCGGACCGGATCGGCGGGTCCGACCGTCACCTCGCCCGCAGCCTCCTTCTCTTCGGAAGCGGGATGGTGTTGATGGCCATCAGCCCGTGGCTTCCCCTCGCACTCGCCTTCGTGATCGGCGCCGGGTTCGGGTATCTGAGCGCGAACGCCACCGCGACCGCGCGGTTGCAGCTCGGAGTTGCAGAGGAGCAGCGCGGCCGGATCATGGCGCTGTGGTCGGTCGCCTTCCTCGGCGCGCGACCGTTCGCGAGCCTGGTCGACGGCGTGCTCGCCGAACGGTTCGGCGTCCGGCTCGCCGCCGCGGTCCTCGCGACACCGGTGCTGGTCGCGGCCGTCGTCCTGCTCCGCTCGCCGGCGAAGAGCGCGGAGCGCGACCCTCAGCCCGTGCGAGGTTGACCTGACGGGGGGCCGGCCGCTGCGGCCGGCCCCCCGCGCTCCGTCAGCGGCTCGACTCGTCGTAGTACGAGCCGAGGCGCATGCGATAGTCCTCGTCCGTGAGGCCGTCCTCGTCGAGCTCCGGGGCGTTCTTGATCTCGTCCTTCGAGCGGTCGACCATGATCTTCTCCGCGTCGTGGTCGACGCTCTGGATGACGCCCGCGGGCAGCATGACCTTCTTGCCGAAGATCCACGGCCCGGTGTCGACGACGAGGTGCGACGAGCCGACGTCGTACGTCGCATCGTCGACCTTCCCGATCGAGCCGTCGGTCGCCTCGACGCCGTAGCCGACGACGTTCCTCGGCGCGTCGCCGGGGGCGACCGTATCCTCGCGATACGTCCACATGTCGGTGCTCATGGACATGAGTCCTCCTTACGTTCGCTTGCAGGTGACCCAGTACGGGTACCCCCGCAGGCAAGGCGCAAACCGAACGCAGGCATGGTCGCCGCCGACTCGACCATCGCTTTCGCGGACTGACCCGGTTGCTCGGGGCGGCGCTCAGCCCTTCGGCCGCTTGAAGATCAGGAGGTGGCCCCCGTGCTTGCGGCGCACGCGGTGGTTCCAGGACACGTGCACGAGCTCCCAGCCGTCCTGGCCGAGCGCGTCGAGGCGGTCCTGGAGCTTGCGCATGTCGACCTGTTCCTTCCCCCAGCCCATGAAGCCGTGCTCGAGCAGCTCCGTGCGGTACTCCCACTCGGGCGCCGGCTCGTCACGTGAGGTGTCCGGCGCCTGTTCGGCTCTCGACGGCAACAGCGCGCTGACGAGCGCCTCGCCGTCGCCGTTCGTCGCCTGATCTGGCGACGCCGTCCTCTCGATTGACTCACTGATACCCAACCTTCCCCCTTCCCCAGATGCCCACCGGCATGTGGTTCCACAACGGACAATACGCGTTCGGGGCCGGGCTGCGTAGGCGCCGGGGCCTATCGTCCCGTCGTGGCCGCCACGGTGCGCATCGGGACGTGCAGCTGGGCCGACCAGGGACTGCTCGCGGCGTGGTATCCGCGTGGCGTCTCGACCGCGGAGAAGCGCCTGCGCTACTACGCCGAGCGGTTCGACGTCGTCGAGGTCGACTCGCCGTACTACGCCCTGCCCGACCCCGCCGTGACAGAGCGGTGGGCACGGCGGACGCCGGACGCGTTCACGTTCCACGTCAAGGCGTCGTCGGCGATGACGTGGCACGACGGCGAGCCGACCGACGCGGCGTTCCGGGAGTTCCGGGCGGCGCTCGGGCCGCTCGAGCTCTCCGGGAAGCTTCAGGGCGTGCTGCTCCAGTACCACCCGCGGTTCGTGAAGTCCGAGGCGGCGAAGGCGGAGCTCGCCCTCGCGCACGAGCGGCTCGCGCCGCTCGTCCCGCTGATCGAGTTCCGGCATCGCTCGTGGATGGACGAGGAGGAGCGTGCCGACACGCTCGCGTTCCTCGAGCGGCACGACCTCGCATACGTGTCGCTCGACAGCCCGCGCACGCGGGCCTCCAACGTCTCGCCGCGTGTCGCCGCCGCGACGCACCGCGTCGCGTACGTCCGCTTTCACGGGAGGAACGCGAAGACCTGGAACATCCGCGGGGCCGAGACCGCCGCCGAGCGGTTCGACTGGCTCTACTCCGAGGAGGAGCTTCGCGAGTGGGTCGAGCCGCTCGCACGGCTCGCCGACGAGGCGGATGAGGTCTACGCGATGTTCAACAACAACCGCGACGACTTCGCGCCGCGCAGCGCGCAGATCCTGCGTGGGCTGCTCGACGAGTCCGGCGTCCCGGCCGCGGGCGGCGTGGAGCCGCCGCCGACCGAGCTGACGCTGTTCTGACCCGCTCCCGGCGCGCCGGGGCACGGCGCTACAGTCGCCGCATGCGCGTGCTCTCGGTCGTCCACGACCCGGCCGTCACGGGTGGGGGCGGTTTGTTCGAGCGCGTCGTCGTCGACCGGGGAGATCACCTCGACAGGTGGCTCGTGGCGAACGGCGACGCCGCCCCCGGCGATCCGGGGCGCTGGGACGCCGTGATGGTCTTCGGGGGCGCGATGCACCCCGACCAGGACGCGGAGCATCCCTGGCTCCGGAGCGAGGTCGCCTTCATCCGGCAGGCGCTGGAGCAGGGCGTCCCGACCATCGGCGTCTGCCTCGGCGCCCAGCTGATCGCGCGCGCCGCCGGTGCCTGGGTCGGGCCGGCCGAGACCGGGGAGGTCGGCTGGTTCACGGTCGAGCTGAACGAGGACGGCGAGGCCGATCGGGTGCTCGGCGCGATGCCGAGCCGGCTGGACGCGTTCCAGTGGCACTACTACACCTTCGAGCTGCCGGAGACCGCGGTCGAGCTCGCGGCCAGCGCTTCCGCGCGGCAGGCCTACCGTCTGGGCGATCGCGCGTGGGGAGTCCAGTTCCACCCCGAGGTCGACAGGAGACATGCTCGACATCTGGTTCGAGCACGGCGCGGCGGAGCTCCCGAAGCCGGTCGCCGAGATCGAGGCCGAGACCGACCGCTACCTCGAGACCTGGAACGCGCAGGGGCGCGCGCTCTGCAACGCTTTCCTCGACGAGGCGGGTCGGCTCAGCCCGTAGGGCCGGTCTCGGCGGGGAGCGCGGGGTCGCGCGACCACTCGTGCCACGAGCCGACGTAGTTCCGCGCGGCATACCCGGCCGCGGTGAGCACCTGCACGGCGAGCCCCGAGCGGCTGCCGGAGTGGCAGTACGCGATCACCTCGGCGCCCGCCGGCTCGCCGACGAGCTCGCGCACGGCCGCGTCGTCTCCGGCGCCGAGCAGGAGGGTGACGTCGACGTTTCTCGCTCCGGGGATACGACCGGGCCGCGGGTCGCACGGCGCCGTCAACTGCCCCGCGAACTCCTCGGCACGCCGCACGTCGAGCAGGACGAGCCCCGGCTCGCCGAGCCTGCGGGCGAGCTCGTCGATGGTGACGTCGGTCATGCGGCGAGCGACGCGACCGTCTCGACCTCGGCCGCGACCGACGGCCGCTCGCAGCAACGCGCGAGCCATCCGGTCAGCGCCGGGTACCCGTCGAGCGAGACGCCCATCATGTCGCGCAGCCGCAGGAGCCACGGCAGGTACGCGACGTCCGCGAGCCCGAACGAACGGCCGGTCAAGAACGGCATCGCAGTCAGCGTGTGGTCGAGATCGGCGAGCGCGTGTGCCAGCCGCTCGGCCGCTCCTGCCTCGCCGCGGCGCAGCGCGTAGTAGGGGTCGCCGAGGTCGTCGAAGCGGAAGACGAAGAAGCGCGCGACCGCCCGCTCACCCGGGTCGGCGGGCAGCAGCGGAGGCTCGGGGTATCGCTCGTCGAGGTACTCGTCGATGACCGAGGACTCGGACAGCACCCAGCCGTCGTCCTCGAGCACCGGGACACGGCCGTCGGGCGGGTTGTGTTCGATCAGCCACGCGGGCCGGTTCGCGAGATCGATCGTCACCGTCTCGTACGGCACGCGCTTCTCCGCCAGGACGATGCGGGTCCGCGCGCAGTAGGGACACCGCGGCGCGTCGTAGAGCGTCAGCACGACACGGAGGCTACCCCGCCGCGTCCGCGTCGACGCCGGCGTGACCGTGCAGCGCCCCGTCCAGCCCGAGTGCGGCGGCCAGGCTCGCGAGAGTCTCCCGTGCGGGCGGCAGGTCGGCGGGCGAGGCGGCCGTCGGAGCCGCCTCGCGCACGCGCTGCGGATCCGCTCCGGTCAGCCGTGCGAGAACGGTGGGGTTCGCCGCCATCCCGATCACGTCGCCGGGTGCGAGCGGGCCGTAGAACTCGGGCACCGACAGGTACTCGTCCACGATCCCGCCCCGGTCGAGCGCCACCATGCGCACCACCTCGTCGACCTCGAGCGAGAGCGCAATGACGACGGCGCCCATGCGCGAGGAGAGCTCGCGGGCGAACCGGACGAGCGCCGTCGGGTCCTCGTCGATGACCTCGTCGTAGACGGCCACCCAGCCGTTGCGCGGCCCGACGACGGCCGACTCGTTCGAGCCGATCCGCGGGGCGAATGCCCGGACGGCGCGCTCCACGTCGCCGACGGCGTCGGTCTGCACGTGGATCGAGGCGAACGACTCGGCGTGGCGGCCCGGGGCGAGCCGTTCCCGCAGCGACGCCACCGGCGCCACGAGCACCACGACGTCCTCTCCGAAGCCCCAGCGGTGGTACACGGCGCGCGCGCCTGCGTTGGCCGCCTGCACCTCGAGGTCGAGGTGCTCGACGCCCTGCGCGGCGAGCGCCTCCACGACCGCGTGGACGAGGGCGGCGGCGACGCCGCCACGGCGCGCAGCGGGGACGACGTACAGGTCGGTGAGCCGCCCGAGGAGTGAGCCCGCGCGCCGTGCGAGCGCGAACCCGAGCGGTGCGCCGTCCTCCTCCGCGAGGAACGCGAGCCCGCTAGCGACGATCTCGGCGATCTCGCCGAGTTCCTGGTGCGGGGTCGTGGTCGACGTGCCCCGCCGGCGGCACCTCGAGCTCGAACTCGCGCCAGAGGCGCTCGAGCACGGGGATATCGGCGGGTGTTGCGACGCGGACGGTCACCGCGCGATCGTAGTCGTCTCGCACCACGCCTTCACGACAGGTCCTCCAGCTTCTATCCTTGGGAGAGCCCGGCGGCGGTCATCCCCCTCGGCCGTCGCCGGCACCATCCTCCTGGAGCGCGCGAAGCGCCGCGCGCACGTCGTGGAGGTCGTCGAAGGGCTGGTAGGCGACGCCCTGCTCGTCGAGCCACTCCGCGAGGCCGTCTCGCGCGAAGCGCAGCTCGGCGGCGAGCGCGACGCAGCGGTCGGAGTAGCCGTCGCCCGCGTAGGCGAGCCGCCCGAGCGACCGGACGGCGCTCCGCTTGCAGCGCTCCCCGCAGACGTCGCAGAGCGGGCCTTCGGCGAACGTGGCACGCCAGCCGTCGGCCCCGACCGCGACGTGGTTCGCGACGACCCGGGCGCGGACGCCCTCCCGCTCGAGGATCGGCTCGATCAGCTCGCTGAACCCGGACGAGACGATCAGCGGTGCGTGCTCGGCGACGAGCTCGCGGAACCCCGGGCGGACTCGCACGTGCTCGAGAAGCCAGCCACGCACCTCCTCGAGAGGCGCCTTGATCGTCGCCATCTCGGCCGCGATCACGTCGTCGAGCGTCAGCGTCTTCCCGAGCTCGTCCTCGAGCGCGTCGAACACGCCGAGGTCGCCGAAGCGCTCGATCGCCATGTGCAACCCGTCCCGTTCCGTGACCGTGCCGTCCCAATCGAGGACCAGCGTGAGCGGACGCTCGTCGTGACTCGACACAGGCGTCGTCAGCCGGCCGGGAGCGACCAGCCGCCGTCGATCACCAGCGTCTGCCCGCGGATCATCTCGGCGTCCGGCGAGCAGAGGAACGAGACCACGCCCGCGACGTCCTCCGGCGTGACGAGCTTGCCGGCCGGGTTGCCGGCGCCCGACGCGAGCATCTCCTCCCGGTTCGGGAAGTGCTCGAGCGCGCCGGTCTCGACGACGCCGGCCGAGACGGCATTGACGCGGACGCCGAGCGGCGCGAGCTCGACCGCGAGGTAGCGGACGAGCGCCTCGAGCGCGGCCTTCGAGGTGCCGACGAGCGAGTAGTTGTCGAGCACGCGGACGGACCCGAGGCTCGAGATGCCGACGATCGACGAGCCGCGCGGCATCGAGGGCGCGACGACCCGCGTCAGCGCGAGCAGTGCGCGCGCGTTCGCGTTCAGCGTCCAGTCCCAGTGCTTGTCCTCGGTCTCGAGCGCGGGGCGGATGACGCCCGTTGCGGCGTTGTGGACGAGGACGTCGAGCGGCCCGAGCGCCGCGACCTGCTCCTCGACGCGCGACGACGTGACGTTCCCGCGCACGAGCACCGGCTCGGCGCCGAGCGCGCGGAGCTCGTCGGCCGTCTCCTCGGCCGCCGCGTCCGAGCGGAAGTAGCCGATCGCGACCGTCGACGCGCCCTCGCGCGCGAGGCGCAGCGCGATCGCCTTCCCGATCCCGCGCGACCCTCCGGTGACGAAGACGCGCCGCCGGGGGGGCTGTCACCGGTCGCCGCGGGGCAGCGGGTCGGAGGCGGTCGCGGACGACGGGATCGTCTCCCAGCCGAGCCGCGCGCGCGACTCGGCGTCCGCGTTCTCCGACTTCGTCGAGGCGAATCCGAGCCGGTCGAGCAGCGCCATCTTCTCCTCGCCGTAGCGGCGCACGGCGTCGTCGTCCGGGAGCTCCGCGATCAGCTCACGCACCCGGGCGCGGATCTGGAACGCGAAGTGCGGTGTCGCGGGCCCGACGAGGGCGTCGATGTCGTCCACGGTCGGCTCGGTCATCGGCTCGCCAACACTACCCGCCTGTAGCGTCGCCCGGATGCAGCGCCGCCCGTCGACCGTCGAGGTGATGCTGCTCACGACGATCGTCCTGTGGTCGCTGAACCTCACGGTCAGCCGCTACATCCTGACGCACGGGTTCCAGCCCCTCGCGTACGCCACCGTGCGGTACGGGCTCGCGGTCGTCGTCTTCATCGCGCTGACGCTGCTGCTCGAGCGGTCGCTCCGCATCCGTCGCCGCGACCTCGGGCTCGTGGCAGGGGCGGCGCTGCTCGTCTACCTGAACCAGATCGGCTTCGTGTACGCGCTCGAGCGGTCCTCGGCGTCCGTCCTCGGACTGATCCTGGGCGCGACGCCGATCTTTGCCGCGCTCGCCGGGGTGGCGCTCCGGACGGAGACCCTGCCGCCGCGCTTCTGGGCGGGCGCCGTTCTCTCGTTCGTCGGCGTGGCGCTCGTCGCGCTCGGGTCGGGGAGCCAGGTCTCGGGTGACGCCGGCGGCGTGCTTCTCGGCCTTCTCACCGCGGCGACCTGGGCGGGCTACTCGATGATGGTGACGCCGCTGATGAGCCGCTATTCGGCGCGGCGGATCAGTGCGGTCGTCCTCGGCACCGCCTGGGTGGGGATCGCGCTGACGTCCGTGCCGCAGGTTCGGAGCCAGGACTGGAGCCTCGGCTGGGAAGTGTGGGCGCTCCTCGTGTTCGCGACGCTCGGGCCGCTCGTGCTGACCAACGAGCTGTGGTTCCGGTCGCTCGACCGGATCGGCCCGGCGCGGGCGACGCTCGCGGCGAACCTCCAGCCGTTCCTCGCCGCCGCGCTCGCCGTGGTGCTCTTGTCCGAGACGCTCGCGCCGATCGAGATCGCGGGCGGCATCCTCATCGGGGCGGGGATCCTCGTCGCCCGGCGCCGCCGGGTCTCGGCGCCGCCCTCCGAGTAGCGTTCCCGCTCGTGTCGCCGCTTCGCCGCACCGCGCTCGCGTCGGTCGCCGCCGCCGTCGCGCTCATCGCGATCAAGCTCGTCACGGGGCTCGCCGCGGGAAGCCTCGCGTTCGTCGCCGAGGCGGCCCATTCCGGCACCGACCTCGTGGCGGCGCTCCTGACGCTCTATGCCGTCGGGGTCGCGACGAAGCCCGCAGACGACGCGCACCTGTACGGCCACGGGAAGGCGGAGCACCTCGCCGCGCTCGCCGAGGCCGCGTTCCTGATCCTCGTCTCGCTCGTCGTCGCGGGCCTCGCGGTCGCGCGGATCGTCGGCTGGATCGAGCTCGAGGTGGAGCCGGCCTGGTGGGCGTTCGCCGCCGCGTTCGTCGTGATCGCGATCGACGTCTCGCGCGCGAGCGTCTCGTACCGGGCCGCCCGCCGCTACTCGAGCGCCGCGCTGTTCTCGAACGCGATCCACTTCGGCGCCGACCTACTCGGCACCCTGGCCGTCCTCGCCGGGCTCGTCGCTGCGCGGGCGGGGTTCCCGGAAGGCGACTCGATCGCCGCGCTCTTCGTGGCCGCACTCGTCGTCGCCGCCGCGGTGCGGCTGATCCGGCGGAACGTCGACGTCCTCATGGACCGCGCTCCAGCCGATGCCGTCGACGCGGCTCGCGAGGCCATCGAACGCCTCGATCCTCCGGTCGTGGTACGGCGTCTCCGGCTCCGGCAGGCCGGTGGGCGGACCTTCGCAGACGTCGTGATCGGCGTCTCGCCGGGCGCCGCCGTCGGCCAGGGGCACGCCGCCGCCGACCGCGTCGAGGACGCGGTCCAGCGCGCGCTGCCCGAGAGCGACGTCGTCGTCCACGTCGAGCCCACCGGCCGCGAGACGGAGCTCCGGGAGCGGGTGCGCGCCGCCGCGATGACGGTCTCGCACGTGCGGGAGCTGCACGACCTCGTGCTCATCGACACCGGCGCGGGCTTCGAGGCGTCGCTGCACCTGAAGCTCCCCGGGGACCTCGACCTCTCCGCGGCGCACGCGCTCGCAGAGGAGGTGGAGGAGGCGATCGAGCGCGACGTACCCGAGGTGCGTTCCGTCCAGACCCACCTCGAGCCGCTCGCCGAGCAGGCACCTGGACGCGTGCGGACCCAGGACGCTGCGGCGATCGGGCGCGAGATCGTCGCGTTGACGGGGAGCCCGCCGCGCGCGCTTCGCACGCTCGAGACCGACCAGGGACTCGTGGTGCTCGTGACGCTCGCGCTCGACGGGGCGACGACGCTCGCGGATGCGCACGACGCGGCCACGTCCGTCTCGGAGCGGATCCGCACTGCGTTCCCCGGCGTCGCCGACGTCGTCGTCCACACGGAGCCGTGAGCAGCTTCGGGCGGGTCGTCGTCGGGATGGCCTCCGCCGAAGGCCTCTCCTACGGCGTGCGCGCGCTGAAGGCCCTGCGCGACGCCTCTGCTGAGATCCACCTCGTGATGACGGGCGCGAGCGAGGAGGCGCTCGGCGCCGACCTCGAGCGCGTGCGGTCGCTCTCGGACCACGTGTACGCGGAGGAGAACCAGGCGGCGCCGATCTCGAGCGGCTCGTTCCTCACGCGCGGGATGGTCGTCGCACCCTGCGACGGCGCCGGCCTCGCCGCGATCACGTTGGGCCTCGCCACGAATCTCGTGTTCCGGGCTGCGGACGTGACGCTCAAGGAGCGACGCCCCCTCGTCCTCGGGCTCGTCGCGGCCCGCCCGACCGCGATCGAGGAGGCGCACCTCGCGCGCGCTGCCGAGGTTCCGGGTCTTCGCGTCGTCCGCCTGGAGGGGCCGCCGGACGCGGCGGTCGCGACGCTCCTCGAGCAGCTGTAGAGGCCCGCGGTACGGTGCCGACATGTCGAGGCTGCTCGGCGACACGCTCCCCGACGACCTCGTCGCCGCGCTGGACGGCACCGGGCTCGCGGGGAAGGTGGGACCGGCGTACCTGCTCATCACCTCCGACGAGGACGGCACGCCCCGTCCGTGCATGCTGAGCGCGGGCGAGCTCCTCGCCCTCGACGGGCGCAGGGTTCGCCTCGCCCTCTGGCGCGGCAGCAGGACGTCCGCCAATCTCGCTCGCGGCGGCCACGCGCTCCTGTGCCACGTCGCGCCGCGGACGGTGGTCTACGTGCGCGGGCCCGCACGGGCGCTCGACGCCGGCCCCGACCTCGATCTCGACTGCTTCGAGCTCGAGGTCGACTCCGTCGAGTCGGACGAGCACGCGGGGATGCCGGTGACGGCGGGCATCACGTTCGCGGTCGAGCGGGGCGACCCCGCGGGCGTCGTCGAGGCCTGGGAGCGGCAGCTCGCGGGCCTCCGGTCAGCGACGTCGCGCCCTATGCCTCGTCCGACCGAACCGGCCTGAGCGCCGCACGACGCTCGCCCCAGCGGCGGATGCGCTCGTGCTCGACGCCCAGCTGGTCGAGAGCGCGGCCGACCGTGTGGTCGACCATCTCGTCCAGCGAGTGGAGCTTCGCGTAGAAGGCGGGGACCGGCGGCGCGACGACGGCTCCCGCCTTCGCGACGCGGAGCATGTTCTCGAGGTGGATCACCGAGAGCGGCGACTCGCGCGCCAGCAGGAGCAGCCTGCGTCCCTCCTGCAGGTGCACGGCCGCGGCGCGCTGGACGAGGTTGTCGGTGATGCCGTTCGCGACGGCGGCGAGGGTCCGCATGCTGCACGGAGCGACGACCATTCCCGCGGTGGCAAACGCGCTCGTCGCAGGTGGCGCGGAGAGGTCGTCCTCGTCGTGGACGACGCCGGCGAGCGCACGGACGTCGTCCACACGCCGGTCGGTCTCGGTCTTGATCGTCGCCTCCGCCCACCGGCTGACGACGAGGTGCGTCTCCACCTCGAGCTCGCGCAGCACCTCGAGGAGGCGGATGCCGTAGATCGCGCCGGTCGCACCCGTCATCGCGACGAGCACCGGCAGCTGCGACGGGCGCTCGCTCACGAGCCCTCGCCGCGCCCCGGGACGATGCGGCCCACTACGTCACGCGCCACGTAGCCGGCGACCTTCGGGTTCTCCTGCAGCCGGCGGAGCGAGTACTCGTACCACTGCAGCCCGTAGGGCACGTAGACCCGCAGCGGGTGGCCGGCGGCGACGAGCTCGCGGCCGCGTCCCGCCCGGACGCCGAGCAGCATCTGCAGCTCGTACGCGCCCTCGTCGAGCCCGGCGACGCGCTCGAGCGCCCGGCCGAGCAGCCACTCGTCGTGCGTCGCGATCGCGACGCGGCACCCTGCCGCCAGAAGCGCGTCGAGGCACGCGACGAAGCTCCTGCGGATCACGTCGGGCTCCAGGAAGGCGACGGACGGGGGCTCGACGTAGATGCCCTTGCAGAGCCGCACGCTCGGCAGGAGGTCGGCGAGCGTCGCGATGTCGTCGAGCGTCCGCCGGAGAGCCGCCTGCAGCACGATCCCGACGTTGTCGCGGCCGGCGCCACGGAGCGCGCGATAGAGATCGAGCGTGTCGTCCGTGGTCGACGAGTCCTCCATGTCGATGCGGACGAAGATCCCGCGCGTCGCGGCGTCCTCCACGAGCGCCTCGACGAGCGACCTGCAGAGCGCCTTGTCGAGCTCGAGCCCGAAGCCCGTGAGCTTGATCGAGACGTTCGCGTCGAGCTCGCTCCGCCTCGATCGCCGCGAGCGCGTCGTGGTAGGCGCGCGCGATCGCCTCGGCCTCCTCCGGTCGCGAGACGTCCTCGCCGAGGACGTCGACCGTGGCGCGGACGCCTGCCGCGTTGAGCTCCTTGACGACGCGGCGGGCGTCGTCGAGGGTCTCGCCGGCGATGTACGGCGCCGCGACCCTGCGCACGACGGCGCGCGGCACGGCTGGGAGGACGCGGACGACGGCGCGGTCGAACAGCCTCACGGCAGGCGATCCTATTCGCGCATGAAGCCCTGGCGGGCCGCGGAGACGAGCGCGACCGCCTCCGGGAAGAGCACGCGCATCGCGTCGCGGAGCTGGACGGCCTGCTCGTCGACGCTTCCCGAGGGCTCGACCTGCGCGAGCGCCGCCTGCGTCAGGTCGACCGCGGTCGAGAGTGTCAACGTCGCAAACTGCTCGCGCTGCGTCTCCTTCACGCCCTCGGCCTGCAGCTCCGCGAAGTCGCGGAGGCCTCGCAGGATCTCCTCTGGGTCTCCGCCGAACGGGAAGAACTCGCCGCCTTCCATGCCTCAAGGGTAGTCGAGCGAGCCCCGGTAGGCGCCACGGACGTCCGCCCAGAGCGCCTCGGCGACGTCGACAGCACTTCGCATCGCCGCTGCGAACGGCGAGGGCACGGTGGGATCGAGGGCCAGCTCGAGGCGGCGGGCGGCCTGTCCGATCTCGTCGAGCCGGGCGGGAGAGGCGAGGTGTGGCGGCGCGCCGAGCACGTGCTGGA
The DNA here is from genome assembly GCA_963742525.1 of uncultured Actinomycetes bacterium. Classification (GTDB taxonomy): domain Bacteria; phylum Actinomycetota; class Thermoleophilia; order Gaiellales; family Gaiellaceae; genus Gaiella. Next base: position 83,090 of record CAVUMD010000002.1, read on the forward strand.
GGCCGCGCGCGGCCGCATCGGCCTCGTCGATCCCGTCAGGCCCCTCGGTGATGCGGAGCGCCACGAGCTGGGCCCGCAGCTCGTCGAGGTCGCCCGGGAACGCGGCCTCCTCGGCGACCTCGCAGAGTGCCGCGATCGACACGGCGTCCCGCACGCTTCGCTCCGACACGATCGGCGCGCCGTCGCCGTCCAGCGCCATCCAGCTCCGGGTGCCTTCGGACGACTCGAAGGCGCAGACGTAGATCCGCACGCCGGCGGCGGGCTCGGTCGCGAGGATCCCGCGGAGAGCGCCGTCGTCGCCTTCGGCGTGGGCGGCGGCCGACGCCGCGATGCGCTCGAGGTCGGCGACCAGGGCCACCGTGCCAGGATACGGCGGCATGCTCTCCGAGCGACGCCGCCACGCCAGGGCGCTCTTCGCGCCGCTCGGCCCCACCTACGACCGGGTCGGCGCGACGCTCTCGTTCGGGCAGGACCCGCGCTGGCGCCGGTTCCTCGTCGCGCGCGTGCCCACGGATCGCGGGCACGTGCTCGACGTCGCGACGGGAACCGGCCTCGTCGCCGAGGCGCTCCTCGCGCGCGGCTTCCGCGTGACGGGCCTCGACCAGAGCGCCGAGATGCTGGCCCTCGCCCGCAAGCGCTTCGGTGATCGCGTGCCGCTCGTCGAGGCCTCCGCCGACGCGCTTCCGTTCCCCGACGCGTCCTTCGACCACCTCACGTTCACCTACCTCCTCCGCTACGTCGACGACCCGGCCGCGACGATGCGCGAGCTCGCGCGCGTCGTCCGTCCGGGCGGAACGGTCGCGATGCTCGAGTTCGGCGTGCCGAGCGGCGTCTGGCGGCCGCTCTGGGACCTGTGGGTCGGCGTCGGGCTGCCCTTCGCCGGCCGGCTCGTCTCGCCGGGATGGCACGAGGTCGGCCGCTTCCTCGGGCCGTCGATCCGCGCGTTCCACGCCGCCTACCCCGAGCCCGCGCTGGCGGCCCTGTGGCGGGACGCGGGCATCGCAGACGTCCGCGCGCGTCGCCTGAGCCTCGGCGGCGGCCTCGTGATGTGGGGGCGTCGCGAACGTGTCTCCTAGCGAGCCGCGCGACGGCGTCGGGCGGGGCGCCGCGCCGGCGTTCTACGCCCTGCGGCCCGGCGGCTGGCGGGACTACGTCACCCTGCTGCACCTGCCGTACACGGCCTGGCACCTGTCCTACGTCGTCGTCGGCGCATGTCTCGCCGCTCTCGTCGACTGGTCGACGCTCGCGTGGACGGTGCTCGCCTTCGGCCTCGCGATGGGCGTGGGCGCGCACGCCCTCGACGAGCTCAACGGCCGGCCGCTGCGGACGGAGATCCCCTCGCGCGTGCTCGTGTGGCTCGCGATCGCATCCGTGGCGGCGCGCGTCCGTGATCGGGATCGTCGTCGCGCTCGAGCGGACACTCTGGATCCTCCCGCTCGTCGCCGTCGGCGCCGCGCTCGTGCCGGTCTACAACCTCGAGCTGCTCGGCGGCAGAGTGCACACCGATCTCGGCTTCGCACTCGCGTGGGGGGCGTTTCCCCTGCTCACGGGGTACGTCGCGCAGACGGGGACGCTCCGGCTCGAAGCCGGTCTCGCGGCGGTGTGGGCGACGCTGCTCTCGCTCGCGCAGCGCCGCCTCTCGAGCCCCGTGCGACGGCTGCGACGCGACGTCGTCTCGGTCGAGGGCAGGCTCGTGCTCGCGGACGGGGCGCACGAGCCGCTCGAGCGGGAGACGTTCACGGCGCCCGCCGAGAACGCGCTCCGGCTCCTGGCGGCCTCGGCCGTCCTGCTCGCCGCGGCGCTCGTCGCCCTGCGCGTCTAGAGGCGACGCTCTACCCTGCAGGCGTGGCCGTCTGGATCCTCGCCGCCGCCCTCGCGTGCACGCTCCTGCTCGCGGGCATCCTGTGGATCGCGCTCCGGAAGGCGCGAGCCGCCGCCGCCGCCACGTCGCGGCTCGTGGCCGAGGCGCGCGCGTCCGTCCGAGAGGCCGTCGCCGAGGAGACCGCGGCGCACGCGGAGGAGATCCGTCGCGTGCTCGCCCGCGAGCGAGCCGAGACGGCATCGGTGCTCGCCGCCGAAGAGCGCCGGCTGACGGAAGAGCGGCGCGCTGCCTTCGCTGAGCGGGAGCAGCGCAGCGGCGACGCGCTCGCCGACCAGCTCGCCAGGACCGAGCGCCGGGTGGACGAGCGCCTGCGCTCCTTCACCGACGACCTCGACCGTGCGCAACGCCACCTGGAGGCGCAGCTCACCGCGCTCGGGAACAGCTACCGCCAGTCGATCGCGGAGGTCGAGGCAAGGCTCGAGGCCGAGTCCGCGGAGCTCGGCTCCACCGCCGACGAGCAGCGCAAGACCGTGCTGCGGCTGCGCGAGGAGCTCGAGCGCGCCGCCGGCCAGGCGGTCACGGAGGCGCTCGACGAGCTCGAGTCCCAGACGCTCGAGCGCCGGCGGGCGATCGACGAGATCACCGAGCGGCTGCGCCAGCGCGAGCAGGCTGTCGCGGAGTCGATCGAGCGCGCCGAGACCGACGTGCGCGCGCGGCTGGACGTCGTGCTCGTCGAGTGGGAGCGCCGCCAGAACGAGCGGCTCGCGCGCGTCACCGAGCGGGAGGTCGAGCGCCACGCGCAGATCGCGATGCAGGCGCTCGACGACCGATTCCGCGAGGCGCGGGAAGAGGCAGCGACACGGCTCCAGCGCGAGCTCGAGCGGGCGGTCGAGCTGATGGCGCGCGAGGAGCTCGCGCAGCGTCTCGACGCGCGGTGACGAGCCGCGTCGCGCGCCGCCACAAACTTCGGGCGGTAGGAAACGTCAAAGGCAGCACGAAACTCCGTGCACCATGGCCGAGACGATCGAGACACCCGTGTGGCGCGAGGACGAGCAGTCCAAGGTCGAAAGCTGGCGCCTGCACGTGCTGATCGAGGCAGGGTTCCCGCTGCCGCTCGCCGAGCGGCTCGCGGCGAGCGAGGCCGATCTCCACGCGTGCGTCCAGCTCGTCCGCAAGGGCTGCAGCCCCGTTACCGCCACCGAGATCCTGTTGTAGTCCGCAAGACTGGAAATCCGCCGAGCGGATTTCCATCGCGGGAACAGCGAAGAGCCCTGAAGGCGTCCGCTTCGCGGCCGCAACTGCTCCGCGGCGTCGTGTCCCGCCGTGGTGAGCGACAGTGACCGGTCGGCACGCCGGACCGCCGAGCTGGCCGACGATACGCTCCGCCGCATGGAGACGGGCGCCGCTGCCGAGCGCAAGGTGTACAGCGTCGCCGAGTTCAACCGGCGGCTCGCGACGTACGTCGGTCGGGTGCGCGACGTCTGGGTCGAAGGTGAGATCTCGGAGCTCCGCCGCAGCCCGGCCTGGGCGACGGTGTTCCTCACCCTGAAGGACACGAGGACCGGCGCATGTCTCTCGGCGACGATGCCGCGGCGGCGGTTCGACCCGATCGAGCCGGTGCTCACCGAGGGCGAGCGCGTCCAGGCGAACGGCTCGCTCTCGCTCTACGAGGCCCGCGGCGAGGTGAGCCTGCGGGTCGGCACGCTCGAGCGCGTCGGCGCGGGCGACCACGCCGCGGCGCTCGCGCTGCTCCGGCGCACGCTCGCCGCGGAGGGGCTCTTCGCGCCCGAGCGGAAGCGCAGGCTGCCGCGGTTCCCGCGCGCCGTCGGGCTCCTCACCGGGGTCGACGCCGCCGCGCGAGGCGACGTCGTTGCCGCGATCGCCACGCGCTACCCCGCGGTGCGGCTCGTGATCGCCGAGACGCGGGTGCAGGGACCCTCGGCGCCGGGCGCGATCGTCGCGGCACTCGCACGGCTCGCGGCTCGCGACGGCGTCGACGTGGTGATCCTCGCCCGCGGCGGCGGCAGCTTCGAGGATCTGCTCCCGTTCAGCGACGAGCGGGTCGTCCGTGCGGTCGCAGGCTGCGCCGTCCCCGTCGTGTCGGCGGTCGGCCACGAGCAGGACGAGCCGCTCTGCGACCTCGCGGCCGACGTGCGCGCACCGACGCCGACCGCGGCCGCGCGCCTCGTCGTCCCCGACCTCGACGAGCTCCGCGCCGGCCTGGGCCGTGCCCGCCAGCGGCTCGGGTCCGGCACGGTGCGCGCGCTCGAGCGCGACCGCGCGCGCCTCGAACGGAACAGAGAGCGACTCGCCGTCGCCCCGCGGCTCCTGCTCGAACGGCGCCGGAGCGCGCTCGACCGCTCAGCGGCCCGGCTTCAGGCCCTTTCCCCGCGCGCGACGCTCGCCCGGGGGTACGCGATCGTGCGCGCAGGCGGCGCCGTGGTCCGTGACGCCGGCACCGTCGCGGCCGGGGCGCTCGTCGAGATCGAGCTGGCCAACGGCGCTCTCGGGGCGCGCGTCGAGGAGGTGCGCCCGTGAGCGAGCAGCGCTCCTTCGAGGAGCTCCAGCGCGAGCTGGACGACATCGTCGCGAAGCTCGAGCGGGGGGACGTCCCGCTCGACGAGGCGGTCGCGCTCTGGCGTCGCGGCGAGGAGCTCCACCGCGCGTGCGTCGAGCGGCTCGACCGGGCCGAGCTCGAGATCGAGGAGCTGCGGCAGGGCGACGGCTCGGGACGTGACAGCGAGACGCCGGAAGGGTAAGGTCGCCGCGATGGCACAACCGAGCGCCGACCTCATCCGCGGCATCCCGATCTTCGCCGAGCTGGACGACGGTTCCGTCTCTCAGCTCGCCACGGACTTCATCGAGCGGGAGTTCGGTCCCGGCCAGGAGATCGCCACCGAAGGCGAGGGCGGCCTGAACTTCTTCGTCGTCGAGAGCGGTACGGCGGACGTCTCGGTGGGCGGGGCACAGGTCGGGACGCTCGGGCCCGGCGCGTCGTTCGGCGAGATCGCGCTCGTGGACAAGTCGGCTCGCTCCGCGACCGTCACCGCGACCTCGCAGCTGCGGGCGTACGCGTTGCCGGTCTGGAGCTTCCGGAGCTTCGCCGAGTCCCGTCCCAGCGTGACCTGGAAGCTGCTCGAGCTGCTCGCCGACAGGCTCCGCGCCGCCGAGCACCGTTAGGCGTCAGGCGGGGCCGCGGTGGACGCCGCGTCGGACGCCGAGCTCGTCAGCCGCTGCCGCGCGGGCGACCAGGCCGCGTGGGAGGCGCTCGTCGACCGCTACGGGCGGTACGTCCACGCGATCGTCGCGCGCGTCTACCGGCTCGATTCGCACGACGCCGAGGATGTCTTCCAGGAGGTGTTCGCGCGCGTCTTCGAACGGCTCGACACCCTCCGCGACGGCGACGCGCTGCGGCCGTGGATCGCGCAGACGGCCCGCAACTGCGCGGTCGACTCGCTCCGCCGGTCGGGGCGCGAGGTTCCGGTGGACGACGTCCCGGACGCCGTCGACGACGGGCTCGCGCGCCTCGACGAGGCGCTGACGGTGCACGCCGCGCTCGACCGCCTCTCGCCCGAGTGCCACGAGATCCTCGATCGCTTCTTCTGCCGCGACGAGAGCTACCGCACGATCGGCACCGAGCTCGAGCTCCCGTCCGGCACGATCGCGAGCCGGATCGCCCGCTGCCTCGCGCGCCTCCGGGACGTCATCGACCCCCGCGAGACCGAGGAGGGAAGAAAACCGGAGTCCAGCGCGTCGGGTGGACAGGTGGGACAGCGATGACGACTCCCGAGGAACGAATCGCCGAGCTGCTGCGTGCGCTTCCGGCGCCGCCCATGGGGTGGGCGGAGGCGGCGAAGGAGCTGCCGGCCGTGCGCCGCGAGCTCGACACGATCCTCGAGCGGATCGAGCGGGACGAGCGGCTCCGCGAGCGCGCCGTCGCCGACCTCGAGGCGATGCTCCGCGCCGTAGGCGTGGAGCCGACCCCTGTCGTCGTCGCCCACCTGCGCCGCCGTCTCGAGACGTGAGCGCCGCGACGACGGGGCTGACGCTCGCCAGCCTGCCGACGGGGAGGTTGCACGACGTGCTCGCGCAGTCGGGCCCAGGCCCCGCCGGCGGCTCTGCCGCGGCGCTCGCGACGACGATGGCGTCGGGTCTCGTCCGCCTCGTGGCGCGGGTCTCGCGAGACTGGGAGGACGCGCCGGGCATCGCGGCCCAGGCCGCGGCGCTCGGAGACCGGGCCCTGGTGCTGGCGGACGACGACCATCGCGTCTACGCACACGCGCTCGAGCAGCTTCGCACGCCCGAGCGAGACGCGGCGCTCGGCCGGGCCCTGCGACCGGGCCGCACAGGTCCCGCTCGCGATCGCGGAGGTCGCCGCCGACGTGGCGGCGCTCGCCGCGCTCGCGGCACGCGACGGCGCTCCCTCCGTCCGGGGCGATGCCTGGACGGCGGCGACGCTCGCCGAGGCGGCCAGCGTGGCGGCCGCGCAGCTCGTCCACGTCAATCTCTCGACCCGTCCCGACGACGAGCTCTCCACGCGCGCGGAGCTCGCCGCGCGGTCCGCGACCGCGGCACGCGAGGTCGCGCTCGCCTGCGCGTGAGCACGCGCCCTGTTCCGGCCTGGAGCCTGCCTCCGGGCGATGCCCCGCCGATCGAGACGGACGCGACCTGGCGCGCGATCGTGACGCGGGACTGGGCCTTCGGAGGGTCGCGAGGCGACGTGGACGTGTGCGTCGTCGACAGCGGCGTCGACCCCGCCCATCCGCTCGTCGGCCCACTGGCGAGCGCGCTGGCGGTCGTCTTGGAGGACGGCGAGACGGCGATCGTCGAGGACGACCTCGGCGACGTCTGCGGCCACGGCACCGCCTGCGCAGGAATCATCCGCTCGCTCGCACCGGACTGCCGGCTCCACTCGGTCCGTGTGCTCGGTGCCGGTGCGACGGGCGCCGCCGACCTGATCCTCGCCGGCCTCCGTCACGCGATCGAGGCGGGCCACCGCGTGATCAGCCTCAGCCTCTCGACCACGAAGCGGCGGTTCGCGGAGGAGCTCCACGAGCTCGCCGACGACGCGTACTTCCACCGCACGATCCTGGTCGCGTCCGCGCACAACCTTCCCGTGGACAGCTACCCGTGGCGGTTCTCGTCCGTCATCTCGGTCGGCAGCCACGAGGAGCGCGATCCGCTCGTCTGGTACGCGAACCCCGACCCGCCGGTCGAGCTCTTCGCGCGGGGCGTCGACGTCGAGGTGGCGTGGCCGGGCGGCGCCACGCTCCGCTGCACCGGTAACAGCTTCGCGGCCCCGCACATCGCGGGGGTCGCCGCGCTCGCGCTCGCGAAGCACCCGGAGCTCACGCCGTACCAGCTGAAGAGCGTGCTCCACCTGACCGCGACGAACGCCGGAGGCGAAGGATGAGCGACGAGCTGGACCGTCGGCGGGAGGCCGCGACGGGGATGCTGGGCGGGGACGAGGCGACGTACCGCGAGCTGCTCGCGTCGATCGTCGACGTCGCGCGGTCGATCTTCGCCGCCGAGGCGGCATCGATCTTCCTGCTCGACGAGGAGGCGGACGAGCTCGTCTTCGAGGCGGTCTCGGGACGGGGCGAAGGGTCGCTCGTCGGCGCGCGGTTCCCGTCGAGCACGGGCATCGCGGGTTTCGCGCTCGTCACGCGCCAGCCGCTCGTCGTCGACGACCTGAACGCCGACCCGCGCTTCTCCCGCGACCGGGCCGCGGAGACCGGCTACGTGCCGTCGAGCATCGTCGCCTCGCCGCTCCTCCACGGCGAGCGCGCGCTCGGCGTGCTCTCGGTGCTCGACCGCGATCCGGGTAGGCCCTTCGGGCTGGCGGAGCTCGAGCTCCTGTCGCGCTTCTCGACGCAGGCCGCGATCGGGCTCGACCTGCTGCTCCGCGCCCGTCGCGCGCGGTCCGCGCTCGGTGACGACGAGGGCGGCAGCGCGGCCCTCGTCGCACGCGTCGCCGCGCTTCTCGACGAGACCGACGAGGACGCGGGCCGGCGCCTGCTCGAGGCGCTCGAGACGCTCCTGCGCTAGAAGCGCAACCGGGGCCGGCCACCAGCGGTGCCGACCCCGGAGCCCCCACAACCTTTGAGGCGGATGTCAGGCCCCCGTCGGTCTCAGCCGACGTCCACCTTGCCGTCGTCCATCCGGCCCACGTCGACCTTGCCGTCGTCCATCCGGCCCACGTCGACCTTGTCGTCGTCCAGCCGCCCGACGTCCAGGCGGTGGCCCTCGAAATCCGCGTCCTCCACCTTCTCGGCCTCGCCGACATCGACCCGCTCGCGCTCGTCCGACATTGTGGGTTCTCCTTTCGATGGATGCCGGGAATGGCATCGCACCCCACGAGACGCGCGGGGCAGATGAAATCTTCCCGCATCTCTGGTGTGGTTTGCAATCGATGAGCGACGACGTCCAGTCGAGCGGCAGAGCGCGGGCATCACTCGCGGCGCTCGGCGCGGTCCTCTCCAGCCCGCCACTGCGCCGGCTCCAGCTCGCGTGGGCCGGGTCGATCCTCGGCGGCTGGGCCTACCTCGTCGCGCTCGGCGTCTACGCGTACGACGAGGGCGGCGCGGCGGCGGTCGGCATCGTCGGGCTGATCCGGCTGGTACCCGCCGCGCTCGCGGCGCCGTTCACGTCGTCGCTCGTCGACCGCTTCTCGCGCGTCGCTGTGATGGTGACGAGCGACCTCGCGCGCTTTGCGCTGATGCTCGTCGCCGCGGGGGTCATCGCCGCGGACGGCCCGTCGGCAGTCGTCTACGCGACGGTCGCCGTCTCCCAGGTCGTCGGCACCGTGTTCCGTCCGGCCCAGTCGGCGCTGCTCCCGGGGCTCGTGCGGACGCCGTCCGAGCTCACCGCCGCGAACGTCGCCTCGAGCACCATCGAGAGCATCGGCACGTTCCTCGGGCCGGCGCTCGGCGGGCTGCTGCTCGCCGTGAGCAGCGCGCAGGTCGTGTTCGCCGCGAACGCGGTGACGTTCCTCTGGTCGGCCGCGCTCGTCTTCGCGCTGCGCGGGCAGGAGGAGCCCCACGAGCGCGGGGGCGCGCCGGACGCGGCCGATGCGGAGCGCGCGGTGCTGGCGGGGATCGTGACGATCGCCCGCGAGCCGACTCTACGGACGCTCGTCGGCCTGTATGCCGCGCAGACCCTCGTCGCGGGCGCGCTGAACGTCCTCGTCGTCGTGACGGCCTTCGAGCTGCTCGACCTGCAGGCGGCCGGGGTCGGGCTGCTCTACGCCGCGATCGGCGTGGGCGGCCTGATCGGCGGGTTCGTCGCGCTCCTTCTCGCGGGCGGCGGCCGGCTTGCGCGGGACTTCGCGATCGGCCTCGCGCTGTTCGGGCTGCCCCTGGTGCTGGTCGGCGGAGCGCCCGCAACGGTGCTCGCGGTCGTCGCGCTCGGGGTGCTCGGCATCGGGAACTCGATCGTCGACGTGAACGCGCTCACGATCATGCAGCGCGCCGTCCCCGACGCGGTGCTCGGGCGGGCCCTCGGTGCGCTCGACGGTCTCCTGCTCGGCGCGCTCGGCCTCGGCGCGCTGCTCGCGCCGGTGCTGATCGCCGCGATCGGCGCCGAGGCGTCCCTCGTCGCGGTCGGGCTTGTCCTCCCTGCGCTCGCGCTCCTGACGCGGCCGAAGCTCCGCATGCTCGACCGCACGACTGCCGCCCCCGAGGCGACGATGCTCTTGCGGCGCGTCCCGATGCTCGCCGCGCTGCCGGAGCCCGTGGTCGAGCGGCTCGCCCGGGAGGCCGTCGACGCATCGTTCCAGGCGGGGACGCCGATCGTCCGTGAGGGTGAGCCCGGTGACCGGTTCTACGTCGTCAGGTCGGGGACGGTGGAGATCCTCGGGCGCACGTTCGGGCCCGGCAGCGGGTTCGGGGAGATCGCGCTCCTCCGCGACGTCCCGCGCACGGCGACCGCGATGGCCGTCACGGACGTGGAGCTCGTCGCACTCGAGCGCGGTCCCTTCGTCGCCGCGGTGACGGGACATGCACCGGCGTCCGCCGCCGCCGACACGGTCGTGGCCGCGCGCCTCGGCGCGCTCAGCGCCGGGAACGCGCCTGTGTGACGTAGGGCCGGGCGTCGTCGTCCGCCGGCTCGTCGTGCACGACCGCCGGCTCGTCGTCCAGGTTGTCGAGCACGTCCTCGGCCGAGGCCTCCTCGTCGTCCTCCATCCGCTTGAGCGAGGCGAGCGAGAGACCCTCGCGCGCGAGCATCACGAGCCCGACGCCGACGCCGACCGACATCTCGACGGCCTGGAGCACGAGCCCGAACGCAAACCCCGTGCCGTAGGCGACGCCGTACCGGCGGAGCGGCAGCGCGACGGCCGCCTGGAGCAGCCCGACGTTGCCGGGCCAGAGCGGGAAGACGGTCGCGATGTTCATCAGCAGGAGGACGAGCGCGGCCGCGGGTAGCGGGACGTGCAGCGCGAACGCCGCCGTCACGGCCCAGACGGCGAGGAGCTGGAACGCCCAGCCGACGGTCTGGAAGAAGATCGCGTTGACGGCCGCGCCGGGCGTGCGGAGCACGGCGAGGCCCTGCCGGGCCATCGCGAGCAGCCGCCGCATCGTGCGCTCGCCGTGGGTCGGCGTGCGATCGGCGCCTCGGGCCGAGAGGACGGCGACCGCGAGGAGGCCCATCCCGACGAGCCCCACGACCACGACCCCCGTGACCGCCCAGTGCGGCAGCTTCGCCGTCGCCATCACGTAGGCGACGAGCAGCGCGATCGGGAACAGGTCGAAGAGCCGGTGCGCGAACACCGTCCCGAGAAGCGTCGCGCTCGTTCCCTTGCCGTGCGGGAGATGGCGCCGGAGCACGGCGACGCGGGCGAGCTCGCCTGCGCGTGCGGGCAGCACCGCGTTCGCCAGCAGCCCGACGCCGAAGGCCGAGAAGACCTGGCGGAAGGGCGGCAGCGGCTCCGGCATCGCCTGCCGGATCGTCACGTTCCAGGCCCAGGCGCGGGCCAGGACGGAGAGCAGGTTGAGCAGGACGCCGACGATCACCCAGCGCCAGCTGACGAAGTCGAACGCGTGGTAGACGGTGTTCCAGTCGGGCCCGCGCCACCAGACCGCGAGGATCGCGAGGACGAGCCACGCAAGCACGAAGAGACCGCGCGCCCAGGGATTCCGGGCGAGCGCGACGACGCGTTTCACGCGGCGACGACCTCCCGTGCCGGGGACGGCGCGGCGCCCGCGACGCGCTCGTAGATCACCTCGAGGCGCCGGGCGATGTCGGGCCAGGCGAAGTGCTCCTCCGCACGGCGGCGGGCGGCGGCGCCCATCGCCACGCGGCGGGGCTCGTCGGCGAGGAGCCCCTCGACGGCGTCGACGAGCGCGCCGACGTCGCCGGGAGGCACGGAGACGGCCGTCTCCGGCGTCACGACCTCGCGGTAGCCCTCGATGTCCGACGCGACGACCGGCGTTGCGCATGCGAACGCGCGTGTCAGCACCATCCCGAAGCTCTCGCCGCCGAGCGACGGTGCGAGCAGGGCCTTCGTCGAGCGGAGCAGGTCGGTGAGGGCGTCCTGCGAGAGGAAGCCGACGACGTCGATTCCGGCGTCGGGCACGCCGAGCCGCGTCAGGAGGAGGCGAACGGCCAGAGGATCGGCGCCCGCGACGACGAGCCGCGCGCCCGTCCGGCGGTGCAGCTCCGGCCACGCGCGGAGCAGCACGTGGAGGCCCTTCCGCGGCTCGTGACGGCCGGCGAACACGACGGTGTGCTCCCGGTCGGCCGGATCCGCATCGTCCGGGATGAGGACGCCGTTCGGGACGATCTCCCACGGCCCGCCGAGCCACCGGTCGGCCGAGTCACGGGCGCGCTGCGACACCGCGATGCGCTGGTCGACGCGATCCATGAGGAAACCCCAGCCGGGCATTCCAAGGCGCATCCAGGCGAGATCGCCGGACGCGTGGTGCGTCGCCACGATCGGTGTCTTGGCCAGGGCGAGCACGGCGATGCAGATCGCCGGCGTCATCGGCTCGTGCAGGTGGAGCACGTCGAAGCGCTCCCGCTCGAGCACGCGCCGGATGCGGAAGAACGACCGCGGGCTGAGCACGATGTTCGGCAACGACCCGTTGGCAGGAACGATCACCGAGCGGCCGACCGGGATCACGTTCGGGGGCGGGTTGCCGTGGCGGCCGACGCGCGGGTGCAGCGCGCGCGTGAACTGGCCCGGCGGGTCGTTTCCCATCACGAGCCTCACCTCGTGCCCGCGGGCCTCGAGGGCGGCAGCCTGCAGCTCTGCATGCTCGACGACCGCCCCCCAGAACGACCACGAGAACGGCACGACGATGCCGATCTTCACGCCGTGAGCCTACTAGCCCGGCCCGGATCGGGGACCGGGGCGGGCCTCAGTCCGAACGCTCGGAGTCCGAGAGGACGCGCTCCCACGCGTCGGCGAGCCGCCCGAGCTCGTCCTCGTCGAAGCGGTCGAGGAACCGCGCACGCACGCCCGCGAGGTGGGTCGGGCGCGCCTCGGCAAGGCGGCGCATGCCCTCGTCGGTCATCTGCGCCCAGAGCACCCGGCGGTCCTCGGCGCACGGCGCGCGCTCGACCAGGCCGAGCGCCTCGAGCCGGTCGACGAGCCGCGTGACGCCACTCTGGCTCAGGAGCACAGACCGCGCCAGCTCGCTCATCCGCAGGCGCCGATGCGGCGCCTGCTCGAGGTGGAGGAGCACCTCGTACTGCGTGAGCGGCAGGTCGTGCGCAGCCTCGAGCTCGCGGTCGAGCTCGCGGACGAGCCGGGCGTGGGCGCGGAGGAGACCGCCCCAGGCCGCGAGCTCGAGCGGTGAGAGCCGCTTGACGTCGGACGTCCGCATGGTGGAGTGCTTTGTTGCGCCTACAAACGTCAGGGTACTGGAAGCGATCCCCGCGGCATGAGAGCATCCCGGCAGATGAGCGGAGGCCACGAATCCGAGGCGCCGCTCGCCGCGCTCTGGCGGGAGCCGGCGGGGGAGCCGGCGGGCGCTCTCGTCCTCCTCCACGGCCGCGGCGCCGACGAGCGCGACCTCTTCCCGCTGCTCGACCTCCTCGACCCGGAACGGCGGCTGCTCGGCGTGACGCCCGGCGGCCCGCACCACCTGCCGCCCGGCGGGCGCCACTGGTACGCCCTCGGTGGCATCCCCACGCCGGATCCTGCGACGTTCGCCGCGACGGCCCCGCGGCTGGCCGCTTTCCTCGACGGCCTGCCGGTAACGAGCGACCGCGTCGTGCTCGGCGGCTTCTCGCAGGGGACCGTGATGAGCTACGCGATGAGCCTCGGCCCCGGTCGGCCGCGGCCGGCGGGCCTCGTCGCCATGTCCGGATTCCTGCCGCGCGTCGCGGACTGGCCGCTCGAGCCCGACCGGCTCCGCGGCGTCCCGGTGGGCATCGCGCACGGCTCGCTCGATCCCGTGATTCCGGCCCAGTTCGCCGCCGAGGCAGAGGCGACGCTGACCGCCGCGGGCGCCGACGTGCTCCGGCTCTCCTCGCCGGTCCCGCACATGATCGACCCGGACTGGATCGAGCCGCTCCGCGACCTCGTCGCACGGGCGACGGCGGACTGACACCGGCACCGTAGACTCGCGCCATGCTCCCGCCCGACGTCGGCCTCGCCGAGCTCCATACGCACCTCGGCGGCTCGGTCGCGTCGGACATCATGTGGAGCCTCGCGCACGAGCAGGGCATCTCCCTGCCCGTCAAGGACTACTGGGGGTTCGACGCGCTCGTGACCGTCTCCGACCCGCGAGGGGTGGAGAGCCTCGACGAGCTCGACGCGATCTACCACTGGACGGAGCTGATCCAGTCGTCACCGCTCGCGGTCGAGCGCTCGGTTCACGCCGCGATCGCAGGCGCCTACCGCTCGCAGCGCATCACGACGCTCGAGGTCCGCTTCAACCCGATGAAGCGAAACCGCGGCGGCGAGCGGGATCTGGATCACATCATCCTCGCCGCGACGCGCGGTCTCGACCTCGCGCGGCTCGAGTACCCTCAGGTGCGCGCGGGGCTGATCCTGATGATGGACAGGACCTTCGACGCGCGGCAGAACGAGATCATCGTGGACAAGGCGGTGCGCTGGGCGAGCCGCGGCGTCGTCGGCGTCGACATCGCCGGGCCGCGGCCGGGCGGGCTCCGCTACGACTACACACAGGTCGCGCCGATGGTCGCGACCGCGCGGGAGGCGGGGCTCGGCGTCACGATCCACGTCGGCGAGGAGGGTGCGACGGGCGCGGAGGAGATCGGCGAGGTCGTGGAATCGCTCCGTCCCGACCGGATCGGGCACGGGATCCTCGCTGCGGGCGACGCCGACCTGATGGCGCTGATCCGCCGGGCGGAGGTCACGCTCGAGATCTGCCCGACGTCGAACCTCCTCACGAAGGCCCTCGCGGACGAGGACGCCGTCCGCGAGACGTTCCACCGGTTCGTCGAGCACGACGTGCCGTTCACCATCGCCACGGACGGGCCCGAGATGATGCGGACGCATCTTCGCGACGAGTTCGAGCTCCTCCACCGAATCGGCGCTCTCGACGAGGACGGTCTCGCACGCGCGAACGCGCGCGGCCACGCGGCTGCGTTCGTCGGTCGGGAAGAGCGCTAGGAGACCGTCAGGAAGCGGGGGAGCCGGCGTCGTGTGTGGCGTCGGTCGTCTCGTCCTTCGCGTCGCCGACCTTGTCCGTCGCGTCGTCGACGACGTCCGATGCCTTGTTCCAGGCATCGTCCGCGGCATCCTGCGTCTTGTCGACCATCGGCTCCGCCTTGTCGGCGACGTCGCCGGCGGTGTCCTTCGTCCTTCCGAAGAGCTTGTCGAGGAATCCCATGGGCGGGACCATACCCGCCCCGCCGCCGCCGCGGGTAAACCGCGCTACGCGCTCCCGCCGGTGCCGGGTCTCTCGCCCTCCGGCTCGTCCTCGAGGTGGAGGCGCTCGAGCAGCTCGCCGGCTTCCTCGTCCGCCTTCTCGACCGCGTCGTAGAAGCGTCCGCCGGTCGCGTCGTCGACGCGGTCCTCGACGTTGTGGACGGCGTCGATCGCGGCGTAGTCGGCCTTCGTCATCGCCTGATCGGCGCGCCCGAAGAGGCGGCGGATGGAATCGAGGACTCCCATCGTTTGCACCCTAGATGCTCGCGCTGCGTGCCACGTCCACAGGCGATCTCACGCCCAGCCGTCGCCTGGCGCTCCACTCGTCGTGAGCCGCAGGCGGATCGAGCTCTGGGCTGCGCTCTGGGTCGTCTACCTCGTCTGGGGATCGACATACCTCGGGATCAAGCTCGCCGTGCGCACGCTGCCGCCGCTCCTCACGGCCGGAACGCGCTTCCTCGCTGCAGCGGCAATCCTCGCCGCGATCCTCGCAATCGCGCGGCGATCGCTTCGCGTCGACCGCCGCGAAGCGCTCGCGGCGGCGGGTCTGGGCGTCGCGCTGCTCGCGTGCGGGGTCGGCCTGGTGCACGTCGCCGAGACGAGGATCGACTCCGGCGTCGCAGCGATGATCGCAGGCTCCGTGCCGCTGCAGATCGTCGTCTGGCGCGCGCTCGCGGGCGAGCGCGTCCCACGCGCGACGGTGCTGGCGGCCGGGGTCGGCCTCGTCGGCCTCGCGCTCGTGGTCGGCCCCGGCGGCGTCGGCGGCGGATCGGTCGCGGTCGGTCTGCTCGTGATGCTCGCGGCGTCGCTCTCCTGGTCTCGCGGCTCGTTCGTCTCGCGACGGCTGGCGCTCCCCGGCGACCCGTTCGTCGCGACGGTCTACGAGATGCTCGGCGGCGGGCTCGTGCTCGTGGGCGCGGGACTCGTCGCCGGCGAGGCAGCGCAGCTCGGCGCGGACGCGTTCCAGCCCGGGCCGGTCGCAGCGTGGGCGTACCTCGCGGTCATGGGATCGGTGGTCGGTTTCAGCGCGTACGCCTGGCTTCTGAAGCACGCGCCGATCTCGCAGGTCGTGACCCACCAGTACGTGAACCCGCTCGTCGCGGTCGCGCTCGGGGCGCTGCTCCTCGGTGAGCGTCCCGCGCCCACCACGCTGGCCGGCGCTGCGCTGATCGTCGGTGCGGTCGTCGTCACCGCGCGCCACGAGGGACGCGCGGCGGGCGGACCGGCGGTCGAGTCCCCACCGCAGCCCTCCGAGCCGGAGCGCCGGGCGGCCTGATCGGCCTCAGGCGTCGACGTGCGTCCGGCGCGCGGCGAGGAACTCGAGCAGGTCCGAGCGGGTGATGATCGCGACCGGCTTGCCCGCGCGGCCGACCACGACGGCGCCGCCCGACCCTGTCAGCTCCGCGAACACCTCGTCGACCGAGGCGCCGGCGTCGACCGTCGCCAAAGGCGGTTGCATCGCGACCGCGACGTCGTCGTTCAGCGCATCGGGGTTCCGGAAGACACGGTCGAGGAGGCTTCGCTCGGAGATGGAGCCGACGATGTCGGTGAGCTCGTCGGCCGTCTCGTGCCGCGCGACCGGAAGCTGCGAGATGCCGTAGCGCTGCATGAGGTCGATCGCTGCGCCGACCTTCTTGTGCGCGTCGACGACGACGAGCTCGGGCACGGCGCCGTCACCGTCGCCGTCCTTCGCCCCGACCACCTCGCCCACGCTCGGAACGGGCGCGCGCCGCTCGATGAAGCCGTACTGGATCATCCAGTTGTCGTCGTAGACCTTGGAGAGGTACGAGCGGCCGCCGTCGGGGAAGGTCATGAGGACGGTCGAGCCCGGGCCGAGGCGCTTCGCGACCTGCAGTCCCGCCCATGCGGTCGACCCGCACGAGCCTCCGACCAGCAGGCCCTCCTCCCGTGCGAGGCGGCGCGCGGTGAGGAACGAGTCGCGGTCGGAGACGCGCACCCACTCGTCGACGACGGACGGGTCGAGCGTCTGCGGCCACGTGTCCTTGCCGATCCCCTCGACGAGGTACGGGTGCATCGGGTGCTGCTCGTCCGCCGTGAACACCGAGCCTTCCGGGTCGGCGCCCACGATCCGTACCTCGGGCTTCCGCTCCTTGAAGTAGCGGCCGATGCCGGTGATCGAGCCGCCGGTCCCGACCGAGACGACGACCGCGTCGACCTCGCCGCCGGTCTGCTCCCAGAGCTCGGGCCCTGTGGTCAGGTAGTGCGCCTCGGGGTTCGCGGGGTTGGAGTACTGATCGGGCTTGAAGCCGCCGGGGATCTCCTCCGCGAGCCGGTCCGACACCGCGTAGTAGCTCTCGGGCGAGTCGTGGTCGACGGCGGTCGGCGTGATGACGACCTCGGCGCCGTACGCGCGGAGCGTCGAGATCTTCTCCTGGCTCATCTTGTCGGGCATCACGAAGATGCAGCGGTAGCCCTTGCGCGCCGCGGCGATCGCGAGGCCGACTCCCGTGTTGCCGGAGGTCGGCTCGACGATCGTCCCTCCGGGACGGAGGCGGCCGTCGCGCTCTGCGGCCTCGATCATCGCGAGCCCGATGCGGTCCTTGTTCGAGCCGCCCGGGTTCATGAACTCGAGCTTCGCGAGCAGCGTCGCTCCGGTCTCGGAGCCGAACGACGCGAGCCGCACGATCGGCGTCCCGCCGACCAGGTCGAGGAGGGTCGGGTACTCGCGGCTCATGCCGGCGGAAGCCTATAGACCGGTCAGCGCAACGTGATCCTGCGCGCGCCGACGGGCGGGCTCGAACGCCTGCCGAGCGCCTCGATCTCGACGTTCCGGCCCGACTGCGGCGCGTGGATCATCCGGCCGTGGCCGATGTAGAGGCCGACGTGGCCGAGGCCCCTGAAGAAGACGAGGTCGCCCGGTCGCATCGCTGCGAGGCGCACGCGGCGGCCGACGCCGTAGAGCGCCGCGGCGTTGTGCGGGAGGCCCACGCCGAGCCGGCCGTAGACCCAGGAGACGAGACCGGAGCAGTCGAAGCCGGAGGGCGACGAGCCACCCCAGCGGTACGGGACGCCGAGCTGCTTCCGCGCGAGACGCACCGCACGTGCGCCCAGCGGGATGCGTACGGGCTTCTTCGGCAGAACGAAGTGGGCCGGGCTGTCGAGGTGGATCCCGCGGCTCGGGGCGGCGGCGCCGCCCGGTGCCGCGTCGTCGGCGAGCGCGAGGAGGGCCGCACAGGCGATCACGGGGATGACGAGGCGGCGAGGCATCGGCAGAGGCGAGGCAGCACGGGACGGCGCCGGAATGTGTGCCGCGCGCAAGTGCGCGGCGCGCCGTCGGTGTCAGCGACCGCAGGATCGTACCTGCCGGGCGGCTGACGGGTGGCGAGAACTCCCCCGCCTTTCGGCTGGTCCCGGGTCGGGGCGCGCGGGCTCGCGACCGCGTCGCGACCGCGAACGAGCTCAGTGCCTGAAGTGCCGTCGCCCGGTGAGGACCATCGTCGCGCCGGCCTCGCGGACGGCGTTCAGCACCTCGGGGTCGCGCTTCGAGCCTCCGGGCTGGATGATCGCGCGCACGCCCGCCTCGAGAGCCAGCTTCGGCCCGTCTGCGAACGGGAAGAAGGCGTCGGAGGCGAGGACGGCCCCCTCGAGCGAATGACCGAGCGCGCTCGCCTTCTCGATCGCGAGGCGCACCGCGTCGACGCGGCTCATCTGGCCCGCGCCGATCCCGAGCGTCTGGCCGTCGCGCGCGATCACGATCGCGTTCGACGTGACGTGCTTCG
Source organism: uncultured Actinomycetes bacterium (assembly GCA_963742525.1). GTDB lineage: Bacteria > Actinomycetota > Thermoleophilia > Gaiellales > Gaiellaceae > Gaiella. The sequence continues at coordinate 101,493 of CAVUMD010000002.1, forward strand.
CCACCGTCCAGGCGAAGAGAAGCTCCTCCCACGTCGACTGGTCGGGGTCGCCGCAGACGACGTCCATCCCGTCGAGCGGGTCGCCGTCGGCGTCGCGGTCCTGGACGAGCAGCCCGCCGAGCACACGACGGAAGTCGCGCTCGCTCGTGACGAAGGCGCGGCGCTCCCCGTCGAGCAGCACGCGCGCCTTCTCCTTCGTGGAGAGCTCCGCGAGGGCGGCCTCGTCGTAGCCCGGCGCGAACACAACCTCGATGAACTGCGACGCGAGCGCCTTGCCGAGCGCCGCCCCGACGGGCCGGGTCAGCACGACGACGCCCCCGTAGGCCGATACCGGGTCGCCCGCGAGCGCTTTCTCGTAGGCCTCGTCGATGCTTTCTCCGAGGCCGACCCCGCACGGGTTCCCGTGCTTCACGATCACGGCCGCGGGGCCGTCCAGCTCGAGAGCCAGGAGGCGGGCCGCGGAGAGATCGCCGAGGTTGTTGAAGGAGAGCGGCCGCCCCTGGAGCTGCTCGACCCGAGCGAGGAGATGCGTCCGCGCGCCCTTCTGCGCGTAGTAGGCACCCCGCTGGTGCGGGTTCTCGCCGTACGGGAGGTCCATGTAGCGCTCGAAGACGGGAACGAAGATCTCCGGGAACGAGTCGTCGCGGCCCAGCCAGCCGGCGACCGCGGCGTCGAGGGCGGCGGTGCGCTGGAAAGCGCGCGCGGCGAGCCTGCGCCGGGTGGCATCCGTGATCTCGCCGCGCATCCGGAACTCCTCGACGACGGGCTCGTAGTCCTCCGGGCGGCAGACCGGGACGACGTGCGCGTGGTTCTTCGCCGCCGCGCGGAGCAGTGCGGGGCCGCCGATGTCGATCTGCTCGATCGCATCCTCCCAGGCGACGTCGAGGCGGCCGACCGTGCGCTCGAACGGGTAGAGGTTCACGCAGACGAGGTCGATCGGCGCGATCTCGTGCGCGCGGAGCTCCGCCATGTCCTCGGGCAGGTCGCGGCGCGCGAGGATGCCGCCGTGGACAGCCGGGTGGAGCGTGACGACGCGGTGGCCGAGCAGGTCGCCGAAGCCCGTCACGTCCGCGAGCGGCGTCACGGGGATGCGCTCGTCGGCGAGCAGCTTCGCCGAGCCGCTCGACGCGAGGAGCTCGACGCCGAGCCCGGAGAGCTCGCGCGCGAAGGCCGCGAGGCCGGTCTTGTCGTAGACCGAGAACAGGGCACGGCGGATCGTCATGCGGCAATCAGCTCCTTCACGACCTCGGGCAGGATGCGGTGCTCGACGCGCTGGACGCGGGCGCGGAGGGTATCGGGCGTGTCGCCCGGCTCGACGGGCACCGGCTCGGTGCGGATCACGGGGCCGGTGTCGATCCCCTCGTCGACCCAGTGGACGGTGGCGGCGGTCTGCGAGACCCCCGCCGCGAGCACGTCCTCGATGGGGTGCGCTCCGGGGAAGGCCGGCAGCGGTGCCGAGTGCGTGTTGACGACCCGGCGCCCGAAGACCTCGAAGAACCGGGGCCGCAGCAGGTGCATGTACCCCGCGAGCACCGCGAGCTCGACGTCGCGCTCGCGGAGCCACCGGGCCATCGCCTCGTCGCGCTCCTCGCGGGTCGGGTAGTCCTCGGCCGCGAAGACGGCGGTCGCTATGCCGGCCGCCTCGGCGCGCCCGAGCGCTCGAACGCCTGCGCGGTTCGACGCGACGGCGACGATCGGAAGGCCCGCGTCGACGAGCGCCTGGAGGTTCGTCCCCTCCCCGCTGACGAGCACGCCGATCACACGTCGCTCCACGCGACGCCGTCGACGCCCGCCTCCAGCCGCCCGATGACGACGTCGGCCGGCTCGATGTGGGCGGCCGGCACGACGGCGCAGTAGCCGATCCCGATGTTGAAGACGCGGCGGAGCTCGTCCTCGGGCACGCCGTGCTCGGCGAGCCAGGCAAAGACCGCCGGCCGCCGCCACGACCCGGGATCGATTACCGCGCCGACGCCCTCCGGGAGGACGCGCGCGAGGTTCCCGGCGATCCCGCCTCCGGTCACGTGGGCCAGCGCCCGGACGTCGGCGCGGGCACGGAGCGACCGGACCTCGTCGAGGTAGCAACGGGTGGGGGGCAGCAGCAGGTCGGCGTCGAACGGCTCGTCGCCGACGATGCGTCGCACGAGCGAGAAGCCGTTTGCGTGAATTCCCGCGGACGGCAGCCCGATGACGAGGTCGCCGTCCCGTGCACGCGAGCCGTCGATCACGTCGTCGCGATCGACGAGGCCCACGACCGTGCCGCAGAAGTCGAGCTCCTCGTCGCGGTAGATCCCCGGCAGCTCGGCCGTCTCGCCGCCGAGGATCGCGCAGCCGGCGGCGCGGCAGACGTCGGCAGCGCCCTCGACGAGCTCCGCGACCTGCTCCGGGTCGATCGTGTTCGCGGCGACGTAGTCGAGGAAGAAGAGCGGCTCGGCGCCGGTCGTCAGGACGTCGTTGATCCCGTGCGCGGCGAGGTCGGCGCCGCACCAGCGGAGCTTCCCGGCGCGGCGTGCCAGCACGAGCTTCGAGCCGACGGAGTCGGTCGAGGCCGCGAGCAGGCGCCGCTCGTCGACCGCGCAGAGCCCGGCAAACGCGCCGAAGCTGCCCACGACCGCCGGTGTACGCGTCGACTCCACCGCGGCGCGTAGGCGGTCGACGACCGCTTCTGCGGTGGCGAGCGAGACCCCGGCGGCGGCGTACGTCTGGTCGTCCGGCGACACGGTGCGAGCGTAGTCGACCGTCCGGCGAGGGCAACCCCGGATACGGTGCCTCGAATGGGTGACGCCCTGATCGCCTTTGCAGCTCGTCACGTCGAGACGTTCAACGCCGCGGTCCGAAGTGGCGACTTCATGCCGCTGGTGGAGCTCTTCGCCGACGACGCCTCGCTCGAGTTCGTCGGCGTGCCCGCCGGCCCGTTCGAGGGACGTGCTGCGATCGCCGCCGCGTACGCAGCCCAGCCGCCGACGGACACCCTCACCGTCCTCTCCGTCCACGTCGAGGACGACGGAACCGTCGTGGAGCCGTTCTCCTGGTCGGCGGATGCCGGTGCCCGCTCGGGCGAGATGCGGGTCGCCGTCGCCGGCGAGCAGATCCGCCGGCTGGTCATCCGCTTCTAGCGCGAAGCGGCGCCTTCGAACCGAAGCTTCGCCGCGAGGCCGTCGGACGGGACGCGGGTCGGGTAGCTCCGGGTGAAGCACGCCCGGCAGACGTCCTCCTCCGGGATGCCCGTCGCCCACTGCATGCCGTCGAGGGAGAGGTAGTGGAGGCTCGTCGCGGCGACGTGCTCGCGCATCTCCTCGACGGAGCGGTGCGCGGCGGCGAGCTCGGCCGTGTCGGCCATGTCGATGCCGTAGAAGCACGGCGAGACGACCGGCGGCGACGAGACGCGGACGTGCACCTCGGCCGCGCCGGCGTCGTCGAGCATCTGCACGAGCGCGCGCATCGTGTTGCCGCGCACGATCGAGTCGTCGACGATCACGAGCCGCTTCCCCGCGATCTCGTCGAGCGGGTTGAACTTGAGCCGGATGCCCTGCCGGCGAAGCTCCTGGTCCGGCTGGATGAACGTCCTCCCGACGTAGCGGTTCTTGATCAGCCCCTCCTCGTACGGGATCCCGGAGCGCTTCGCGAAGCCGATCGCGGCGGGTGTGCCCGAGTCGGGGATCGGCATCACGAGGTCGGCGCTCGCCGGCGCTTCCTCGGCGAGCCGCTCGCCCATCCGCACCCGCGCCGCGTGCACGCCCGTGCCGCCGAGCGTCGAGTCGGGCCGCGCGAAGTAGACGTGCTCGAAGATGCACGCGGCGCTGCGTCCCCGCGGGACGGCCTGCGCGGAATGGCATCCGTCCTCGTCGACCCAGACGACCTCGCCCGGGAGGACGTCCCGGACCACGTCGGCGCCGACGAGGTCGAGCGCGCACGTCTCGGACGCTACGACCCAGTCGTCCCCGATCCGGCCGAGCGTCAGCGGACGGATGCCGAGGGGATCGCGGAAGGCCACCAGCGTGCCGTCCGCGATCGCGACGGTCGAATAGGCGCCTTCGAGCCTGCGCATCGCGGCCGCGACGGCCTCGGGGAGCGGCGCCGGGTCGCGGCCGAGCAGCGCGGCGATCACCTCGGTATCGGACGTCGAGCCGATCCGAACGCCGGCGGCGAGGAGCTCGTCGCGCAGCGGAGCCGGGTCGACGAGGTTGCCGTTGTGGGCGAGGGCGAGGGTGCGCGCCTTGCCGTGGTGCACGAGGGGCTGCGCGTTCGACCAGTGCGCGCCGCCGGTCGTCGAGTAGCGCGTGTGGCCGATCGCGACCTCGCCGGGCAGCGCGGCGAGCTTCTCCTCGTCGAACACCTGCGGGACGAGCCCCATCTCCCGGAGCGCCGTGACGTGGCCGCCGTCGGAGACCGCGATCCCGGCGGACTCCTGACCGCGGTGCTGCAGTGCGAACAGGCCGAAGTACGTGAGCCGGGCGACGTCCCGCTCGTGCGACCGCACGCCGAAGACGCCGCACATCAGCGGCTCCCCTCGTACGCCTCTGCGAGCTGGTCGAGCCCGACGCCGAGGATCGCGTCCCCGCCGACGAGCCCGATCCTGCGCACCTCGACGTCTGCGCCGGTCGGGTCGGGGTCGACGTCGCCCGCGGGGAGCGCCACGAGGACCTGGCCGCCGACCTCGCCGAACAGCGTGAGCGGGTCGTCCCCGAGGTCGAGCTCGGCGCCGAACCCGCTCCACAGCGCGGCCTCGGCGAGCGCGACGGCGAGCCCGCCCTCCGCCGCATCGTGGACCAGGGACGCGTGCTGCCCGGCGCGCGTCGCGTACCGGACGAGCGCGCACTCGCTCGCGAGGTCGAGCGACGGCGACCCGCCGAGCGTCCCCCAGCGTGCCTGCGCCTCCGAGCCGGCGAACGTGAGCGGCGAGCGCGAGCGGGCGAGCAGGATCGCATCCCCTTCCCGCCAGCCGCGCGGCACGCGTCGCACGTCCGGGACGAGTCCCACACAGCCGACCACGGGCGTCGGCGGGATCGACCGGCCGTCGGTGTCGTTGTAGAGCGAGACGTTCCCGGAGACGATCGGCACCCCCAGCGCCTCGCACGCGAGTGCCATGCCCTCGATCGCCTCCGCGAGCTCCCAGCCGACCTCGGCCTTCTCCGGGTTGCCGAAGTTGAGGCAGTCGGTGAAGCCGATCGGCTCTCCCCCGGCACACGCCACGTTCCGCGCGGCCTCGAGGACGGCCAGCTGTCCCGCCAGACGCGGGTCGAGCGAGCCGATCCGTCCCTGCCCGTCGAGCGTCACGGCGAGCCCACGCCGGTCCGGCCGGAGTCGGAGGACGGCTGCGTCGAGCCCGGGGCGCCGGATCGTGCGCGACTGGACGAGCTGGTCGTAGCGGCGGGTGACGAAGGCGCGCGAGCGCAGCGCGGGGGAGGCGAGCAGCTCCAGGAGCGCCGCTCGCGTCGGCGGCACCGGGGTCGGGCGCTCCGGCGGCGGGACACGGGCCTCGCGCTCGACCGCGTACCGCGGGCATTCGTCGGTGAGCAGCCTCGCCGGGATCGCGCCGACCTCGTCACCCTCCCAGAGCGCGCGCAGGACGCCGGTCTCCGTCACCTCGCCGATCACGGCGCGATGGAGCTCCCAGCGGTCGATCACCGCCTCGACGTCGCCGAGGCGCTCCGGTGCGACGATCGCGACCATCCGCTCCTGCGACTCCGAGATCATCACCTCCCACGGCTCCATGCCGTCCTCGCGCTGCGGCACGCGGTCGAGGTGGACGTCGATCCCGTAGTCGGCCGCCATCTCCGAGAGCGACGAGGCGAGCCCGGCGGCGCCGCAGTCCTGGAGCGAGAGCACGAGGCCGCGTTCGACGAGCTCGGCCGACACCTCGATCAGCCGCTTGCCGGTGAACGGGTCGCCGACCTGGACGGACGGCCGCTTGTCGGCGTCGTCCTCGCCGAGCTCGGCGCTCGCGAGCACCGACGCCCCGCCGATCCCGTCGCGGCCGGTCGTGGCCCCGTAGAGCACGAGGAGCGCCCCCGCGGCGGTCGCTTTCGCGCGCACGAGCCGCTCGACCGGAAGCAGTCCGACGCACATCGCGTTCACGAGGCAGTTGGACGCGTAGGCGTCGTCGAAGACGACCTCGCCGCCGACGTTCGGCACCCCGACGCAATTGCCATAGTGGCCAACACCCCCGACGGCGCGGGAGAAGTGGTCGTCGGGCGCGCCGAAGCGCAGGCCGTCGAGCAGCGCCACCGGCCGCGCCCCCATCGCGGAGATGTCGCGCAGGATCCCGCCGACCCCGGTGGCGGCGCCCTGGAACGGCTCGACGGCCGAGGGGTGGTTGTGGCTCTCGACCTTGAACGCGACTGCGAGGCCGTCGCCGAGATCGAGCACGCCGGCGTTCTCGCCCGGCCCCTGGAGCACACGCGGCCCGTCGCTCGGCAGGCGCCGGAGGAGAAGGGCGGAGTGCTTGTAGCCGCAGTGCTCCGACCACAGGAGGGAGAACACGGCGAGCTCGAAGTGGTTGGGCTCCCGCCCGAGCAGCGAGACGATGCGAGCGAGCTCCCCGTCCGTGAGGCCGAGCTGACGATGGAGCGGCTGTTCCGCGACCGAGCTCAGGAGGTCAGTCTAGCCCGACGGTCGGGCGGCCCCCGGTAGCGTCGCACGGTGCACCGGCGCGAGGTCGTCCTCCTGCTCACCCTCGCGTCGATCTGGGGTGCGTCGTTTCTCTTCATCAAGCTCGGTGTCGACGAGGTCGAGCCCGCGGTCGTCGTCCTCGGACGGCTGGTCGTCGGTGTCGCAGTGCTCGTGCCGGTGGTGCTCCTGCGCGGCGCGATCCCGGATCTGCGCGCGATGTGGATCCCGTGCGTCGTGCTCGGTGCGCTCAACAACGCGGTGCCCTACTGGCTCATCGCGTTCGCGGAGACACGGATCGACTCGGGTCTGGCGGCCGTGATCCAGGCGGCCGCGCCGATCCTGACCGTGGTGCTGGCGACACGCATCGATCCGTCTCAGCGCGTCCGCGGCCTGCGGCTCGTCGGGGTCGCGGTCGGCTTCGTCGGCGTCGCGCTCCTGGTCGGCGTGCAGGAGGGGAGCCAGCTCGTCGGCGCCCTCGCAGTCCTCGGCACGGCCACGTGCTACGCGGTCTCCGTCCTCTACGCAGGGCGAACGGTCCGCTCGTTCCCGCCGCTCGAGGTGGCGATCGGGCAGCTCGGCGTCGGCATGCTCCTCGCGCTCCCGTTCGGGCTCGCTCAGCTGCCGTCCGAGGCGCCGCCCGCGAAGGCCGTCGCGGCGATCGTCGCGCTGGGCGCGCTCAGCACCGGTGTCGCCTACCTCCTCTACTTCACGCTCATCGCGCGTGCGGGCGCCTCGCGCGCGATTCTCGTCACGTATCTCGTGCCGGCATTCGCCCTCGTCTACGGGACGGTCTTCCTCGACGAGCCGGTGACCGTGTCCGCGCTCGCGGGCCTCGTGCTCATCCTCGGCGGGACGGCGCTCGGCACGGGGATGGGATTCCGGCGACGCGGATAGCGTGGCGGCATGGAGGTCTCTCTCAGGCGGGCGACCCTCGACGACGTGCCGTTCCTCGCCGCGCTCGCAGCGGATGCCGACGTGGAGCCGTTTCTCGCCGTCTCGCGTGCGTCGACACCCGAGGCGATCGCGGAACGCGTCGCGCGCTCGCAACACGAGCAGGACGGCTTCTGCGTCCTCGTGATCGAGGTCGACGGTGAGCCCGCCGGGACGATGACGTGGGAGCTCGTCAACCGGCGCTCGCGGATCGCCGCCGTCAGCGGCCTTGCGGTCGACCCTGCGCAGCAGGGCCGCGGCGTCGGCCTTGCCGCGGCGCGGGCGCTGCAGCGGCACCTCTTCGCCGAGCGTGGCTTCCATCGCCTCCAGATGGAGGTGTACGGCTTCAACGAGCGCGGGCTCCGTCACGCGGAGCGCGCCGGCTGGGTGCGCGAAGGAGTGCGCCGCAGGGCGTACTGGCGCAACGAGACGTGGGTCGACGGCGTCCTCTTCGGGCTCGTCGAGGACGAGTTCGACTCGGAACCGCAGTAGGCTCACGCCACCTCACCGAGAGAAGGAGTTGCAATGGCGTTCCTCGTCGCCCTGGCCGTCTTCGTCGCCGCGATCCTCGTCGGCGTCGTGCTGTTCGTGACCGGGCACGTCGTGCTCGGGCTCTGCGCCCTGCTCGCAAGCCTGCCGTTCGCGCTGGCGAGCTGGGTCAAGTGGGCCGATCGCGGGATCTGACGCGCCCTAGCGCGAGCGGCCCCGTGCGTCGACCCGCAGCGACCGGGGCTCCCTCCCGCTGCCGGCTGCGACGAGCTCGTCTGCGAGGTTGACGACGACGCAGGCGTGGTTGGGGACGATCCGGACGCGCTGACCGAGCTCGAGGGAGTCCGCCCGGTCGAGCGCGAGAACGGCGTGCTCCTCGCTGAGACGCTCGATCGTCGAACGTGGCGCCTCGAGGACGGTCCCGAAGCCTGCCGCAGGCCCCGGGTCCGAGCTCAGCGTCTTCGACCCGGCGTCGAGGACCGCCCTGTCCGCGGCCGGGCGGCTGACGACGGTCGCATGCACGGTCAGCGCGACGTCGTCGAGTGTCGCGGTCCCCGCCGTGACGGTCGCGCGGTCGTGGAACGCGTACGTCCCGACCCGGTACTCGGTAACGGTCGGGCGTAGCGCGTCAGAGCTCCACATCGTCGGCGTGCCGCCCGCCGAGACGACGTCGGCGGCAAGCCCGGCGGACGCCGCGAGGGCGACTGCCGCGCGGAGGAACGGGAGCGCGCCGTCCGGCGCCGGGTACGTGAGGAAGCCGGCGAAACGCAGGCCCTGGCACCGCGCGACAGCGCCGGCGAGCAGCGCCGCCCGCTCCGGTGTCGCGACCCCCGTGCGAGCGAGGCCCGTGTCACAGTCGACGAGGACGCCGAGCTCGCTCGTCCCTCGCACCGAAGCGGCCAGCCCGGCGAGCAGCGCCTCGTCGTCCGCGCTCACCGTGACGTTCGCCCGGGCCGCGAGCGCACCGAGACGTTCGAGCTTCTCGGCGCCGACGATGTTGTACGGCACGAGGATGTCCGTGATGCCGGCGTCGGCCATCACCTCGGCCTCGCCGAGCTTCTGGCACGTGACCCCCGCGGCGCCGAGCGCGAGCTGTCGCTGCGCGATCTCGACCGAGCGGTGCGTCTTGACGTGTGGGCGGTTCGCGAGCCCGACGCGGTCGCAGTGAGCCTGCCAGCGCTGGAGATTCCGCTCGAGCCGGTCGAGGTCGACGACGACGGCCGGGGTGTCGAGGAGCGTCACCGGCCGGGAAGTCGCGCGACCGCCTCGACCTCGATCAGCAGGCCGGGAGGTAGCCCCACCTGCACGGTCGTCCGCGCGGGGTACGGCGCGGTGAACGCCTCGCGGTAGACGGCGTTGAACGCCTCGAAGTCGGCGAGGTCGGCGAGGAACACGTTGACCTTCTGCACGTCGTCGAGGTCGCACCCGGCGGCGGCCAGGCAGGCGCGCAGGTTCCCGAGCACCTGGGTCGTCTGCTCCGCGATTCCTCCAGCGACCACGCTCCCGTCCGGACCGTGGGCCACCTGGCCCGCGGTGAAGACGTGGTCGCCGCTCCGGATCACCGGCGAGTAGGGCAGCCTCGGAAGGACAATTCCGCTCGGGGTGGGCGCGTCGCGCGTCACGCTCGGGTTGACCCTAATCGCTCGCCGCTCACAGGGTCGAACAGGTGGGCGCCGCCGCCCGCGACGAGCCGCACGGACTCACCACGCGCCGGTGCGGCATGTGCCTCGACCCGGGTCGCGAGGCGCGTCTCCGCGCCCGCGACCGTCGCACTGCAGAACACATATGCGTCCGCGCCTAGCACTTCGACCGCCTCGACTCGCGCCGCGATGCCCTCCGAGGAGAGCTGCACCGACTCGGGCCGCAGCCCGAGGAGGACGCGGTCCAGACCGCGTGCCTTCGCGGCTGCGGACGCATCGGCCGGGCACGGGACCCGGACGCCGGAGAGGTCGAGTGACCCGTTGCCTCCGAGCGGAACCTCCATCAGGCTCATCGCCGGCGAGCCGATGAAGCCTGCGACGAAGGCGTTGGCCGGTCGGTCGTAGAGCTCTTGCGGCGGGGCGCACTGCTGCAGTCGTCCGTCGCGCAGCACGGCGACCCGGTGACCGAGTGTCATCGCCTCCGACTGGTCGTGCGTCACGTAGACGGTCGTCACGCCGAGCCGGCCCTGCAGGTCTGCGATCTCGGCGCGCATCTGGACGCGCAGCTTGGCGTCGAGGTTCGACAGCGGCTCGTCCATGAGGTACGCCTGCGGCGAACGGATCATTGCGCGACCCATCGCGACGCGCTGCCGCTGACCGCCCGAGAGCTGGGCCGGCTTGCGGTCGAGCAGGTCGGCAAGCCCGAGCAGGTCGGCGACCTCGCGCACGCGGAGGTCGCGCTCGCGCCGCGCGATCCTCGACATCTTGAGCGGGAACGCGATGTTCTGCGCGACGGTGAGGTAGGGGTAGAGCGCGTAGTTCTGGAAGACCATCGCGATATCCCGGTCCTTCGGGCGGGCGTATGTGACGTCGACGCCGCCGATCCAGATCCCGCCGTCGTCCACGTCCTCGAGCCCGGCGAGCATTCGCAGCGCGGTGGACTTTCCGGAGCCGGACGGGCCGACCAGCACCATCAGCTCCGCGTCCGCGATCTCGAGGTCGAGCGCGTCGACCGCCGCGACGTCGCTGCCGGGGTAGATGCGCGTCGCCCGCTCGAACCGGATGTCAGCCACGACTCGCCTCCAGGAGTGACGACGGCTCGGGCGCGCGTGCCGCGTCGACCGCGGCCGTCAGTTCGCTGCGGATCCGCGCTTTCGCCTCGTCGCCGGCGGCCAGGCGATCGAGCCCGTGCAGCGCCGCTCCCACGACGGGCGGCGCGCTCGTCGCATGCACCCGGATTCCGTCCCCGACGCGGGCCAGCCCGGCCTCGATCGCGCCCAGCAGGCGCGGGTCGCCCGCACGCAGGAGGCCTCCGCCGAGCACGACCTCGATCGTCTCGCGCTCGAGCTCGAGGCGGACGATCGCCGAGCGCGCGAGCGCGACCACCTCGTCGGCGAGGTGGCCGACGATCCCGGCCGCGACCTCGTCGCGCGGCCGCCTCCGCGAAGACGACGGGCGCCAGCTCGATCATCCGCCGCTGCGCGATGCGGCCGGCGTGGATCTCCTCGGCGAGCTCGCTCGGCGAGGCGAAGCCGAAGAAGGCGGGAACGACCCGCTCCAGGCTCGTCCGCGGCCCCCGGCCGTCCTCGCTCCGCGCCGCCACGAAGAGCGCCTCGAGGCCGACGTCGTACCCGCCGCCCCAGTCGCCCGTGATCACTCCGAGCGCGGGGAAGCGGACGCGCCGTCCGTCGGGCGCGACCCCGACGCAGTTGATGCCGGCGCCGCACACGACCGCGACTCCCCACCCGCGCTCGTTGCCGGCGCGAAGGACGGCGAGCGTGTCGTTGCCGACCTCGACGTGGTCTGCCCAGCCGCGCGCCGCGACCGCTGCGTGCACCGCGTCCTCCTCCGCGGGGAAGTCGACCCCCGCGAGGAAGAGCTGCGCCACCTGAAGCGGGCGCGCGCCGTCGAGACCGGCGGTGGCCGCCGCCTCGTCGAGCAGCCCCTCCAGGAGCGCGACCGACCGGTCGAGCCCGAGGTGGTGCGGCGAGGACAGCGGACCGCGCGCGTGCGCGAGGAGCGCGCCGTCCTCGCGCACGAGCGCGAGGTCGGTCTTCGAGTTGCCGCCGTCGACGGCCAGGACGACACGATCGCTCATCGCGCTCCCGCCGTCACGAGCTCGTCGAGCCGGAGCGCGCCTAGGAGCGTCCCGCTGAGCGCGTCCTGGCCGATCAGCGGATGCGCGAGCAAGGCCTTCCGGGCGGTCACCCGATCGCGCGTGACCGCTGCCTCGGCCGCGAGCCGCTCGTAGGCCGCGACGTGCTGGACGAGCCCGAGCAGCTCGGGTGCGAGCGGCGCCTGGGGCAACGGCTCGGCCCCGTCCGCGCCGATCCGCGCGGGGAGCTCCACGACGTCGTCGTCGGAGAGGCCCGCAACCGGTCCCGCGGTTCGCGACGTCGACCACCTGGACGTCTCCGCTGTCGGCCGAGAGCGAGGCGATCAGCGCCGTCGCAGCCTCGCTGTAGAACGCGCCTCCGCGCCGCTCGAGAAGCGCAGGCTTGTCCGAGACCTCGGCGTCGCGATAGATGTCGAGGAGGCGCGTCTCGATGCTCGCTGACCTCGACCGCCCGTGGGACGCCTGCACGCTGCTCGGCGAGGACGACGTCGTGGGCGTAGAAATAGCGGAGGTACGACGACGGCACCGCGCCGAGCTCCTCGAGCAGCCGCAGCGGGAGACCGGCCTGCCGCGCTAGAGCCTCCCCGTGCGTCTCGAGCAGCTCGGGGAGCACCTCGCTTCCGTCGACCATCACGCGGCGCACCCACGTCAGGTGGTTGAGGCCGACGTGGTCGACCAGCACCCGCTCGGGCGCAATCCCGAGCAGCCTCGCGATCTCGCGCTGGACGCCGATCGCGACGTTGCAGAGGCCGATCGCGCGATGGCCCGCGTCGAGCAGCGCCCGGGTGACGATCCCCACGGGGTTCGTGAAGTCGACGATCCATGCGTCCGGCCGCGCGAGCTCCCGGACGCGATCGGCGATCCCGAGGACGACCGGCACAGTGCGCATCGCCTTCGCAAAGCCTCCGGCGCCCGTGGTCTCCTGGCCGATGCACCCGCAGGCGAGCGGGGCGGTCTCGTCCTCGAGCCTTGCCGCCTGCCCTCCGACCCGGAGCTGGAGCAGGACGAACGACGGCCCCCTCGACCGCAGCGTCGAGGTCGTCCGTGACGGTGAGCGCGCCGCCGAAGCCCTGCCGCTCGAGCATCCGCGCTGCCATCTCACCGACGACCCTGCGCCGCTCGGGGTCGACGTCGTGGAGGACGAGCTCCTCGACGGGGATCCGGGATCGCTCGAGCGACAGCCCGGAGACGAGCTCGGGCGTGTAGGTCGACCCACCACCGACCACGGTGAGCTTCATCCCTTCACGCCCGTCAGCGTGACGCCCTCGACGAACGCCTTCTGCGCCAGGAAGAAGACGACCACGACCGGCAGCATGATCAGCAGCGTCGCCGCCATCGTCAGGTTCCACTGCACCTGGTGCAGGCTGCGGAACTGGGCGAGCCCGATCGAGGCGACCCAGTGGTCGGGGTTCTCGCCCACGTAGAGCAGTGGCAGGAAGAAGTCGTTCCATGTGTAGAGGACGGAGAACAGCGCCACGGCGGCGATTGCCGGCTTCGCCAGCCGCAGCACGACAGAGGTGAGGATGCGGAACTCGCCGCAGCCGTCGACGCGCGCCGCGTCGAGGTACTCCTCGGGGATCGTGAGGAAGAACTGCCGCAGGAGGAAGATCGCGAACGCGTCGCCGAGCCAGTTCGGGATGATCAGCGGCCACAGGCTGCCGACGAGGCCGAGCTTCGCCCACATCACATAGAGCGGCACGACCGTCACCTGCGGCGGCAGCATCAGCGCGACGAGCACGACGAGGAACAGTGGCTCACGCCCCCTGAAGCGCAGGCGAGCGAACGCGTACGCGACCGGGACGCTGGAGACGAGGAGCCCGATCGTCGCGAGGCTCGCGTAGATGAACGAGTTGAGCGCCCACCGCCAGAGCGGGGCGCTCGAGAAGACGTCGACGTAGTTCCGCCACCGGAACGGGCTCGGCCAGAGCTGCGACGAGAGCGCCTGGTCGGTCGTCATCAGCGAGGTCAGCCCGATGAAGACGACCGGCGCCAGGAACGCGATGCGCAGCGACGATCAGGAGGCTGTGGTCGGCGATCGAGATCAGCAGCCGCCGGCGCCTGATCGACGTCGGCACCGCACGCCGCGTGGGAGCCGTGCTCTCGAGGCCGACCGCGGCGCCGCTCATCGCGTCGTCCCGTAGTGCACGCGGCGGCGGCTGCCGCGGATGATCAGTGCACGTCGCGGCGAACGCCACCACGAGCAGCAGCACCGCCATCGCTGACGCGTAGCCCATGTTGAAGAACCGGAAGCCGTGGTAGTAGAGGAGGACGGGGTAGAAGAGGGTCGATCCCTCCGGATAGCCGAGCTCGAGTGTGCGAGACGGAGCCGCCCTGCGAGGCCTGCCCCGCCGCTACGTTGGCCGCGACGAACGCCTGCGTGAAGTACTGGAGTCCCTGGATCACGCCGAGTACGACGGCGAACAGGAGCACCGGGCTGATCGTCGGCAGCGTCACGTAGCGCAGCCGCCGCCAGCCGCCTGCACCGTCGAGCTCGGCCGACTCGTACAGGTGCCGCGGGACGTCGAGCACCGCCGCGAGGAAGATGATCATCGTGTTGCCGACGCCCCAGAGGCCCAGCATCACGAGCGACGGCTTCGACCACGACGGATCGTTGAACCAGAGCGGGCCCTCGATCCCGAGCCAGCCGAGGATCGTGTTCACCGGGCCCGTAGCCGGGTTCAGGAGATAGACGAACCCGAGCGTCGCGGCGACCGGCGGCACGAGCGCGGGGAGGTAGAAGACCGTCCGGAAGACGCCGACCCCCGCCTTCGCCCGCGTGATCAGCACCGCGATCCCGAACGCGAAGAGCACCTGCAGCGGCACGGACATCGCGATGAAGACGAGCGTGTTCTCGACCGCGGGCCAGATCTGCGCGTCCTGTCCGAACAGGTAGCGGTAGTTCGCGAGTCCGACCCAGCGCGGTGGGTTCAGGAGGTCGTAGTGGAAGAAGGAGAGGTACGTCGTCATCGCGAGCGGATAGCCGAAGAAGATCGCGAAGCCGGCGAGCCAGGGGCTCAGGAAGGCGAGGACGGTGAGCCGTCTCCGCCAGCCTGCGCGCCTCCTGGCCCGCCGGCGATCGACTGCCGGCACCGCGGCGGGTCCCGCCCCGGTCACCGGCAGGGAGCTCACGGCACCGAGTTCCCGCCGCCGCCCGCCTGCTTCAGCTTCGCGTCGATCTGCTTGTCGACCTCCGCGAGACCGCCTTGCAGGTCCTTGACCTTTCCCGCCTGCCACTTGGCGATGAAGTCCTGGAACGTCTGGAGGTGGTCGGCACCGATCGCGGTGATCGGGATCGTCGACGACTTCGGGTTCACGAACAGCTTCCCGAACGTGGCGAAGTTCGCGTCTGGCTTGAGCTCCTTGGACTTCGTCGAGCTCACCGTCGACGGCACGTTCCGGATCCCGTTCGAGAAGCTCGCAAGTGCGTGGTTGCTCGTCGTCAGGTACTTGACGAGCTTCCAGGCCTCGTCGCGGTTCTTGCCCGCCTTCGGGATCCCGATGATGGTGCCGTTGATGTAGCCGGACCCGTACTGGCTCCGCAGGCCGGCCGGCATCGGCGCCGTTCCGTACTTCAGCTCGGGGTGCTCCGCCGCGAGGAACGCAACGCGCCACTCGCCGTCCATCATCATCGCGAGCTTGCCCCGCTCGAACGCGTGGGAGGCCGAGAACTCGTCACCGGCGCCGGTCTGCCACCTCACGAGCTTGCCGTAGCCGTAGTAGTCGATGAGACCCCTCTGCCAGTTGAGGAGCGTCTTCCAGCCCGGGTCGCGCGAGATGGCGGACTTGCCGGACGGGTCGAAGTACTTCGCGCCGACGAGCGGCTGGTATCCGCCGATCCCGTTCTGGTAGAAGCCGAACACCGGGTCGAAGCCCACGACATCGAGGGAGCCGTCACCCTTGCGGGTCGTGAGCTTCTTCGCGTACGCGGTCAGCTCCGCGAACGTCTTCGGCGGCGCCGTGAGCCCGGCCTTCTTGAAGAGCGCCTTGTTGTAGTAGAAGCCGTAGACGTCCGCGAGCAGCGGCAGCGCGCACCTCGTCCCCTTGAACTGGGTGTAGTACATCGTTGCCGCCGGGAAGATGCTCGTCGAGATGCCGTCCTTCTTGAGGTACGGGGCGAGGTCGATCCAGCCGCCCGACGAACAGTAGATCCCGACATTCGACGACGTGAACGAGCTCACCACGTCCGGCGCGTTCCCAGACCGCAGCGCGGCGATGATCTTGTCGTCGTTGATCCCGCCGACGACCTTCACCGACACGTTCGGGTTCTTCGCGTCGTACTCGGCCGTGACCTTCTTGAACTCGCTGAGCTCCCGGGCGCTCCAGCCAACCCAGACCGTGAGCGTCGTCGCGTGCGCCTTGCCCGGTGCCGCCGACGACGACACCGCGCCGAGCGCGGCCATCGCGGCGAGGACTGCGAGCGCGACGACGATCGCCGCTGTGCGTCTCATCGGACCTCCTTGGACGCGCGATGCCGATCCTCGTGTCCCGGTACCGCCGACGTCCTTCGAAAGTTAGGAAACTTTACGAATTAGGAAGCTACGATCTTTCTGGTCACACGTCAAGCCTCTCGGTGTGATCAGCTGCGCTCGTTAACATTCCAACCCAAATGTCGCCGAGACCGCACTCGACCGTCCCCGCGCTCCCTCCGCTCCTCAAGCACCTGAACGAGCGCACGGTGCTCGAGGCGATCCGCTCCGGCGCGCCGATCTCGCGTGCGGAGATCTCGCGTCGCGCCGGCATCTCGAAGCCGACCGTCTCGCTCGCCCTCCAGTCTCTCGTCGACGCCGGCCTCGTCCGCGAGGCGCTCGAGGGGCCGACCGGCCCCCGCTACGGCGCGGTCTTCTTCGAGCCGGTTCCCGAGGCCGCGCTCGCGCTCGGTCTCGACCTCGGCGGCCGCTTCCTGCGCGGGGCGATCTGCGACCTCCGCGGGGACGTGCGCGCTCGCCTCGACGTCGAGGTCGACGGGACGGATGCGCAGCGCGTGCTCACCCAGATCGTCGAGCTGCGGGACGCGCTCGTCGACGCGACCGCGATCCCGGACGCGCGGCTGAACGGCGCCGTCGTCGGCGTGCCGGGCGTCGTCGACCCCGAGCGCCGGGCGATCTCTCTCGCGACGAGCGTCGCCGGCCTCGAGGGAGCGACCTTCGCGACCGAGCTCGAGGAGTGCCTCGGGCTCGGCGTCTGGCTCGAGAACGACGTCAACCTGGCGGCCCTCGGCGAGCAGTGGCAGGGGGTCGCGCGCGGTGTCGACGACTTTCTCTTCCTCTCGATCGGCACCGGCATGGGCGCCGGCCTCGTCCTGCGCGGCGAGCTCCACCGCGGTCACAACGGGGCGGCCGGCGAGGTCGACTTCTCGTTCGTCGGGCTGGACCACGACGTCGATCCGTGCGCCGGCGCCGTGGCGGCGTTCGCGACGCGGCTCGCGGCCGGGCGGCCGGGCGGCACCGCCCTCGCCGAGCCCTACGACGCGCGGGACATCTTCGCCGCGGCGCGCGCCGGGGATGCAGTCGCCGCCGAGGTCGTGCAGGAGGTCGCGCGTCGGATCGCGCTGCACGCCGTCCCCGTGGCGGCGGTCACCGACGTGTCGCTCGTCGTCCTCGGCGGGGGACTCGGCTCGAACGGCGACCTGCTGCTGGCACCGGTGCGGTTGCTCCTCGACCGGTGGATCCCGTACCCGCCGAACGTTGCGGTCTCGTCGCTCGGCGAAGCCGCTGTGCTCACCGGCGCGCTGGCGCTCGGCCTCCGCCACGCGCTCGACGATGTCGTCGAGCGCCGCGAGCCGGCCGTGCGCGCCTGATCCGGCCGGCGCCGGGGCAGCTACGCGGCGGCGGGGGCGACCTCGCCCTCCGAGATCGCGACCACGTCGCGACGCCGGAGCAGGGCGAAGAGCAGCACCGCACCGAGCGCGAGCAGCAGCGCGCTGCCGAGCCACGCGACGTGGAACCCGTCCACGAGCGCCTGCGACTGCTCCGCCTCGGTCGGCGGCCCGCCGAGCGAGGAGAGGGTGTCGGTGGTCTTGCTCGTCGCGAACGTCGAGAGGAGGGCGAGGCCGACGGCTCCGCCGATCTGCTGCGACGTGTTGAACAGACCCGATGCGAGACCGGCGTCGTCGGCCGGGATCCCGCTCGTGGCGATCAGCGTGATCGGCACGAAGACGAGCCCCATCCCGAGCGCGGTGAGCAGGATGCCTGGAAGCAGGCCCGTGACGTACGACGAGTCCGGCGTGAGGCGCAGGAAGCTGAGTAGGCCGAGGAATGCGAGCGCGAGGCCGATGAGCGGCACGTCGCGGGCGCCGAGGGCGGGCACGAGCTTCTGCGAGATCCCTGCGCTCACGATCACGCCGAGCGTGAACGGGACGAACGCGAAGCCCGCCTCCAGCGGCGAGAAGCCCAGCACGCGCTGCACGTACAGCGTGTTGAAGAAGAACATCGCGAAGAGGCCGGCAGCGACGATGAACATCGCGACGTTGGCTCCCCGCACGGTCCTGACCGCGAAGATCGAGAGGCGCACGAGTGGCTCCGCGGAGCGCTGCTCGATGAGCACGAACGCGACGAGCAGCACCGCGGCGAGCGCGAGGATGCCGAGCACCTCGGCGGACCCCCAGCCCGCTTCGGCCGAGCGCACGATCCCGTAGACGAGCGCGATCAGGCCGGCGGTGACGGTCGTCGCGCCTGCGAGGTCGAAGCTCTTGTGCGCATGCTCGTCCTTCGACTCGGGCACGAAGCGCAGGGAGAAGAGGAACGCCGCAATCCCGACCGGGATGTTGACGAAGAAGATCCAGGGCCACGACAACGTCTCGACGAGGAACCCACCGAGCACGAGGCCGACCGCGCCGCCGCCGACCGCGATCGCGGCCCACACACCGAGCGCCTTCGTGCGCTCGGGACCCTCGCGGAATGTCGTCGTCACGATCGAAAGCGCCGCGGGCGACACGAGCGCGGCACCGAGGCCCTGGATCCCGCGCGAGATGATCAGCATCGTCTCGCCGTTGGAGACGCCACAGACGAACGAGGCCGCCGTGAAGAGAACGAGGCCGGCGAGGAACACGCGCTTGCGCCCGATCAGGTCGCCCGCGCGCCCGCCGAGCAGGAGGAAGCCGCCGAAGAGAAGCGCGTAGGCGTTGACGATCCACTGCAGACCCGACTCGGAGAGGCCGAGGTCGGCCTGGATCGACGGCAGCGCGACGTTCACGATCGTGGCGTCGAGGATCACCATGAACTGCGCCAGGCAGACGAGGACGAGGACGAGCCAGGGGTTGACGCCGTGTGCGCGCGCGTTCACGACTCCGACGCTACCGGCTGCGTGCGGACCGACGGGGTTCGGCTACCCGCACCACGACCGTTAGGCTCTCGGCATGGAACTGATCCACACCTGCTACCGCATCACAGACCCGGAGCGGTCGATCGCCTTCTACGAGGCGCTCGGCCTCGAGAAGCGGCGTGAGCTGCCGATCCGCGACGAGGCGATGAACTACTTCCTCGGCGTGCCCGGGAAGGAGCAGCCGGAACTCGAGCTGACCTACAACTTCGGCGTCGACTCCTACGAGCTCGGCACCGCATACGGACACATCGCGCTCACGATCGACTCGATGGACGAGACGCTCGCCGCGCTTGCCCAGAAGGGGATCGAGCCGGAGCGAGCGCCGTACTCCGTCCGCGAGGGCGGCTCGCTGCTCTGCTTCGTGCGGGACCCGGACGGGTACCGCATCGAGCTGATCGAGCGCTCCGACTACTAGGGGGTCCGCGTGGCGTACACGATCTTCCACGCGGGCGAGCTCGAGTGGCATCCGCGCCGCGAGGGCGACCCGCGGCTCGTGTCCGAGCTGTCGGAGTCGATGACGAGCTCGCGCGCGAACCTCTTCCGCTATCCGCCCGGGGCGATCGGCCGCCGCCACATCGACCCGGTGCAGGAGGAGGTGTTCGTCGTTCTCGACGGGACGCTCACGATCCACATGGGGGAAGGTGACGACCCCGAGCGTCACGAGCTCGAGCGCGGCAGCGTGCTGGTCGTGCAGCCGGGGACGGCGCTCCAGCTCTCGAATCGCGGTGACGACGAGCTCCGGCTCTTCATCTACGGTGCTCCGCCCGAGCAGGGCCAGGCGACCTTCCTGCAGACGATCGAGTAGCGCTCAGGCGGCGAAGCGCGCGATCCGCCGGGCGATCTCCTCGCCTCTGTCCTCCTGGAGGAAGTGCCCCGCCCCGGTCACGATCTCGGCGGGGAGCGCGCCCGGGACGTGCGCCGCCATCCGCTCGGCGTGCGCGGGGGAGAAGACGCGATCGGAGTCGGAGAAGAGGACGAGCGCCGGCTTCTCCCACCGGGCGAGCGCGTCGCGGACCTCGAGCATCGCGGCGGCGGACGGGTGGTCGGGCTCGGTCGGGACGAGCTCCGGAAAGGCGAGCGCGCCGGCCTTCGCCTCACCCACCGGAAACGGCGCGTCGTAGCCGCGGACGGCGTCGTCGTCGAGTTGCGAGACGCACGCCACCTGCACGAGCCGGCTCGCCGTGAAGCCGGCACCGACCTCGCGCACGAGCGCGCGGAAGCGGAGCCACGGCTCCGACGGCGCGCCGACGCCGACGCCGGTGTTGAGGATCACGAGCCGCGCGACGCGGTCCGGGTGCGTCACCGCGAAGCGCAGCCCGATCGGCCCGCCCCAGTCGTGGACGACGATCGTCAGCTCTCGGAGGTCGAGCCCGAGGGCGAACCGCTCGATCGAGCGAGCGTGCATGTCGTACGAGTAGGCGGTCTGGTCGACCGGCTTGTCCGAGCGGCCGAACCCGAAGAGATCCGGCACGACGACACGTCCGGCGGTCGCGAGGACCGGGATCAGGCGCCGGTAGAGAAAGCCCCACGTCGGCTCGCCGTGGAGCAGCAGGATCGGGTCCCCGGCGCCCTCCTCGACGTAGTGCATCCGCAGATCGTCCTGCTCGACGTAGCGCGGGGCGTACGGCCAGCCGGACAGGCCCTCGAAGCGCTCGTCCGGCGTGCGGTAGGCGTCCACCGGCCGACTCTACGCCGTCGCGCCCGTAGGGTCCTCGAATCGACGACTCACCCCCAACCCCGTCGCAACGACGGATCCTCACCGGCTACTTCACGCTCGCCGGGCTCTACACGCTGTCGGCGGCATTGATCTGGGGGGTCAACACGCTCTTCCTGCTCGGCGCCGGTCTGTCGTTCTTCGAGGTGTTCGTCGCGAACGCCGCCTTCTCCGCGGGGATGGTTCTCTTCGAGGTGCCGACCGGCGTCGTCGCGGACACGCTCGGTCGGCGCGTCTCGTTCCTCCTCTCCCTGGTCGTGCTCTCGGCGACGACGCTGCTCTACGTCGCTCTCGCGGAGGTCGGGGCAGGCGTCGTCGCGTTCTCGGTCGTGTCGGTCGCGATGGGGCTCGGCTTCACCTTCTACTCCGGCGCGATGGAGGCATGGCTCGTCGACGCGCTCGCGGTGACGGGCTTCACGGGCGCGCTCGACTCGGTATTTGCGCGCGGCCAGCAGATCACCGGCGCGGCGATGCTCGTGGGCACGGTGGCCGGAGGGCTGCTCGGCCAGATCGACCTGTCGATCCCGTACGTCGTCCGGGCCGTGCTGCTCGTCGCGGTCTTCGCGGTCGCCTACGTCGTGATGCACGATCTCGGCTTCCAGCCGCGCCGCGTGACGCTCGGTGAGCTTCCCGGCGAGGTGGCGCTGAATGCCCGGGCGGGCGTGGCCTACGGATGGGGGCAGCGGCCGCTCCGGCTCCTGATGCTCGCATCGTGCGTCCAGCTCGGCTTCTTCACGTGGGGGTTCTACGCCGCGCAGCCCTACCTGCTCGACCTGCTCTCGAGCGACGCGGTCTGGGTGGCGGGATTCGTCTCGGCGGGCATCGCCCTCTCGACGATCGGGGGGAACCAGCTCGTCGGCGTCCTCTCGCGCCGCTGTACCCGGCGGACGACGCTCCTGCTCGGAGCGGCGGCGGTCGAGACGTGCGCCGCCGTCGCGCTCGGGCTCGTCTCCTCGTTCTGGCTCGCGCTCCCGGCGCTGCTCCTGATCACCGCCGCATCCGGCGTGACGAGCCCGGTCAGGCAGGCGTACCTGCACCAGGTCGTGCCGAGCGAGCAGCGGGCAACCGTCGTCTCCTTCGACTCGATGATCTCGAATGCCGGCGGGATCGGCGGCCAGCTCGGGCTCGGCGCGCTCGGCGAGACCCGCTCGATCGGCTCGGCCTTCGTCGTCGGCGGGCTCGCGACCGGGCTCGCCCTGCCGCTCCTCGCCCGCCTGCGCGCGATCGGCGGGGCTCCGGATCGGATCGGAGCCCGGACCGCGGGGGTGGAGAGCCCGTGCGCCGGGGCCGGCCTGCCCGATGTGGTCGCCGTCGAGACGGACGCCTACGCACGCGCCTAGCGGCGCGGGGAGCCCCGTTTGACATCATGTCGTGATCTGTTACGATATATCGCGATGCAACGAAAGGAGACATCTGTGACGGCACATGCCATCACCGGCCGGCGCTTCCACCGCGACGACCGGATCCACTTCATGACCAGGCCTCACGGCCGCCGCCGCGGCCGTCCCTTCGGGCCGGGCCAGGCCTTCGGCCGGCGCGCGGGCCGCGGCGACATCCGCGCCGCGATCCTGGCGCTCCTCGTCGAGGAGCCGATGCACGGCTACCAGATCATCCAGGAGCTCGCCGAGCGGACGGGCGGCGTCTGGCGGCCGAGCCCGGGCTCGGTGTACCCGACGCTCCAGCAGCTCGAGGACGAGGAGCTCGTCCGCGAGAACGCCTCCGAGTCCGGCAAGCGCGTCTACGCGCTCACCGACGCCGGACGGGAGCAGGCCGCCGGCGCACCCGCCCCGTGGACCGCGGTCGCGGGCGAGAACGAGAGCGAGCTCATGACGCTGCGGGATCTCGCGCATCAGGTGCTCGCGGCGACGCGGCAGGTCGCCCATGCGGGCACCGCCGCGCAGATCGAGGCGGCTCAGGCCGTCCTGCGTGACGCGCGCAAGGCCCTTTACCGGCTACTCGCCGAGGACGAGGACGCGTCGTAGCGATCCAAGGAAAGGGCGGGGAAGCCGACCGGCTCCCCCGCCCTTCCCGTCCTCAGTCGATCGCGTGCTTCGCGCGGAAGACGCCGTCCGGGTCCAGCTCGGCGCGGATCTCGGTCAGCCGCTCGTAGGTGCCGGCCGGGTAGAGGGAGCCGCCTTCGACGGCGCCCTCTGCGAAGTTGAAGTACGCGCTCCGTGAGAGCCACGGCGCGGCCGCGGAACGGATCGCGGCGATGCGCTCCTGGGCCGCCTGAGCGGCTACAGGGACGGGCGCCACACCGATGGAGTACATGGCGTACGGCGCCTCGAGGTGCGAGAGGACGCCGCCGTTCGGGTCGGGCCGGCCGAGCGCGCCCTCGAGGTGCCTGACCTCGACGGAGATCAGCGGCGCGGTTCCGTCCATCGCGGCTGCCCGGACGATCTCCTCCGCCGCGGCCGCGTCGAACGCGTCGAGCATCCAGCCCTCGCCGCTTCCGGGAACCGGCCCGGGCGGGTCCTGGTGGAGCTGCGTGAGCGCGGCCGCCGGAACCATGGCGAACGTGTCGAGCTCCGGCTCGAGATCGCGCAGCGGGCGGAGCAGCTCGCGTCCCTCGTCCTCGGTGCCGAGGAACGCGGCCTCGACGACCACGACCTGCCGTCCGCGGAGCGGCGCGGGCATCTCCGGGATCGGCGGAAGCTGGAGCATCCGGCCGACCGACGTGACCTCCTCCGGTGCGTCCTTCGTCCACTCGGCCCATGCGCCGAGCATCTCGGCCGCGCGCTCCATCGGCCAGACGAGCCAGCCGGCGTACGCCTCGGCGACCGGGAAGAGGGCGATCTCGACCTCGGTGACGATCCCGAAGCTGCCACCGCCTCCGCGCAGCGCCCAGAAGAGGTCGGCGTTCGTCTCTCGATCGGCGCGGAGAACCTCGCCCTCGGCGGTGACGACCTGGGCCGAGAGCACGCTCGACGACGAGAGGCCGTGTTTCCGCGCCAGCCAGCCGATGCCGCCGCCGAGCGAGTAGCCGACGACGCCGACGTCGTGCGCCGAGCCGTGCAGCGCCGTGAGCCCGTGCGGGACGGCGGCGTCGACGACGTCGGCCCAGATCGTCCCTGCGGCGACCCGGGCCGTGCGGCCCTTCGGGTCGACCTCGACGCCCGTCATCCGTGAGGTGTTGACGAGCATGGTCCCGTCGAGCGGCGTGCGCGGCGCGCCGTGGCCCGTGCCCTGCACGGCGATCCTGAGCCCGAGCGTGCGGGCGTAGTCGACTGCGTCGACGACGTCGTCGACGCTCCGCGGGAGCGCGACGACGGCGGGGCGCTGGTCGACGGCGAGGTTCCAGGCGCGGCGGGCGTCGTCCCAGCCGGCGTCGGTCGGGAAGACGAGCACGTCGGACGAGGCGGCGGTGCGGAGGGTGTCGCGGACGTCGGTGAGCTGTGACATGGGGGTCTCCTGTGCGGTTCGATGTCGTGCACCGAGCCTGGCGCCCGAGCGACACGCGCACGGTGCGGTTCCCCGCACGGGCCGCGGGCGCCAACCGGCTTTCAGACGGTGCGGGAGAGCGCCGCCGCCGCGTCGGCGGCGAGGCGTCCGGCGGCCGCGAGCGCGGCCTCGAGCGAGCCGCCGAGCTCGACCAGCGTCAGGCACTCGACGTTCTTCGGGAGCGTCGCGCGCTCGGCGTCACCCGCGACGATCGCGACGGGGACGCCGAGCGCGCGCGCCTCGTCGAGGACGTGGCCGACGACCTTTCCGGCGAACGAGGTGGCGTCGACGCGGCCCTCGCCGGTGAGGACGAGCGACGCGTCCCGCACCGCGTCGCGCAGGCCGACGACGTCGGCGACGAGCGCAGCGCCGGGGACGAGCCGTGCGCCGTAGGCGGCGAGGCCGCCCGCGAGACCGCCCGCCGCGCCCGCGCCGGGCAGGTCGCGGACGTCGACCCCGCGCACGTCGCGGTAGCGGTCGGCGAGCCGCTCGAGCCGTCGCTCGAGCTCCGCGACCGCCGCGGCGTCGGCGCCCTTCTGCGGACCGAAGACGCGCGCCGCGTCGGCGAAGGGCGTCGTCACGTCGCACGCGACGACGACGTCGGCGCCGCGCAGGTCGAAGTCGAGCGCCTCGAGCGCGCCGAGCCCGCCGTCGACCGTCGCCGAGCCGCCGACGGCGACGATCACGCGGCGGACGCCCGTGTCGAGGGCGGCCCGGAGGAGCTCGCCCGTGCCGAACGTGGTCGCGCTCAGCGGGTCGTTCCCGCCGGCGACGAGCGCGAGGCCGCTCGCGCGGGCCATCTCGACCACGGCGGCGTCACCGCGCATGCCCCACTCGGCCTCGACGGGGTTCCCGAGCGGCCCGGTGACGACCAGCACGTGCCGGTCGGACGCGGCCGGGCAGAGGACGTCGAGCGTCCCCTCGCCGCCGTCGGCGAGTGGGAGGCGTACCGCAGTGCGACCCGCCGACGCGACCCCGGCGGCGAAGGCGTCGGCGGCCTCGCTGGCGGTCAGGCTGCCCCGGAACTTGTCGGGGCAGCAGACGACCGGGCCGGGGCCCGTCACGGGGCGCGCATCAGCTCGGCGGCGCGCTCGGCGACCATCACCGTCGGCCAGTTCGTGTGCCCCCGCGGCAGCGCCGGGATCACCGATGCGTCGACGATCCGCAGCCCGTCGACCCCGCGCAGGCGGAGATCCGGCGTCACCACCGCATCGTCGTCCGTCCCCATGCGACACGTCCCGACCGGGTGGTAGAGCGTCTGGGAGCGGGCGCGGAGGTGCGCGTCGAGCGCATCGTCGTCGACCGCGTCCGCGCCGGGGAGCAGCTCCTCGGTCACATGGCGCGCGAGCGGACTCTCGGCGAGCACCCGACGCGCGAGGCGCACGCCCTCGCGGAGCGTCCTGGCGTCGTGCCCATCCGGGTCGGTGAGGTAGCGCGGGTCGATCTCCGGCGGAGCGAGCGGGTCGGCCGACGAGAGCCGCACTTCGCCGGCGCTTCGCGGCTGGAGAAGCACGGCGGCCACGGTGACGCCGTCGCGCGAGGGCGGGACCGTCCCTTCCTCCTCGAACAGCACGGGCGCGAAGATCAGCTCGAGGTCGGGCGCCGTCACGCCCCGGACCGACGCGGACGAACGCCGCCGCCTCGGCGACATTGGAGGTCAGCGGCCCCCGGCCGGCGACGAGCCAGGCGAGCAGGTGCCTCACACGTTCGGCGGTGTAGAGCGTCTCCGCGTCGACCGCGGCGAGGACGCCGTTTGCCAGGTGGTCGCGTAGATTTCGACCGACGCCGGGCGACACCTGGACGACGGGAATGCCGTGCCGGGCGAGCTCCTCCTCGGGGCCGATCCCGGAGAGGAGGAGCAGCCTCGGCGTGTCGATCGCGCCCGCGGCAAGCACGACCTCGCGGTCGGCGTGCGCCTCTTCCTCGTGCACCTCGGTGAACGCGCCCCCGCGGCCAGCGGTCCGCCGCGCGCGTCGCGCGCCTCCTCGACGTCCGACCGCCAGTCGGGCCGGTGCAGCGCCGGTCGGCAGGTAGCCGTCGACCACGGCCGGCGGCCGCGCGATCTCGAGCACGAGCTCGTACCGCTCCATCTCGAGCAGCGCAGGAGACTCACCGATCCGACGATGTGCGGGTCGAAGCGCGTGACCGGCCCGGGCGTAGCTCGGCCGTCGTGCGAGCCCGCGCGCGGAGCGCGGTCGATGAACTCCTGGCGCGCCGGCAGACGAGCTCGGTGCTCCGGAGACGACCACGCGCACCGCTCGCGGCTCGAGCCGGCGGTCTCGTCGCGAGCCGGCCGTCGACGCGGGAGCGATCTGGCCGCCGTGGGCGTCCGACAGCGGCGCGGTGGCACCCATGCCGAAGTACCCACTCGAGAATCTCCGGCTCGGCCGTGTGGACCCCGTACGCACGAGAGGTGCGAGCAGCCGGCCGAGCTCGGCGTCGCGAGACTGCTGGGCCGCGAGCGCCGCGGCGACCGGCGTCCTTGGCCCGCGGCGAACGCGACGAAGAACGCCTTCGCCCTGCGTGTCGACCTCGTGGCCCGCCCTGGTCGTCCACCGCGGCTCGTGATCAGCTCGCGATGGCGGACGCCAGTACGCCGTCGTACGCGTGGCCCCAGCCGCCGCAGCACGCCCCGGTCGACCCCTCGACGTCCGTGAAGAGGAACGTGACCGTGCCGGCCGGGAGGTCGCGCGCCGGCCGATCGTCGCACCCGCACCTCCGTCGGCGCAAAGGCCGCTTCAGGCGCCCGCTTCGAGGACGGCCTTGAGCCGCTCGAAGTCGCCGCGGGCCCTCCGCTCGGCCGCCTTGCGGAGGAGCGGGCCGCCGAGGCCGAGGAGCTTGCCGGCGTCCGCCTCGGCCTCGACGAGTGACGAGTGTCCCGTCACCCGCCGGGCTCGAGCCGGTGGCGGATCGAGCACCCGCACGGGCCCGAGACCGTCGCAGGGAGAGCTCGCGTGCCCGGCTCGGCGACGGTCACCTCGAGCGTCGACTCCGCGCGCTTGCCCAGGAACGAGCGCACCTCGGTGAAGCTCGCGCCCGCCTGCCAGCGGCCCGCCGGGAGCGTCGCGCACCTCCTCGACGTCCTCCTGCCAGTCGGGCAGGTGGGTCGGGTCGGCGAGGTAGGCGTAGACCTCCGCCGGCGGCCGCGCGATCTCGACCGCCAGCTCGTACCTCATCGCGCGGCTATCCAGTCGATCGTCTTCGAGGCGAGACGGTCGAGCGCGGCGACCGAGAGCTCGAGGTGCTCGGGCTTCGTGTCCTCGAGCTTCGTGTGCGAGAGGCCGCGCAGGCTCTGGACGAAGAGCATCACCGTCGGGACGCCGGCGCGCGAGACCTCCGCCGCGTCGTGGAGCGGCCCGGAGGGGAGGCGGTGCGACGTCCCCGCGACCTCGCGGATCGCCTCGTCGGCGAACCCGATCAGCGTCTCGTCGAAGAGGATCGGCTCGATCGACCAGATCCGCTCCCACGCGACGTCGATGTTCTCCTCCGCGGCGAAGCCGCGCGAGAGCTCCTGCGCGCGCGAGAGCATCGCGGCGAGCTTGCCGGCGTCGAGGTGGCGCTGGTCGAGCAGCTGCTCCGCCGTCTCGACGACCGACGTGACGATCCCGGCCGGCAGACGACGCCGCCCGAGGTGCACACCGCGCCGTCGCCCGTCTCGCGCGCGACGTCGCGGATCGCGAGGGCGAGCTTCGCCGCCCCGGCGAGCGCGTCGCGGCGCTTGTCCATCGGGGTCGAGCCGGCGTGCGCCGCCTGGCCCGTCCACGTGATCCGGTGGCGCTCGACGCCGAAGGTGCCGAGCACGACGCCGAGCGGCAGGTCGAGCGACTCGAGCACGGGGCCCTGCTCGATGTGGAGCTCGAGGTAGGCGGCCGCGCTCGCGAGCTCCGCGTGGGCGTCGAGCGCCCGGTCGAGGTCGACCCCGTACGCGCCGACCGCGTCGGGCAGCGGAGACGCCGTCGCGGTCGGTCAGCTTGCGCAGCTCCTCCTGGTCGGCCATCGAGCCCGCGGCCGCCGACGAGCCGAAGAGCGACCGGCCGAAGCGCGCGCCCTCCTCGTCGGCCCAGTCGACGAGGCGGACGGTGACGGGCGGCGTCCCCTCGTCCGCGATCCGGCGGAGAACCTCGGCGCCGGCGAGGACGTTGAGGCAGCCGTCGAGCCAGCCGCCGTTCGGCACGGAGTCCATGTGACCGCCGATCAGGACGGCCCGGTCGGAGTCGCCGCGCAGCGTGTACCAGTCGTTCCCGGCCGCGTCGCGCTCGACCTCGAGCGGCAGGTCGGCCAGCGACTCGGCGAGCCACGCGCGCCCCTTGGCCCAGGTCTCCGTCCACGCGACGCGCTGCTCGCCGTCCTCGTCCCCGGTCAGCGACCGCAGCTCCCGGAGCCGCGTGACGACGCGTGCGGGGTCGAGTGCCACGCCGCGAGCTTAACGCGGTCGCCCCGTTCGGCGTGTGCTGGAATGCCCCCCAACATGGCGACGGCGACGGTCGAGCAGCGCGAGTGGAAGGTCGTCCCGGCCTTCTCGAAGCTCGCGACCTACGCGATCGTGATCTTCGCCCTCTGCGCGCTCTGGCAGGGCTACAAGTGGCTCTGGGAGACGACCGGCTGGACGTGGCCGTTCCTCGTCGACGACACGACGATGCCCAACATCTGGGACATCTTCGCGGCGTTCGGCGAGCCCGTGACGACCGGCGGGCCGGCGCTCATCCACCCGCTGCTCGACGCGGCGTGGTTCACGGCGAAGGAGGCGATCGCAGGGTTCGTCCTCGGCGCGGTCGTCGGCTTCGGGATCGCCGTCGTGCTCGTCCACTCGCGCCTGCTGGAGCGCGGCCTCCTGCCCTACATCGTCGCCTCGCAGACCGTGCCGATCCTCGCGATCGCGCCGATGGTCGTCATCGGCCTCGGCTCGAAGGGCGTCGAGGGCTGGAAGGCCGTCGCGATCCTCGCCGCCTACCTCACCTTCTTCCCGGTCGCGATCAACGCGCTGCGTGGCCTCCAGTCCGCCGACCCGCGCGCGTTCGAGCTGATGGAGTCGTACGCGTCGAGCCGCTGGAGCATCCTCTGGCGCCTGCGCGTCCCGGCCTCGCTGCCGTACCTCTTCACCGCGCTCAAGATCTCGGCGACCGCGGCCGTGATCGGCGCGATCATCGGAGAGACGCCCGCGTCGATCCAGGACGGCCTCGGCGGCGCGATCGTGAACTTCAACCAGTACTACTCGCTCCAGCCGACGTTCCTGTGGGCGACGAACATCGTCTGCGCGGTGCTCGGCCTCGTCCTGTTCGGGGCGGTCGCGCTCGCCGAGCGGCTGATCCTGCGCCGCGCGCCGGAGAACCTCGCGTGAGCACGCCCGCGAGCGTCGTCTCGATCCAGGGCCTGACGAAGTCCTTCCGCACGGGCGTGACCGCGCTGCAGGACATCGACCTCGACATCGCGCCGGGCGAGTTCATCTCGCTGATCGGGCCGTCGGGATGCGGGAAGTCGACGCTCCTGCGGATCATCGGCGACCTCGTGGAGCCGACGTCGGGGAGCCTGAGCGTGAACGGCAAGACGGCGCACCAGGCGCGTGTCGACCACGACTACGGGATCGTGTTCCAGGACGCGGTGCTCTACGACTGGCGCACCGTGCAGCGGAACGTCGCGCTTCCCCTCGAGCTGCTCGGCTGGGACCGGGCGAAGCGGAAGGAGCGCGTCCGGGAGATGCTCGAGCTCGTCGAGCTCGACCGGCTTCGAGTCGAGCCGCCCGTGGCAGCTCTCGGGTGGCATGCAGCAGCGCGTCTCGATCGCGCGCGCGCTCTCGTTCGACCCCTCGCTGCTGCTCATGGACGAGCCGTTCGGCGCGCTCGACGAGATGACGCGCGAGCGCATGAACATGGAGCTCCTGCGCATCTGGGAGAAGGCCGGCTCGACCGTCGTGTTCGTGACGCACTCGATCCCCGAGGCGGTGTTCCTCTCGACGCGCGTCGTCGTGATGTCCGCGCGGCCGGGCCGGATCGCCGCGACGATCGACGTCGACCTGGCGCAGCCGCGGACCGGCGAGACGCGCGAGGACGCGAGGTTCTTCGAGCTCGTGACCGCGGTGCGCGAGGCGCTCGCGGCCGGCCACGGCGACACCGGCGGCCGCTCCGCCGCGGTGGAGGAGCTCTTCTGAGCTCGACCGTCGTCGAGCCGATCCCGTCCGGCTTCACGCGGGAGATCGGGACACGGCTGCGCGACTGGGTCCCGGCGATCGCCGTCTTCCTCGTCGGCATCGGGCTCTGGCAGGGCCTGACGACGCTGTTCGACGTCCAGACGTTCCTGCTGCCGAAGCCCTCCGACATCGCCCAGGCGTTCTGGGACGACAAGGGCGACGCTCTGGGACTACGGCCTCTACACGTTCAAGGAGGCGCTCGGCGGGTTCGCGCTCGGCTCGGGCCTCGGCATCCTGTTCGCGCTCTTTCTCGCCCGCTTCCGGACGGTCGGCCTCGCGCTGATCCCGTTCGCGGTCGCGGCCAACGCGGTGCCGATCATCGCCTTCGCGCCGATCACGAACAACTGGTTCGGGCTCCTGAACCCGTTCTCGAAGATGGCGATCGCGGCCGTCCTCTGCTTCTTCCCCGTGATGGTGAACACGCTCCGCGGGCTGACGTCGGTCAACCCGCGCGCGATCGAGCTGATGCGCTCGTACGCGGCCGGGAACGTCGAGGTCTTCCGGCAGGTGCGGATCCCGACGTCGCTGCCGTTCATGTTCACGGGCCTCAAGGTCGCGGCCGTGCTCTCGATGATCGGCGCGATCGTCGGCGAGTACTTCGGCGGCCCGACGAACGCGCTCGGCGTGAGCATCCTGAACGACACGCAGCTGTTCAACTTCCCGCGCGCCTGGGCGGGCATCGCGCTGGCGAGCGCCTTCGGGATCGCGTTCTACGCCGCGGTCGCGTTCGTCGAGCGGCTGACGACGAGCTGGCATCCCTCACGACGCGGCTTTCGCGGCGAGTGACGGAGGTCCAGAATGCCAACCACGCGGCCGACGGGGTCGCACGAAACCCGAGGAGGGCGAATTGAGGAAGCAGTGGGTCATGGCGGTGGCCGTGCTCGCGTGTACGGCGTTCGCGACGTGGGTCGCCGTCGCGGCGGCCGCCCCTGAGAAGAAGGCGGCGACGAAGGTCACCCTGCAGCTCAAGTGGGTGACGCAGGCCCAGTTCGCGGGCTACTACGCGGCGCTCGAGAAGGGCTTCTACGACAAGGCCGGGCTGGACGTCTCGATCAAGGTCGGCGGCCCGAGCATCACGCCCGAGACGGTCGTCGCGGGCAATCGCGCGGAGTTCGGCCTCGACTGGCTGCCGAACCTCTTCGCCACGCGCGAGAAGGGCTCGAAGCTCGTCTCCGTCGCCCAGGTGTTCGCCCGGTCGGGGATGACCGAGCTGACCTGGAAGTCGAGCGGGATCAACACGATCTCGAAGATGCGCGGCAAGAAGGTCGGGGTCTGGTGCTGCGGCAACGAGCCCGAGCTCTTCGCGGCGCTCCAGAAGAACGGCATCGACCACTCGAACTCGAGTGACGTGACGATCGTCAACCAGCCGTTCGACATGCAGCTGTTCCTGAAGAACCAGGTCGACGCGGCGGCGGCGATGACGTACAACGAGCTCGCGCAGGTGCTCGAGACGAAGAACCCGAAGACCGGGAAGCTCTACACGCTCAAGGACCTGAACGTCTTCAAGATGTCCGACCCGAAGGTCGGCACCGGGATGCTCGAGGACAACGTGTTCGTGCGCGAGGACTGGCTCAAGGACAAGGCCAACCAGGACACCACGGTGAAGTTCCTGAAGGCCTCGTTCGAGGGCTGGATCTACTGCCGCGACCACCAGGCGGAGTGCGTGAGCATCGTCCTCAAGAACGGGTCGCTGCTCGGCCGCGGCCACCAGACGTGGCAGATGAACGAGATCAACGCGCTCATCTGGCCGAACTCACGGGGCATCGGGCTGCCGCCGACGGGCTCGCTCGCGCAGACGACGAAGATCGCGAGGACCTACGGCGTCATCAAGAGCCTGCCGAAGGGTGCGACGAACTACGCGTACGCCGCGAAGGCCGTTGCCCAGCTGAAGAAGGAGAAGGCGAACGTCACGGGCGCCTCCTGGAAGAAGGCGACCGTCAAGGTCACGGTGGGCGGGAAGTAGAGCGACCGAGAAGGGAGATCCACGATGTCCGTACTGATCAAGGGCGGCCGTATCGTCACGGCGGCCGACGACTACGTCGCCGACGTCTTCGTCGACGGCGAGCGGATCTCCCTGCTCGGCGAGTCACTCGACGTGACCGCCGACACGGTGATCGACGCGACCGGGAAGCTCGTGCTTCCCGGTCTCGTCGACCCGCATACGCACCTCGACATGCCGTTCGGCGGCACGACGACGATCGACGACGTGACGTCCGGTCACACGGCGGCAGCCTTCGGGGGCACGACGTGCCACGTCGACTTCTGCATCCAGGGCGCCGGCCAGAGCTTCGCCGACGCGCTCTCGGACTGGCATGCCAAGCGCGACGGCAAGGCGATCATCGACATGGGCTACCACATCGCCGTCACCGACCTCTCGGCGCCGGGACGGCTCGACGAGCTGGCGACGCTGCCCGACCAGGGGGTCACCTCCTACAAGCTCTTCATGGCGTACAAGGGCGCGCTGATGGTCGACGACGAGACGCTCTTCCGCACGATGGAGGTCGCCGCGCGGACCGGCGCCCTCGTGATGGTGCACGCCGAGAACGGCGACGCGATCGACGTGCTCGTCAAGGAGGCGCTCGCCGCCGGGAACACCGCGCCGGTCTACCACGCGCTGACGCGGCCGCCCGAGACCGAGGGCGAGGCGACGAACCGCGCGATCCAGCTCGCACGCGTCGCGGGCTGCCCGCTCTACGTCGTCCACGTCTCGTGCAAGGAGTCGGTCGAGCCGATCATGCTCGCGCGCGAGAAGGGCTGGGACGTCTGGGGCGAGACGTGCACGCAGTACTTCTTCGTCGACACGACGTTCCTCGAGCGGCCGGACTTCGAGGGCGCGAAGTACGTCTACACGCCGCCGCCCCGCGAGAAGGCGAACCAGGACGTGCTGTGGAACGCCGTGCGGACGGACGTTCTCTCGGCCATCTCGACCGACCACTGCGCGTTCCTCTGGGACGGCCAGAAGACGCTCGGGAAGGACGACTTCTCGAAGATCCCGAACGGCGGGCCGGGCCTCGAGAATCGGCTCCACATGATCCACCACTTCGGCGTCGGCGAGGGCCGCATCACGCTCAACCGGATGGTCGAGCTCCTCTGCACGAACCCCGCCAAGCTGTTCGGCCTCTACCCGCGCAAGGGCACGATCGCGCCCGGCTCCGACGCCGACCTCGTGATCTTCGACCCCTCGAAGCGCAAGACGATCACCGTCGCCGACCAGCACTCGAAGACGGACTACAACCTCTACGAGGGCACCGAGGTCTCGGGCGACGTCGACACGGTGCTCGTGCGCGGCACGGTCGTCGTCGACGACGGCGAGCTCCGGGTCGAGCCGGGCTTCGGCGAGTTCGTCGAGCGGGCGAAGTTCGGCGAGGAGCTGCACGCCGCCGCCGCGACGGCGTGAGGCCGCGGTGGGGGTCCGCCTCCACGTCACCAACGGCGAGAGCGCCGCGAGCGCGCTGCAGCGGACGGCGCTCGGAGGCGCCGTGCTCTGCTGGGAGGACGCGCTCCACGAGGGACCGGTGCCGGTGCGGCCGCGAGCCGCGCTGTTGCGGACCCGCGCCGGATTCCTTTCCGAGTGCGGATGGGGCACCCGCAGCGCGATCCTCTCCATCGACCGGTGGGTCGGCGGCACGCACGTCACGGCGTCGTCCGTCTGGCGATGGGATTCTGCGGAGCGCCGCCTGGTCGCTCCCTCGAGCGCCTGACGAGCTCCTCTAGGGGACGAGCACGAGCTTCGCACCGCCGGCGCCCTCGGCCTGCCGCTGCCACGCGGACGCGACCTCGTCGAGCGGGATGCGGTCGACGTCGAAGACGATGTCGCCGGCCGTGACGTGGCCGACGAGTCGGTGGTAGTGCTCGGTCAGCTCGTCCTCGGGAACGGCGAAGTTCGTGTGGCCGAGGATCGACAGGTTCTTGAACCGCACGGCCGCCGAGGCGAGCTCCGCGGTCGCGCCCGCCGACTGGCCGAGGTTGACGATCGTCGCGCGCGGGACCGCGGCCTGGATCGCGGCGGCGACGGGTGCGCCCCAGACAGGGTCGAACACGTAGCTCGGCCCCTCGCCCCCGAACGCGTCCTTGAATGCCGTAACGAGATCGTCGGCGTCGAGTGACACGGTCGCGTCCGCCCCGAGCGCGGCAGCACGCTCGAGGCCCGTGGCGCTCCGTCCGGCGGCGACGACCCGGGCGGCGCCGAGCAGCTTCGCCGTCTGCACGGCGACGAGCCCGACCGCTCCGGTCGCTCCGAGCACGAGGACGTTCTCGCCTCCGGTCAGCGGCGCGCGCCACGCGAGC
Organism: uncultured Actinomycetes bacterium; assembly: GCA_963742525.1. Lineage (GTDB taxonomy): Bacteria > Actinomycetota > Thermoleophilia > Gaiellales > Gaiellaceae > Gaiella. The sequence continues at coordinate 136,223 of CAVUMD010000002.1, forward strand.
GGCAGCCAGCCCGCGAGGCCGGCGATGCCGAGGCCGGCCGCGACCGCCGGATCGGCGCCGTCCGGCACGGGAATCGCCATCGAGTCGCCGATCGCGGCCCGTTCGGCCATGGCGCCGTTCGCCGTGCGTCCGAGGCCGCCGCCGAACACCCACACGACCTTGCCGTCGGCCTTCCGGCCGACTCCCTCGCAGCCCGGCACGTACGGCAGCGGCGGATGCCCGGTGGCGAGGATCCCCCGGGAGACGGCGAGGTCGATCGGGTTGACGGGCGCCGCGAGAACCTCGACGACGTCCTCGCCCGCGGGCGCCTCGGCGTCGCTGACCGCCGGCAGCCCTCCAACCTCGTGGATCTGCGCCGCCCTCATCGTGCGGACACCTTACGCGTCGAGGCTCTCGCCGATCCGGGCACCCGTCCCGGGATCGAAGAAGTGGAGCTGCGTGACGTCGACCTGCACCGTGAGCGGCTGCCGCTCGCGCGCCTCGGTCGTCCGCTCCAGGCGTGCGACGAAGACGACGCCCGCGCCGCGCGCCCGCGCGGCGGCGAGCCGCGCCTCCTCGTCCTCGACGTCCTCGACCGCGAGCGCCTCCACGACCTCGCGGGTCGCGGCGGGGTCGGCGTCCACGTTGAACCGCACGACCACCTCGGAGCCCATGTCCTCGCGGATGTCGCACACGACCGGGAGGACGCGCTCCGGGTCGCTCTCGCCCAGCACGGCAGCGTCCTCGATGTCCTCGGGCCGGATTCCGAGCACGACGTTCTTCCCCTCGTAGGCCGACAGGCCGGGACGCCGCTCGAGGGTCGCCGGGTCGAGGCGGAGGCGGTGCGAGCCGAACGCCACGGAAAGCCGGCCGTCGCTCCGCTCGAGGTTGGCCGTCACGAGGTTCATCGCGGGCGAGCCGATGAACTCCGCGACGAACAGGTTGCGCGGCCTGGCGTAGAGCTCCTTCGGGACGGCGACCTGCTGGAGGACGCCGTTCCGCATCACCGCGACGCGGTCGCCCATGGTCAGCGCCTCTGTCTGGTCGTGGGTGACGTAGATCGTCGTCACGCCGAGGTCGCGCTGGATGCGGGAGATCTCCGCACGCATCTCGACGCGGAGCTTCGCGTCGAGGTTCGAGAGCGGCTCGTCCATGAGGAACGCCTGCGGGTTGCGGACGATCGCGCGGCCCATGGCGACGCGCTGCCGCTGACCGCCGGAGAGCGTCCGCGGCTTCTTGTGCAGCGTGTCCGTGAGGCCGAGAACGCGCGCCGCCTCGCTCACCCGCACGTCGATCTCGCGTTGCGCGAGCCCGCGCATCTTGAGCGGGAACCCCATGTTCTTCGCCGCGTTCATGTGGGGGTAGAGCGCGTAGTTCTGGAAGACCATCGCGATGTCGCGGTCCTTCGGCGGCAGGTCGTTGATCACCTGGCCGTCGAGCACGACCTGCCCGGAGCTGATCGTCTCGAGCCCGGCGATCATCCGCAGTGCGGTCGTCTTGCCGCACCCGGACGGGCCGACGAAGACGACGAACTCGCCGCTTCCCACCTCGAGGTCGAGGTCGGTGACGGCGCGCGTGCCGTCGGGGTAGACCTTCGTGAGGCTCTCGAGCGTGATCGCGGCCACGTCCGTCTCCGAGTCCTCAATCTACTAGGATCGGCGGGTTCCCATGGAAGCGCACGCTGCGCGCTCGAGACCTGTCGGTAGGCGCTGGCGGCATGCTCTCGAGAGCCGCCGCGTCCTCGCGCCGCTCCTCATCGCCCCGGCGGTCGTGTTCATGGCGCTCGTCGTCGGTGTCCCGTTCGTCTGGGCGATCTACCTCAGCTTCACGGATGCGATCGGCGGCTCGCTCTCGGGCCACTGGGTCGGCTTCGACAACTTCACGAACGCCTGGCACGACGAGAACTTCCGGCGCGCGCTCCGCAACACGCTGATCTTCACGCTCGCGTCGCAGGCGATCGTCGTCGTCGGCGCCGCCGTGCTCTCGAACTTCCTCGTCCGCGACTTCCGGGGCAAGTGGATCATCCGCTTCCTCGTCGTGCTTCCGTGGGCGGCCCCGGTCGTGCTCTCCACGATCACCTGGCTCTGGCTCCTCGACTCGCTCTACAGCGTGCTCAACTGGACCCTGGCACGACTCCACATGGACCACGCGCTCGTCTGGCTGTTCGACGCGACGCACATCGAGGAGGGGGCGCAGGTGCCGCTGCAGTGGCTCGGGCGCCCGAACCTCGCGCTCGTCGCGATCACGCTCGTGCACGCGTGGCGGATCCTGCCCTTCGCCGTCGTCATCTTCATCGCGGGCCGCGCATCGATCCCGAACGAGGTCGAGGACGCGTCGCGGATCGACGGCGCGACCGGCTTCAAGAAGCTCTGGTACGTCGATCTGCCGCTCCAGCTCCCGATCGCGCTCGTGGCGGTGCTCTTCGGGATCGTGTTCACGGCCGTGGACTTCGCGGTCGTCTACATCCTCACGCACGGCGGCCCGTTCAACTCAACGCAGGTGCTGCCCACCTGGGCCTACGCGGTCGGGATCGACTCGGGCTCGCTCGGCGCCGGCGCCGCGATCTCGCTGTTCCTCTTCCCGCTGCTCGTGCTCGTGACGATCCTGATGCTGTTCTTCGCCCGGCGGGCGCAGGTGAGCTGATGACGAGGCGGCAGACGATCGTCACGTACCTGGTCGTCGTCCCGTTCGCGGTCGTCCTCGGGTTCCCGTTCTTCTTCGCGCTGATCACGATGTTCAAGACGAACCTCGACCTCGCGAACGTCGACCACTCGCCGTACACCTACAACGACCTCGCGGGGCATCTGCACTGGGACTTCTGGAACTACGCGACGCTCGATCACGTGCGGTTTCTGTTCGGGGAGACGAACTACCCGACGTGGCTGCTGAACACCGCGATCGTGGGGGGCGCCGTCGTGGTGATCACCCTGCTCCTCGCCATGCCCGCGGGGTACGCGCTCGCGCGGCTTGCGGGCCCATGGGGCCAGGGTGCCGGAGTGGGGATCTTTCTCGTCTATCTGATCCCGCCGACCCTCCTCTTCCTGCCGCTCTCGCGGCTCGTGAGCCAGCTCGGCCTCAAGGACTCGCTCTGGGCGCTGATCCTCGTCTACCCCTCGTTCACCGTGCCCTTCGCGACCTGGCTCCTGATGGGGTTCTTCAAGACGATCCCGCAGGAGCTCGAGGAGGCGGCGCTGATGGACGGCGCGTCGCGCCTGAAGGCGCTTCGGCTCATCGTGCTGCCGGTCTCGCTCCCCGGGATCCTGACCGTCGTCATCTTCGCGTTCTCGCTGTGCGTGAACGAGTTCATCTACGCGTTCACCTTCATCTCGAGCTCCGAGCAGCGGACCGTCTCGGCCGGAATCCCGAACGACCTGATCCGTGGCGACGTCTTCTTCTGGCAGTCCCTGATGGCGGCGACGCTGATCCCGGCGATCCCGCTGGCGCTTCTCTACAACGCCTTCCTGGACCGGTTCATCAAGGGCTTTACAGGAGGGGCCTTCCGCTAGACAATCGAAGCCCGAAAGGAGGAGCACTCGTGGCAGACGTAGCCGACCAAGCCGCATCTGCGCGCTCGGCACTCACCCGCGGTGACCTGCTCAAGCGAGGCAGCGCCGCCGCGTTCGCCGTCAGCATGTTCGGAGGCCTGGCCGACAAGGCCTTCGCCTCGGCCTACGGCCCTCTGAAGTTCGCCCACCGACAGCTCTCGGGCGAGCTCCGAATCATGACGTGGGCCCATTTCGTCCCCGACTACGACAAGTGGCTCGACGGGACGTACGCGAAGCAGTGGGGCGAGGCCAACGACGTCGAGGTCAAGATCGACCACATCAACAATGCGCTGCTCTACTCGACGGGCGCCGCGGAGGTCGCCGCGCAGAGCGGCCACGACCTCTTCTGGTTCATCTCGCCTCCGGCGTCGTTCCAGAAGCAGGCAATTCCGGTCACCGACCTGGTGCAGGAGGTGAGCAAGAAGGCCGGTCGGATGACGCGGGTGGCCAGAAAGGCGACGTACAACCCGAAGACGAAGCAGTTCTACGGCTTTCCCGAGACGTACGCGCCCGACCCGGTCCAGTACCGGCGCAGCTTCCTCCAGCAGACGGGCGTGAGCCTGAACACGTGGGACGACCTGCGCCAGGGGGCGGCGAAGCTGAAGGCGATCGGCCACCCGGTGGGTCTCGGCATGTCGAACGAGATCGACTCGAACATGTTGCTCACCTCGCTCCTCTACTGCTACGGCGGGTTCATCCAGAACGAGGAGAACCGCATCGTCATCGGCCAGGGGGCAAACCGGAAGGGAGCGATCCAGGCCCTGCAGGTGATGCGGGACATCTATCGGAACGGCATGTCGGACGAGGTATTCGCCTGGACGGCCGCGTCGAACAACCAGGCGTTCCTCGCCGGCCGTCTTTCGGTCGCCTTGAACGCGATCTCGATCGTCCGCTCGGCGGAGGACTCCGGGAACCAGGCGCTGTCGGACGACACGTGGCTCGCCTCGATCCCGCGCGGCCCCGCCCAGCGCCTCGGAAACGAGCACGTGATGGGCGTCTACCTGATCTGGAAGTTCGCGAAGAACAAGGAGGCGGCGCAGAAGTACGTCGTGGACCAGCAGCTCGCCTACCAGGATCACTTCGTGCGGAGCAAGTTCTACAACTTCCCGCCCTGGACGAATGCGATCAAGGGCGGCTTCAAGACCATCCGCCAGCTGGCGGCCCAGGACGCGCACAAGCCGAGGGGCAAGTACACGGTGCTCACGACGATCGCCGAGAAGTACACGACCAATCCGGGCCACCCGGGCAACACGACGCCCGTGATGGACGAGATCTACAACACGTTCCTGATCCCGCAGATGTTCGCCACGGTCGCGCAGGGCAAGGCCACCCCGGCCGAGGCGGTATCCGCCTTCGCAGCCAAGGCGGCCTCGATCTACCGCAAGTGGCACAACCAGAAGCTCGTGTAGGACGACGAGCGGTGCGGGCGGCAGCCGCCGCCCGCACCGCTCAGCGCACCGGCAGCCGGCAGAGACCTGCCGGAGCGCCTACCCGTTGAAAGGGCGCATGAGCGGGTTCATCCCCGAGAACACGCCGCTCGGGTTCGGGTACCACGCCCAGAGGTGGAGCGTGACGAGGTCGGGGTGCCAGAAGTTGAACGCCGACCCGGTCTGCGGGCTCTTCGTGGCGCACGACTCCTGGCTCGCCTGGAACGCGAACGTCCCGTCCTTGTGGTGGCACGCCGCCCCGAACGAGCCGTAGGTGGCGCCGGGCAGCGGCGCCTTCGCCGGCTTCTTCGGGAACACCCACTCGAACGCGACGAGCTGCCACGTCAACCCGCGCTTGCCGTACACGAGGATCGGCGGCTTGCGGACGTCGAAGGTCGTGATCTTCGGGTTCATGAAGTGCCAGCGGCGCGGGCAGCGGAGTCGGGCATCGATCGCATCGGCGACCGCCGACGGGGCGCCGCGCGACCTCGAGGAACGGGCCGAGCGGCGGCGGAGTGGCGAGCGGATCACACCGGCCCCACAACCCGAACGCGTCGTGATCGGCCTCCTCGAAGAACAACCGTGCCGCCGTGGTCTTGCCCACGCCGGCCTCGCGCCATGTCCGGGAAGGCGGACCGCCGAGATCGCCGACGACCTCGTCCTGTCGCACGCACGATCGACCATCACGTGTCGGCCATCCTGCGCAAGCTCGGCGTGCGGTCGCGGGGCGACGCGCTCGCCGCGGTCGAGGGCGGGCTCCTCGACGGCTGACGCCTGCGCCCTGCAGGAGACCCATGGCTACGATCGCACGAGCGAGCGAAGCGAAGGGAGCGTGTGCATGGCCATCGTCGAGGCGAACCCGAACCTCGGAGCCGAGATCGTCGCGGACGCGAAGGAGTACGTCCTCTACTCGTGGTCGGTGCAGGACCAGATCAACCCGATCGCGGTCGCCGGCGCGGAGGGCCGTCACTTCTGGGACTACGACGGGAAGCGGTACCTCGACTTCGCCTCACAGCTCGTCAACCTCAACATCGGGCACCAGCATCCGAAGATCATCCAGGCGATCAAGGACCAGGCCGACCAGCTCTGCACGATCGGCCCGCCGATGGCGAACGAGTCGCGCTCCCGGCTCGGGCGCATGCTCGCGGACGTGACGCCCGGCGACCTGTCCGTCTCCTTCTTCACGAACGGCGGCGCGGAGGCGAACGAGAACGCCGTGAAGCTCGCGCGTCTCGTCACCGGCCGCAACAAGGTCATCGCGCGGTACCGCTCGTACCACGGCGCGACGAACGGCGCGGTGACGCTGACGGGCGACCCGCGCCGCTGGGCGGTCGAGCCCGGGATGCCCGGGGTCGTGAGGATGTTCGACCCCTACACGTACCGCTGCCCCGCCGGTCACCCGGATCCCTGCCCTGTGTGCACCGGCGCGCCGCACCTCGAGGAGATCCTCGAGTACGAGGGCGCACACACCGTCGCGGCGGTGATTCTCGAGACGGTGACAGGCACCAACGGGATCATCCCCCCGCCCGACGGCTACCTGCAGGCGATTCGCGAGGTCTGCGACCGGCACGGGATCCTGCTGATCCTCGACGAGGTGATGGCGGGCTTCGGGCGGACGGGCATGTGGTTCGCCTGCGAGCACTGGGACGTCGTGCCGGACATCATCACCGTGGCGAAGGGCATCAACTCGGGCTACGTCCCGCTCGGGGCGATGATCGCCCGCGGCGAGATCGCCGACCAGGTGCGCGGCCGCTTCTTCCCCGGCGGGCTGACCTACGCCGGCCACCCGCTTGCCTGCGCGTCGGCGATCGCGTCGATCGAGGCGTTCCAGGAGGAGGGCATCGTCGACAACGCCGCCGACGTCGGCGCGCACCTCGGCCAGTCGCTCCGCGCCCTGGCCGAGCGGCATCCGTCGATCGGCGACGTTCGCGGCCTCGGGTGCTTCTGGGGCATCGAGCTCGTGAAGAGCCGCGAGACGAAGGAGATGCTCGTCCCGTTCAACGCCTCCGGCGAGGCGGCAGTGCCGGTTGCGCGGGTCGCGAAGGCCGCGCTCGAGCAGGGCCTCTACCTGATGACGCACTGGAACGTGGTCATGGTGGTGCCGCCGCTCACGATCACGCGCGACGAGGTGGACGCGGGCGTTGCGATCCTCGACGAGGCGCTCGGGATCGCGGACGAGTACGTGAGCTAGCGCCGCTCGGCGCGGAGGCGGTCAGGTGGACGGCGCCGGCCGGGCCAGAAAGCTCGCGACCGCGTCGGCCGTCTCGTCGAGGGCATCCCACAGCACCGAGTGGCCGCCAGGCACCGTGACGACCTCGAGCAGGTCTCCGAGCGCGTCGCGATGCGCATCGAGCAGATGCTCGTACGGGAGGTAGGAGTCTGCGCCGAGCACGAGGAGCGTCGGGACGCGAACGTCGGCGAACGAGGGCGGTGAGGTCGCCATCTCGCTGTACGCGGTGACGACGCACGCCTGCGTGTACCGGTAGCGCCAGCCGTCCGCTTCCTCGACCATGTGGTGACGGAGCTCGGCCTCCACGAGGGCGCGCGGCGCGTCGTGGAGCTGGCTCTCCTCGTAGCGGCGGTCGATCGCGGCCTCGAAGCTCTCGTAGGCCCGCTCGCGGCGGGCGTTCTCGGCCGCCCAGAGCGCGACGTGCGGCGGAAGCAGGATCGCCGGGTCGAGGAGGACGAGCCGCTCGACGGTGCCGGGACGACGCGCGGCGTGCTCGAACGCGATCCGTGCACCGAACGAATGGCCGAGCCAGACCGCTGCCTCGCCGACGGAGTCCTCGACGGCGGCGACGTGGTCGTCGAGCCGCCACGGCGGCTCGCGCGGTGAGTCGCCGTGGCCGACCAGGTCGGGGGCCACGACGCGGTACGCCGGCGCGAGTCGCCCGGCGAGGCGCTCGAAGTGGCGGCCGCTGCTTGTGACGCCGTGGAGGCAGACCACGGGCGGAGCGTCTTCGTCGCCCCACGTGTGGACGTGGAGCCGGCTCACGCGAGCGCTTCTCGCGCCGGCCGCGGACGGTTCCCGCGCCCGCCCGCGCTCCCGCTATCGGGCCTCCGGCCGCTCCCGCTTCCGCTCCTGCCGTCATGGTCCGCGCCCCCCCAAGGGGGAACGAGCCCCCCTGGAGTCACGGTATCGGCCAAGCGGTCACATGTCTGTGACGGCTTCGTGCCGGATGTGTGACGCCATGCCCATGGCGCGTCGCCTCGGTGGCGAAGATCCCGACCGCGGTGGACGGGCCGCCGGGACGACGGCGAGCTGCGCAGAGGCCTCACGTGTCGGCGCGAAGCGTCTCGAGCGACTCGGGCACCATCTCGGTGCGGCGCGTGCTCGTGTCCTTGACGAGCGACCAGATGACGACACCGTCCGTGTCGATCAGGAACGTGCCGCGGATCGGCGCGCCGTTCTCCTCGTTGAAGACGCCGTAGCGCTTGGCCGTGGCCCCGTGCGACCAGAAGTCCGACGCGAACGTGTACTCCGCACCGAGCTCGCGTTTCCAGGCCTGGCGCGCGGCGGAGGTGTCGCACGAGACGAAGACGATCTCGGTGTTGGCATTGCGGAACGACGCAAGGTTCTCCTGGAGGTCCTGCGCCTCCTCCGTGCACACGGCCGTGAACGCGAATGGATGGAAGACGAGGAGCACGTTGGCGTGCCCCAGGTAGTTCGACAGCCGCACGCGCGGGCGGTCCGAGCTCTCCTCGAGATCGAACTCCGGAGCCTTGTCACCCGTGCTGATCGTCATGCGCCGTCTCCGCCTCCTCGCCGTTCGGGGACGGAACATAGTACGCCCGCCCTCGCAGCCCCTCGGGGAGGTGGTCGATGCCTGCCCGGCCAGGATCGTCGTGCGGGGAGACGTAGCCCTCGCCGTGCCCGCGCGCAGCCGATCCGCGGTAGTGGGCGTCGCGCAGCATGGCGGGCGGAGGCGCGATTCCTTCCCGGCGGACCTCCGTCCGCGCCTGCCAGATCGCCCGGGCCGACGCGTTCGACTTCGGCGCGCGGGCGACGTAGATCGCCGCCTGAGCGAGGTTGAGCTGCGCCTCCGGGAGCCCGACGTGCTCGACCGCCTGCGCGGCCGCGACCGCGACGAGCAGGGCACGCGGGTCGGCGTTCCCGACGTCCTCGCTCGCGGCGATCACGATGCGTCGCGCGAGAAAGCGCGGGTCCTCGCCGCCTTCGAGCATCGCGGCGAGGTAGTAGACCGCTGCGTCGGGATCGCTGCCCCGCATGGACTTGATGAACGCCGACGCGAGGTCGTAGTGGCGATCACCGGCCCGGTCGTAGCGCAGAGGCCGCTTCCGGGCCGCGTCCTCGACGTGCGCGACCGAGAGCTCCTCGCCGGCTGTCGTGGCCGTCTCCCACACGAGCTCGAGCGTCTGGAGCGCGGTGCGGGCGTCGCCTCCGGCACGGCGCGCGATCTCGGTGGCGACGTCGGGAGGCACGGCCGCGTCGAGCGCCGCCGCACCGCGCTCGAGCACCTGCCCGAGCTCCTCGAGCGTGAGCGGCTCGAGCTCGATCACCGTGCATCGTGAGAGAAGCGCCTGGTTGACCTCGAAGTAGGGGTTCTCGGTCGTCGCACCGATCAGCGTCACCAGCCCCTCCTCGACCGCGTGGAGGACGGAGTCCTGCTGCCGCTTGTCGAAGCGATGGATCTCGTCGATGAAGAGGAGCGTCCGGACCCCGTTGCCCCCCAGCCGGTCGCGCGCCCGTGCGAGCACTGCGCGAACGTCGTCCACTCGGGCCGAGACGGCGGAGAGCTCCTCGAACGCCGCCGACGACGCCTCGGCGACGATCCGGGCGATCGTCGTCTTGCCGACGCCCGGCGGCCCGTGGAGGATCATCGACGGAGCGCGGCCCTCCTCGATCGCGCGACGGAGGGCCGTGCCGGGGCCGAGGACGCTCGTCTGTCCCACCAGCTCGTCCAGCGTGCGCGGGCGCACGCGTTGCGGAAGGGGCGCGACGACGTGCGCGCGCGTGGCAGCCGCATCGCTGAACAGGTCGCCCACGCGGCCAGTATGCTCACCGCGATGTCGGCGACGGGTGAGGACTACGACACCCCGATCCTCCCGGGCGACGCGCCGAGCGACTACGAGCGATACATCCGGACGGACGAGCTGCTGGCACTGCAGAAGGGGCCGGACGAGTGGGTGCACCGCGACGAGCTCTTGTTCCAGGTCGTCCACCAGTCGTCGGAGCTCTGGCTGAAGCTCGCCACGAGCGACGTCGAGGAGGCGGCGCGGCTCGTCGAGGAGGGCGACGTCGAGGAGGCCGCGCGCCAGCTCCGCCGCCCGCTCCGCTGCCTGCGGTACACCACCGACCAGCTCGACATGCTCGAGGAGCTGTCGCCCTGGGAGTACCAGGAGATCCGCAAGGTGCTGGGTCACGGCAGCGGGTTCGACTCGCCCGGCTGGCGGACGCTGCGTGTCGCGCTCCCCCGGCTCGGGCAGGCCTTCCACGCCCGCCGCAGGAAGGAGGGGCTCTCGCTCGCGGAGCTGTACGTCGGCCGTCGCGACCACGATGCGCTGTACCGCCTCGCGGAGTCGATGATCGAAGTCGACGAGTGGTGCCAGGCGTGGAGAGTCCGCCACTACCGCGTCGTTGCCAGGGTGATCGGGGACGGCGTCGTCGGGACGCAGGGAACGCCGGTCGAGGTGCTCGGCAGGCTCGTGCAAACCGTGTTCTTCCCGGAGCTCTGGGATGTCCGGAACGAGCTGACGGCGAGGTCGAAGGCCGAGGCCTAGTCCGGTGTCCCTCCGCCAGGAGGTCACCGAGCTCCTGCAGGAGCTCATCCGGCTCGACACCGTCAACCCGCCGGGCAACGAGACGCGCGCCGCGGAGGCGCTCGACCGCTACCTGGCGAGGAACGGCGTCGCGACGCGCAGTTTCGCGAAGACACCCGACCGCGCGAACGTCGTGGCGCGGCTCGAGGGGGGCGACGGGCCCGGGTTCGTCCTGCTGGCCCATACCGACACGGTGCTCGCGGAGCCGTCGGAGTGGGCCCGCGACCCCTGGTCGGGCGACCTCGTCGACGGCGAGGTCTGGGGACGTGGCGCCCTCGACATGAAGGGTCACGTCGCCGCGGCTGCGGTCGCGTTCGCGTCGCTGGCGCGTGAGGGCGTGCAACCCGCCGGCGACGTCGTCCTTGCCCTCACCGCGGACGAGGAGGTGGGCGTCGACTTCGGGGCGTCGTGGCTCGCGCGCGAGCATCCGGAGACCCTCCGCGGGGGCTACGGGCTCAACGAGGGCGGCGGCGAGCGGTGTGTCTTCGGGGGGCGCACGTACTACCTCTGCGCGGTCGCGGAGAAGGCGACCGCGCCCTTCAAGCTCCGGCTGCACGGCCGCAGCGGGCACGCGTCCGACCCGCATGCCGCCGACAACGCGCTGCTCAAGGCCGGACCGGTGCTCGACGCGCTCGCCCGCCTCGAGCCGCCGCGTGTGCTCATCCCCGAGGTGCGGGCCTTCCTGGACGCGATCCTCGGGGACGTGCCGCCGGTCGAGGAGGCGCTCGACCGCGCCGCCGCTCTGCACCCGCTCGCAGGCCAGCTCGTCGCGCCGCTCCTTGCGGCGACGCTCTCACCCACCATGATCGAGGCGTCGCGCAAGCGAAACGTGATCCCCGGCTCGTGCGTGATCGAGGTCGACTGCCGGCTGCTGCCGGGCCAGGAGTCCGCGGAGATGGAGGCGCTGCTCCGTGCGGGCGTTCCCGGCGACTGGGAGCTGGAGTGGATCGTCGCCGAGCAGGTCGGCGGTACGCGGTCACCGCTCGACACACCGCTCTGGTCTGCGCTCGAGGCGTGGGTCGAGCGCGTCGAGCCCGGCGCGCGGCTCGCGCCGGTCGTGTGTGCAGGGTTCACCGACAGCCACTACCTGAGAACGCACCTCGAGACGGTCGTGTACGGCTTCTTCCCGCTTCGGGCGATGGACACGCAGCTGGCGGCGAGCCTCGTCCACTCGGCCGACGAGCGGATCGCGGTCGACGACCTCGAGCTCGGCGTCGACCTCTTCCGGCACGTCGCGACGTCGCTCGGTACGTGAATGGCGCAGGGATTCGAGAACCGCGCGGCGGACTGGATCCGCTTCGCGCGGGCCGAAGGGCACGACGCGTACTGGGCGTATCGGGATTCGTTCTTCGAGCTGCTGCCCTCCGCGCCGGCAGCGGTGCTCGAGGTCGGCTGCGGCGAAGGCCGTGTCGCCCGAGACCTTCGCGCCCGCGGGTACGAGGTCACGGGCCTCGACATCGCGCCGACGCTCGTGGAGGCTGCGCGCGACGCGGATCCGTCCGGGACGTATCTCGTCGGTGACGCCGCCGCGCTCCCGTTCGGCGGCGAGAGCTTCGACCTGGTGGTGTCGTACAACAGCCTGATCGATGTCGAGGACATGCCTGCGGCCATCGCGGAAGCGAGCCGGGTGCTGCGACCGAGCGGCTGCTTCTGCGCCTGCGTGCCACACCCGTTCTCGGACGCAGGCGAGTTCACGAGCGACGACCCCGACGCCGCCTTCGTCGTCGAGGGCTCGTATCTCCAGGAGGGCGACTACGAGCTCGTCAGCGAGCGCAACGGCATCGTCTTCCACTTCGTGAGCCGCCGCTTCCCGCTCGAGTCGTACACCCGCGCCCTCGAGCGCGCCGGGCTCGCGATCGAGGCCCTGCGCGAGCCACCGCTGCCCGGCGTCGACCGCCACCGCCGCACGCGCATCCCGCTGTTCCTCCTCTGGCGCGCGGTGAGGCGGCTCGAGACGCGCCCCTCCGGTTGACCCGGCGTCCGCCGGAGGCGAGACTTCCGGCCGTCGGCGAGGAGGGAGGGCACGCCTTGGGCACGTTCGGCAGCTACCAGAACGAGATCTACCTGGCCGGTCTCGGCGACGTCGTGCCCGAGCTGCCGGCCGACCTGACGCGGCTCGAGGCGATCGCCGAGGAGCGCATGCCGGCCACGGCATTCGGCTACGTCGCCGGCTCGGCCGGCTCGGAGGCGACTGCCAGGGCGAACCGGGCGGCACTCGACGCGTGGCGGCTCGTCCCGCGGATGCTGCGCGACGTCTCGGCGCCGGACCTCTCCGTCTCCGTCCTCGGGACACCGATGCCCGCCCCGGTCGCGCTCGCGCCGGTCGGCGTCCTGGGGATCGTCCATCCCGACGGTGAGGCAGCGGTCGCCCGCGCGGCAGCGGCGCTCGGGGTGCCCATGGTCGTCAGCACCGCGGCGTCGACGACGCTCGAGGATGTCGCAGCGGCCGGCGGTGACGCGCCGCGGTGGTACCAGCTCTACTGGCCGAAGGATCGCGACCTGGCGGTCAGCTTCCTCGAGCGCGCGGCCGCCGCCGGGTACCGCGCCCTCGTCCTCACGCTCGACACCCACGCGATGGGGTGGCGGCCGCGCGACCTCGACAACGCCTTCCTGCCGTTCCTCCGCGCAGTCGGCAACCAGAACTACCTCGCCGATCCCGTCTTCCTCCGTGCGGTCGGCGGTGCGGTGGACGACGAGAACCGGCTCGCAGCCCTCCAGCACTGGGCCTCCGTGTTCGGGAACCCGGCCCTCACCTGGGACGACCTCGGCTTCCTGCGGGAGCACTGGAGCGGGCCGATCGCCCTCAAGGGGATCCTGCATCCGGACGATGCCCGGCGCGCGGCCGACGCCGGGATGGACGCCGTCGTCGTGTCGAATCACGGAGGGCGGCAGGTCGACGGCGCCGTCGCCGCGCTCGACGCCCTGCCGCCGGTCGTCGACGCGGTCGGCGACCGGATCGAGGTGCTGATGGACAGCGGCATCCGGTCGGGCGCCGACGTCGTGAAGGCACTCGCGCTGGGCGCGCGGGCAGTCCTGCTCGGGCGTCCGTACGTCTACGGGCTCGGCCTGGCGGGGGAGGAGGGCGTGCGCCACGTGCTCCGCTGCCTCCTGGCGGAGCTCGAGCTCAGCCTCGCCCTCTCGGGCGCCGCTCGGGTATCGGACGTGGACCGTGAGATGCTCGTCCGCCCCGGTTCCTCGTAGGCGCCCGGCCCGTGCAAGCGTCTACAGTCGTTCCGGCGGCGGCCCGGAAACGTCGCCGCGATCCCGACGCGACGACGATCCAGATGCCGAGAGACGGTTCCAGCGGACGCGCGGCCGAGCTGCTCGAGATCCACGAGGCCGGGAAGGCGTTCGAGCGGATCGAGAGCTGGCTCCTGGAGCAAGGGTTCTTCGCGCCCGGCGGGGAGTCGCTCGTCGCGGACCTCTACCTCGGCTACGGGCTCTCCGAGACGATCCGCCGGACGGTCTCGCCCGTTCCGCCGGAGCCGTGCCCGCTGCCGCTTGCGGCGTGCGCCGTCCGGTCGAAGGTTCACGATGTCGAATATGACAACGAGGATCGGGGCTTCGTCATCGGGCGCTGGCAGCGGACCTGGGCCGAGCGCCGCCACGCCGCCGCCGTCGAGGCAGTGCGCACGGCGATCGCGCGCGGCGACGTCTACCAGGTCAATCTCGTGCAGCACCTCTCGACGTCGTTCTCGGGCAGCCCGCGCGCGCTCGCCGCCCGGCTCGCCCCCCTGACACAACCGAACGACGCGCCGCTCGGCGACAGCGCGTGGCGGGTCTTCGAGGGAAACGACTGGGCGATCGTCTCGGCCTCGCCCGAGCTCTTCCTCTCGAGGAGCGGGGACGTGCTCCGGACGCGGCCCATCAAGGGAACCAGGCCCCTCGGCGGCCGCGCAGAGCTCCTCGCCTCGGCCAAGGACGCCGCCGAGCACGTCATGATCGTCGACCTCGAGCGCAACGACCTCTCGCGCGTCTGCGTCCCCGGCACGGTCCGCTGGCCGGAGCTGATGGTCGCCGAGCCGCTGGCCGGCGTCGAGCATCTCGTCTCGACCGTCGAGGGCGACGTGCGGCCCGACGCCGGTCTCGCGGAGATCCTCGGCGCGCTCTTCCCGGGCGGCTCGGTGACGGGGGCGCCGAAGATCGCGGCCGTCGACCTCATCGCGGCGCTCGAGCCTGTGGGACGTGGGGCGTCGATGGGGGCGCTCGGCCGCGTCCACGGAAACGGCGACCTCGAGCTTGCGCTGACGATCCGCACGTTCGCGGTCGCCAGGGGGCGGATCCACCTGTGGGTGGGCGGCGGGATCGTCTGGGACTCCGATCCACACGAGGAGGTCGCCGAGTCGCTCGTCAAGGCGGCGCCGCTCCTGGACGCGATCGGCGCACCACTCGAGCCGTCTCCCGCAGCCACCGGAGCCGCCCGGCGATGAGCGAGCTACCGCTCGCAGCGGCGGTGTCGGGACTCGGCGTCGTCGATCCCGCGCGTGCCGTGATCGCCGCGACCGACGAGGGCTTCACGCGCGGGCGCGCGGCGTTCGAGACGCTCCGCGTCTACGCGGGTCGCCCGTTCCGGCTCGACGAGCACCTCGCGCGGCTCGCGGGGTCGGCCGACCGGCTCGGGTTGCCCGAGCCCGACCCCGGGGCTCTGCGCGCGCTCGTCCACGCCGCGCTCGAGGCGGCCGGTGTCGGCGACGTCGGTCTGCGCATCTACTGGACACCGGGCGCGCCCGGCGCCGGACCGACCGCGATCGTGCTCGTCTCGCCGATCCCCGCGTGGATCGAGGAGGCGCGGGCTCGTGGCCAGCGGCTCGTCTCGCTCGTGTTTCCAGGCCGCTCCGCTCCGTGGCTCCTCCCCGGAACGAAGTCCGTGAGCTACGCGACCCACGTCGCGGCGGAGGCCGAGGCGCGGCGCCGCGGCGCCGACGACGCCGTGCTGGTCGACGTGGACGGCACGGTGCTCGAGGGAACGGTGACGAACGTCTGGTGGCGCGAGGGAGACGTTCTCCTCACGCCGGAGCTCGAACTCGGCATCCTCGCGGGGGAGACGCGCGCCGCGCTCCTCGGGCTGGCGGCGAAGGAGGGCTTCGGCGTCGAGACCGGAGCGTTCCCGCTCGACCGCCTGCTCGAGGCGGAAGAGGTCTTCACGTCCTCGTCCGTCCGCGAGGTGATGCCCGTCGTCTCGGTCGACGGGCATGCCTACGACAGCCGCCGTGCGGCCGAGGCGATGCTGCGCGCGCTCCGGCGCCTCGCCGCGGGCTGACGCGATCCCTGCGTGGCACCACCTCCTCGCTACCCTCCCGGCATGGAGAAGCTACGCCTCGGCGGGATGGCCCTCCAGAACGGCGTCCTCGTCCACGGGCCCCGCACGTGGGGCGCCGCCGTGCGGCTGCCCGACGGCACGATCAAGACCGCCTCGGGGCCGAAGCCGCGGCTCGGCGTCGGCGACTCCGTGCCGCTGGTGCGCGGCGCGCTGCGGCTGGCCGAGGCATTCGCGGTGCTGCCCGCGATGAAGCGTGGGCTGCCCGAAGCGCGCCTCCCCTTCGAGCGCCCCGCGGTCGCGGTCGCCCTCGTCGCCGCGTCCACCGGCGCCAGCCTCGTGCGGCGCTCGTCGCTTCCCCTCGTCCCGCGCGAGGCGGCCGTGGTGATGGCGTCGCTCGCCCCGGCGCTCGTCGCGCTGCGCGGTGAGGAGCTGACCGCCTACCACGGCGCAGAGCACGTCTCGATCGGGAGCTACGAGACCGGCGAGCGAGCGTCGAAGGAGCACGACCGGTGCGGGTCGCACCTCGTCGGCCCGCTCACGATCGCGACCGCGCTCGCCGGCGCGGCCGCAGAGCTCGCCCCCGCGAGGCACCGGACGGCCGCACGACTCGTCGGAGCGGTCGGTGCGGTCGGCGCCGCGGTCGAGGTCTTCGGTTGGATGGCGCGGAACCCGGAGAAGCGCCTCTCGCGCGCTCTCGCCCGTCCCGGGACCGAGCTCCAGCGGCGGCTCTCGACGAGCGAGCCGAGCGCGGCGCAGCTCGAGGTCGCCGAGGCTGCACTGCAGACGGTGATTGCGGCCGAGCAAGCGGCGTCGTGAGCTCGGCGCCCACGCGACCCCGGCGGGAGCGGCTCGACCCGACGATCTTCGACCTCCCCGTCGAGAAGATGCGCGACGGCTACTACAGCGACGCGTACTTCAACCACACCCGCTCGGCGCTGCTCTACGACGGCCGTCGCCCGCGGGTCGTGATGCAGGTCTTCCAGCGGAAGCACGCGATGCTCGGCGGCCTCGACGAGGCACTCGCGATCCTCGAGCTGTGCTCGGACGACTGGGCGGGCCTGACCGTTCATGCCCTCCGCGACGGCGATCGGGTCGACCCGTGGGAGACCGTCATGACGATCGAGGGCGACTACACGACGTTCGCGCACCTGGAGACCGTCGTGCTCGGCACGCTCGCGCGGCGGACGCTCATCGCGAGCAACACGGCGCGTGTCGTCGAGGCAGCGAACGGCAAGCCGATCATCTTCATGCCGGCCCGCCACGATCACCACCGCGTGCAGACCGGCGACGGGTACGCCGCTTTCGTCGCAGGCGCAGTGCTCGGCGCCGAGATCGGCGTCACGTCCGACGCCCAGGCCTCGTGGTGGGGTGGACGTGGCGTGGGCACGGTCCCGCACTCGCTGATCGCTGCCTACGGGGGCAACACCGTGCTCGCAGCGACGAAGTTCGCCGAGTGGGCGAGCAACGACTTCCGGATCACGGTGCTCGTCGACTTCGACAACGACTCCGTGCGGACGGCGCTCGATGTGGCGCGAGCGCTCGGCCCGCGGCTGTGGGGCGTCCGCCTCGACACGTCGAGCCAGCTCGTCGATCGGGCGCTGTGGGAGGAGATGGGCGACTTCGACCCGCGAGGCGTGAACGAGCGCCTCGTGCGCAAGGTGCGCGGCGCGCTCGACGAGGACGGCTTCGAGCGCGTGCGGATCGTGGCTTCGGGCGGCTTCACGGTCCAGAAGATCGAGGCGTTCGAGCGGCGCGGAGTTCCGGTGGACGCGTACGGGGTCGGCTCGTCGCTGATCCGCGGGGAGTACGACTTCACCGCGGACATCGTGATGACGGACGGCAGGCCGACAGGAAAGGTCGGGCGCAGCTTCCGGCCGAATGCGCGCCTGGAGCTCGTCGAGTGACGGACGTCGTGCGGATCGTCTTCGAGACGCATTCGCTGACGGTCGACAACGAACGGGGGATCGCGACGGGATGGCTCGGCGGAGCGCTCTCCGCGCGAGGGCGCGCCCTCGCCGAGGAGCTCGGCGAGCGCAGGCGCGACGACGGGATCGACGCCGTCTTCGCCTCCGACCTGGCCCGCGCCGTCGAGACCGCGGAGATCGCGTTCTCGGCGACGGACATCCCGGTGCTCCTCGACTGGCGCCTTCGTGAGCTCGACTACGGGGAGCTGAACGGCGCGCCGGCCGATGCGATCGCCGCCGAGCGAGCCCGGAGGGTGGATCTCCCGTTCCCCGGCGGCGAGAGCTACCGCGGGGCCGTGGCTCGCGTCGCGTCGTTCCTCGACGACGTTCGGGGTGCCTGCGCCGGCGGGCGCCTCCTGCTGATCGGACACACCGCCACGCGTTGGGCGCTGGACCACCTGCTCGACGGCCGGACGCTCGAGCAGGTCGTCACCGCACCGTTCGACTGGCGCGAGGGCTGGGAGTACGACCTCGACCCGAGCCCTCGGGCGATCGCCGGAACCGCGGCATGAGCCGGCCGCTCCTCTGGGACGTCGACACGCAGGTCGACTTCGTTCGCACAGGCGCAAAGCTCCCGGTCCCCGGTGCCGAAGAGGTGGCACCCGCGATGGCACGCCTCGTCCGCTGGGCGGCCGAGCACGGCCTGACCCATCTCGCCACCGCGGACGACCACGAGCTGACCGACCCGGAGATATCGGAGGCACCTGACTTCGAGGAGACCTACCCGCCGCACTGCCTCCGAGGCACACCGGGCGCGGCGAAGATCCCGGAGACGGCTCAGCTCGACCCGCTGCCGATCTCGCTCACGCCGTACCCGCCCGGTCTCCTGCCTCGCCTCGTCGAGGGCCACCGCGAGCTCCTCGTGCTGAAGAAGACCTACGGCGCCTTCTCGAACCCCAACCTCGAACCGGTCCTCCGCTCGCTGGCGCCGAGCGAGGTGCTGGTCTTCGGCGTCGCAACGGACGTCTGCAATCACGCGGCGATCATGGCGCTGCTCGACCGCGGCTACGACGTGGCGTTCGTCGAGGACGCCTCGAGTGGTCTTTCCGAGGAGCGCGTGGCAGCCGTTCTCGCGCAGTGGCGGGACGGGGGCGTGCGCTTCACGACGACCGACGAGGTCGTCGCCGCCACGCCGTGAGGGTGCCGCCGCTCGTCACCCGGGCAAAGGCAGCGGCAGCGGCGCTCGGATTCGAGCAGAGCTGCCGCGACGAGGACGGAATGGTCATGCACGTCCTCGCAGCGCGTCGCGGGATCGAGCGCGTGGCCGAGATCGGCACCGGGAGCGGCGTCGGCACGGCCTGGCTCGCCTCGGCGCTCGCGCCGGGTGTCCCGCTCGTCACCGCGGAGCTCGACGAGCGCCTCGCCGGGGCGGCAGGACAGCTCCTCGCGGACGACCCGGACGTCGACGTCCTGCACGGCGACTGGCGCCTGGTGCTTCCCGCGCACGCCCCCTTCGACCTCATCTTCGTCGACGGCGGTCGCGCGAAGGACGACCCGGACGCCGTCCTCGCGCTCGCCGCGCCGGGTGCGACGATCGTGCTGGACGACTTCTCGGCCGACCGGGGTCGGCCCGACCCGCGGCGCGAGAGCTGGCTCGCACACCCGCGGCTGGCGGCCGTGGAGATCGGCACGGGACGGACCGCGCAGGTGATCGTCGCCGTCGTCCGGCAGTGACGACGACGCGCGTCCTGGCATAGTCGGCGGGTGACGACCGAGGCGGAGCTCGTGCGCACCGAGCACGGCCTCGTCCCGAAGGGACAGGGCTGGTTCGTCCTGAGCGCACGCGACACGCAGTGGTGGGAACGCGAGGGCCGCGGCGTCCTCTGCGAGTTCGAGGGCGCCGGCTTCGAGGGCGCGCTCGACTTCGAGCAGCTCGGGGTCAATCTCACCGTCCTCGGCCCCGGCGAGCCGATGGCGATGTACCACTGGGAGCGAGACCAGGAGGACTTCCTCGTGCTGCGCGGCGAGGCGGTGCTCGTGATCGAGGGCGAGGAGCGGCCGCTGCGCACCTGGGACTTCGTCCACTGCCCCGGCGGGACGCAACACGTGATCGTCGGCGCCGGGGACGAGCCGTGCGTGCTCCTCTGCGTCGGCGCGCGCGACCGCTCGACGGGGCCGGAGTGGGGCGCCTACACCGTGGACGAGGCGGCGCTGCGCCGCGGCGCCGGCGTCGAGCGCGAGACGACCGAGCCTCGCGAGGCGTACGCGCGCTTCCCACCCGGCCAGCTGACCCGTTACCGGGACGGCTGGCTGCCCGACTGAGGCCGCGCGGGGGCCTCAGGCGGGTTCGCGCCCGGCGACGTGCCGTGCGAGCGCCTCGAGCCGCGCGTCCCACTCGACGCCAACGCGGTCCATCCACGCCGTGGCATCGCGCAGCGGCGCCGGATCGGGACGGTAGACGGTCTGCCTGCCTTCCCGGCGGCCACGCACGAGCCCGGCGTGCTCGAGCGTCGCGAGATGCTTCGCGACCGCCTGGCGTGTCATCGGCAGCTCGCCGGCGAGCTCGGTCGACGTCGCGCGGCCGGACGCGGCAAGCCTCTCGACGATCGTCCGGCGGCTCGGATCGGCGAGCGCGGCGAAGACCGCGCCTACGCCGTCGCCCACGCGGCGCTCGCGTGCAGGTCGAGCGCGATGCCCCACTCGGGCGCCGTCTCTCGGACGTGCACCAGCGTCCCTGCCGGGTGCTCGGCGAGCTCGAGCTCGACCGTGCCCTCGTCGTCCCATCGCAGCACGAGCCGCTCGAGCTCCTCGACCGACTCGACGATCGCGTGGCGCACCTCGCCGTTGTCCCACTCGAACACGCCCTCGCCGCCCGGCACCGCGTCCAGCTCGACGTCGTTGGCGAACCACTCCTCGAGCCGCTCGGGCTCGGTCAGCGCCTCCCAGGCCTCCTCGCGGGGGACGGGGAGCACGATCTCCCGTTCGATCTGCACGCGCAACCTCCCAGTTGCGTTACGATAGGCAACCCGTTGGTTGCACGATACGCGAAGAGGAGGCCGGCATGCCGTTGATCCCGACCGTGCTCGAGGCGGACGGCCGCGCCGAGCGCGCCTTCGACCTCTACTCGCGGCTGCTCCGCGACCGGATCGTCTTCCTCGGGCGGCCCGTCGACGAGGAGATCGCGAACCTGATCGTCGGGCAGCTCCTCTACCTCGAGGCGGAGGATCCCGACAAGGACATCGCGCTGTACGTCAACTCGCCGGGCGGCGAGGTGTACGCCGGTCTCGCGATCTACGACGCCATGCAGCACGTGCGCCCGGACGTCTCGACGATCTGCTTCGGGATGGGGATGTCGGCGGCGGCGATGATCACGGCCGCGGGGGCACCGGGCAAGCGGTTCGCCCTGCCGAACGCGAAGCTGATGATCCACCAGGGCTCCGCCGGCTTCCGCGGCGCGCCCACCGACATCTCGATCGCGGCCCGCGAGGTCGAGGCGACGACGCGGCAGATGGCGGAGATCATCGCGCGCCACGCGGGCCGTACCGTCGAGCAGGTGATGGACGACATCGACCGCGACCGCTTCATGACGCCGGCGGAGGCGGTCGAGTACGGGCTCGTCGACGAGGTCCTCGTCCCGCCCCGAAATCGGCCGAGTACGATCGCGGCGTGACGTTCCGGGGAGTCCACCACGTCGGCTTCGCGGTGACCGATCTCGACGAGGCGGTGGAGACCTACGGGCTCCTCTTCGGCGCAACGCTCGAGCACCGGGACGCCGTGGCCGAACAGGGCGTGGAGGCCGCGTCCGTCCTCGTCGGCGCGAGTCGGATCGAGTTGCTCGTCCCGACCGGCGACGACACGCCGGTCGGGCGCTTCCTCGCCAAGCGCGGCCCGGGCATGCACCACGTCGCCTACGAGGTCGACGACGTCGGATCGGCGCTCGCCGGCCTCCGGCACGCGGGCGCCGAGCTGATCGACCAGGTTCCGCGGCGCGGGTTGTTCGGGCTCGAGGTCGCATTCGTCCATCCCGACGCCGTCCACGGCGTCCTGACCGAGGTGGTGTGCCCTGTCTGACGATTCGATCCGCATCGAGCTCGCCTTCGAGGGTGGGCAGATCATCGCCGCGATGGTGTCGCCCGCGACCGCCGACGCCGTCGAGCGCGCCGTGTCCGCGAGCGCCGGCGGCACGGTCGACCTGGACACGGACGACGGGCGCATCACCGTCGTCGTGCCGCGCGTCGTCTACTTCAAGCGCTTCACGAAGGGCGCGCAGCCCGGCTTCCTGAGCGCATGAGCTTCACCGCCGGCCCGGAGGCATACGACCGGTTCATGGGCCGGTACTCGACGCCGCTGGCGCCGCGGTTCGCGGACTTCGCCTCCATCGGAGAGGCGCAGCGTGTGCTCGATGTCGGCTGCGGCCCGGGAGCCCTGACGGGCGAGCTCGTGCGGAGATTCGGCGCGGACGCCGTTGCAGCCGTCGACCCGTCCCCCGGGTTCGTCGAGGCCGCGGGGCAGCGCCACCCGGGCGTCGACGTCCAGCGGGCGGAGGCGGAGAGCCTGCCGTTCGACGACGGCGCGTTCGACGCGGCGCTGGCGCAGCTCGTCGTCCACTTCATGACCGATCCGGCGTCGGGAATCGCTGAGATGCGGCGCGTGACCCGTCGCGGCGGAGTCGTCACGGCGTGCGTCTGGGATCACGCGGGCGGCGGAGGCCCGCTCGCGCGCTTCTGGGACGCCGCGCGCGAGCTCGACCCGGGAGTCGCCGACGAGTCGGACCTTCCGGGCGCGCGCGAGGGCGACCTCGAGCGGCTCCTCCAGGAAGCCGGTCTCGGTGGCGTCGAGGAGCGGCTTCTCACCGTCGAGGTCGAGCACCGGTCCTTCGACGAATGGTGGGAGCCCTTCACGCTCGGCGTCGGCCCGGCGGGGGCGTACGTGCAGGGACTGGCACAGGACGCGCGCGACCGGCTGCGCGAGCGGTGTCGCGAGCTGCATCCCGCAGCTCCGTTCGCCGTCTCGGCCAGCGCGTGGGCCGCGCGCGGCGTGGCCTGAGCGGGCGGTGGCGCGAAGGCGCGTTTGACTACCCTGGCCGCCGATGGCGCTCGAGGTGGGGATCGTAGGGCTTCCGAACAGCGGCAAGACGACGCTGTTCAACGCGCTGACCCGCGCCGGGGCGGAGATCACCGCGTACGCGTCGGTGACGGACAAGCCCAACGTCGGCATGGCGGCGATCGCCGACGAGCGCCTCGGCCGGCTCGCCGAGCTCGTCCATGCGAAGAAGGTGACGCCGGCAGCGATCCGCGTCGTCGACGTACCCGGCACGGGGCCGCAGCTTCTCGGCAACCTCCGCCAGGTCGACGCGATCCTCGCGGTACTCGACGGCTTCTCCGACGGCGCGACGCCGGACGACGATCTCGAGACGCTGAAGCTCGAGCTGCTCGTCGCCGACCGCGACCACGTCGAGCGTCGCCACGAGCGGGTGCAGAAGGAGGCGAAGTCGGGCGACGCAGGGAAGCGCAGCGAGGCCGAGACGCTGGCCGCTCTCCTCGCGCACCTCGATGCCGGCAACACGCTCGCAGACTGGCCGGGCGAGCTGCCGCCGGAGCTCGATCCGCTGACGACGAAGCCGCTGCTTGCGGTCGAGAACGGGCCGGGCGGCATCGACTGCAAGCTGGAGGCGGAGCTCGCCGAGCTCTCGGACGAGGAGGCCGCCGAGTTCCGCGACGGGCCGTCGGCGCTCGACGAGGTCGTGCGGCGGCTGAAGGACGCGCTCGGCCTGATCGCGTTCTTCACCGCGGGCGAGAAGGAGACGCGCGCGTGGACGCTCCGCGACGGCGAGACCGCGCTCGACGCGGCAGCGACGATCCACTCGGACATCGCGCGCGGGTTCATCCGCTGCGAGGTGATCGCGGCCGGGGATCTCCTCGACGCCGGCTCGCACGCCGAGGCGGCGAAGCGCGGGACGCAGCGCCTCGAGGGAAAGACCTACGTCGTCGCCGACGGCGACGTGCTCAACATCCGCTTCAACGTCTAGGTCAGCCCGCGGCGACGACGGCGGCGCCGCCGAGGGCGAGCACGCCTCCGAGCCGGCGCGGCCGGTCGAGCCGCTCGCCGAGCACGACGCGCGCGAGGACAATCGTGACGACGGGGTAGAGAGCGCTCAGGACTGCGACGATGCCGGCCGATCCCTTCGTGGTCGCGTAGGCGACGAGGACGTTGGCCGTCGTGTCGAAGACGCCGACCGCGGCGATCGCGGGAACCAGGCGGGCAGGTGGCCGGATCGAGACCGACGTCGCCAGCGCCAGGACGAGCGCCAGCGCCGTCGACGTGCCGCGCGCGGTGACGATCGTCCACGGGACGCTGCCGTCCGCGGCCGCGTCGAGGCCGACGATGAAGAGCCCGAACGCGAGCGCGGCGACCAGCGCGAGAGCGACGCCGGCTGCGAGCGGCGTCCGTCCTCCGGTGCCGGGCTCGCGGGCGAGCAGCACGATGCCGCCGAGCACCGCGACGATGCCGGCCCATTGGGCCGCCGAGGGGGAGACGCCCCTACCGAGGTCGACGGCGAGCGGGACGATCGGGCTCGCCGCCGAGATCGGCGCGACGATCCCCATTGCGCCCACCGCCATCCCGCGGTAGAGCGCCGCGAGCCCGATCGCGCCGCATGCGCCCGCGCCCGCCGCCGGCAGGAGATCGCCGACACGCGGCACTCCGTCGCCGGAGGCGAGCAGCCACAGGACCGCGCCGCAGAGCCCGATCGCCTGGGAGAGCACGAGAACCGTGAGCACGTGGATCCGCCGAGACGCGACCCCGCCCAGGAAGTCACCGGTCCCCCAGGACGCCGCCCCGAGGAGCGCGAGAGCCGCGACGGCCATCGCGCGTCAGGCGTCGCCGACCGGGCGGGTCGCGGCGACCGCGTCGAGCTGGTTCGCGTGGTAGAGCACCGCCGCCTCGGCGGTGCGGGCGGCGGGGCGGTCATGGTGTGTTGCGATCGCATGCAGCAGCTCCGCGCGAAGTGCCGGATCGAGAGCGCCGGCACGTTCGTCGACGAGGCGGATCCCGAGCTGGACGTGCCCCAGCAGGGCGCCCTCCGGCGTCGGCTTGAAGGCCGGCCCGCGGCCGAGCTCCCGTACGCGTCCGACGTCATGGAGCAGCGCGGCGGAGAGGAGCAGGTCGGAGCGCAACCGGGGATGGAGTTGTGCCGTCTCGCGGCAGAGCGTCGCGACCCCGACCGTGTGCTCGAGGAGGCCGCCTGCGTAGCCGTGGTGGCTCTCTGCCCCGGCCGCCGGCAGAAGCCGCATGCCCTCCTGGATCTCGCGGTCCGAGAGGATCGACCCGACCAGGGCGGCCAGCGGTGGATAGCGCGATCTCCGCGGCGAGAAACTCGAGGAATCCCTCCAGCTCGTCGGCATCGCGGCGGATCGCCGGGGTGAGCGTTGCCGGATCTGCCTCCGCGGCCTCCACGGTCCGCACGGCGAGCTGGAGTCGTCCGTCGAATCGCTCGACGCGCCCGAGGACCCGCACGGCATCGCCCTCGGAGAAGCGGCGATCGAGGAGCTCGACGTCGTCCCAGACACGACCCTCGATCCGGCCGCTCGGGTCGACGAGCTCGAGCGCGAGGTAGGGCTTGCCGCCGCGGGTCGTGAGGCGGCGCTTGCGCGCGACGGCGTAGACGCCGTCGACGGTGCGGTCCTCGACCAGCTCGGCGATCGTCGCCACGGCGTGAGTGTAGGCTCGGGCGGTGGCCGACGTCCGCCCGTTCCGCGCCGTCCGGTACGCGCGGCCGACCGAGGCGGTGACGGCTCCTCCGTACGACGTGATCGCGGACGACGAGCGCGCCGCCTTGCTGGCGAGGGACCCGCACAACGTCGCGTACCTGACCTCGGAGCCGGACGCCGGCGTCGCCGGTGCGCGTCTGCAGGAGTGGCTCGCGGACGGCGTGCTGGCGCGGGACGAGAGCCCGGCCGTGTGGTGGCTCGAGCAGGACTTCGTCGGGCCCGACGGCGTCGCGCGCTCGCGACGCGGGATCGTCGCCTCGCTGCGCGCCGAGCCCTACTCGACCGGCGCGGTGCTGCCACACGAGCGGACACACCGCGGGCCGATCGAAGGGCGGCTCGCCCTGCTGCGCGCGACGCGAACGCAGCTCGAGCCCATCTTCCTCCTCCACGAGGGCGCGCCACCGTTCGACGGCCCTCCCGCGCGGCCGGCCGATCTCGAGGTCGGCGGCTCGCGGCTCTGGCGCCTCGAGGGCGATCACGGCGTCGCTGCCGCCTTCGCCGACCGACAGCTGCTGATCGCCGACGGCCACCACCGCTACGAGACCGCGGTCGAGTTCGCCGCCGAGGACGGGGCCGACCGGATGCTGGCGGTGCTCGTCTCGACGGACGACCCCGGCCTCGTCATCTTTCCGACCCACCGGGTGTTCGCCGGTCGGCCGGACATCGATCCGGCCGGCGAGGAGTGCGCGAGCGTGGCGGACGCGATCTCGGCACTCGAGTGGGAGCCGGAGGCGCACGCGGCCGCCGTGCTCGTGCGCAGCGACGGCGCGCGACTCCTTCGCGGCGGCGAAGGTGAGCTCGACGTGGAGCTCGTCGACCGGTTCGGTCACGAGGGGATCGCGTACACCCCGGACAGCGAGGAGGCGGTGCGCCGGGTCGGGAGCGGGGAGGCCGACGCGGCGTTCCTCGTGCGGCCGCTGCGGGTGGCCGACGTCTTCGAGAAGGCACGGGCGGGGCGGACACTGCCCCAGAAGGCGACCTACTTCTTCCCGAAGCTGGTCTCGGGGCTCCTGCTCCACCCGGTCGACCCGTGACGGACTGGCTCTCGTTCTGCCGTGGCGCGGTCGCCGACCTGGATGAGGTGCTTCGGGGACTGCCGACCCGCGCCGAGCGCGAGCCCGTGTTGCGGCTCGGTGAGGGTGGCGACGACACGACCGCGATCGACGCCGCGGCGGAGGACGCCGTCGTGCGCCGCCTCGAGGCGCTGGACGTCGATCTCACGCTCGTCTCGGAGGAGCTCGGCGTGCGGTCGTTCGGCAACGGCGGCGGGCCGACGGTCGTCGTCGACCCGATCGACGGGTCCGTGAACGCGAAGCGCGGGATCCCGTTCTTCTCCCTCTCGGTCGCCGTCGCGGACGGCCCGACGATGGACGACGTCTTCTTCGGCTACGTCTACGACTTCGGCGCCCGCGAGGAATGGGTGGCCGAACGCGGTAGCGGCGCGTTCCTCGACGGCACGGCGCTCGACGGGCCGGGCCCGAAGGACACGATCGAGATCCTGTCGCTCGAGGGAACGACCACGGAGGCGATCGCGACCGCAGCTCCGGCGGTGCGTGGCGTGGCTCGGCGTCTCCGCGTGATGGGCTCGCTCGCGCTCTCGCTCTGCCATCTGGCCGCGGGTCGCGTGGACGGCGTCTGTTGCCTCAAGCCTGCACGGTCGATCGACATCGCTGCCGCCCAGCTTCTCGTGCGCGAGCGGGGCTACGCGATCGAGCTGTTCGAGGATCCGCCGTTCGGCCGCGCACTGCTCGATCTCGGGCAGCGCTCGCGGGTCGTCGCAGCGGCGACGAACGACCTCTGCGCGCAACTCGCGGCCGCCCTGCGCTGACCGGAGAGGCTGGTCGCAGGACGGCGGTGACCCGGGCGGCGACGGGCGCTGGCTAGGCTGATCCTCGTGGCCCCCGACCGCGACGCGATCCTCACGGCGCTCGAGCGCGTCATCGACCCGGAGCTCAAGCGCCCCGTCACCGAGCTCGACATGGTGCGCGACGTCGCCGTCGCGCCGGACGGGGCGGTCGAGGTCGTCATCGCGCTGACCGTCGCGGGCTGTCCGCTCCGGTCGAGCTTCCAGGATCAGGTCGCGCAGCACGTCGGGGCAGTGCCGGGCGTCGCGAGCGTCGCGCTTCGATTCGACGTGATGACGCCGGAGGAGAAGGCCGCGCTCGCGACGCGGCTCCGCGGCGGGCGGCCCGAGCGCGAGATCCGGCTCGATCCTGGCACCCGCGTCATTGCCGTCGCCTCGGGCAAGGGCGGCGTCGGCAAGTCGACCCTGACCGCGAACCTCGCGGCCGCGCTCGCGGAGCGCGGCGAGCGAGTCGGCGTGCTCGACGCAGACGTCTACGGCTACTCGATTCCGCACGTCCTCGGCGTCACGCAGCGGCCCATCGTCGTCGACTCGCTCATCGTCCCGCCCGTCCGCGGCGATCTCAAGGTGATGTCGATCGGCCTCTTCGCGGAGGACAACGGCCCGATCATGTGGCGCGGGCCGATGCTCCACAAGGCGTTGCAGCAGTTTCTCTCGGATGTCCATTGGGGCGAGCTCGACACGCTCGTCGTCGACATGCCTCCCGGCACGGGCGACGTGGCGATCTCGATCGGCCAGCTCCTGCCGCGGGCGGAGGCGATCGTCGTCACGACGCCGCAGCCGGCCGCGCAGCAGGTCGCGGTCCGGGCCGCCGTGATGGCGCAGAAGACCGGGATGCGCGTCGTCGGCGTGGTCGAGAACATGTCGTGGCTCGTCGGCACCGGGCAGGAGCTCTTCGGCAGCGGTGGCGGCGAGGCGCTCGCCGCGGAGATCGACGCGCCGCTCCTCGCGAAGGTGCCGTTCGACCCCGCCCTTCGCGAGGCGTCGGACGCAGGGCAGCCGGTGCTCGAGGCGGACCCGGACGCGGAGTCGAGCGTCGCGATCCGCGGCCTCGCCGACGCGGTCGTCGCACGCCGCGCCGGCGCGATCCGCAAAGCGCTGACAGTCCTCTAGCCCCACACGCCACCTACCGGTGACCGATGAGCTGTGGGTCGCGGCCGGAGGCCGGCTGTGCCGGCCGGGAGGCCAGCCGTACCTCATTCCGTGCGCGACCCAGGAGGAGGGGGCCGGTGGGGGAACCAGGGGTTCCCCCACCACCAAAGCAGGGAAGGGAGCCCGAAGGCTCCCTTCCGGTGACGGCGAGCCCTGCGGCGGTGGGCCGGCGCCGTCCTGCACGTCCGCGCCGGGGGGAGGCGCGGCCATCCAGTCATATCCTCACAGATCTGTGTGAGGATCGTGTAATCCTACCCCCCGCTGCGGAGGCTGAAACCCGACCCGTCCAACGTCGACCCTTTAGGGTCACCGCGTGACGCGGGACGAGGCGCTCGGCACGCTCCGCGCGGGCGGCCTCTCGGCGGACGACGCCGGGGTCGTCGTCGACCATCTCGCCGCGGCGGACGCTGCCGGCCGCCCGGGTCACGGCCTCTCCCGCGTCCCCTGGCTCGTCGGGCTGTTGGAGTCCACCTGCGACCCGGCGGCGCGCCCGGAACGGGTCGAGCAGGCCGACGGGTTCGAGCGCTGGGACGGCAAGGGGGCGCTCGGCTATGTCACGCTCGCTGCCGTCTGCGACGGCATCGTCGCCGACCCACCCGAGCGAGCGCGCCTCGCGGTGGCGGAGTCGTGCTTTCCGACGGGCGTGCTCGGCGCGTGGGCTCGGCGCCTCGCCGATGCGGGCCTCGTCGCGGTCGTCACGGCGACGTCCCCGCGGCGCCTGCCGCATCCCGAGGGCGGTCCGCCGCTGACCGGGACGAACCCGATCGCGGTCGCCGTTCCCTCGTCGGATGGACGCCCGTTCGTGTCGGACGTCTCCATGGGCGCGGTGACGCACGGCGACGTCCTCCTCGGACACGCGCGTCCGGAGGACCTCGTTCCGTTCGGCGGTGCGCAGGCCCACAAGGCGTTCGCGCTCGCGGCGGCGGTCGAGCTCCTCGTCGGGGCACTTGCAGGGCCGAACCACGGCGCGGTCGTCGTCGCCGCACGTCCGACCCATGACCCGGTGCCGGGCTTCCGGGCCCTCGCGGCCGGCCGCAGGCTGCCGGGCGACCGGGGCTGACCTGCGCTACACGGCGACCGCCGGCAGGCCGGCGAGCGCCGTCGCGAGCTCCTCCTCGTCGTACTCGAGGTCCTCGAGCTTCCCCGCGAGGTGGTCGACGTAAGCCCCCATGTCGAAGTGGCCGTGACCGCTCAGGTTGAAGAGGATCGTCTCCGTCACGCCCTCCTCCTTGCAACGGAGCGCCTCGTCGATCGCCGCCTTGACGGCGTGATTCGCCTCGGGGGCCGGCAGGATGCCCTCGGCCCGCGCGAACCGGACACCCGCGTCGAAGACGGCCGTCTGGTGGTACGCCCTGGCCTCGATCAGCCCGAGCTGGTGCAGGTGGCTGACGAGCGGCGCCATACCGTGGTAGCGGAGCCCTCCCGCGTGGAATCCGGGCGGAACGAAGGTCGAGCCGAGGGTGTGCATCTTCACGAGCGGCGTCAGGTGGCCCGTGTCGCCGAAGTCGTAGGCGAGCTCGCCGCGTGTGAGGCTCGGGCAGGCGGCCGGTTCGACCGCGATCAGGCGCACGTCGGCGCCGCCGCGGAGCTTCTCGCCGACGAACGGGAACACGAGCCCCGCGAAGTTCGAGCCGCCGCCGGTGCAGCCGATGAGGACGTCCGGGTACGCGTCGGCGAGGTCCATCTGCGCGATCGCCTCCTCGCCGATCACCGTCTGGTGGAGCAGCACGTGGTTCAGGACCGAGCCGAGCGCGTACTTCGTGTCGTCCCGCTGGGCCGCCTGCTCGACCGCCTCCGAGATCGCGATCCCGAGGCTTCCGGTCGAGTCCGGACGCTCGGCGAGGATTGCGCGGCCTGAGGCCGTCTCCTCCGAGGGGCTCGGGACGCACCGCGCGCCGAACACCTCCATCAGCGCACGCCGGTACGGCTTCTGGTCGTACGAGACGCGCACCATGTAGACGTCGATCTCGAGGCCGAAGAGCGAGCCTGCGAAGGCGAGCGACGACCCCCACTGGCCCGCGCCCGTCTCGGTCGTGATCCGCTTGACGCCCTCGCGCGCGTTGTAGAACGCCTGCGCGACGGCGGTGTTCGGCTTGTGGCTCCCCGTCGGCGAGACGCCCTCGTACTTGTAGAAGATCCGCGCGGGCGTATCGAGCGCCTGCTCGAGCCGTCGCGCGCGGTAGAGCGGCGTCGGGCGCCACTGCCGGTAGACGGCCCGAACCTCCTCCGGGATCGCGATGCGCGCCTCGGTGGAGACCTCCTGGAGGATCACCTCCATCGGGAAGAGCGGCGCGAGGTCGTCGGGGCCGACGGGCTGTCCCGTGCCGGGATGGAGGACCGGCGCGGGCGGCTCCGGGAGATCGGCGGCGACGTTGTACCAGGCCTCCGGCAGCTCGCTCTCGCTCAGCGTGTACTTCACGGTCTCGGCCACGACGGCTCCTTCCGGTGGGTCTGCAGGGAGACTATGACCGCTCAGAGCTGGTCGCGGATCGAGACGAGGTCGTCGTCCTTCACCGCGTACTCGGCAAAGCTCTCCTGCAGCTCGATCGCCTTGCGCGCGTACCCGAGCGCGACGTCTGGACGACCGGCCCGCGCGTGCGCGCACGCCAGGTTGTAGTGCGTTCCCGCGTGCTCGGGCGTCTCGGCCAGGTGCCGCTCGAGCACCTCGATCGCCGCGTCCCAGTCCTCGTTCGGCCAGAACTTGAGCGCCTCGGCCGCCCGCTCCCACGTCGACGGCGTGAACGCCTCTCCCGGCTTCGCGCCGACGACGAGAATCGTGGTGCCCTTCTCCCCCGCCGCGCCGCGCTTCACCGCGGGGTCGGCAACGTGCACGAGCGTTCCCGCCGGGGCGGCGACCTCCTCGCCGTCGAGCGTGAACGTCGCATGCCCGGTCAACACGATGTACAGCTCCTCGTGGGCCTCGCCGCTCGCCTCCTCGTGCTCGCCGATGATCTGGCCGCCGTCCTCGGACGCCGTCCACGCGTTCACCCCGAACGCCGAGACCCCGAGCGTCCGCCGGATCGTGTGCCACCGGGCCTGCCCCGGGATCGCCGGCGTCGCCAGCTCGTCGAGTGTCGCCACGCCGTACCGCTCGCTCATGTCGCCTCCCGTAGTCGCTCGAGCACAACAGGGTCGATCGCGTCCTCGCCCTCGACCCGCTCCTCGAGGTTCTCGACCCCCGCCCACGCGGCGAGGCTCGGTTGCCCTGCGCGCGCGAGCCGCTCGGAGAGCTCGGCCCGCAGCGCCTCGTCGACAGGGATCCAGTCCTGCCGCGGTGTCGTGCCGAAGAGCAGGTCGTGGAGCCGATGGATCCGCCGCAGCTCGACGAGAGGGTCGGGGTGGTCGTCGACGCGAAGGTCGACGAGCGTGTCCGACAGGCTCGCGTAGCCGGCGTCGCGCTCGACGACGAGCAGTGCCGCCGACTGGCGGCCGCGGCTGTCGCCGCCCGCCGCCTCCGCCGCGTCGAGGCAGTCGAGGAGCCGCTCCACGAGGGGGCGGCCGCCGGTTGCCTCGAAGGTCTCGGCGAGCGCGTCGACGGTGGCGCCGGAGACGAGGATGTTTCCCTGCGCTGCGTAGCCCGAGCCCGTCCGGCCGCCCGCCCACGCGTGGCATTCGTCGCCGGTGAACGTCGCCGCGCGACCCTCGCCGTCGACGACGCCGAGCTGGCGCTGCGCGCGGTCGCCGTCCGCGGCGGTGAGCCGCTCGACCACCTCCTCGGCGGAGAGCCCTTCGCGCAGCAGCTCGAGCCCCTCCGGCCCGTAACGGGGGTTGGCGTACGACTGCGTGGCGATCGCGCCGACGTGGGGCGCCGCCCAGGGCACGACCGACCCGACGGCGAGGAACTTCGACTGTGTCGCGACGCCCCACTGCCCGGCGTCGAGGTCGCAGGCGCAGATCGAGTAGGTGGCGATCGTCTCAGCCATACGTGAGCTCGGGCAGGTCGAGGTCGAGCAGCGCCGGGTCGGAGACCAGGACGCACGCGACCTCCGGTCGCGCGAGGGCGCGCGCGACCCCCGCCGCGTCGCCCGCCCGGACGACGACGGGCACCCCGTCGGTGTGCGCGGAGCGGAGCGCATCCCCGTCGTCGACGCCGTCGAGGAGAAGCGCGCCCTCGACGTCGACCGATCCCTCCAGCGCGATTGCCGGGACGCGGCGGCCCGTCGCGCCGAACCAGCGCTCGCGCATCACAGGGTCAGCGTCTCGCCCGGGGCCGGGGCGAGCAGCTCGACGCCCGCCGGGAGAAGCGGGCGAAGGGCGTCCGGTGTGCCGGTCAGCAGCGGGAACGTCCCGTAGTGGGACGGGACGACGCGGCTCGCGCCGACGAGCTCGGCGGCGACGGCCGCCTCCTCGGGCCCCATCGTGAAGTGGTCCCCGATCGGCAGCACGGCGACGTCGGGCGCGTAGAGGCGCTTGATCAGCGCCATGTCGCCGAACACGTTCGTGTCGCCCGCGATGTAGACCGTCGGCGCGCCTTCCCGACGGATGACGACGCCCGTCGGCTCCCCGGTGTAGAGGATTGCGCCGTCGTGCCACGTGCTGGAGGAGTGATTGGCGTCGGTGAGCGTCAGCCGGACGCCCGCGAACGAGACGGTGCCGCCCTTGTTCGGTGACTGCCCGTTGTCCTCGGGAAGGCCCTCGCTCGTGGAGAGCCAGTCGCGCAGCTCGACCGGCGCCACGACGGGGCACTCGAAGCGCTTCGCGATGGCGACGGCGTCGCCGACGTGGTCGCCGTGTCCGTGGGTGACGACGACGAGGTCACAGCGCTCGGGCTCCCGCTCCGCGTCCGGGCACTTCGGGTTCCCGTGCAGGAACGGGTCGACGTAGAGGCGCGTGCCGGCCTCCGTGTCCATCCTGAACGCCGCGTGACCGAGCCAGGTCAGTGTGGTAGCCATTGGCCGAGCCTAGCGCGTCGAAAGCAGGGTCCCGAGGACAGCAAGAACGATCAAGCGCCGGTCGCCGGTGGCGGGCAGGCTGGCGACATGGCACTCCAGCTGATGGACACGTTCGCGACATTCGTCGATTCGCTTGCGGAGTCCCTCGACGACCACGACGTGGGAGGCGAGGACATCGCCGCACGCGCCCATCTGTCCCGTTTCCACTTCGACCGGGTCGTCACCGGCACCGCCGGCGAGACGCCGGCGAGGTTGCGCCGGCGGGTGCTGCTCGAGCGGGCCGCGTTTCGCCTCGTCACGAGCGACGCGACCGTGCTCGAGATCGCGCTCGAGGCGGGCTACGGCTCGAACGAGGCGTTCACCCGCGCATTTCGCCGTGCGTACGGCGCCGCACCCGCCGCCTGGCGGACCGCTCCCGGCCAGATCCGGCTCGAGAGCCGGAACGGCGTCCACTTCCACCCACCGGGCGGCCTCCGGCTGCCCCCGAGAGACGAGGTGAGCTCGATGGACCTGATGACGAAGATGGTGGAGCACCATGTGTGGCTCGTCGGCGAGATCGTCGAACGCGCTGCGGCCCTTCCCGAGGAGAAGCTCGACGCGCCGATCGAGGTGTCGGTCGAGGGCGTCGACGACGATCCCACGCTGCGCTCGCTCCTCTCGCGGCTCGTCGGCCAGATGGACATGTGGAACGCGGCGCTCGAGAGCCGCGCCTACGACTTCGGCGTCGAGCGGGACGAGAGCATCGCGTCGATCCGCGCACGTCTGGGTACAGCCGGCCCGGCGTTCGTGGGGCATGCCCGGGAGGTGATCGGCGCGAACCGGCTCGACGAGACGTTCGTCGACGCGGTCTGCGAGCCACCGGAGGTCTTCACCTACGGCGGCATGCTCGCGCACGTCCTCACGTTTGCCGCCCACCGTCGCACCCTCGCGATCGGTGCGCTCCACTCGGCGGGGATCACCGACCTCGGCGCCGGCGACCCGATGCGCTGGGTGGCCGAGGCGGCGTAGCCGGCGGCGACGGAGAGCCTAGAACGGCAGCGAGGCGGCGGCGTCGCTCGCGAGGTCGACGAGCGGCTGCACGAAGAAGAACGAGCCGATCGTGACCGCGAGCGCCGCGCCCAGGGTGACGTCGAGCAGGAGGTCGCGCGGCGGGGAGCCGCCTGCGGCGAGCACGACCCCCGCTGCCGGAGCCTCGCCCGAGCGCATGTAGAGCGACCGCACGACGTTCAGGTAGTACGCGAGCGAGAGCGCGGTCGCGAGCACGCCGATCACGACGAGCCACCACCAGCCGGCCTCGTAGATCGCGGAGAAGACGAACAGCTTGCCGAGGAAGCCGCCGGTCAGCGGGAATCCTGCCATCGAGAGCATGAACCACCACATGCAGACGCCGATGAACGGCCGCTCCCAGCCGAGCCCGGCGAGGTTGCCGAGCGTCACCGGGCGGCGCAGCTCGCGCTCCCGCGCGGCGACGACGGAGAACGCGCCGACGCTCGCCGCGGAGTACGGGATGAGGTAGTAGAGGAGCGCCTCGGCGCCGGCAGTCGAGTTCGCGGCGATCGCGATCAGCAGGAAGCCGGCTTGCGAGACGGACGAGTACGCGAGCAGTCGCTTCACGTCCCGCTGTGCGATCGCCGCGAAGTTGCCGATCGCGAGCGAGCAGACGGCGAGCACCGCGACCGCCACCGACCAGATCTCGGCCTGCTCCGGGAACGCGGTGACGAGGATCCGGAGCATGAGCACGAGGCCGGCGACCTTCGTCGCAGCGGACATGAAGGCCGTCACGGTCGTCGGCGCGCCCTGGTAGACGTCCGGCGTCCACATGTGGAACGGCGCCGCGGAGACCTTGAACGCGAGCCCGGCGAGGATCATCGCCATGCCGGTCACGAAGAGCGGGTCGTCGGCTCCGGTCGCCTCGCGGATCGCGGAGAACCCGAGCTCGCCGGTCGCACCGTAGACGAGCGCACAGCCGAACAGCAGGATCCCCGAGCCGAAGCTCCCGACGATCAGGTACTTGAGCCCCGCCTCGAGGGACGCGCGCCGGTGCGTGTCGAGCGCGCAGAGCACGTAGAGCGCGATCGAGAACCACTCGAGCGCCAGGAACATCGTCATGAGGTTCGCGGCGGAGACGAAGAAGACCATCCCCGCGGCCGCCGCGGCGAGGAGCGCGTAGTACTCCCCGACGTGCGAGCGGCGCCCGTCGCCTGCCGAGAGGAGCACGACCGCGAGCCCGACGAGCGCGATGAGGATCGCCGCGAGCGCGCCGAGCCGGTCACGTGTCATCGACTCGACCACCACCGCCGTCGGCTCGGGCGAGCGGTCGAAGACCCAGCCGGCCAGCACCGCCGACGCCCCGAAGCCCGCGACGGAGACGGCAATCGAGAAGGCCCGCTCGCTCGCCCTCGGCACGAGCACCGCGCCGAGGAGCGTGAGCCCGGCGACGGCGAGCAGCGCCAGCGTGGGGGAGAGCGCGAGCCAGTCGACGGACGGCGTGTCGATCACGGCGCGAGCTCCTGTTGCGAGCCGATGAACGCGGCGGGCTGGTTCGCGGGGAACGAGCGCTCGGTGATCCCGGCCGGCCAGGCGGTCAGCACCGCGAGGATCACGACGAGCGGGACGACGAGGATCAGCTCGCCGCCGACGAGGTCGCCCGCGTCGTCGCGCACCGCGCTGCCGCGCCGCTCGTGGAGGATGGCGGAGATCAGCCGCAGCCCGTAGAGCGCGGCGAGCACCATGGCCGTGACGCCGACCGCGGCGTACCCCCAGCCGCGGTCGAAGACACCGGCCAGGATCGAGAACTCACCCGCGAAGTTCGTCGAGCCGGGCACGGCCAGGGTGTACATCCCGAGCACCATCACGAGCGTCGCGAGGATCGGGCGGCCCTTCGCGACGCCGCCGAGCTCGGAGAAGACGCCGGTGCCGGCGCGCGTCTCGATCATCCCGGCGAGGAGGAAGAAGCCCGCCGACACGAGCCCGTGGTTGACGGAGTGGAGCACGGCGCCGTCCAGCCCGAGGTCGTTGGCCGCGAAGATCCCGAGGACGATGAGGCCCATCTGGCCCATCGAGGAGTACGCGACGACACCGCGGATGTCGGGCTGGCGGAAGGCGAGCACCGAGCCGTAGACGAGTGTCGCGGAGGCGAGGACGAGGACGAGCGTGCGGAAGTCCTCGACCGGCTCGGGGAAGTGGGGCAGGACGATCCAGACGAGCCCGAAGACGGCGGCCTTCGAGACGACACCGGAGAGGATCGCCGCGACCTCGGGCGGTGCCTGCGTGTACGAGAGGCGAAGCCAGCCGTGGAACGGCAGCAGCGGCGCCTTGACGGCGAACGCGGCGAGGAAGCCGAGGAAGATCCAGTCGTTCGAGCTGGTGCCGAGGTCGGCCAGCTCGAACGTCCCCTTCGAGACGCCGAGCGCGACGATCGACGCCAGCATCAGCAGCGAGCCGACCATCGTGTAGATCACGAAGGTGACCGTCGCCTTGACCCGCTCGGTGCCGCCCCAGACGCCGACCAGCACGTAGATCGGGATCAGCATCGCCTCGAAGAAGACGTAGAACACGATCAGGTCCTGGGCCGCGAACACGCCGACGAGCGAGCCGACGAGGAAGAGGAGCAGGCCGAAGTAGGCGCGGCTTCGCTCGCGCTCGGCCCAGGCGCCGTACCCGATCGCGCACGCGCCGACGACGATCGCGAGCCCGACGAGCCAGAACTGGAAGCCGTACAGGCCGACGGAGTACGAGATCCCGAGCTGATCGAACCACTCGCGCGTCGTCGAGTACTGCGGTGCGTCGCTTCCGAAGTCGAAGTTGCGCGCGCTCCCGAGCCAGAGCCCGACCTCCGCGAGCGCGACGAGCAGCGCGAGCCCGCTCGTCGACTCGCGCGAGAGCGGCAGCACCCAGACGAGGATCGCGCCGGCGAGCGGGACGACGATCAGCGCGGTCGTCAGCATCAGCGGACCACCAGGAAGACGAGCGTCAGGATCGCGACGGCGACGGTGAAGGCGAGCGCGTACGTTCGCAGCAGGCCGCTCTGGACGCTCGCGGTCGCCGCCGCGCCGCGAATCGCACCGTCGGCCACCTCGTCGAGGCCACCCTGGACGACCGGCACCTCGACGCGGTCGCGCAGGCGCATCGCGACCAGCTGCGCCGGGCGCGAGACGGCGACGTCGTAGAGCTCGTCGAACCAGAGCTTGTGCTCGAGCGCGGTGCGCGCGAAGCCGTCGTGTACCAGCTCGCGCCGCGCCTGGAACGCGCGCCAGGCGACGAAGATCCCGAGGGACGCGAGCGCGACCGAGATGAGGCTGCTGAACCAGTCCTGCGCCGCCGTTGCCTGGACGAGCGGCGGGACGACGGGCTCGAGCCATTTCTCGAACGGCTCCCAGACGCCGGGGATCGCGAGGAAGCCGACGAACGTCGCGCCGAGTGCGAGGATGCCCACGGGAAGGAGCATCGACCGCGCACCCTCGTCCGAGTGCTCACCGTGCGTTTGCGCCGTGACGAGGTCGCTCGGCTCGCCGTGGAAGACACGGAAGTAGAGGCGGAAGGTGTAGAGGCCGGTGAGCAGCGCCCCGAGCAGCGCGCCGATGTACAGGATCCATCCGAGCACGCCGCCGTAGGCGAGCGTGGAGCTGATGATCGCGTCCTTCGACCAGAAGCCGGCGAAGAACGGGATGCCTGCGAGCGAGAGCGAGCCGATCAGGAACGTCCAGCGCGTGTACGGCATCGACTTCGCGAGACCGCCCATCTTGCGGATGTCCTGCTCGCCGTCCAGGTGGTGGATCACGAGCCCGGCGGCGAGGAAGAGGAGGGCCTTGAAGAACGCGTGCGTGACGAGGTGGAACATCGCGAACGGGTACGCGCCGATGCCCGCTCCGACGAACATGTAGCCGATCTGGCTCATCGTCGAGTACGCGATCACGCGCTTGATGTCCCACTGGACGAGAGCGATCCCGCCGGCGACGAGGAGGGTGATCAGCCCGAGCACGGCCGCGAGGTGCTGGATGTCGGGCGCGGCCTGGAAGATGAGGTGCGTGCGGCAGATCAGGTAGACGCCCGCCGTGACCATCGTCGCCGCGTGGATCAGGGCGGAGACGGGTGTCGGGCCCTCCATCGCGTCCGGCAGCCACGTGTGCAGCGGGATCTGCGCCGACTTGGCGACAGCGCCCGCCAGCAGGCCAAGGGCGAGCAGCGTCACCACCGTGTCCGAGAGCTCTCCGCTCTGCGCCGCGTCGAAGACGGTCGAGTAGTCGAGGCTCCCGACCTTGGCGATCGCCAGGAAGAGGGCGAGCGCCATCGCCGCGTCGCCGATCGTGTTGATCACGAACGCCTTCTTCGCGGCGTCGATCGCGCTCGAGCGGTCGTGGTAGAAGCCGATCAGGAGGTACGAGGCGAGGCCGACGAGCCCCCAGCCGACGAGCAGCAGCAGCAGGTTGCCGCCCATCACCAGCATCAGCATCGAGAAGACGAAGAGCGACATGTAGGCGAAGTAGCGCCGCTCCTCGTCCTCGCCCTCCATGTAGCCGTTCGAGTAGAGGACGATCAGGCCGCCGATCCCGGTGACGACGAGCATCATCGTGATCGAGAGCGGGTCGACGAGCAGGTCGATGCTCACCTTGAAGTCGCCGGCCGCGAGCCACGTCCACGCCGTCGTCGTCACCGCGCGGTCCTCCGGGTCGCGGCTCAGCGCATCGATGAACGCGACGACCGCACCCGCGAAGCCGACGAACACCGAGACCGTCGAGAGGATGCCCGCCTGCCGGCGCGTGATCCGGTTGCCCGCGAGCGTGATCGCGAGGAAGCCGGCGAGCGGTGCGAGCAGGCAGACCCAGGCGCCGTTGACCACTAGCCCCGAAGCTCCGTCAGCGTGTCGACGTCGAGCGCGAGGCGGCGGCGCGCCATCGCGACGATCAACCCGAGACCGACGCAGACCTCGGCGGCGGCGACGGCCATCACCGCCAGGGCGAAGATCTGGCCGTCCATCTCGCCGAAGAGCCGTGAGAAGCCCACGAACGAGAGGTTCGCGGCGTTGAGCATGATCTCGAGCGAGAGCAGCACGATCAGCGGGCTGCGGCGGAGGAGCACGCCCGCGACGCCGATCGAGAAGAGGATCGACGAGATCGCGAGGTACCACGGGATGCCCGGCCCCATCACGAGTCGGCATCCTCCTCTTCCGCGGCCGACCGCATCCCGAGGACGACGCCGCCGACCGCAGCGATGAGCAGGACGATCGAGGTCATCTCGAACGCGAGCAGGTGATCGGTCAGGAACACGCGTCCGACCTCGGCAGGCGAGCCGAACGCGGCGCTGACCGACGCCTCGTCGGAGAGGCGGTCGCCGGCGTTGAGCATCAGCGCGACGAACACGACTGCGAGCAGCGAGGCGGCAGCGATCACGGAGGCCGTCTGGATGAGGCGCGTCCCGCCGGCCCACGGCGCGTCCGCCCGTCCGCCGAGGTAGGCGATCACGAAGAGGAACATGACCATGACGGCGCCGGCGTAGACGAGGATCTGCGCCGCGGCGACGAACTCCCCGGAGGCGAGGAGGAAGAGCACTGCGAGCGACGCGAGGTTGCCGATCAGCGAGAGAGCGGACGAGAACGGGTTCGCCGCCGTGATCACCCGGAGCCCGGTGGCGACACACGCTCCCGCGGCCAGGAGCCAGATGACCCAGACGAGGAAGTTGCCCATCAGGACGACGACTTGTAGGCGGGGATCGGCGTGTCGTAGAGGTCCGCGTCCTGCACCGGGATCCGCTTGATGGGCTCGGCGAGGAGCATGTCCTTCGTGTAGATCAGGTCGTCGCGCGAGTACTCGGACAGCTCGAACTCGTTGCCGAGCGTGATCGCGTCGAACGGGCAGGCGAGCTCGCAGTAGCCGCAGAAGATGCAGCGCGAGAGGTTGATCTCGTAGATGCGCGCGTACCGCTCGCCCGCGGAGACGCGGTGCTCGGGCGTGTTCTCGGCGGCGACGACGCGGATGCAGTCGGACGGGCATGCGGCCGCGCAGAGCGAGCACCCGACGCACTTCTCGAGCCCGTTCGCATGCCGGTGGAGGCGGTGGCGCCCGCGGAAGCGCGGGTAGACGGGCCGCTTGTACTCCGGGTACTGCTGCGTGATCGGCTGCTTGAAGATGTGCTTGAAGGTGACGCCGAAGCCCTTGAGTGTCCCGAACGGCTGCATGTCAGCGCGTCACCCTAGATCCACACGACGAGGATGGCCGTCACGACCGCGTTCACGGTCGCGAGGGGGAGCAGGACCTTCCAGCCGAAGCGCATCAGCTGGTCGTAGCGGAGCCGCGGCAGCGTCGTCCGCATCCAGATGAAGACGAAGAGGATGACGGCGAGCTTGATCACGAACCAGACCGGGCCGGGAAGCCAGGGCCCGTGCCAGCCGCCGAGGAACAGCGTCACGGCGAGCCCGGAGAGCGTGATCAGGTTGATGTACTCCGACATCGAGTACAGCCCGAAGCGCATCCCGCCGTACTCGGTGTGATAGCCCGCGACGAGCTCCTGCTCCGCCTCGGGGAGGTCGAACGGCGCGCGTGCGGTCTCGGCCGTGCCGGCAAGGATGAAGATCGCGAAGCCGACGATCTGCGGGATCACGTACCAGATGTCCGAAGCCTGGGCCGCCACGATGTCGACCAGCGAGAGCGACTTCGCCATGATCACGACTCCGAGCACCGAGAGCGCCAGCGACACCTCGTACGAGACGAGCTGCGCGCACGTCCGCATCGAGCCGAGCAGCGCGAACTTCGAGTCGGACGCCCAGCCTCCGATGATGAAGCCGTAGATCCCGAGCGAGCCGATCGCGAAGATCAGCAGGAGCGAGATCGGCACGTCGGCGACGTAGCCGGTCACCTCGTATCCGCCGATCGTCCAGCCCGGGCCCCACGGGATCACCGAGAAGGTGGTCATCGCCGTGAAGGCGGCGAGGAACGGCCCGAGGATGTAGAGCACGTCGATCGCAGCGGCCGGGAAGAAGCTCTCCTTGCGGATCAGCTTGACGAGGTCGGCGATCGGCTGCAGCGTCCCGAACGGCCCGACGCGGTTCGGCCCGTAGCGCAGCTGCATCCGGCCCATGACCTTGCGCTCGATGAGCGTGAGGTAGGCGAAGCCGAACAGCACGAGGTTGATGACGATCACGGCCTTGATGAGCGAGATCCACCACGGCTCGCCGCTCGAGCCGCTCCCCACGACGAGCCAGGTCATGCCTTGACCACCTCGACCTCGGCGTGGAGGTCGGCAGCGTGTTCGTCGGCAACGCGCGCGACGCCGTCGACGAGCGCGCGGTCGACGCGGGCTCTCAGCTCGACCGAGGTGCCGTTCGAGCGAATCGTGACGAGGTCTCCGGTCGAGATGCCGCGCCGGCCGGCGTCACCGCTCGAGAGCGCGACCTCCTCGTCGGGGCGCTGGAACTGGAGCTCTGCGACCCGCTCAACCTGGTGCCCCGAGAAGAGCGGCGTGTACCGAAGCAGGCGGAGCGTGCCGACGAAATGGCCGTCCCCGCGCTGGGCGATGTCGGCCGCGACCGCGCGGGAGGGCTCGGGCGCCACGTACGCTGCACGCGCCGGGAGCGCGGCGTGCTCGCCGAGCTGCTCGAGCCGCAGCCCGCCGTACA
This sequence comes from uncultured Actinomycetes bacterium, assembly GCA_963742525.1. Classification (GTDB taxonomy): domain Bacteria; phylum Actinomycetota; class Thermoleophilia; order Gaiellales; family Gaiellaceae; genus Gaiella. The sequence goes on from CAVUMD010000002.1 coordinate 178,407, forward strand.
CCCGCTCCGAGAGCTCCTCGAAGACGACCGCAGCGTGGGGCGAGAGCTGGACGTCGAAGCGGGCTGCGAGCTTCGAGAGCCACGCGAGCTCGTCGGGCACGGGCGGGATCACGGCGCGCCGGAGCCGCTGCAGGCGCCCCTCGAGGTTCATCGAGGTTCCCTCGCGCTCGAGCGAGGCGGTCGCGGGGAGGACGAGGTCGGCCCAGCCGACCGCGAGGGAGTGGAACATCGTGATCGCGATCACGGCGTCGGCCTGCTCCGCGAGCGCCCGGACGTCCGGCGATCCGGCGGCCTCGTCGCCGGACACGACGAGCAGTGTGATCGGCTCGGGATCCGACTCGTCGCCGTCCGCGGCGGCGGCCCATGCCTCCGAGACGCCGCGCGGATTCGGGGTCGCGGGAAGGTGGTACGCCGCGCACCCGGGCTTGCCGTCGAAGCCGAGCTCGTGGGCCGCCTCGGCCAGCCGTGCGCCGCCGCCCCCACCCGGACCGGACCAGACGAGCACGGCGCGGTCCGATGCGCGGAGCCGCTTGCCGAGCTCGTGTGTGGGGTCGACGAGCTCCCGCAGCGCATCGGCCGCGCCGCCGACCGGCGCAGGCACCGATCCGCGCGCGCCGACCGTCACGATCTCGGCGCCTGCGCGACGCGCCTGCCGCAGCCAGAGGTCGACCATGGGTGCGCGATCGACGACGTCGTCGTCCCCCACGATGACGACGAGCTCGGCACCTCCGATCGTCGAGAGCGGCGTCCGGAAGGCGTCGAGCGCGGCTGAGGTCGACTCGTCGAGCACGGCGGAGTGCGCGCCGAGGCCGCGCCGCAGCAGCACGCCGAGGCCGTATGCGATTTCGTTCGTCTCCGAGCCGGAGAGCGCCGTCACGATCGTTCCCCGTGCGCCGCGGAGCAGCTCCTCGGCGCGGTCGAGCGCGGCGTCCCACGAGACGGGCTCGAGCCCGAGCGCACCACGCTGCAACGGCTCCCGCACGCGGTCCTCGGCCCGGAGGTGGGGGTAGGTGAAGCGGCCCTTGTCGCAGAGCCAGCCGCCGTCGATCTCGGGGTGGTTGCGCGACTGGACGCGCTTGACGGCGCCCTCGCGCGTCGTCGCCCGGATGTTGCAGCCGGCGGGGCAGAGGCCGCACACGGTCGGCACGTCCTGGATCTCCCAGGGCCGAGCCTCGAAGCGGTACTGCGTCGAGGTCAGCGCGCCGACCGGGCACAGCTCGATCACGTTGCCGGAGAACGGCGCGCGGTAGGGATCCTCGCCGAACGTCGCGATCTCGGAGTACGCACCGCGGTTTCGCGCGATCAGCTGGTCGTCCTCGGCGACGTCGCTCGAGAACCGCGTGCAGCGGTAGCAGAGGATGCAGCGCTCGCGGTCGAGGGCGATCAGCGGTGAGACCGGGATCGGCTTGTCGAACGTCATCTTGGGGAAGGTCATGCGGGTCGAGCCAGGCCCGTAGCGGAACGTCAGGTCCTGCAGCGGGCACTCGCCGCCCTTGTCGCAGACGGGGCAGTCGAGCGGATGGTTGACGAGGATGAACTCGAGCGTTCCGTGCTGGCCCTCCGCCGCCCGCTTCGACGTCGCGGCGGTGCGGACGACCATGCCGTCCTGTGCGGTGAGCGTGCAGCCGGCCTGGAGCTTCGGGAGCCCCTCGACCTCGACGAGGCACATCCGGCACGCGCCGACCGGCGGGCCGAGCCGTGGCTCGTAGCAGAAGACGGGGATCTCGATCCCGGCCGCCTCAGCCGTCTCCACGAGCCCGGTGCCCTTCGCGACCTCGATCTCGCGGTCGTCGACCGTGAGCTTGACGGTTTCACTCACGCGACCACCTCGAGCGGCCGGTGGATCTCGTGCGGGCCGACGTGCGCCTCGTGGACGTCCGTCGGCGCGACGATGCCGTCGAGCGACGAGGCGCCGTGGAACGGGCAGCCGCCCTCCTCGATGTGCTGGAGGAACTCCTCGCGGAACTTCGCGACGTAGCTGGCCACGGCGATCGCGTCGGAGTCCCCGAGCGGGCAGAGGCAGGTGCCGTTGATCCGGTCGCCGACGTCGAGCAGCAGGTCGAGGTCGGCGTGCGTGCCGCGACCCGACTCGATCCTCTGGAGGATGTGGGTGAGCCAGCGGGTCCCGACGCGGCACGGCGTGCACTTGCCACACGACTCGTGCTCGTAGAACTGCGAGACGCGGACGCCGAGCTGCACCATGCAACACCGGTCGTCGAGGACGATGACCGCCGCCGACCCGATCGCGCTCCCGGCCTGCGACAGCGAGTCGAAGTCGAGCGTGACCTTCTCGGCCTCGGCCGCGGTCAGGATCGGCGTCGACGATCCACCCGGGATCACGGCCTTGAGCGCTCGGCCGTCGGCGATCCCGCCTCCGACCTCGTGGATCAGGTCGTGGAGGGGGTAGCCGTGGGGCAGTTCGTAGTTGCCCGGTCGCGCGACGTTGCCGGAGAGGGAGAAGACCCGCGTGCCGGTCGAGCTCTCGACACCGAGCTTCGCGTACTCCGCGCCGCCCATCTCGATGATCGGCGTCACGGTCGTGATCGACTCGACGTTGTTGACGGCGGTCGGCGAGGCGTAGAGGCCCGCGATCGCGGGGAACGGCGGCTTCGTCCGCGGCTGGCCACGGTAGCCCTCGAGGGACTCGAGCAGCGCGGTCTCCTCCCCGCAGATGTAGGCGCCGGCGCCCCGGTGGAGGACGATCGTCACGCCGCCGAGGAGCTTCGCCTCGCGCAGCTGGTCGAGCGCCGAGACGAGGATCTCCCACTCGTGCTCGTACTCGCCGCGGATGTAGACGAACACGTGCTGGGACTCGATTCCGCGCGCGGCGATCAGGCAGCCCTCGAGGAAGCGGAACGGGACGCGGAGCATGATCTCGCGGTCCTTGAACGTGCCGGGCTCCGACTCGTCCGCGTTGACGACGAGGTAATGGGGCCTCGGGTTCTGGTCGGGCTTCGGGACGAAGCTCCACTTGCGGCCCGTCGGGAAGAATGCGCCGCCGCGGCCGCGCAGGCTCGACGCGTCGAGCTCGGCGATGATCTGCTCCGGCGTCATCTCCTGCGCGCGGCGGAGGGCAGTCAGGCCGCCGACCGCCTCGTACGCCGCGAGGTCGGTGATGGCGCCGCCGTCGGTGCCGGCGAAGACGACCTCGGGCGCCGCGCTCACTCGCCGAGCTCCTTCACGATGCGAGGCACGTCGGCAGTGCGCACGTGCAGGTGATGTCGGTTGTCCACGGCGACGACGGTCGCCCAGCCGCAGCCGCCGAGGCACTCCACGGCGCGGAGCGTGACGTTTCCGTCCTTGCTCGTCTCGCCGACTCCGATCCCGAGCTCGCGCTCGAGCGCCTCCAGCACCTGCTGCGCGCCGGAGACGGCGCACGAGACGTTGGTGCAGACCTCGACCGAGTGCCGGCCGACGGGATCGGTGTGGAACATGTCGTAGAACGAGGCGATCGAGAGGCAGTAGGCGGGCGTGAGACCGAGCGCGTCCGCGACCTCCCGCAGCGCCACCTCGGGCAACCAGCCGTCGTGGCGCTCCTGCGCGAGCTGCAGCGCCGGCAGCACCGCAGACCGGGGGTCCGGATACCGCGCGCGCATCTCCTGCACGTCGTCGTAGAACGTCTGGCTCACCGGTCGACGTCTCCCATCACGGGGTCGAGCGACGCGGCGACGGCGATCAGGTCGGCGATCGCGGTGCCGCGGACGCAGGTGGCCGTGGCCTGAAGGGCGGCGAAGCTCGGCGCCCGGAACTTCACCCGCCACGGCTTCGGGCCGCCGTCCGAGACGAGGTAGCAGCCGCACTCACCGCGCGCCGACTCGACGGCGACGTACACCTGTCCCTCGGGGACGCGGTAGCCCTCGGTGACGATCTTGAAGTGGTGGATGAGCGATTCCATCGAGGTGTGGAGCTCCTCGCGCGGCGGCAGCACGACCTTGCGGTCGTCTGCGATCCACGGCTGCCCGCGCAGCTCCTCGAGCCGCGTCACGCACTGGGAGACGATGCGCGCCGACGCGCGCATCTCGTCCATGTGCACCTTGTAGCGGTCGTACACGTCCCCGTTCGGATACACGGGGACGTCGAAGTCGACCTCGTCGTAGGCGAGGTACGGCTCCGCCTTGCGGAGGTCCCAGTCCACGCCGGACCCGCGCAGCATCGGGCCCGACTGGCCGAGCGCGAGCGCGTCCGCGGCGGAGAGGAGGCCGATTCCCTTGGTGCGCTCCAGCCAGATCTTGTTGCGGTCGAGCAGCGCCTCGTAGTCGTTCACTGCCCGCGGCATGTGGCGCGCGAAGTCCCGCGCCTGCTCGTAGAAGCCTTCGGGGATGTCCTCGGCGAGCCCGCCGACCTGGAAGTAGCGGGTGTGCATGCGGACGCCGCCGACCATCTCGAACAGGTCGAGCACCATGTCCCGCTCGCGGAACGCGTACCAGAACATCGAGATCGCGCCGATCTCGAGCGCGGACGTGCCGAGCCAGACGAGGTGCGAGTGGATCCGGTTGAGCTCGGAGAGGCACATCCGCATCCAGGTCGCCTTCTCGGGCGTCTCCAGGCCGAGCAGCTTCTCGATCGCGAGCACGAAGACCAGCTCGTTCGCCTGGAAGGAGAGGTAGTCGATCCGCTCGGGATACGTGATGCCCTTCCAGTACGTCTTGTGCTCCATCGTCTTCTCGAAGCCGGTGTGGAGGTAGCCGATCACCGCCTCGATCCCGGCGACGTGCTCGCCGTCGAGCTGCACGATCAGGCGGAGGACGCCGTGCGTCGAAGGGTGGTTCGGCCCGAAGTTGACGGTGAGGATGTCCTCGAGGTCGTGCTCGGCGGGATCGACGTCGAGGATCGTCGGGCACCGCTCGGGGATCCGCGTCCCCTCGTAGATGCGCGTCGTCGGGACGACCGCCATCAGGCCTCCCCCGAGAAGCGGACGGGCTCGCCGCCCACCGGGTAGTCCTTGCGCAGCGGATGCCCCTCCCAGTCCTCCGGCATCAGGATCCGGACGAGGTACGGATGCCCGCGGAAGACGATCCCGAAGAGGTCGTAGGCCTCGCGCTCGTACCAGTCGGCGGCGGGCCAGACTCCGATCACGGAGTCGATCTCCTCGCCGTCGTCGAGTCGGGCCTCGACGCGAAGGCGCCCGGAATCGTCGGAGACGCGCAGCAGGTGGTACACGACGGCGAAGCGCGTCTCCTTCTCCCCCGGAGTGCGCTCGAACCCCTGCGAGCCCGGCGCGTGGATGTCGCGGCCGCCGGTCGTGCCGATGTAGCCCGCGACCTGCTTCGCGCCCCAGCCGAGGTAGTCGACCCCCGAGAGGTCGACGAGGACGTTGTAGCCCTCCGCATCGCGGAGGTGCGTGCACGCCTCGACGACCCGGGCGGGATCGACCACAAGGGTCGTCTCGCCGTGCGCCTCGACCGTCTCGACGACGCCGGGGACGCCGGCCGGGCTCACTCGGCCACTCCGCGGATCTCGTAGGCGGGCGGCACGCCGGCGCGGATCTTCTCGTGCAGGCGCACGATCCCCTCCATGAGCGCCTCGGGGCGCGGCGGGCAGCCGGGTACGTGGATGTCGACCGGGAAGATCTTGTCGACGCCCTGGAGGACGGTGTAGTTGTTGAACATCCCGCCCGACGACGCGCAGGCGCCCATCGCGATCACCCACTTGGGCTCGAGCATCTGGTCGTAGACCTGGCGAGCCGGGGCGGCCATCTTGTGGGTCATCCGGCCCGAGATGATGAGGAGGTCGGCCTGGCGCGGCGACGAGCTGAAGCGCTCCATCCCGAAGCGCGCGATGTCGTAGCGCGACGAGACGATCGACATCATCTCGATCGCGCAGCAGGCGAGCCCGAACGTGTCCGGCCACATCGAGCCCGACTGCGCCCACGCGATCGCCTTCTCAACCGTCGTCGTCATGAGCGCGTCCTCGATCGACTCGAGCTCCTGCTCGAAGACGCCGGGGCCGCGCTCCGGCCACAGGATCCGCTCAGACTTGAGCCCCGCCTTCGCGGCCGGCCGGTCGGACACGAGCGGCAGCCGGCGGCCTAGTGCCACTCGAGCGCTCCCTTGCGCCAGATGTAGACGTAGGCGACGGCAAGGATGGCGACGAAGACGAGGAACTCCGCGAGGCCGAACCAGCCGAGCAGGTCGAGCTGTACGGCCAGCGGATACAGGAACACGATCTCGATGTCGAACAGGATGAACAGCATCGCAGTGAGGTAGAAGCTCACGGTGAAGCGGCGCTGCTGCCCCGGCGCCTCCTGCGAGACACCCGACTCGAACGGGAGCATGCGCTGCTTCGTGCGCGAGCTCGGCCGCGTCGAAAAGACGAACGAGCCCATGATCATCGTCGCGGGGATCACCGCGGCCAGGAGGGCGTAGATGAGAAACGGAAGCCAGTCGGACAGCACGTTTTCCTCGATCCCTGCCGGGGTCGCCAGCGAAACCTACCACTCGGCCTCTCGCTCACGAAATCGAACGAGAACCCGCTTCAGACGGTCGATTCCGGTGTCACAAAGTCGGGGGCTCGCGCCCTCCGGCCGCTCGGGTACCATCAGGACTATGGAGATCGCCGAGCGCCCCACCGAGACGCTGATCGACCTGACGCCGCTCGCCGCGGAGAAGGTCAAGGAGCTGATGGCGGCCGAGCCGGACGCCGAGAGCCTCGTCCTGCGCGTCGCGATCCAGGGTGGGGGCTGCTCCGGCTTCCAGTACGGGCTCGGGTTCGACTCGGGCGTCGCCGAGGGTGACCACGAGCTGACGCTCGAAGGCGTGCGCGTCGTCGTCGACCCGTTCAGCGCCCCGTATCTCCAGGGTGCGAAGATCGACTACCTGAACGGCCTCCAGGAGTCCGGGTTCAAGATCGACAACCCGAATGCGGTCTCCTCCTGCGGCTGCGGCCATTCGTTCCAGGTCGAGGAGGGCGAGGAGCTCCCCGAGGGAACGGAGCTGGGCGGCTGCGGCAGCGGCTGCTCTCACTAGAGCTTGCTCGCGAAGTAGGAATCCGCGGACGCGAATTCCTGCCGCTTGATCCCTCGCCGTCGGCGAGGGCACATCCCTGAAGGCCCCCGCTTCGCGGTCGCAACTGCCTCGTAGCATCAGAGCGCCTCGTAGGATCGAACGATGAGCGAACCTCTTCGCGTCGCCGTCGTCGGCGCCGGCCCGGCCGGCTTCTACGCCGCCGGCGCCCTGCTCGCGAGCGAGGATCCGCGCGTCGAGGTCGACCTGATCGACCGGCTGCCGACCCCCTGGGGGCTGGTGCGCCTCGGCGTCGCGCCGGACCATCCCAACATCAAGGCGGTCTCGCGCGCGTTCGAGAAGATCGCCGTCCACCCGGGGTTCCGGTTCCTCGGCAACGTCGAGGTCGGCCGGGACGTGACGCACGCCGAGCTCGCAGATCTCTACGGCGCCGTGGTGTACGCGTTCGGCGCGCAGACCGACCGTCGGCTCGGGATACCGGGTGAGGATCTGCCGGGCTCCTGGCCGGCGACGGCGTTCGTCGCCTGGTACAACGGCCACCCCGATTTCCAGGACCTCGAGTTCGACCTCTCGCACGAGCGCGCGGTCGTGATCGGGAACGGCAACGTCGCGCTCGACGTCGCCCGGATGCTCGCTCTGACGCCGGATGAGCTCCAACCGACCGACACGACGGACGAGGCGATTGCCGCGATCAACGCTGCGGGCGTCCGCGAGATCGTCGTGGTGGGCCGGCGCGGGCCGGTTCAGGCCGCCTGGACGCCGGTCGAGGTGGGCGAGCTCGGTGAGCTCGCCGGCGCCGACATCCTCGTCGATCCGGCCGAGCTCGAGCTGGACCCGGCGAGCGAGTCCGAGCTCGAGGCGGCGCCGCCGACCGTCAAGCGGAACGTCGAGCACCTCCGCTCCTACGCCGCTCGCGCACCCGAGGGGAAGCCGCGCGCGATCCGGCTCCGGTTCCTCCGCTCACCGGTCGCGATCCTCGGCGAGGAGAGGGTGGAGGCGATCGAGCTCGTCCGCAACGAGCTCGTCGACGGCCGCGCGACGCCCACGCAGGACCGTGAGGTGATCGAGTGTGGGATCGTCTTCCGCAGCGTCGGGTACCGCGGCATTCCGCTGCAGGGTGTCCCGTTCGACGAGCGCTCGTGCACGGTTCCGAACGACGGGGGCCGTGTGCGCGACGCGGACGGCGTGGTGGTGCCCGGGGCCTACTGCGCGGGCTGGATCAAGCGCGGCCCGACCGGAGTGATCGGCACGAACAAGAAGGACGCCACCGAGACCGTCGCGCTCCTGCTCGAGGACGCGCGCGGCGAGAGGCTCGGTAGCGGCGAGCCGGCGGCGGCGATGGACGCGCTCCTGGAGGAGCGAGGCGTCGCGGTCGTCACCCAGACGGGCTGGCAGGCGATCGATGCTGCCGAGCGCGCGGCAGGCGAGCCGCAGGGGCGGCCGCGGGTGAAGCTCGCGGAGTGGGACGCGCTGCTCGGGGCGGCCGGCCACGAGCCCGCCGCACGCTGAGGCAGCCGGCACGGTGTCCGACACTCTCGTTTTCGGCCCGCGGCTAGACTTGTAGGGTGAGCGAGACGGCGGAGCGAGAGCAGCTCTGGGGTGGCGAGACCGCCAAGGCGGTCGACAACTTTCCCGTCTCCGGCGAGCCGATTCCCGTCGCCGTCGCGCACTGGCTCGGCCGGATCAAGGCGGCCGCCGCACGCGCCAACGCAGATCTCGGCCTGCTCGACCCCGACCTCGCACAGCGCATCGCAGCCGCGGGCGACCGCATCGCGGCCGGCGAGCTCGACGACCAGTTTCCGATCGACGTCTTCCAGACCGGCTCCGGAACGAGCTCGAACATGAACGCCAACGAGGTCATCGCGACGCTCGCCGGCGACGACGTCCACCCGAACGACCACGTCAACATGGGCCAGTCGTCGAACGACGTGTTCCCCTCCGCGGTGCACCTCGCGGCGCTCGACCGGGTGGTCAACGACCTCCTTCCGGCGCTCGAGCAGCTCGCCCATGCGCTCGAGGGCAAGGCAAAGGAGTTCGACGGCATCGTCAAGTCGGGCCGCACGCACCTGATGGACGCCGTGCCCGTGACCCTCGGCCAGGAGTTCGCCGGGTACGCTGCGCAGGTCCGACAGGGCATCGCGCGCGTCGGGGACGTCCTCCCGCGACTCGGCCAGATCCCGCTCGGCGGCACCGCGACCGGAACGGGCCTGAACACGCATCCGGAGTTCGCCGCCAAGGTGCGCGCGCTGCTCCACGCCGACACCGGCCTTCCGGTCTCGCCTCCGGCCGATGCATTCGAATCGCAGGCCGCCCGCGACGGCCTCGTCGAGGCGTCCGGCGCGCTCAAGGTCGTCGCCGTGTCGCTGACGAAGATCGCCAACGATCTGCGGCTGATGGGCTCCGGCCCGCGCGCCGGCCTCTCCGAGCTCTTCCTCCCTGAGCTCCAGAAGGGGTCGTCGATCATGCCCGGGAAGGTCAACCCGGTGATCCCCGAGGTCGTGACCCAGGTCGCGGCCCAGGTGATCGGCAACGACACGGCGATCACGATCGGCGGCATGAACGGCCACTTCGAGCTGAACGTCTACGTGCCGCTCATCGCCCGAAACCTGCTCCAGTCGATCGGCCTCCTCGCGAGCGCCTCGCGTCTCCTCGCCGCCAAGTGCGTGAGCGGGATCGAGGCAAACCGCGAACGGAACGAGCAGTACGCGGAAGGCACGCTGAGCGCGGCAACGGCACTGAATCCGTTCATCGGCTACGACAAGGCGTCGGAGATCGTCAAGGAAGCCGCGTCGTCGGGCCGGTCGCTGCGCGAGGTCGCGCGCGAGGCAGGCGTGGAGGAGAGCGTCCTCGACGAGGCGCTCGACTACCACGCGATGGCCAAGCCGCACGGCTGAGCCGCCCGCCCGTTCGGCGAGGGACTCAGCGCCAGCGACCGCTACTGGTCGACCGGCTGGATCGGGGCGCACGCCCCACGCGGAACGAGCCGGAGATCGAGTCGGTAGCCGGATTTGGTCGAGACGGTCGCCGCGTTCGGGCCGTTGCACGAATCGACCGCAACGGCAAATCGCGCCGTGAACCTGCCGACGGCGCTCGTACGAAGCCTCTTGACGACGCGCCCCTGCTCCGTCGCGAGCGTCACGGTGACGAGGATCCCCGGGCGAAACGAGACACCTCGCAGCTGGAGGGGCGACTTCGAGACGACGGTCACGGTCGGGCCGCCAGCGGCCGCGGAACGGCGACTGCCGGAACAGAGACGGCCATCGCGGCGGCGACCCCTGCCAACGTGCGAAGCGTCATGGCCCGAGCATGCCCCTCCGACGACCCGGTGAAACGGAACCCGAACAGAGTCCTGACATTGTGAAGGGGGCCGCCTCGACGGGCGGCCCCCTTCGCTTCGATGCTGCCGGGCGCACCTACGGCAGGTTCATGTACCAGGCGCTCATCCCGTGGGTCGCCGCATACAGCCGGCGTGCGCCCGGGACGATCGTGAGCCCTGGGACCTCGACGATCGGGAGTCCCTCGCCGGCGACGGACCACGACGTCGTGCCCTTCGCCAGTCGCAGGACGCCGAAGTCGTTCGAGACATAGACATCGCCCGTCGCGTCGTCGAGGGCGATGTCCGTCAGCGGCAGGTCGCCCAGGTCGTAGCTCCGGTCGACCCAGGTCGCGGTCTTGGCGACCGGGTCGAAGGTGACCTCGAAGACGTGCCCCGGCGTGACCGAGCCGACCGTCGAGTTGTAGCCCGAGTACGAGATCCAGGCGTGGTTCGGGTTCGCCGGATCGACGGCGATGCCGCTCGGGAACCGGTTCGGCAGCGCCGTTGCCGCCCGAAGCGACGTCGATTCGCGTGTACGTCACCGCCGAGGCCGGGTCGGCGTCGGCGTTCGTCGAGACGAACACGCGTCCGGTCGAGGTCGCCGCCCACATCGTGCCCGTGTCGGCGTGGTGCGCTCGATCGCGGCGACGTTCGAGGTGCCGCCGGCACGGTTCCGGACGACGCGGCCGTGAGATCGCCGGGGTTGCCCGCACCGCCGGCGCCGCCGAGGGCCTCGAAGTCACCGCAGCCGGGCTTGTTGCCGGGCGTTGTGAACTCGGGGCAGTTCGCCTCGAGGACGAACTGGTTGCCGCCGTTGTCCTTCGTGCGCCAGACGTGCTGGAAGCCGGTGAAGATCGTGCCTCCGACCTTCGGGTCGGCGATCTCGGGCCAGTAGAACGCGACTCGCCTCGCCGCTGTTCAGCGGGTGGCGCCGTGGCGATGACCCAGGCCGTCGGGTCGCCGGAGCGGAAGTTGACGTCACCGAATCCGCCGAAGAACTGGTTGAAGCGGATCGCCGGGTTGGCGACGTCGAAGCCCGACTGGCCGCCGTCGCCGTAGATCGTCTGGGTCCACTGCTTCGAGCTTCCCGAGTAGAGCCAGGTTCCGTTGTCCTGCGTCCCGGCCATGATCTCGCCCGTCGGGTTCTTCGGGTTGACCGAGATCGACTGGAGCTGCAGCGTCGTCAGGCCCTCGTTGAGGCTGTAGAGCCTCGTCGGCACCGCCGAGAGGAGCCTGTGGCACGTCAGCAGGCTGGCCGCGCCGAGCGGACGGGTGTCGCACTGACTCGAGATGTCCGCGTAGTCCCCGCTCGACCGGACGATGCCGCCGTCCGAAGCCTCCCACCAGATACCCGGGTTGCCCGGCGCGAACGCGATCTCGTGCTGGTCGGGGTGGATCGTGTTCCCGGCCGCGTCGACCGTGACGTCCGTGAACGTCCGGTTGTTCGCCGCGGGATCCGGCTCGCCGGCCGTCGTCGAGCGAACGACCCCGCGTGCGTTCGAGCGCAGACCCAGCTCGCCGTAGGTGTACGAGCCGAGCACGAACACCGTGTCCGGCTCGCCGGAAGGCGTCGCGACGTCCTGGTCGTACCAGCACTGGCCGGTGCAGAAGTCGAACGTCGCGTATCCCGGCTCGCCGTTGACGTTCGTCGTCAGCTTCTTCCAGAGCGCGGCGTTGGCGTTGCCGTCGACGAGCTGCGAGGCGTCGTCGACGCGGAAGAGGGCCGAATAGGGGTTGGGTGCACCGGTCGACCCGTTGGTGGCGTAGATGCGCACCTTCCCGTTCTTGACGGTCAAGCGCGAACATCGTCCGGTCGGTGTTCACGAGCGGCGCCTGTGCTGCGAATACCTGCTGGAACGCGCCGCCGGCCTTCGAGCGGTAGATCCCGAGTTGGTACGCGCTCGCGTAGACCGTCGTGTGGTCGAGGGGGTCGATCGCGACGCGGCTCGCGCCGCGTCCTGCGTCGGCCACGAGGTCACCCTTCGGAGGGATCGGGGCCGTGCCCGCGTCCCACACGAGCGACCAGTTCGCTCCGCCGTTCGTCGTCTTGTAAACGCCGAGCGTGGGCTGCGCCGCTCCGGTGCGTGACACGGCCCCGCCGGACACGGAGGTGATGCCGCGCACCGCCCGCGCGATCGATGCATACATCACGTTGCCGATTCGTCGGGTCGATCGCGATCGACGAGACGGCGCGCGTCGCGAAGACCTGGTCGCGTCTGCCCGAGGAGGCTCCAGGTGTCGCCACCGTCGGTCGACTTGTAGATCCCGACGCCGGCCTCGGAGTCGCCGGACGCATTCGGCTCACCCGTGCCGGCATAGAGCGTGTTGCCCGACGGGTCGGTCGGATCCTGGACGAGCGTTCCGAACGCGTTCGAGCCGAGCCCTGCCGACGAGAACGACCAGCCTGGGTTGTTGGTGTGGAGACCGTGTTTCGTCATCCAGACGCCGCCGCCCGCGGCGGCGATCCACACGCGGCACTGGCCCTGGTTGCACTTCCGGTCGACGAGGATCGCCTGCGCGCGGCCGGACGTGACGTAGTCCTGCCCCGTGAATCCGAGGACGCCGGGCTGGAAGGCCACGGTCGGGCCGATCGAGTTCCAGACGAAGGCGCCCTTCTTCGAGCCCTTGTTGCCGCGGATCTTGATGTCCGCGAACGCCCGCTGCGCTGCCGAGGTCTGTGCCGGGGTGACCTCCTGGGCGGGGAACGCCCGCTCTGCGGCGGCTTCCTCGGCCGCCTGCGACACGGGGTTGCCCTCGTTGCCGCTCTCGCCGGCCTTTTCCTCCTGCGTCCCGCCGGCGTCGGGGTCGCCACCCTTGGCGATCGCGGCGTATCCGGCACCGCCGAGATTCTGCTGTCGCGTAGGCGAGCTCGGCGTGGTACTGCGCCTCGCGACCCCATTCCGCGTGCATTGCGGCGATGAAGATCGCGAATCCCCCGATCACGAGGGCGAGTACGCCGAGCGCGATGCGCTCCGACCTGTCCATCCGAAACCCCTCTCGCTCCGTTCGTCTCCCCTGGTTTTCCGGGAGCCGGGACGGGTCTAGCATCGCCGGCCGGGCATGTCAACCGCCCAGCTGGGGGTTGCGCGCTCGCGGTGAGCGACGGACGGGGAAGAGAAGAGAAACCCTGTTTCCGATTACCACCGGTCGAGGGTTGCCCTCGGTGGCACGCGCGGCTAGGGTGCGCGCTCACGGCGCACCAGTAGCTGGTGCGTCAAGGGGAGAAACCGACATAAAGGGAGACCAATGAGGAAGAGGTTCCTCGCGCTCCTGACCGGAGCGCTCGTTCTCGTCCTGTCCGCCGGGGTCGGCCTTTCGGTCGCCGGCACGACGGCGAGCGGAGCCGATCCCGCGAGCTTCGCCGGGACGGACAATCTCTCGCACCCGCTGGGCGAGAAGCAGGAGGCGCTCAAGCAGGTCGCGCTTCAGAAGGTCGCCAAGGGCGAGATCCCGAAGGGCACCAAGGTCGGCAAGGTCGCCAAGGGCCAGTACGTCGAGCTCGCCCGCGAGGGTGAGGACTCGATCCTCACGATCCTCGGCGAGTTCGGGAACGCGATCAATCCCGTGACGGGCGGCACGCCCGGTCCGCTGCACAACCAGATCCCGCAGCCGGATCGGTCGACCGACAACATCACGATCTGGGCGCCCGACTTCACCCAGGCGTACTACGACGGACCTGCTCTTCGACGACGCACCGGGCCAGAACTCGATGCGGAACTTCTACAAGGAGCAGTCGTCGAACCGGTACACCGTCAACGGAGAGGTCACGAACTGGGTCCAGGTCCCGTTCAACGAGGCGCGCTACGGCACCAACCTGTGCGGAAGCAACGTCTGCTCGACCGTGTGGGCATTCGTGAACTCCTCGGCCGATGCCTGGGCCTCGACGATGTCCACGGGCGACCTCAACGCGAAGCTCGCGAAGTACGACGTCTGGGATCGGTACGACTCCGACGGCGACGGCAACTTCAACGAGCCCGACGGCTACATCGACCACTTCCAGTCGATCCACGCCGGCGTCGGCGAGGAGACGGGTGGCGGCGCCCAGGGCGCGAACGCGATCTGGTCGCACCGGTGGTACGCGTACTTCTCCGCGAACGGTCCGGATGGGACCGGCCCGCACGGCTTCGGCGGTGTGCGGATCGGCGATTCGAACTACTGGATCGGCGACTACACGATCGAGCCGGAGAACGGCGGCGTCGGCGTGTTCTCGCACGAGTTCGCGCACGACCTCGGGCTGCCGGACGAGTACGACACGTCGGGCAACACGGGCGGCGCCGAGAACGGCACGGGCTTCTGGACGCTGATGTCCCAGGGCTCGTACGGCAACAACGGCACCCCGGCGGAGGGCATCGGCGACCGGCCGTTCCACATGAACGCCTGGGACAAGCTCCAGCTCGGCTGGCTGGACTACACGGCCGTCGGGCCTGGGGGCAAGCAGACGTCGTTGAAGCTCGGCCCGTCCGAGGCGACGACGAAGCAGGATCAGGCCGTGATCGTCGTGCTCCCGGAGAAGCCCGTCGACTTCGACTTCGGCGCTCCGGCCGCCGGCTCGAAGTTCTACTACTCCGGCTCGGCTGACGATCTCGACACGACGATGACCAAGTCGGTCACGCTGCCCGCCGGCACGGCGTCGCTCAACGCGCAGATCCGGACGAACATCGAGACCGACTGGGACTACGCGTACGTGACGGTCAACGGGACGCCGATCCCGACGAGCCTGTCGGTCAACACGAACCCGAACGGCAACAACCTCGGGAACGGCATCACCGGCCCGCGGTCGAGTTGGACTGCGCTGTCGGCGAGCCTGACCGCGTATGCCGGGCAGACCGTGGCGATCGGCTTCCGGTACAAGACGGACGCTGCACAACAGGGCCAGCCCGGCGCATCGGGCGTGCCCGGGTTCCAGGTCGACGAGATCGCGATCAGCGGACAGCCGACCGACGGCGCCGAGACCGATGCCGGCTGGACGTTCACGCCGAAGGAGGGCGGGTTCCACGTCACGGGCCAGACCGTGACGCGGTACTTCTTCAACGCCTACGTCGCCGAGAACAGGCAGTACCTCGGCTACGACGCCGGTCTCCGGACCGGGCCGTACAACTTCGGTGATGTCGTGAACACGCCGAACTGGGCCGAGCGGTTCCCGCTCCAGGACGGCCTGCTCGTCTGGTACTGGGACAACTCATTCGGCGACAACAACGTCGGCGAGCATCCGGGCGGCGGGCTGATCCTGCCCGTCGACGCCAACCCCGGACCGCTGCACTGGGCCAACGGCTCGGTGATGCGGCCGAGGCTGCAGTCGTTCGACGCGACGTTCACGACGCAGGCGACCGACGCGATCACGGTGCACAACGGCGGCGTCGCCGTCACCGTCCCGTCGCGGCCGGGCGTGTCGACGTTCGACGACAGCCAGAGCTACTGGGTTCCCGGTGATCCGGGCGACGCTCCGGCGAACGGGCGCTACCAGGCCGAGTGGAACAGCGTCAAGGTGCCGAACACGGGCACCTCGATGCGGGTCACCAGCGTGACGCCCGGTGGCTTCATGCAGGTGCAGGTGACGCCGCCGGCGAAGTAGCCGGCCGCGGCACTGAGCTCGGGACGGGCGGGGGAGACCCCGCCCGTCCACGTTCTCCGAATGCTCTCAGCGGATCGGCGGGGGCACGCAGGGCGAGCTCGGAACCGCGACCACTGCTCGGCTTCCGAGAACACCCGTCGCACGAATCGCGAACGCCTTGCCGCACGGCTGGCTGGGTAGGCGGAAGGTCGCGCCCAACCGACCGCGCATGGTTGCCCGCACGACGACGCGCTTCGCCCCGATCGGCGTCAGCGCCGTCACCACGACCCGCTCGCCCGGACGGAACAACTCCCCGCGGACGACCAGCGGCTGTGTTCCGACGAGCCTGAGCTTCGGCGCCGTGGCCGCGGTCCCGGCGGGGACGACACCCGCGAGGCCGGTGGCGCAGACGGCCGTCACCGCGGCGAGCGTGCGCATCACGTCCTCGACGCTAACGCGACGATATGAAGAGACGATGAAGCTCGTGCGCTAGCGCGGGGGCGCTTCCTGGTCGCGGTCGAAGTCGCCGCGGCCGCCGCCGAGCTCGAACCCGGCGACCGTGTCGGCCCGGTCGGCCGAGTACTCGCGGGTCAGATCGTCGGCCTCGGCGTCCTCGAGCTCGTCCGCCTTGTCCGGCGTCGAGCTGAGCCAGCCGAGCACCGTGTCCTTGATTCCCATCGCACGAGCCTACAACGCCCGGAGGGCTGGTGCGAGCCGATCAGTAGGCGACGGCGCCTAGGCCCGTCTCGGCCGCGTGGCGCTGCTCGTCCGCCCGGTAGCTCGAGCGCACGAGCGGACCGGCGAACACCGAGCCGAACCCGAGCGCCTCGCCCTGCTCTCGCATCCAGCGGAACTCGTCGGGGTGGACCCAGCGGTCGATCTTCGCGTGCTGGGACGACGGCTGCAGGTACTGGCCGATCGTGACGACGTCGACGCCGTTCGCGCGCAGGTCGCGCATCGTGTCGACGACCTCGTCGTTGGTCTCGCCGAGCCCGACGATGATCCCCGACTTCGTCAGGACGGGGTAGTCCGCGATCTCCTTCGCGCGCCGCAGCAGCGTCAGGGCGCCGTCGTAGCTCGCCTTCGCGCCGCGCATCCTGCGGTGGAGCCTGCGCACGGTCTCGATGTTGTGGTTGAAGACCTCGGGGCGCGCTCCGACGACGGTGGCGAGCGCGTCCTCCTCGACGCCGAGGAAGTCGGGCGTCAGGACCTCGACGTGCGACTCGGGCAGCTTCGCCTTGAGCGCGCGGATCGTCGCAGCGAAGTGCCCCGCTCCCTTGTCGGGCAGGTCGTCGCGGTCGACCGAGGTCACGACGACGTGCGAGAGCCCCATCGTCGCGGCCGCCTGTGCAAGGCGGAGCGGCTCGAGGGGGTCCGGCGGCCCGTCGGGCTTGCCCGAGTTGACGTAGCAGTACCGGCACGCACGCGTGCACGTGTCGCCGAGGATCTGGAACGTCGCGGTGCCACGCCCCCAGCACTCGGCGATGTTCGGACAGCGGGCCTCCTCGCAGACGGTCACGAGGCTCGCGCCGTGGAGCAGCTTGCGAACGTCCCAGTACTTCCCTTCCGTGCTCGGCGCACGGACCTTCATCCACGGCGGGCGCCGCGGACGATCGGCGACGGGCAGCGACGTCTCCATGCCCTTCATGGTATGGACGCCGGCAGAGGCGCCTCCCGAGAGGAGAGCTCGAGGCCGAAGACCTCGCCGATCGCTCGCGCTGCCGCAGGCCGGACATCCGCGACGGTCACCGGCGCTCCGAGCTCGGCGGCGATCGACGTGAACTGGGCGTCCTCGAGGCCGCAGGCAGTGATCCACTGCGTGAACGGCGCAGGATCGAGATCGACGTTGAGGGCGTAGCCGTGCGTCGTCACCCAGCGCGAGGCATGGACGCCGATCGACGCGATCTTCCGCGGCCCGAGACCGCGTCCGGGCGGCATCCAGACACCCGTCAGCCCCTCGTACGTCGTCGCTTCGAGACCGAACGTCCCGATGGTGCGGACGATTGCCCGCTCGAGGTCGCGCACGTAGCCGCGAAGGTCTCGCCCGTGGTGGTTGAGGTCGAGGATCGGGTAGCAGACGAGCTGGCCGGGCCCGTGGTAGGTCGACTTGCCCCCGCGGTTCGTCTCGACCACCTCGACGTGGATGCCTTCGGGTACGTGGAGCTCCGCCGCCTCGTCCGTCCGACGACCGAGCGTGACGACCGGCTCGTGCTCGAGCAGGATCACCGTGTCCGGCTGGGCTCCGGCCTTCACCTCTTCGGCGAGCTCGCGCTGCAGCGTGAACGCCTCGCCGTACGGCGTCAGGCCTTCCAGGTCGAGGAGGATCCCGGCTCTCACGCCCCGGCCGGCTGAAGCGACTGGCCGAACATCCAGCGGTGACCTTCGAGGTCCTCCGCCGTGTAGAGCCGCATGCCGGCCTCGACCGAGTCTTCCGGCGGGCGAATCACCGCCGCTCCCGCGGACACGGCCTGCGCATGGTGCGCGGTGACGTCGTCGACGGACACGAAGACCCCGTCGATCACCCACGGGTTGTCCTGCCACCGGCGCGCCGCCTCGCACGTCTCACGATGGCGTTTCGGGCTCTGGTAGTCGGCGTTCGGTGTCGCGAGCATGACGATCTCGCCGTCGCGCTCCAGCTGCGCGTGCGTCACCGTCCCGTCGTCGGCCGTATACCGCTGCCCTTCGCGCTCGTGGAAGCCGAACGCCTGCGTCAACCAGTCGATCGCGGCGGCGGCGTCTTCGTACGCCAGCATCGGGACGATCCGCTGCATCATCTAGGCGGCGCCGCCGTCGTCCCACCCTTCGAGGCGGCTACGGAGGTCGCGGAGGAAGCCGCCGGCGTACGCGCCGTCGACGAGGCGGTGGTCGTACGTCAAGGTGATGTTCATCATCGGCCGGATCGCGATGACGTCCTGGCCGAGCTCGTCCTGCACGACCCACGGGCGCTTGACGAGCGCGTACGTGCCGAGGATGCCGGCCTGCGGCTGGCTGATGATCGGCGTCCCGTGGAAGGTGCCGAAACCGCCCGGGTTCGTGATCGTGAACGTGCCTCCCTGGACGTCGTCGGGCATCAGCTTCTTCGTGCGCGCCTTCTCGGCCAGCTCCGCGATGCCGCGCGCCATGCCGAGCAGGTTGAGGTCCTGCGCGTTGCGGATGACCGGCACGATCAGGCCCTTCCCGTCCTCGAGCGCGACGGCGATGCCGAGGTTCACGAACGTCCGCGTCACGATCTTGTCGCCGCGGATCTCGCCGTTGACCCACGGCCATTCCGCGAGCGTCTCGACGGCGGCCTTCGAGATGAACGCGAGGTACGTCGGATTGACGCCGTAGGACGCCTGGTACTCCTTCTTGAGGTGGTCGCGGGCAGCGACCACCCGTGACATGTCGACCTCGATCGCGCTCGTCACGTGCGCGGAGGTGTCGAGCGAGCGTCGCATGTGCTCGGCGACGCCGCGGCGCATCGCGGTCATCGGCTCCTCGACCTCGCCTGCCGCTGCGGGCGCCGGCGCTGCAGGCTCGGCGGCTGCCGCTGCAGGGGCGGGCGCCGGAGCCGCGGGAGCGGGCGCAGGAGGTGCGGGCGGGGCTGCGGGGGGAGCGGCGGCGGCTGCAACCTCGACGGGTGCAGGCTCGGGCTCGACGGCAGGCGCCGGAGCGGCGGCGGGTGCTTCTGCCGCAGCGGGTGCTTCTACCGCAGCAGGCGGCGGCGCGGCGGCGCCGGACTCGATGAACGCAAGGATGTCCTTCTTCGTGACGCGGCCGCCCTGCCCCGTCCCGGTGACGGCGCTCGGGTCGACGCCGTGCTGGGCGGCGATCCGCGCCACGACGGGCGAGACGAAACTCCTGCCGTTCCCGCTCGCCGCCTCGGCCGGGGCGGCCGACGCCGCGGCGGGAGCCGGCTGCTCGGTGGGCGCGGCGGCGACGGGCTCGGGGACGGCTGCCGGCGAGGGCTGAGCCGGAGCAGCGGCCTCCTCGGCGGCCGGGGTCTCCTCCTGCAGCGGCGCCGCAGGCTCTGCGGGAGCCGCGGGTGCTGCGCCCGCCGCGCCGATCACGGCGAGCACGGTCCCGACCTCGACCGTCTCGCCCTCCTGGACCCGAATCTCGGCGACGATGCCCTCGCCGGGGCTCGGCACCTCGGTGTCGACCTTGTCGGTCGAGATCTCGAGCAGCGGCTCGTCCAGCGCGACGCTGTCACCGGCCTGCTTGAGCCAACGGGTGATCGTGCCTTCCGAGACGGAGACGCCCATCTGGGGCATCACGACCTCGACCTGCGTGCCGGTGCTCACGTTCTCACGCCTCCTCGGGTCCTCAGTAAGCGGCGAGGTCGCGGAGCGCCGCCGCGACGTCCTCGACCTGCGGGATGTACGCCTTCTCGAGCGACGGCGCGAACGGCACCGGGCTGTCGGGCGCCGCGAGCCGCCGGACCGGCGCGTCGAGCTGCTCGAACGCCTCCTCGGCGATGGTGGCCGCGATCTCTCCGCCGAAGCCGCCGGTCTTCGTGTCCTCGTGGAGCACGAGAACCTTCGAGCACCGCTCGACGCTCTCGAGGACCGCCTCGCGGTCCCACGGGATCAATGTCCGGAGGTCGAGGATCTCGACGGATACACCCTCCTCGGCCAGCTTGCCGGCGGCCTCGTCCGCCGTGTAGACCATCGCGCCCCACGTGATCACGGTCACGTCGTCCCCCTGGCGGTGGACGCGCGCCTTCCCGAACGGCGTCGTGTAGCGATCCTCCGGCACTTCGCCGCGGATCCGCCGGTAGAGGTGCTTGTGCTCGAAGAAGAGGACGGGATTGGGATCCTCGATCGCCGTCGCGAGCAGCCCCTTGGCGTCCTCCGGCGTGGCGGGGCAGACGACCTTGAGGCCCGGGATGTGCGCAAAGCTCGACTCGGGGTTCTGCGAGTGGAACGGCCCGCCGGAGAAGCCGCCGCCGGACGGGAGCCGGAGGACGATCGGGATCGGCGTGCCCGTGCGGTAGTGCTGCTTCGCCGCGACCGTGACCAGGTGATCCCAGGCGCAGGAGACGAAGTCGGCGAACTGCATCTCCGCGACGGGGCGCATGCCCATCAGGGCCGCGCCGGTCGCGCCGGCGACGATCGCGGTCTCCGACAGCGGCATGTCGAGCACGCGGCTCGCGCCGAACTCCTCCTGGAAGCCCTGCGTGACCTTGAACGCGCCGCCGTAGAGGCCGACGTCCTCCCCGAGGACGAAGACGCGCTGGTCGCGCCGCATCTCCAGCCGCAGCGAGTCCGAGATCGCCTGGAGGTACGTCTTCTCCGCCATCAGCTCCGCCTCATCGGTGGTGGGGTGTCTCGAGCTCGTCGGGCGAGGCGAAGACCCCGTCCGTCACGGTCGACGGGTCGGGGACGGGGGACTCGTCGGCGCGCTGGATCGCCTCGTTGAGGAGGCGCTTGACGCCCGCCGTGATGTCGTCCTCCTCGTCGTCGGTCATCTCGGCGTTGTCGCGGAGCCAGGTCCGGAAGCGCTCGATCGGATCGCGCCGCGCCCACTCCTCGAACAGCTCCTTCGGGACGTAGAACGCGTCGTCGTGTACGGCATGGCCCTCCATGCGGAGCGTGACCGACTCGATCAGGGTCGGGCCGCCGCCGTCGCGTGCCTTCTCGATCGCGTGCTTCGTCTCGCGGTAGACGGCGAGGACGTCGGTGCCGTCGACGACGACGCCGTCGAAGCCGTAGGAGGCCGCGCGATCGGCGAGATGGTCGACGGCGTACTCGAGGTGCGACGGCGTCGAGTACGCCCACTGGTTGTTGTCGATCACGAAGACGACCGGGAGGCGGCGGACGCCGGCGAGGTTCATCCCCTCGTGGGCGTCTCCCCGGGCCGCCGCGCCCTCGCCGCACCAGGCGACGGCGACGCGCCGCTCGTCGCGGATCTTGAACGCCAGGGCCATCCCGACGCCGACGGGAAGCATCGCAGGAAGGTGGCTCACCATCGTATGGAGCCCGAGCCGCGAGTCGCCCATGTGGACGTTGCCGTCGCGGCCGCGGGTGGGGCCGTCCTCGCGGCCCATGTACTGGGCGAAGATGCGCCACGGCTCGATGCCGCGGGTGATGTGGACGCCCATGTCGCGCTGCAGCGGCGTGCCGACGTCGTTCGGCCCCATCGCCGTCGCGACGCCCACGGCGGAGGCCTCGTTCCCGCGCCCGGTGTAGAACGATCCGGGAATCTTCCCTTGCTTGTACAGGATGTGCCCGCGCTCCTCGACCGCCCGGGTGATGAGCATGTTGCGGTACATCCCGAGGAGGTCCTCGCGGTCGAGCCCCGCCTCCTTCACCTGTTGCAGCGTCTCGACCGGCTCGGCCTCGCGTACTGCCATGTGGACACATCCCTTCCTGGGCGACGGACGGCTAGGACTTTACCGGCTCGCCCGGCGGGCGAACGCCTGGCCGTCCTCGCCTACCACCGCTCGACCTAGAGTGCGGGGTGGCGATGGCGAAGCGGAACTGGATCCAGGAAGAACGCCGGCGGACACTCGGCGACTGGGTGGCCTTCTGCCCGTCGTGCGGGCATGTCGTCCGGTACTTCGAGGACCTCGAGACGGAACGGCCGACCGCCTGCCCTCAGTGCGAGACCGAGCTCGTCGGCCGATGCCCGTCCTGCGACGCGAGGCTCCCCTCCGCGTTTCAGGTCGAGTGCGAGGAGTGCGGCGCTCCACTCCGGGAGAACGAGCTCTTCGGCGGCCCCATCCGCCGCGCCGGCCGCTAGGGCTCGGCCGTTGGCGATGCAGATCGTGGCGGCCGGAGGCCGGCTTGGCCGGCCGGGAGGCCAGGCACGGGTCGTCCGTGCGCTGCGCTGAAGGAGGGGGTCGGTGGGGGAACCATGGGTTCCCCCACCCTTAGAACATCGTCCCGACGATCTGCGAGAAGCGGATCACCGTGACGGTGTCCTCGTGGGCGACCGGCCGGTTGTACAGCCGTGCCAGCCACTCGACGAACTCGTCGACGCGACGGATCTCGGGATTGTCGTGCTCGATCTCACGTGGCGAGAGGTCGGAGAGCGGCTTGACGTCGACCTTGTCGATCACCGCGTCGAACACCTTCTCGCGCTGGCCGTACCGTGCGCCGACGAGGACCGTCACGATCATGCCCTTGCGGTACTTGGCGGACTTGTCGCCCAGGCGGATCGTCGCGGTCTTGCGGCCCGTGCGGAGTTGGTCGGCCACGACCGGCGAGTAGAAGTTGAGCGCGAACGTCGGCAAGGCGTGTCGAGCCTAACGGCTCGAAACGCCTAGCGAAACCCTTCTGCGGTCACTGCCTCGAGCGCCTTCAGGGCCATCTCGCGCTCGCCGCCGTAGGAGAGCACGGTCGCCGCGTCGTCGAGCGGCACCCAGCGCGCCTCGGCGACCTCGATCTCCATACCCGGCGGCAGATCGCCGATGCGGCCGCCGACCGCGCGGAGGAGGAAGAACGAGACGACCTTGAACACGCGCTCGCCTTCCCAGGTGTAGACGTAGCGGACGTCGCCGAGCTTCCGCTCGCCCGCCGCGCGGAGCCCCGTCTCCTCGTGGACCTCGCGGATCGCGGTCTCGAGCCCGCGCTCGCCCTCGTCGATGAGCCCCTTCGGCAGGGCCCAGACCTGCGGCCGATGGCGCTCCCGACGCGGTCGCACGATGGCGGCCCACCAGCGTCCGCGCATCCGGCGGACGACGACGCCGCCGGCGGAGAACTGGCGAGGCATGCCTACGATTGTCGCCGATCGGAGCAGAACCGGAAATCTGCGTCGAGTGGACGCAGATCAACTGCCTCGCACACCGGCGCAACCTGCTATAACACAGGTGTCGGCACTCTCATGTCGAGAGTGCCAAGAAGCCCGAAGTGTCCTGCAACTGTCTCTAGGGAGGCACACGTATGAATCTGCAGCCCCTGGGTGACCGCCTGATCGTGGAGGTCCTCGACGAGGAGCCCACCACGGCCAGCGGCATCGTGCTGCCCGACACGGCACAGGAGAAGCCGCAGCGCGGCAGGGTCCTGTCGGTCGGACCCGGCCCGCGCGACGAGGACGGGGAGTACATCAAGATGGACGTGGAGGAGGGTGACGAGATCATCTTCTCCAAGTACGGCGGCACCGAGATCAAGATCGGCGCCGACGATGTTCTGATCCTGCGCGAATCGGATGTGCTCGCGAAGGTCGTAACCACGGGTGGCAAGGGCAAGCGCAAGCTCGCCGGCGCCGCCGCCTAGCTCGTTTCGCTCAGGAGGAAGAGAGATATGGCTCACAAAGAGCTGAAGTTCAACGAGGACGCGCGCCGGGCGCTCGAGCGGGGGGTCAACACCCTCGCCGACGCGGTCAAGGTGACGCTCGGCCCCAAGGGCCGCTACGTCGTCCTCGACAAGAAGTTCGGGGCGCCGACGATCACGAACGACGGTGTCACCATCGCCCGCGAGATCGAGGTCGAGGATCCGTTCGAGAACCAGGGCGCCCAGCTCGTCCGCGAGGTCGCCACGGCGACCAACGACGTCGCCGGTGACGGCACGACGACCGCGACGGTGCTCGCGCAGGCGATCGTCCGCGAGGGTCTCAAGAACGTCGCCGCCGGCGCGAACCCGATGGGGCTCAAGCGTGGCATCGAGCAGGCCGTCGAGAAGATCGTCGAGGACCTGAAGAAGCAGTCGGTCGAGGTGTCCGGCAAGGAGGACATCGCACGGGTCGCAACGATCTCGTCGCGCGAGCGCGAGATCGGCGACGTGATCGCCGATGCCATCGAGAAGGTCGGCAAGGACGGCGTCGTGAACGTCGAGGAGGGCCAGACGTTCGGGCTCGAACTCGAGTTCACCGAGGGCATGCAGTTCGACAAGGGCTACCTGTCGCCGTACATGATCACCGACGCCGAGCGCATGGAGGCCGTGCTCGACGACCCGTACGTCCTGATCGCCAACCAGAAGGTCGGCGCGGTCAAGGACCTTCTTCCGGTGCTCGAGCAGGTCATCCAGGCCGGCCGGCCGCTGCTCGTGGTCGCGGAGGACGTCGAGGGCGAGGCGCTCGCGACCGTCGTCGTCAACAAGCTCCGCGGCGTCTTCACCGCCGTCGCCGTCAAGGCGCCGGGCTTCGGTGACCGCCGCAAGCGGATGCTCGAGGACATCGCGATCCTCACCGGCGGCGAGGTGATCACCGAGGAGATGGGCCTCAAGCTCGAGAACACGAAGCTCTCGCAGCTCGGGAAGGCCCGCAAGATCGTGATCGACAAGGACTCGACCACGATCGTGGACGGGGCCGGCGACTCGGAGGCGATCAAGGGCCGCATCAAGCAGCTCAAGTCCGAGATCGAGACGACGGACTCCGACTTCGACCGCGAGAAGCTCCAGGAGCGCCTCGCGAAGCTGTCGGGCGGCGTCGCCGTGATCAAGGTCGGCGCTGCGACCGAGACGGAGATGAAGGAGAAGAAGCACCGCGTCGAGGACGCCCTCCAGGCGACCCGCGCAGCGCTCGAGGAGGGCATCGTCGCCGGCGGCGGCGTCGCGCTCCTGAACGCTGCCGACACGGTGAAGAAGGGCTTCGAGACGCTCGAGGGCGACGAGAAGACCGGCTCGGCGATCATCCTCCGCTCGCTCGAGGAGCCGCTCCGGCAGCTCGCCTACAACGCGGGCCTCGAGGGCTCGGTCGTCGTCAACCAGGTGCGTGGCGCGAAGAAGGGCCAGGGCCTGAACGTCGACTCCGGCGAGATCGAGGACCTGGTCAAGGCCGGGATCATCGACCCGACCATGGTCACCCGCTCGGCGCTGCAGAACGCCGCGTCGATCGCGAAGAACATCCTCACGACCGAGGCGATCGTCGCCGAGGCGCCCGAGAAGGCAACCGCCCCGATGGGCGGCGGCATGCCGGACATGGGCGGGATGATGTAACAACGTGGGGGAACCACATGGTTCCCCCACGAGCCCCCTCCTTCCGGTCGTTCGCGGATCGAGCGGGCTTGGGCTCCCGCCGGGCAAGCCCGGCTCCGCCCGCGAAGCACCTTTCACCAGAACGCTCGAGGGGCCGGCCAGTCCGGCCCCTCGTCGTTGGTGGCACGCGCGGCGGGCGCTAGCACCCGTGCGCGTCCTTCAGCACTCGGCAAGCGCGCGCCATCCGCGCGGGTGGTGCACAGGCTGCGTGTCGATCCGCAAGAATCGCTGCGATGACGCTCTGGTCAGGCCGTGTCGGCGGGAAGCTCGACCCCGCCGTGTGGGAGCTGCTCCGTGCGAACGACGCGGAGCTCCTCCCGTACGACTGCGCGGCGACAGCCGAGCACGCGGCGCGGCTGCACGGCGCCGGCCTCCTCGACACGGATGAGCTCGCGGACGTCGAGGAGCGCCTCGCGGCGATCGCGCACGATCCGGCTGCACTCGTGAAGGGCGACGAAGACGTCCATTCCGCAATCGAGCGGCTACTAGGCCCGGTCGGTCGCAAGATCCACGCGGGGCGGTCGCGGAACGACCAGGTCGCCGCGGCGTTCCGCCTCTACGTCGCCGACGGCTGTGCCGAGGCGCGCGAGGAGATCGACGCGCTCGCGCTCGTGACCCTGTCCTTCGCGGAGACGGAGGCGGAGACGCTGATGCCGGGCTACACGCACCTCCAGCGCGGCCAGCCGGTCACCCTCGGGCACCACCTGCTGGCATGGGTCGAGATGATCGACCGCGACCGCACGCGCTTCGCCGCCGCCGCGGAAGCCGCCGCGGAGAGCCCTCTCGGCGCCGGGGCGCTTGCCGGCTCGACGCTCGGGATCGACCCGCCGGCGTCCCAGATGCGGAACTCGGTCGATGCGGTCTCGGACCGCGACTTCGCGCTCGACTACCTCTACGCGGCCGCGATGCACGCGCAGCACCTCTCCCGGATCGGCGAGGAGATCGTCCTCTGGTCGACCGCCGAGTTCGGTTTCGTGCGCCTCCCCGAGAACGCCTCGACGGGGTCGTCGATGATGCCGCAGAAGCTGAACCCCGACGTCGCCGAGCTCGTCCGCGGCAAGGGCGGGCACCGCGATCGGGCGCCTCGCCGGGCTTCTCGCGACGGTGAAGGGCCTGCCGCTCGCCTACGACCGCGACCTGCAGGAGGACAAGCCGCCCGTGTTCGCCGCCCGCCGCGACGTCCGCGACTCGCTCCGGGGGATGACCGTGCTCGTCAGCGGTCTCGCCGCGAACCGCGAGCGGCTCGCCGAGGCCGTCGCCGACCCACTCCTGCTCGCCACCGACGTCGCCGAGGAGCTCGTCCGCGGAGGGATTCCGTTCAGGGAGGCGCACGAGCAGGTCGCCGCGTCGGTGCGCGACGGGACGTTCGCGGCAGGGACCACCGCTGCCGAGAGCGTCGCTGCGCGCCCGACCCCGGGCCCGGGCGGCGTGCGCGACGCGATCGCCTCGGCGCGGAAGCGTTTCGGCCAGGGCGTGTAGCCGCGCCGCGGCTGTGACGCCGGCCGGTGCCGGCGGCGTATCTCCGGATGCAACCCACCTCCGGAGGACATCCAGATGAAGCGCATCGCACTCGCCACCGGCCTCTTGTTCGTCGTCGCCGCACTCGCCGGCGTGCTCCGTCCCGACGGGGCCGGGGCGGCCGACCCGACAACGACGACCGACACGGTCAGCGTGACGGGAACAGGCTCCGTCGACGCGGTGCCGGACCGGGCCGAGGTCTCCGCGGGGGTCGAGACGCGGGCCGCGACGGCGAAGGCGGCCCTGACCGCGAACGGCGCCGCGATGCAGAAGGTCATCGCCGCGCTCCGGGCGAACGGCGGCAAGGACGTCACGACGCAGACGGTCTCCCTCTCCAGCGCGTACGGCGACAACGGGCAGGCGAACGGCTTCGTCGCCTCGAACGTCGCCTCGGCGGAGACATCACTCGACGGGGCGGGTGCGCTGATCGACGCAGCGGTCGCCGCCGGTGCGAACACGATCTACGGCCCGTCGCTCTCGCGCTCGGACGCCGACGCGCTCTACCGGCAGGCGCTCGCGAAGGCCGTCGACGACGCGAAGGCCCGGGCCGAGATCCTGGCGAAAGCCGCAGGACGCTCGCTCGGCCGGGTGACGGCGATCGCCGAGTCCGGATCCGCTGCCCCTGTCCCGTACGCCGCGAAAGCCTCGGCAGCGCAGGACTCGACGCCCGTCGTCTCCGGCTCCGAGGAGACGACCGCGTCGGTGAGCGTCACGTTCGAACTGACCTGAACCCGCTTCGGCCGGGGCCTCGTCACGAGGCCCCGGCCGAAAGTCTCCTCAGCCGGTCGCCGGTGCGGGGGGCGGCGCTGCGGGAGCGGGCGCGGCTCGCGGCGGTGAGACGCCGTGGTGGCCGTGGTGCTCCGTCCCATAGCCGCCGGGGACCGGGATGTAGAACTCGGGGTAGCCCCACATGCCGTGCTCGGAGACGTCGAGCCCGGCAGCTTCGACTTCGGGCTCCGTCCGGATCCCGACCGTCACCTTCATCACCCAGAGGATGAGGAACGACGCCGTGAAGGTGAACGCGCCCACCGCGACGAGGCCGAGCGCCTGGATGCCGAGCTGGTGAAGCCCGCCGCCGTAGAAGAGGCCGCCCTGGCCCCAATCGAGCGATTCCGCGAGCTTCGGCACGGTCAGGAACCCGAGCGAGAGCGTCCCCCACACCCCGGCCATGCCGTGCGCCGCAAGTGCGCCGACCGGGTCGTCGATCCCGATCTTCTCGACGAGGAGAACGCCGACCACGACGATCGCACCGGCGACGAGCCCGATGATGATCGCCGCCCACGGGGCGACGAACGCGCACGCGGCGGTGATCGCGACGAGGGCGCCGATCGCGCCGTTCAGCATCATCGAGAGGTCTGGCTTCCGGATCACGATCCAGGCGGTGGTCATCGCGCCGATGACGCCGGCCGCCGCCGCGAGGTTCGTGTTCAGCGCGACATAGGCGAAGAAGCCGACGCCGCCGTAGTCGACGCTCAGGGTCGAGCCGGGGTTGAACCCGAACCAGCCGAACCAGAGGATGAAGACGCCGAGCGTCGTGTACGCCATGTTGTGGCCGGGGATCGCCTGCGGCTTGCCGCCGACGAACTTCCCGATCCGCGGGCCGAGCAGCAGCGCGCCGGCGAGCCCAGCGAGAGCGCCCTGGTAGTGGACGACCGTCGAGCCGGCGAAGTCCTGCATGCCCTTTGCGAACAGCCATCCGTCCCCGCTCCAGATCCAGTGGGAGACGACCGAGTAGATCAGCGTGTAGGCAAGACCGAACACGATGTACACCCAGAGGCGTGCCCGTTCCGCCATCGCGCCCCAGACGATTGCGAGCGACACTGCCGCGAACGCCGTCTGGAAGAGGAGCGCCGCGCCCGCCGGGATCGCGCCGAACCACGAGAACGGCTCCTTGCCCACGGCAAGCAGCTCGTCCACCGTCGGCAGGAACCCGGAGCCGCCGACGATGCCGTTGCCGCCGTCGCCGAAGGCGAGGCCGAACCCGACGAGGTAGTAGACGATCGCCGCGATCCCGAGCACGAGCGCGTTCTTCGCGGCAATGTGCCCGACGTTCTTCATCCGCGTGAGACCCGCCTCGAGGAAGGCGAAGCCCGCCTGCATGAACAAGACGAGGACCGCCGCGATCACGACCCAGAGAGTGCTCGCGGCCAGGCCGAGCTCTTCCGTCGTCATACGACCTCCACCTCCTCCAGCTTCTGACCTGTCCTGTTGTGGGTCACGTTGGCGACGGGCGACATCCAGGCGATCCCGTCGCCGTTCGGATGCCCCGTGCGCGCGGCGTCGGCGATCGCCTCGACGACGCTCTCCGCGATCGCGTCGGGGACGACGAACGTGAGGTGCGCCTTGGGCAGGAACCGCGACTCGAACACGCGGCCGCGGTACTCGTGCGTGATCCCCTTCTCGCGGCCGTGCCCGACCGCCTCGACCACGGTCACGCCGACGTGGCCCGTCTGCTCCTCGACCGCCTCCATGACCGTCTCGACGCGGTCGCGGACCACCACAGCCTCCACCTTCATCACTCCGAATCACCTCCTCGGTCCACGAAAAAAGCCCCACCTCTCGCCGCGCGAGAGATGAGGCGCCATTGCCTGCCGCGGGGTCGTCGTCGTCCCCGCTGAGCCCACCCTAGAGAATCAGGCGGACCGCGCGCAAGTGCGAAGGTTCGGTTTTCCGCACTGGCCGACCGCCGGAGCAGGGTGCTAGTCTCGCCCCGATGCTGCTCGGTATCTAGGACATCCGTTGCCGAGGCCCGCCTGGCGCGGAGCCTCTTTCTGCACGTCCTGGATACCGCACTCGAAGGGAGAGCATCATCGTGAAGGAGTTGTCGCCCGTCCCGTCCGATGCACTGGCCGTGGCAACGCACGACCTGCGCAAGGAGTTCGTCCGCAAGGACAGAAAGCGCGGCAAGCGTCGTGTCGCGGCACTCGAGGACGTCACGCTCGAGGTCGCGCGCGGCGAGTGCGTCGCGATCCTCGGCCAGAACGGCTCGGGGAAGTCCACGCTCGTCCGGCTGCTCTCGACGCTGCTCCTGCCGGACGGCGGCACCGCGCGGGTCTTCGGCTACGACGTCGTTCGCGAGGACAAGGCCGTCCGCCGCCTCGTCAACAGGGTCTCGGTCGAGGCGAGCTTCTTCAAGAAGATGTCGCCCTCCGAGAACCTCCACTACGCGGCGCGGTTCTACGGCATGACGCTGTCGGAGACATCGGGGCAGATCCCGGAGATCCTCGGGCGAGTCGGGTTCCCGCCCGATCGGCGCACCGAGCCGATGGAGAACCTCTCCCGCGGGATGCAGCAGAAGGTTGCCCTCGCGAGGGCGCTTCTCACCTCGCCTGTCCTGCTCCTGCTCGACGAGCCGACGACCGGCCTCGACCCACGCTCGAAGCTCGAGGTGCAGAACTTCATCCGCGAGATGCGGGCGGCGCACGACTCGACGATCCTCCTCTGCACCCACGACCTCGGCGAGGCCGAAGCGCTCGCAGAGCGGGTGGGGATCCTCGACCGCGGCCGGCTGCTCGCGCTCGAGCCGGCCGAGCAGCTGAAGGCGCGATTCGAGGCGGAGACGCTCGAGGAGGCGTTCTTCGCCGCCACCGGGCGTGGGTTCGAGGAGGAGGAGGACGAGATGGACGCCGAGGAGAGGAGGGTCCTCGCATGAGAGCCGTCGCCCTCGAGCTGAAGCACGAGCTGATCGGCCTCGCCGGCGTCGTCGAGCGGAACGTCTACCTCACGCGGCGCTACATCTACTGGGACCTCGCGTTCTTCGTCTGGACCGTTGCCAACACGCTCACGATCGTCTTCATCGCGAAGGGGATCGAGGCGACCGGCGGCTCGATCGACGTCGACCGCGCGACGACGACGCTCCTGATCGGGGCCGTCGTCTGGGCGTACCTCGGGATCATCTTCGAGTTCCTCACCGAGACGGTCGCATGGGAGCGATGGGAGGGGACGATCGAGTACACGTTCATGGCGCCGCTCTCCCGGGCGATGCACCTCGGCGGCTCCGGCGTCTTCGCGGTGCTCTACGGGCTCGTCCGCGCGATCCTGCTGTTCATCGTCGTGGCGCTGTTCTTCGGCCTGGCGTTCGAGGACGCGAACTTCGCGGCGGCGCTCGTGATCCTCATCGTTGCGTCTGTCTCGTTCTTCGGCATCGGGATGATGACCGCGGTCCTGCCGCTCATCTCCCCGGAGAAGGGCGCCCAGCTCGGGTTCGTCGCCCAGGGCATGCTGCTCGTCGTTTCGGGCGTCTACTACCCGGTCGAGGTCCTGCCGGAGTGGATGCAGTGGCTGGCGAAGATCTCGCCCGCGACGTACGCGCTCGACGGGATCCGGGCCGCAATCCTCGACGGCGCGCCGCTCGGGTCGCTCTGGCACGACATCTGGCCGCTCCTGATCATCGGCGCGGTCTGCATTCCGCTCGGCCTGGCGATCTTCAACCGCGGCGAGGTGTACGCCAAGCGGCATGGCAAGCTGAAGCGGTCCGGATGAGCGTCGACGCGGACCTCGAGATCACCGAGCTCGCCCTCGACGACCGCGCGGGTCACGAGGCGTACGCGGCCGTCTGGAGCGCCGTGGTGCCGCGGTACCCGATCACCGCGGACGAGCTCGAACGGCGCCGCGTGCGCAAGCCCGACGACGTTCGCGTGATCGGCAGGATCGACTGGGCGGTCGCGGGCTGCGCCTCCGCGGTCCGCTCCGACCTGCCGGGCCGGACGTACATGGGCAACGTCGTCCTGCCGGAATACCGCCGCCGCGGGCTCGGTCGCGCGCTTCTCGAGCGCGTCGTCGTGGCTGCGAGGGCGCACGGGAGCGACGCCCTCGCGGTCGGGGTCGAGGAGGGAGACGAGGCCGGCGAGCGGTTCGCGGCGCGGTTCGGGCTTTGCGAGGTCTTGCGCGAGCTCGAGATCTCGCGTCCGGTCGGGCAAGGCGAGCCGGATCCCACACCACCCGAGGGAATCGTGCTCGTCGAGCTCGCCCGACAACCGGATCTCTGCCGGGGTGCGTACTCGGTGGCGTGCGAGGCGCTCCGGCAGATGCCGCTCCACGCCCCGCTCGAGCTGCCCTCCTACGAGCGGTGGATGGACGAGGACGTGGCCGGACCGGACGTTCTCGAAGGCGGCACGCTGGTCGCTCTCGACGGCGAGCGTGTCGTCGGGTTCGTCAGCCTGCTCCGCCGCGCCGCCGACCCGCACCTCGCCGAGCATGGTCTCACCTCGGTCGCCGCGAGCCACCGCAACCGGGGCATCGCAACCGCGCTCAAGCAGGCGCAGATCTCGTGGGCATCGCGGAACGGCTTCCGCGAGCTGATGACCTCGACGCAGGACGCGAACGCGCCGATGCGGGCCGTGAACGACAAGCTCGGGTACGAGCCGCGGCCCGCCTGGATCCGCCTCGAGGCACCGCTCGACGAGGTCGAGGCGGCGCTGGCGGCCGACGCCGGGCTGCGGCGCCGAGGCTAGCCGCGGCGGACGGACGCCCGGGCCCTGATGGGGATCGGTTCGGGCGGGCGTTGCGGGGAGAGCGGCAGCAGCCCTCGCCGGATGGCGAGCACCACGGCGTGCGTCCCGTTCCGCGCGCCGAGCTTCGCGATGATGCGCTTGCGGTACCCCTTGACGGTCTCGGAGGAGAGGTAGAGGCGCGCGCCGGTCTGGGCGGCGGTCTCACCCTCCGCGGCGGCGGCGAGGATCTCGGTCTCGCGGTCGGTGAGCGGCTCCCCTTGCAGCACCTCGGCGAGCAGGCTGGTCATGCCGCGCGTCTCCTGACCCGGGTCGAGCCGTTGTGCACGAGCGTGTACACCCGGTCGGCGCTGACACCGAGGTCCTTCGCGACGTCGGCCGCGGTGTCGCCGTCGACCATCGTCCGGATGAGCGCGATGCGCTCTCGCTCCGGGATCGTCCCGAGCACGCGCAGTCGGTCGAGGTTCTCGACCGTGTCGTGCGGCGTGGGGCCGGGATCCGGGGGCTCGTACGCCTGGTCGCTCCTGACATTGTCCGTCAGGGCCGCGAACCCGACCACGTCGACCCAACGTCCGTTGCCGAGCGTGTTGCGGCGCGCACGGCTGCGGACGGTGTCCGTGATGGCGCCGCGGACGTACGGCGTCGCGAAGGCGGGGAACGGGACGCCGTACGACGGGTCATACCGCTTGGCCGCCTTCGCGAGCGCGAGGTTGCCGTCGGCGACGAGGTCTTCCTGTTCGAGCGGGGTGTGTGCCCAGCGCCTCGCTTCACGGCGCGGCAGGTGGAGTGCTTGCTCGACGAGCGTCTCTTCGGTCATGCGCGAGTCGTGCCTCCTGAGTGGGGGACAGGGGCGACCGCAGCGGCGTCGTCACGCGCGGTTCGACGGTTCCGTTGGGGGATTGGGTCGCTTTGCATGGGGGGGCATGCTTGGCGTCTGGCCCGAAGGCCGGTAACGGAAGGTCAAGACCCTACCAGGCGCATCGGCCGGGCGGACCGTGAACGGGAGTCAACGGTCCGGGCGTGACGCGAGCGGCCGGCTCGTCCGGTGACGGCTGCCGACCGGCGGGTCGGAGTGGTAGTCTCACGCATGCTTTTCGAGGCAACGGGGCCTCGGGCGCGGAGTATCCGTGCCCGAGGCTTTTGTCGTTTTCAAGGAGGAGACACCCATGGCGAGACCTAGGTCGACCGGCGCGGCGAGCCGCTCCACGATGGTGAAGTCGAAGGATCGCGCGACGTCGAGCGTCGCGTCGCGTCGGGCGGTTCTCAAGCGGATGCGCGACGAGGACGTGGAGCACGTCCTCTTCTGGTTCACCGATCTCGAGGGCCACCTGAAGTCGTTCGCCATCACCCCGTCGGAGATCCCGGACGCGCTGGACGACGGCATGGGATTCGACGGTTCGTCGATCACCGGCTTCAACCGGATCGAGGAGTCGGACATGGTCGCGATCCCCGACCCGGCGACGTTCCAGCTGCTGCCGCGGCCTGTCGACGAGCACGGCCATGAGGTCGGCTCGAAGGTCGCCCGCATGATCTGCGACGTCGTCCGCCCCGACGGCACGCCGTACAACGGCGACCCGCGCAACGTCCTCCGCGCGGCGCTCGACCGCATGAGGTCGCTGGGCTTCGACACGTTCAACGTCGGCCCGGAGCTCGAGTACTTCCTCTTCGAGGACGACAAGGATACGAAGACGCTCGACGAGGGCGGCTACTTCGCGATGACCGCGCAGGACGCCGCCACCGAGGTGCGCAACGACACGATCCATGCGCTGGAGTCGGTCGGCATCCCGATCGAGTACCACCACCACGAGGTCGCCCCGTCGCAGCACGAGATCGACATGCGCTACGCCGACGCGCTCGCGATGGCCGACCACTGCATGACGTACCGGCTGATCGTGAAGGAGGTCGCGGCATGGCACGGCTACTACGCGACCTTCATGCCGAAGCCGCTCTTCGGCGAGAACGGGTCGGGCATGCACACGCACATGTCGCTGTTCAAGAACGGGCGCAACCAGTTCTTCGACGCGAAGGACCCCCATCACCTCTCGAAGACGGCAAAGGCGTTCATCGCCGGGCTGCTCGTGCACGCGCGCGAGATGTCGGCCGTGCTCGCGCAGTGGGTCAACTCGTACAAGCGGCTCGTCCCCGGCTTCGAGGCGCCGGTCTACGTCGCGTGGTCGCAGCGCAACCGCTCGGCGCTGATCCGGATCCCGCTCTACAAGCCGGGGGAGGAGCAGGCGACCCGCGCGGAGATCCGCTGCCCCGACCCGGCCTGCAACCCCTACCTCGCGTTTGCGGCGCTGCTCCATGCCGGTCTCGAGGGGATCGAGCGCGGCTACGAGCTGCCGGACGAGATGACCACGAACCTCTACCGGCTCTCGGACGAGGAGCGTGAGGAGCAGGGCGTCGAGGCGCTGCCCGGCTCGCTCGGGGAGGCCGTCGAGGCGCTCGCTGGCTCGGAGCTCATGTCCCGTGCCCTCGGCGAGCACATTTTCCCGCGCTATGTCGAGCTCAAGCGGCGCGAGTGGGACGAGTACCGGATCCAGGTCAGCGAGTGGGAGAAGCGGCGCTACCTCTCCTCGCTCTAGCACTGGACATCGCTCGCCCGATGGCGCATGATCTCCGATGCGGAGGGAGCCGCTAGGCGAGCGGCGCCTTCCGTGTCTGACGGCCGATCGCGGGTCCCCGGTGGGGGCCCGTGGTCGTTCCGGCGATGGGGGAAACCATGATTCCCCCACGGCCCCCTTCTTCTCGGGTCGCGCACGGGTGCGCCGCGCGCTTGGCCTCCCGCCGGGCTGAGCCCGGCTCCGGCCGCCGGCCGACGCACACCGGCCGGCGTTCTCGCGTGTCAGGGTTTCCAGACCATGAGTGCGACGATGGCGACCGTCGCGACGAGCATCGAGCCGTCGAGAGTCAGTGCGACCGGGTCGCGGAGGCGTCGTGCGAGCTCGGGTGACGGAGTCTCGCGCTCGGCGGCCTCGCGTTCGGCCAGCTCGCGCGTCTTGCGGTCGAGCCTGCCGGCCACTGCGCCCGCGACGCCGAGCCACACGATCAACACGTAGGCCGCCTGCAGCCACCCGGAGTCGTACGGGACACGCAGCTCGTCGGCCAGCCAGACGCCCGCCCCCAGGGTCAGCAGCAGCCCCGTGCCGACGAGGGGCACGAGCGGCCGGACGGCACGCAGCAGGACGGCGCTCTCCGACGGTCGCTCCTTCCCGATCGCGAGGAGCCGCAACGCGGTCACGGCGATGCTGCCGCCGACGAACACGAGCACGCCCGAGAGGTGCAGGAAGAGGGCCCAGTCGCGCGCCATCCGCCCGCGAAACTAGCGGCCGCGAAGCAGCCGATGCCTCGGTCGAAACCCGTAGCCTGAGGCCCTTGATGACCGCGCTCCAAACGCGGGGGAACCACATGGTTCCCCCGCGAGCCCCCTCCTTCTGCGTCCGGCACGGGCGACCCGCGCTTGGCCTCCCGCCGGGCCGAGCCCGGCTTCGGCCGCGACCGGTGTCGCACCGATGTTCGGTGAGGGCGTCGACTCCCGTAGAGGATGGAGAGCGAAGGTGATGACCGCGCTCCGGATCCTGCACGTGCTGTCGGCCTGCGTCTGGGTCGGCGGCACCGTGGCGCTCGTCTTCATCGGCGTGCCGGCGATCCGGCAGCTCGAAGGCGAGGCGCGCGCGACGGCCATGCGGGCGCTCGGTCGCCGCTGGCGCCCGATCGGGTGGAGCGCGATGGCGGTGGCGATCATCTCCGGCCTCTGGCTCACCGACCGGCACGGCGGCTTCGACCGCGCGGCGCTCGACACGGATTTCGACCGAACGCTCATCCTCAAGTCGGTGCTGGTCGCGCTGCTCGTCGTCGGCGGCCTGCTCCACGACTACGTCCTCGGACCGCGGCTGCAGCGGGAGCTCCGCTCCCGCGACGCGTCGGCGCCAGCGACCCGGCGGCGCCTCGTGCTCGTCGGCTGGTTCAACTTCGGGCTCACGATCGCCGTGCCGGCGCTCGGCGCAGTCGTGCTGTCGACCTTGGACTGACGCGCGATCCACGTGGACGACGCTGCACGTCATCTCGCGCTCCTCACCCGCACGACCGACGTCGTCAACTCGTCGCTCGACCTGCAGGAGGTGCTCGAGGCGATCGCGCACGAGGTCGCTGCCGCGCTCGAGACGGACGCGTGCTTCGTCTACCTCTACGACGAGCGCGCCGACGAGCTCGTGCTGCGCGCGACCCATGGCACGCGGATCGAGGACGCGACGAGCGCGCCGCGGATGCGTCGGGGCGTGGGGATCACCGGGGTCGCAGCCGCCGAGCGCCGGCCGATCATGCTCGCCTCGGGCGCGCACCTCGACCCCCGCTTCAAGGCGTTCCCGAACCTGCGCGAGGACGAGTACGAGTCGATCCTCGCAGTGCCGATCCTCGCCCGCGACGTGCTCGAGGGGGCGCTGAACGTCCGCACACGCGATCCGCGATCGTTCACCGAGGCGGAGGTCGCGCTCCTCACGTCGATCGCCTCGCAGGTCGGACGGTCGATCGAGCACGCCAAGCTCTACGCGCAGGCGCGGCGGCGCGTGGACGAGCTCGAGGCACTCGCGCGGATCTCGGAGGCGGTCTCGGAGTCGCTCTACCTCGAGGAGTCGCTCGAGGCGATCGTCCGGACAACCGTCGAGTCGCTCCACGCGACGGGCGCCGCGGTCGTGCTCGAGGACGGGCGGATCGCGTGGCCGGAGGGCCGGGCGGGCGCCCACGCGGTGCGGCTCCCGCTCCGCTGGCGGGGGCGTGGGATCGGCGAGCTCGTCGTCGACCGTGATACGCCGTTTTCGGACGACGACCGCCAGCTGCTCGACGCGATCGCGAACCAGGCCGCGGTCGCCCTCGAGCACGGTCGGATGGCGCTCCGCGGCGTGCTCGCCCAGGAGATCCACCATCGCGTCAAGAACAACCTTCAGACGGTCGCGTCTCTCCTGCGGCTCCAGGCGCGCGCCGACGGCGTCGACCCGCAGAAGGCGCTCGGGGACTCCGTCAACCGAATCCTCGCGATCGCGGCCGTGCACGAGGAGCTGACAGAGCACCGCGAGGACGTCGTCGACCTCGCAGAGCTGCTCGCCCGACTTCGCGCAATGCTCGTCCAGGGGCTCGTCGTGGGCAAGCAGGTGACCGCGGACCTCGAGCCGGTCGAGCTCGCGGGACAGCGGGCGACCGCGCTTGCGGTCGTCTTCTCCGAGCTCCTGTCGAACGCCCTCGAGCACGGCGGGGACAGGGTCTCCATCGAGCTCGCGCGGGACGACGCCGACGTCCTGCTCGTCGTCGCAGACGACGGCTCCGGAATCGGCGCCGGTACGGACGGGACCGGGATGTCGATCGTGAGGGCACTCGTCCGCGACGAGCTGGGAGGATCGCTCGTGCTGGTCGACCGGGGCGGGCTCCGGGCAGAGGTGCGCTTCTCTGCGTGACGACCTAGCACCGTTCCGTCATCGCGGCTTCGCGTTCCTCTGGCTTGCGGGACTCCTCTCGTTCGCGGGAGACTGGGTGTTGCGCATCGCGTTGCCGATCCAGGTCTACGCGCTCACGGGCTCGACGCTCGCGACCGGCGGCGTCGTCGCCGCGAACGTCGGCGCAAGCCTTCTCGTCGGGGCCGTCGCCGGTGTCTACGTCGACCGCTGGGACAGGCGCCGGACGCTCGTGGCCGGCAACCTCGCGCTGGCCGTCGTGGTCGCCCCGCTCGCGCTCGTCACGACTGCCGACCGGGTGTGGATCGTGTACGTCGTCGCGTTCTGCCAGGCGGTCGCGGTGCAGTTCGTGAGCCCGGCCGAGGCGGCCCTGCTGCCACGACTCGTCCCGCAGAACCTGCTCCCCGCCGCGAACGGGCTGAACGCGCTCAACAACAACCTCGCGCGGCTCGTGGGTCCGGTGCTCGGCGGTTTCGCAGCCGCCCTCGGGATCGGCGCGGTCGTCGGGCTCGACCTCGTCTCGTTCCTGCTCGCCGCCGCGCTCATCGCGGCGATCGGGGGCGCGCATCGCGCCGACCGGGTCGAGGAGCGCCACGTGATCGCGGAGCTGCTCGACGGGCTCCGGCTCGTCCGGGGGACGGTTGTGGTCGCGATCCTGGTCGGGCTCCTCTTCGTGACGTCGATCGGAGAGGGCGTGATGGGCGCGCTCTTCGCCCCGTTCGTGGTCGACGCTCTCGAGGGCGGCGCGAAGGAGCTCGGCTGGACGATGACCGCCCAGGCCGTCGGCGGGATCGCCGGCGGCCTGTTCGCCGGGCGCTGGATCGCGCGGTTCGGAGCGCTCCGCGTCGTCCCGGTGACGCTCGTGCTGTTCGGCCTGATCGACCTCGTGATCTTCAACTATCCGCGCTGGTCGACCGCCATCGTCCCCGTCCTCGTCCTGTTCGTCGTCGTCGGCGTCCCCGGAGCGGTCGGCTTCGCCGCCCAGCTCACCGTCGTGCAGAGCGCGGTCGAGAACGCCTACCTCGGTCGGGTCTTCGCTGTCGCCGGCGTGCTGGCGTCGGCGGGGATGCTGCTCGGCGCGGCGGTCGGCGGTGCGCTGGGCGAACGGGTCGGGATCGTCAATCTGCTGACCGTCCAGGGGCTCGGGTATGTCGTCGCTGGGTCGCTCGCGGGTGTGCTCCTCCGACGCGAGCCGGATCCGCTGGTCGTCGCCGAAGGCCGCGCCGACGCGATACCCTGACGCGGCACGGGCGACGTCGTCCGACACGACCGCCGACGGTGGCGGGGCCGCCCCTCGGGACGCGGCGCGTCAACGACCGGACGGAGGAGATACGTGTCCAGCATCCCCATGCGCATCCTGATCGCCGAGGACGAGACGATCATCCGCCTCGACCTGCGGGACCTCCTGGAGAAGAGCGGCTTCGAGGTCGTCGCCGAGGCGCGCGACGGCGAGGAGGCAGTGGCGCTCGCGCGGAGCGAGGCGCCCGACCTCGCGCTGCTCGACGTGAAGATGCCCAAGCTCGACGGAATCGACGCGGCGCGCAGGATCCTCGACGAGCATCCGATCCCGATCGTGATGGTGACGGCCTACGGCGAGCAGGAGCTCGTCGCCCGGGCGGTCGAAGCCGGCGTCTTCGGCTATCTCGTGAAGCCGTTCCGCGAGACCGATCTCCTGCCGGCGATCGAGACGGCCCGCGCGCGCCACGAGGAGCTCGCCGTGGTTCGCGCCGAGGCCGACTCCCTCGCCGCGGCGCTGGCGGCGCGGAAGGCGATCGAGCGGGCGAAGGGCCTGCTCATGGAACGCGAGGGCCTGACCGAGCGCGACGCCTTCGCGCGGCTCCGCAAGGCGAGCCAGATCTCGGGCCGGAAGCTCGAGGTCGTGGCCGAGGCCCTGATCGCGACGCTCGACGCAGACCCGCGGCGCGAGCCCTGAGCACGGGCTCGCGCCGCAGGGCCTTCAGCGCGGGGGAGGCGCCGGGGGGGCCGTGGAGCGTCGGACGACGAGGCGCGTCGCCAGCTCGATGCGGAGCGTCTCGACGCGCTGCCCGTCGATCAGGCGGCTGAGCAGGCTCACCGCCATCCGGCCCATCTCCTCGAGCGGTTGGCGGACGGTTGTCAACGCCGGCGTCACGACGCGGGACAGCTCGCTGTCGTCGAAGCCGACGATGGAGAGCTGCTCGGGCACGCTGAATCCGAGCTCGGCGGCGGCGTGCAGCGCGCCGATCGCCATGTTGTCGTTCGAGGCGAAGATCGCCGTCGGGGGGTCGCCCAGCGCGAGGAGCCGGCGCGCGGCCTCGTAGCCGTCGGCGATCTCGAAGTTGCCGCGGTCGACGAGCTCCGGCGAGGGAAGCACGCCGGCGCCCGCGAGCGCCGCCTGATAGCCGTTCGCGCGCTCCTCCGTCGCCACCCAGCCGTCGCGCCCCTCGATGATCGCGATCCGCCGGTGGCCGAGCTCGAGGAGATGCTCGGTCGCCGACCGCGCACCGGCCCAGTGCGTCGCGGAGACGACGGGGACTCGCTCGGGGAGCGGCATCGGGGCGTCGATCACGACGAACGGGAAGCCCTGGCTCTCGAGGTCCCCCAGCTCCTCGGCGGACTCGGACGGGAGAACGAGGATCGCACCGTCGGTCGTGCCTCGGAGAAGCCGCTCGACGAGCGCCGCCTCACGGTCGTGCTCGTGCCGGGTGGGGCAGAGCACCGCACGCATCTCCTGCTCGTGCAGCGCCTCGGTCGCGCCGGAGAGGATGGAGGCGTAGTAGTCGCCGAGGACGTAGGGGATCGTGCAGCCGACGAGGCCGGTGCGCCCCTTCGAGAGGCCGCGTGCGCTGCGGTTCGTCGTGAAGCTCATCGCGCGGACGACCTCCATCACGGCGTCACGCGTCTCCCGGGAGACGTCCGGCCGGTCGTTGACGACGCGGGAGACCGTGGCCACGGACACCCCCGCCCGGCGCGCCACGTCGCGGATCGTCGCCCGGCTCGCTCGCGTTGCCTCGCTCATCGCGCTTGTGCCTCGTCTTTCCCGGAACCGTTTTCGGAACGCCCGACTCTACACCATGCGCCTGATGGTGCGCCAGATCGACAAAATCTCGGCGTCATCGCCTTGACATCCGGCGCAAACCTGTTAAACGTTCCCGGAACGTTACGGAAACCGCGGCGAATCCCTCGCCCCGCACGCGCATGACAACGACCCGGACGCACGAGACGCAGCGCAGCCTCACCCGCCCGATCCGGCAGGCGGACGCGTGAGCGACCTCCCCGC
Organism: uncultured Actinomycetes bacterium; assembly: GCA_963742525.1. GTDB lineage: Bacteria > Actinomycetota > Thermoleophilia > Gaiellales > Gaiellaceae > Gaiella. The sequence goes on from CAVUMD010000002.1 coordinate 219,803, forward strand.
CTGGCTCGGCGCGAACTTCTGGTCGCGGGCCGGCGGGCCGCGGATGTGGTCGCGCTACGACGGCGCCGTCGTCCGCTCCGAGCTCGAGGTGCTGGCCCGCCACGGCCTCGGGGTGACGAGGTCGTTCTGCTTCTGGCCCGACTTCGTTCCCGAGCCCGAGGTGCTCGACGAGACGGTGGCCGGGCACCTCGAGGACTTCCTCGACGCGCATGTCGAGGCGGGTCTCGGCACGATCCCGACGCTCGTCGTCGGTCACATGTCCGGCGAGAACTGGGACCCCCCCTGGCGGGGCGGTCGCGATCTCTACCGCGACGTCTGGCTCGTCGGGCAGCAGGCGTGGCTCGCCCAGGAGCTGGCGGCGCGCTTTGCCCGGCACCCGGCCGTCGTCGGCTGGCTGCTCTCGAACGAGATGCCGCTCTACGGCGGCACGGCGCCGGCGGAGGAGATCACCGCCTGGGCACGGATCCTCGTCCAGGCGCTACGCGCCGGCGGCGCACGCCAGCCGGTCTCCGTCGGCGACGGCGCGTGGGGCATCGAGGTCTCCGGCGCCGACAACGGCTACTCACTGCGTTCGCTTGCGCCGCTCGTCGACTTCGTGGGGCCGCACGCGTACCCGATGCAGGACGACGAGCACCGCCAGGCGCTCGCCGCCGCCTTCGCGTGCGAGCTCGCCGGCGGCTTCGGCAAGCCGGTGGTGCTCGAGGAGTTCGGCGTCACGTCGGACTTCGCTGCGGACGAGCATGCGGCCGGCTACTACCGGCAGGTTCTCCACACGACGCTCCTCGCGGGGGCGACCGGCTGGCTCGCCTGGAACAACTGCGACTACGACGACCTCGCGGCCGAGGACCCGTACCGCCACCACCCGTTCGAGATGCACTTCGGCCTCACCGACCGCGAGGGCCGGCCGAAGCCGCAGCTCCACGCGATGGCGGAGTTCGGGGCGCTCCTCGAGGAGCTCGGAGACGAGGGCTTCGAGCCTGTGAAGGGCGACGTGGCGCTCGTCGTGCCCGAGCACTTCGAGCGGGAGCTGCCTTTCACGACGCAGGCGTATCGCGAGGACCTCCGAGAGGGGCTGTTCCAGTCGTACGTCGCGGCGCGCGAGGCGGACCTCCCCGTCGCCGTCGTCCGCGAGCGAGACGGGATCCCTGCGACGGCGCGCCTCTACCTGGCACCCTGCACGAAGCTCCTCACCGCCCCGGGCCTCGAGCGCCTGCGCCAGCTCGCGGCCGGCGGCGCGACGGTCTACGTCTCGTACTTCGCGGGCTCGACGACCAACCAGCGAGGGCCATGGATCACATGGCTCGACGAGCTGTTCGGCGTCCGGCACCGGCTGCGCTACGGCCTCGCCGACGCGATCGAGGACGACGTCGTCGAGCTCGAGCTCGTCGAGGGGCTCGGCGGGCTCGCGGCGGGCACGAGGCTGACGTTCGCCGTCGCCGGAGAGCCGAGCGCGCGGAGCTACCTGCCGGTCGAGACAGCCGGCGCCGAGGTCGTCGCCGTCGATCACCGCGGCCGTCCGGCGCTCCTGCGCCACGCGATCGGCGCGGGAAGCACCATCCTCTGCACCTATCCGCTCGAGCACATGGCGGCGCGCACTCCGCGCGTCAACCCGGAGGACACCTGGCGGCTGTACGCGGCGCTCGCCGAGAGCGCGGGCGTCGTCCGTCCGGTGTCGGTCGCGGATCCACGGATCGTCGCCGGCGCGGTGCGCCACGGCGGCTCCACGACGGCCGTCCTCGTCAACTGCTCCGCCGAGCCGATCGTCGCCGAGCCCGTGCTGGCCGGGGGCGAGGTGCTCGCGTCGCGGCTGATCTGCCCGATGGGCGTAGCCGTGATCCCCGCCGGGGAGCGAGCCGCCGACCTCGAGACCGTTCCGGCGTCTCACGAAGGGGGTGATCCGCTCGGGGCCTCGTGAGAAGCGGCTACCGACCGTTGAACGAGACACGCGTCCGGGCGCCGACGCCCGGAGACCAACGCATCGACCAGGTACGCGAAGGAGGAAGAAGCACGTCATGACGATTCGACGCAAAAGGACATCGGTGGGCGTGGCCGTGCTCGTGGCCGCGGTCGCCGTTGGCGCGTTCCTCGCCGCAGGGGCGAGCGCCAGGCAGAGCGCCCTGCCGAGGGCCCAGACGCTGTACACGTCGGGCACGGCGTGGGGGCCGTTCACCCAGTTCAACCCGCTCCGCTCGAGCGGCAACGCGACAGGCACGATCGGGCTCCTCTACGAGACCCTGTTCCGGTACGACCCGCTGAAGGACAGGTACATCCCGTGGCTCGCCACCAGCGGCAAGTGGGTCGGCACAACGTTCGTCGTCACGCTGCGCAAGGGCGTGACGTGGAACGACGGCAAGCCGTTCACCGGTGCGGACGTGAAGTTCACCTTCGAGACCGGCAAGCTCGAGGGCTCCGAGCTCTCGACGATGTGGAAGACCGGCCTTCAGAGCATCGGCGTGAAGGGGAACGCTGTCAGCTTCCGCTTCAAGGGCCAGCCGAACTACCTCGACTGGGCGACGAACATCTTCACGTACGGCATCGTCCCGGCGCACGTGTGGAAGAACTACGACGGCAAGGAGATCGCCACCGGCAACACCGACAAGTACTTCGTCGGCACCGGGCCGTTCAGCTACGGCGCCGGCAAGGGGACGTCCGGGACACTGCAGTGGAACCGCCGCGACAACTGGTGGGCGACGAAGCTCCTCGGCGTGAAGATGCCGATGAAGTACATCGTCGACATCCACAACACGCAGAACACCGCCTCTCTGCAGAACTTCCTGCAGAACAACATCGACCTCTCGAACAACTTCTTCCCGGGCATCGACAAGCAGATCGGCGGGAAGGTGCAGACGTACTACACCAAGCCGCCGTACATGCTGTCGGCGAACACGGCATGGCTGATCCCGAACACGACGAAGGCGCCGCTCAACGACTCCGCCTTCCGGCGGGCGCTCGCGATGTCGATCAACGTCGACCAGATCGTCAAGGCCGACTACGGGAACATCGTCGCGAAGGCGAATCCCACCGGCCTCCTGCCGACCTGGAGCAAGTGGATCGACCAGGCGCAGGTGAAGAAGCTCGGGTTCAAGTACAACATCGCGGCGGCCAAGGCGCTGCTCGCGGCGAACGGCTACAAGGACACGAACGGCGACGGCTTCGTCGAGAACAAGAACGGCCAGCCGATCAACCTCCAGCTGATCGTGCCCAACGGGTGGTCCGACTGGATGACGGCGATCCAGATCATCGCGGCGTCGACCAAGGACGCCGGGATCAAGATCACGCCCGCCTATCCGGACTACAACGGGCTCGTCGACCAGCGCAACACGGGCAAGTTCGACCTGGTCATCAACAACGACAAGCAGCTCGGCCCGACGCCGTACACGTACTACGACTACCTCTTCCACCTCCCGGTGGCGGACACCCAGACCTTCGCGAACTACTCCCGGTTCACGTCCTCGGGGCCGAAGCCGTGGGCGCTGACGCTCGCGCTCAACAAGGTCAAGCCGGCCAACGTCGCGAAGCAGAGGCAGATCCAGTCGAAGATCCAGAAGTACATCCTCGAGCAGTTGCCCGCGATTCCGCTCTGGTACAACGGGCTCTGGTCCCAGTACAACACGACGTACTGGACGAACTTCCCGAAGTCGGCCGGCGCGGGGCTCCAGACGACCCCGAGCGTCTGGAACGGCTACCTCAACATGACGGGCATCGACGCGCTCGCGCGCCTCAAGCCCGCAAAGCAGGGCTAGGGCCCGAGCACGCCGTGGCCTGAGCCGGCCGGGACGGGTGGTGCGTCGCAGAGGCGCACCACCCTCCCGCCCGGACGCACCGTCCCGGCCGCTCGAACGACCATCATGGAGACGGCGTGACCCGCTACCTCGCCCGCAAGAGCCTCCTCTACCTGCTGACGTTCTTCGTCGCCGTCACCATCGACTGGGCGATCCCCCGACTGATGCCCGGCGACCCGATCGACGGCCTGATCAGCCGCCTGCAGGCCGACTCGACGGCGTCCCAGGAGCTCCACGGGTACTTCACGGAGTCGTTCGGCCTCGACCAGCCGCTGTGGCGCCAGTACGCGAACTTCTGGCGCGGGCTCGCGCACGGCGACCTCGGGCCGAGCATCGCGTACGTCGGCTCGTCGGTCAGCGAGCTGATCTGGGCGGCGCTGCCGTACACCCTCGCCCTGCTCGTCCCGGCGATCATCCTGAGCTACGTCGCCGGCAACCGCGTCGGTGCGATGGCTGCACGCCGCAAGGTCCTCGACAACACCGTGCTGCCGTTCGCCTACATCCTCACCGCCACGCCATACGTCTGGCTCGCGCTCGTGCTCGCCTACTTCCTCGCATTCAAGTGGGGGATCTTCCCCGTCTCCGGCGCCTACGACTTCTCGCTCCAGCCCGCCTGGACGTGGGAGTTCGCGTGGAGCTTCCTCCAACACTGGTTCCTCCCGTTCCTCACCCTGTTCCTCGTCTCGTTCGGCGGGTGGGCGATCGGGATGCGGAACCTCATCATCTACGAGCTCGAGTCGGAGTACTCCAACTACCTCCAGGCGCTCGGCGCGCCGGGCACGCTCGTCCGCAAGTACGCATACGGCAACGCCGTGCTGCCCCAGATGTCGGGCCTCGCGCTGGCCCTCGGCGCCGTGGTCGGCGGCGCCCTCGTCACGGAGATCGTCTTCGGCTACCCCGGTATCGGGACGCTGATCATCACCGCGCTCCAGAACCGCGACTACTTCCTGCTCCAGGGGCTTTTCCTGTTCATCATCATCGGCGTCCTCGTCGCCAACTTCGTGGTCGACATCCTCTACGTCGTCGTCGACCCGCGGACGCGCATCGGGATCCAGGGGTCATAGGTGGAGTCGCGCGCCGACATGGTGGCAACACCGGAGATCGCCCTCACCGGCGAGGGGGCGTCGCTGGAGGACGCGTACCCGGAACCACCCGTCCGCCGCTTCGAGGCGCTGCACTTCGCGGTGCGGAACGCGAAGCTCGTCATCGGGCTCGCGGTCGTGCTGGCGTTTCTCGTCGCCGCGATCGCAGGCCCGTGGCTCACCGACGCGACGCCGTTCGAGTTCGGCTATCCGCTCGGCGAGCCGCCGTCGACCGCTCATTGGCTCGGGACGACGGCGCCCGGCCAGGACGTCTACTCCCAGTTCGTCTACGGCCTGCGCTCGAGCTTCCTGGTCGGCGCGCTCGCCGCGACCGTCGCCGGGCTGCTCGGCATGGCGGTCGGGTTTCTCGGCGGCTACCTGGGCGGTGTGATCGACGAGCTCCTGAGCATGGTCACGAACATCGTGCTCGTGATCCCGACGCTCGCCGTGCTGATCATCGTGTCGGCGTACCTGACCGTCGGCAGCCTCTGGTCGGAGGCGCTCCTCATCGGGCTCACCTCGTGGCCGTGGGCGGCCCGCGCGATTCGCGCGCAGACGTTCTCGCTCGCCTCGCGCGACTTCGTGAGCCTCGCCCGGCTCTCCGGGCAAGGGACGGTGAAGGTGATCGTCAGGGAGATCGCGCCGAACATGAGCTCGTACCTCTTCCTGACGTTCATCTTGCTCTTCGGCGGCGCGGTGCTCATCGCCGCGACGCTCGACTTCCTCGGCCTCGGCCCCTCCCAGGTGATGTCGCTCGGGCTGATGCTGAACAACGCCGTCTCGAACGCCGCGCTGCAGCTGGGAATGTGGTGGTGGTTCATCCCGCCGGGCGTCGGCATCACCGCGATCGTGGGCGGGCTCTACATCATGAACGTCGGCCTCGACGAGGTCTTCAACCCGAAGCTGAGGCGGACGTGAGCCTCGCGGTCGACAACCTCCGCGTCTACTACCGGACGCTGCGCGGGGACGTCCGCGCGCTCGACGGCGCGACATTCACGGTCCGAGACGGCGAGATCATGGGCGTCGCCGGCGAGTCCGGGTGCGGCAAGACGACGCTCGGGAAGAGCCTCATCCGACTGGACGGGCGCATGCGCGTCGCGGAGGGGACGGTCACGCTGGACGGCGTCGAGCTGCCGATCGCCGACGACCGGGCGATGGACACGTATCGCTTCCGCCACGTCTCGATCGTCCCGCAGTACGCGATGAGCGCGCTGAACCCGATCCGGCGGATCGGGCGCATGATCTCGGAGCTTCTCTCGTCGCGCGGCGTCTCCTACGACGAGACGCTCCCCGAGCTCCGCCGCCGGCTGGCGCTCGTCGGCCTCGAGGACGACATTCTCGAGCGCTACCCGATCGAGCTCTCGGGCGGGATGAAGCAGCGCGTCGTGATGGTGCTCTCGACGCTGATGAACCCGTCCCTTCTGATCGCGGACGAGCTGACGTCGGCCCTCGACGTGTCGACGCAGAAGGCGGTCGCCGAGATGCTCGTCGAGTTCCGCGACCGCGGGTTCGTCAAGAGCACGATCGTCATCACGCACGACCTGTCGATCCTCTACCAGGTCGCCGACACGATCCTCGTGATGTACGCGGGAAGCTCGTCGAGAAGGGCCCGGCCGCCGAGATCACCGAGGACCCGCGGCATCCGTACACGAAGCTCCTGATCGCGTCGCTCCCCGAGGTCGGCGTGCGCTTCGAGGAGCGGCGCCTGACCGGCATCGCCGGGCGTCCGCCGTCGCTCCTGCGGCCCCCGACCGGATGTCGCTTCCGGGCGCGCTGCCCGCTCGCCACCGAGGAGTGCGCGGAGGAGCCGCCGTTCGTGGAGCTCGCGCCGGGACGCCACGCGGCCTGCTGGAAGGTGGCAGCCTGATGCTGCGGGTCGACGACGTCACGAAGGTCTTCCGCACGGGCCTGTTCGGGAGCGGCTCGCAGACGGCGGTGTCGGGCGTGAGCTTCGACGTCCGCCCGGGCGAGGTCGTCTCCCTCATCGGCGAGAGCGGGAGCGGCAAGACGACCGTCGGGCGGATGATCCTGCGGCTGACGACGGCGACGGCGGGGACGATCAGCTTCGGCGGCGAGGACGTCGCCGGCTACAGCCGCCGCGACCTCCGGCGCTACTACGCGCGCGTCCAGGGCGTCTTCCAGGACCCGTTCAGCTCGTACAACCCGGTCTTCAAGGTCGACCGCGTGCTCGGGATGCTCCGCTCCAACTACCTCCCGGGGCTCTCCGACCAGGAGTGGAAGCGCACGCTGCGCAGCTCGCTCGAGGCGGTGTCGCTCGAGCCGTCCGACGTGCTCGGCAAGTACCCGCACCAGCTGAGCGGCGGGCAGCTCCAGCGCCTGATGGTCGCGCGGGCGCTGCTCCTCGAGATCGAGCTGCTCGTCGCGGACGAGATCATCAGCATGCTCGACGCCTCGACCCGCATCGACGTGCTCAACCTGCTCGGCGACCTCAAGGGACGGGGCCTCGGGATCCTCTTCATCACGCACGACCTGTCGCTCGGGAACTACATCAGCGACCGGACCCTGATCCTGCGCCGCGGCCGCATCGTCGAGCTCGGGCCGACGACGAAGGTGTTCGGCGACCCGCGGCACTCGTACACGCGGGCGCTCCTCGCGTGCGTGCCGCAGCTGCATCGCAAGTGGAGCGACGAGGCGGGCGCGGCGGTGGCGACCGGGAACGGCGGCCCGCCTGCGGCGTCGGCGAATGGAGGCGGCCTCGTCGCCGTCGACGACGACCACTTCGTCGCGCCGGAGGAGGACGAGGCGTGAGCAGGATCGGACTCCAGCTGTACACCGTGCGGGACGCAGCGGCGACCGACCTTGCCCGGACGCTCGGCCGCGCGGCCGAGCTCGGGTTCGAGGGCGTCGAGCTCCACGACCTCCACGGGCACGAGCCCGGCGAGGTGCGCGCGATGCTCGACGCGCACGACCTCGCCGTCTGCGGAAGGCACGTCGGCCTCGAGACGGCCGAGGACGACCTCGGCGGGCTTGCCGCGGAGCTCGAGACGCTCGGCACCGACAGGTTGATCGTCGCCTGGATCGAGCCGCCGCGCACGCCCGTCGAGGCGGACGCCGCCGTCGCGCGGCTCGTGCGCGCGGCGGAGCGCGCCTCCGGAGCGGGCCTGCGGCTCGGCTTCCACAACCACGACGCCGAGGTTGCGGCGCAGTCCGACGGGCGGAGCGTCCTCGATCTCCTTCTCGCCGCCGACGACGGGCCGTTCCTCGAGCTCGACCTGGGCTGGGCGTGGTACGCCGGCGTCGACCCGATCGCGCTGCTCGACGCCGCCCGGGGCCGCGCGCCGCTCGTGCACGTCAAGGACATGCGCCGCGACGGCGGGCCGGTGCACGTTCCACTCGGGGGCGGTGACGTCGACTACGAGCGGCCTCGCGGACGCGGCCGATCGCGCCGGCGTGGAGTGGCTGATCGTCGAGCAGGACGAGACCGCCGGCGACGGCGTTCGCAGCGGTGTCCGAGTCGCTGGCCGTCCTGCGGTCGCTGGTGGAGGTGCGCGCGTGACGTCGCCGGCCCGTGTCGGCATCGTCGGCTGTGGCGTGATCAGCCACGCGTACGCCGAGAACGCGTCGGCGTTCGACCGCTTCGAGATCGTCGCGTGCGCCGACCGTGATCCGCTCCGGAGCGAGGCGCTCGCGGCCGCGCACGGCCTCGCGTCGACCACGGTCGACGATCTCCTCGCCTGCGGGGACGTGGACGTCGTCCTGAACCTCACGCCGCCTGCTGTCCACGCCGATGTGACGCGGGCCGCGCTCGAGTCGGGCAAGCACGTGTACTCGGAGAAGCCGCTCGCGATGTCGGCGGCCGCGTCGGCCGAGCTCCTCGACCTCGCCGACCGGACCGGCCTCCGCGTCGGCTGCGCGCCGGACGTCTTCCTCGGCGGCGCCTTCCAGGAGGCGCGCTCGCTGATCGACAGCGGCTCGATCGGGCGGCCGCTCGGCGTCTCGGCGACGATGCTCGCGGGCGGGCAGGAGGCCTGGCATCCGGATCCCGACATCTTCTTTCGGGACGGCGCCGGACCGCTGCTCGACATGGGCCCGTACTACCTCACCGCGATCGTGGCGCTGCTCGGCCCGATCGTCCGAGTCGCGGGCCTCTCCACGACGTTCGTCGCCGAGCGGACGATCGAGATCGGCCCTCGTCGCGGCGAGCGCTTCGCCGCCGAGACGCCGACACACACGACGGCGGCGCTCGAGCTCGGATGCGGTGCGACGGCGACGCTCCTCGCGACGTTCGAGGCGCCGAGCCACTACTCCTCGACGTTCCTCGTGCTCGGCTCGGAGGGGACGCTGCTGCTTCCCGACCCGAACATGTTCGGCGAGACCATCCGGCTTCGCGGAGGCCGGGGGGAGTGGGAGGTGCATCCGTACCGCTCCCGCGGCGCGCGCGAGGTGCGAGGCATCGGCCTCCAGGACATGGTCGACGCGATCGCGCACGACCGAGAGCCGCGGGCGTCCGGTCGACTTGCCCTCCACGTGATCGACGTCGCCCGCTCGATCCTCGCCGCGGCGGAGTCCGGAACGACCCTGCAGGTCGGGTCGACCGTCGATCGTCCGGACCCGCTTCCGGTCGAGAAGACGGTCGCGGCGCGCCGCGCCGCCTCGTCGCGTTAGCTCGCTGCGAGGAGGCGCTCTTCCTCGCGCCGCCGCCGGCCACGGCGGGTCAGCCAGACGGCGACGGCGACGAGCACGAGCGGCGCGGCCGCGACGAGGATCGCGAGCACGACGACGGCCTCCCAGGCGAGCACCGCCAACGCCTTGTCGACGGCGCGGTCGAGGCGCGAGCCGGGCACGGTCGACGACTCCTCTGTGCGGAGCTCGAGCTGGATCGTTGCGTTCTGCGCCACCTGGGCGGTCGCGGCACGGCTCGCCCGGAGCTCCCGGAGCTCCGCCTGGGCCTGCGCACGGCGCTCGAGGAGGCGTGCTCGCTCCGCCGCGGTGTCCGCGCGGTCGATCGCCGCCGTGAGCGCCGCCACCTGCGCCCGGAGCCGCTCGAGCTGGCGGTCGAGCGTGTCGAGCGACTCCTGGAGGTCGTCGATCTGCACGTTCTGCGCGAGGATCGTGCCGAGATCGGAGAGGCGCGTCACCGCGGTCGCCGCCTGGCCGGACGGGACGCGAAGCGTGAGCGACGCTGCGCCGCTCGAGCCCGTCGCGTACTGGACGGAGACGACGTAGCCGCCCAGGTCGCGGGCGATCGCGAGCGCCTGCTGGGTCGCCGTCGAGAGCGCGTCCGTGTCGTCGACGCCGAGGGTGAGGGTCGCGCTGTAGCGCTGCGCCCGTCCGGTCGTCGGCGCAGGTGCCTTCGCGGTCGTCGCGCCGGCGGCGTCCTGCGCCGGCCCGGCGAACGTCGCAGCCCCCGACGGCGCGGTGGCGCTCCGTTCCGCCGTCGCCTTTGAGGCGACCGCCTCCGACGCGACGGGCGCCGGCGAGGGTCGCGTGACGCCGATCGCCACCGCGGCTGCGACGGCGACCGCTGCGGCCGCGGGGAACGCCAGCACGAGCCGTCGCCGGTCGCGAAATCGTTCCTGCCACGTGGGTGAGACGGGCTGCGGCGTCGAGGCGAGCGTCAGCACCTGGAGTCGCAGCGCGTCGCCTGCGCGCGGGCGCGAGCCGCGCAGCTCGTCGACGATCTCGTTCACGGTCATTCTTCGCTCACCCTCTCCTCGAGTCGCTTGAGCGCCCGGGAGAGCCGCGTGGAGACGGCCGTCGGGCTGATTCCGAGCACGCGCGCGGCGGCGTCGCCGTCGAGCTCGAGCACGATCCGCAGTGCGAGCACTTCGCGCTCCCCCGCGCTCAGCGACGTGAGTGCCGTCTCGAGCTCGGGCGAGAGGCCCTCGACGAAGGCCTCCTCGACGCGCTCGTCGAGCGCGGCCGCCGCCTCGCGCTTCCGCCTCCGCGCCTCGGCGCGGAACCAGTCGAGCGCGGTCGTCCTCGCGATGCCGAGCAGCCACGTCCTGGCGCTGCCGCGCCGCGGATCGAACCGGTCCCACATCCTGAGCGCCTTCTCGAACGTGGCGCTGGAGAGATCCTCGGCCGTCTCGCGATCACGCGTCAGGTAGAGGAGGTAGCCGAACACGTCGTCGAGGTGCGCCTCTGCGGCCTCGCCGAGGCTCCGCGGCGGGCGCGTGGCGAGCGGCTGCTCGAGCGTCATCCCGTGCACGCCCCTTCTACGCCGCCGGGTGCCGTCCTTGTCACAGAGAGCATTGTCGGCGCGCCGGCGGCCGGCGCGAGAGATCGCCGCGAACCTCTTAGGACGGCGCCGGCTGTGCCTCGCGGACGCGCTGGGCCTCGGCCTCGCGCAGCTCGATCCGCCGGATCTTCCCGGTCAGGGTCTTGGGAAGCGAGGGCACGAACTCGACCAGGCGCGGGTAGTGGTACGCGGAGAGGCGCGTGCGGACGTGCTGCTGGATCGCCTTCGCGGTCTCGTCGCTCGGCTCGTAGCCCTCGGCGAGCACGACGAAGGCCTTGACGACGCTGCCACGCCGCTCGTCCGGCGAGGCCACGGCGGCCGCCTCGGCGACCGCGGGATGCTCGAGGCACGCGGACTCGACCTCGAACGGGCCGATCCGGTACCCGGCCGCGATGATCACGTCGTCGGCGCGGCCCTCGTACCAGACGTAGCCGTCCTCGTCCATGCGGGCGGCGTCCTTCGTGTGGAACCACTCCCCGCCGAAGGTCTCGCGCGCCGCCTCCTCGTTGTTCCAGTACCCGAGCGGGTAGTGCGGGTTCGACCGCGCGCGAAGGCAGATCTCGCCCCGCTCTCCCGCCGCCGCCGGCCGCTCGTCCTCGTCGAGGATCGCCACGTCCCAGCCCGGCATCGGACGGCCCATCGAGCCCTCCCGCACCTCCATGAAAGGGAAGTTCCCGCACAGGGGGTAGCTCTCCGAGAGGCCGTAGTAGTCGAGCACGGTGACGCCGTACTGGTCGCGGAACCAGCGGATCGCCTCCGGGTTCAGCGGCTCACCGGCCGCGCAGACGACGCGGAACTCCTGCGGGTACCGCGCCCCGGCGTCGGTGATGCCCATCATCGAGCGGATCGCCGTCGGCGTGCCGAAGACGTTCGTCACGCGGTGCTTCGAGAGGAACGCGAGCTGCTTGGCCGGGTCGAAGCCGCCCTCGCGCTCGAAGACGACCTGCACCGCGCCGAAGCGCCACGGGCCGAGCAGCGGCGCGATGCCGGCCGCCCACGCCCACTCGCCCATCCCGTGGAACCGCTCCCCGTCCTGCACGTCGTGGCACAGCTCGAACTCGTTGTGCCCCAGCAGGTACCGGTGCGCGTGGAGGATGCCCTTCGCGAGGCCCGTGGTGCCCGACGTGTAGTAGAGCTGGGCGGGGTCGTCCGCGGCGGTGTCGACCCGCTCGAAGCTCGGGTCGCCCGACGCGATGAGGCTCTCGTCCAGGACGAGGACGTGCTCGACGGGGAGATCGAGTGCGCGGACGCGGTCGATGTTCTCCGCGTTCGTGACGAGGATCTTCGCCTGCGAGTCGGTCACGCGATGGCGGATGCCGTCGTCGCCGTACAGCACCGACAGCGACAGCAGGATCGCGCCCGCCTTGAACGTTCCGAGAAACGCGGCCGCCGTCTCGGGGCGTGGAGTGAGGAGCATCGCGACGCGGTCACCGACCTCGACGCCGTGCGCGCGAAAGACGCTCGCGAGCCGGTTGCTCGCGTCCTGGAGCTCGCCCCAGCTGACGTTGCGCTGGTTGCCGCGATAGTCCTCCCACACCATCGCGAGCTTCTCGGGCGGATGCTTGTCGCAGACGTCCTGGGCGATGTTGTAGCGCTCCGGGACGTCCCACCGATGGGCGGCGACCGCCTCCTCGTAGCTCGAGAACCGGCTGTGCGGCATCGCTCCTCCTGCGCGGGCGTGGTTGGACCACCAGTGTCGCTCATCGGCGGGCCGGTGGCGTTCGCTACGACTCAGCGGCTGCTCCAGCCTGCGCCTCGGCGAACAGCACCTCCCACTGCGCGAGCAGGCCGTCGAGCTCCTCGCGCGTGGCGGTGTACGAGGCGAGCAGGTCCATGTCCGTCCAGCTCTCGGCAAGCCGCGCCTCCAGCTCCGCGACGCGCGGCTCCAGCTCGCCGATCCGCTTCTCGACGCGGTCGAGCTCCGTCGGCCTCCGCGGCGCAGGCTTGGGCTTCGGCTGCGCGCGGACTTCGCCTTCGGCTCCCCGGGCGAGGCCTGTGCCGGCGCCGCATCCCGCACGCGCACCAGATCGGCCCAGCCGCCGTCGTAGGAGCGCAGCGCGAGGTCCTCGACCGCGACGATCCGGTCGGGGACGGCGTCGAGGACGGCGCGGTCGTGCGAGACGAGCAGCACGGTGCCCGGGAATGCCTCGAGCGCCGCCTCGAGCGCCTCGCGGCTCTCGAGGTCGAGATGGTTCGTCGGCTCGTCGAGCACGAGCAGATTCGCGCCGGAGGCGACCACGAGCGCGAGCGCCAGGCGGCGCCGCTCGCCGCCCGAGAGCACCGACACCTGCTTCTCGTGCGTCTCCCAGCCCGAGAAGAGGAAACGCCCGAGGAGGTTCTGCGCCTGCGGACGAGGAAGTCGCGTCGCCGCTGCCGTGACGTCGAGGATCGAGCCGTGCTCGGGCAGCTCCGCCTCGTGCTGGGAGAAGTAGGCCGGGACGACTCCGTGGCCGATCCTGATCCGTCCCTCGTCCGGCTCCCGCTCACCGAGCAGGGTCTCGAGCAGCGTCGTCTTGCCCGACCCGTTCGGGCCGACCAGCGCGACGTGCTCTCCTCGCTCGAGCGACGAGCGACGCGCCGTCGAGGAGCAGCTTGTCGCCCGCGGAGACGACGAGTCCTTCCGCGTCGAGCACGATCCGGCCCGACCGGGCGGGCTTGAGGAACTCGAAGCCGAGCGTCCGGCGGCGCTTCGTCATCGACTCGAGCTCCTGCGCCGCGGCGCGTCGCTCCTTCTCGAGCCGGCCGATCTGCGTGAGCTTCGCCTGCGCCTGCTTCGCCTTCGACTTCTTGTAGCGGAAGCGGGCCACGAACCGGTCGAGTCGCTCGATGTCGTCCGTGATGCGGTCGAGCTGGCTCGCCGCCGCCGACGCGCGCGCCGCCTTCTCGCGGCGCCACTCGTGCCAGGGGCCGTCGAAGAAGAACGGCTTCGGGCCGCCGAGCTCGAGCACCGCGGTCGTCACGGCCTCGAGGAACCAGCGGTCGTGGGCGACCAGGATCACCGCGGCGTCGAGCGACGTCAGCTCGCGCTCGAGCCACTCGAGGTTCTCGACGTCGAGGTGGTTCGTCGGCTCGTCGAGCAGCAGCAGGTCGGGATCGGACGAGAGGGCACGCGCGAGCGAGGCGCGCGTCAGCTCGCCGCCGGAGAACGTGTCGAGCGGCCGGTCGAGGTCGGCGTCGGCGAACCCGAGGCCGCGGACGATCGACGCCGCGCGGTCGCGCCACGCCCAGCCGCCTGCGTGCTCGAGCCGCGCCTGCGCCTCGCTGTAGCGTCGTAGCGTCGCGTCGGCGTGGTCGCCGCCGGCCATCGCCTCCTCGAGCCGCCGCAGCTCGTCCTCGATCGCGACGAGGTCGCCTGCGCCGGAGAGCGAGTACTCCCGCAACGAGAGCCCCTGGCCGCGCGGCGGGCGCTGGTCGTGCAGCGCGACGCGCGTGTCCTTCGCAAACGCGAGCTCTCCTGCCTGGATGGACGTCTCGCCGACGAGCGCGCGGAGGAGCGTCGTCTTCCCCGCCCCGTTCGGCCCGGCGAGCGCGAGCCGGTCGCCCCGGCGCAGCCGGAAGGAGACCCCGTCGAAGAGCGGGTCGCCGGAGAGCTCCTTGCGCAGCCCGGACGCGATCAGCACGGCCATTTGACTGAAGGGTGCCGACGAATGACCGCAGGCGTGCCGATCGTGTGTCGTCGCGATCCGAATCGGGTAGTGACTCCTCATGGCTACCGATTCGATCGTCGTCGTCGGAGGCGGCCTCGCGGCCGGGCGCCTCGCGGCCGAGTACCGGGAAAGCGGGGGCGAGGCGGACGTCACGATCCTCTCCGCGGAGCCCGATCCGCCGTACCACCGTCCTCCGCTGACAAAGGGGTTCCTGCGCGGGGAGCAGGACCGGGACTCGACGCTCCTGCAGCAGCTGCCCGAGTGGGAGGAGGCCGTCGTGGAGGTCCGGCTGGAGTCGCCCGTCGCGGCGATCCATCCGGACGAGCACGAGGTCGAGCTCGCAGGCGGCGAGCGGGTCGGCTACGGGACGCTCGTCCTCGCGACGGGTGCCCGGCCACGAATGCTGCCGATTCCGGGCGCGGATCTGGTCGGCGTCCACACGTACCGCACTCTCGCCGACGCGGAGGCCGTGTCGGCCGCGGCCGAGGAGGCGCATTCGGCGATCGTGATCGGCGGCAGCTTCATCGGCTCCGAGACTGCCGCGTCCCTCCGCTCCCGCGGCCTCGCAGTCACCCAGGTGGAGATGGGGCCGACGCTGATGCCCCAGCTCCGGTGCCCCGACCTCTCGGCCGAGCTCGTCGAGCTCTACCGCGCGGAGGGGGTCGACGTCCGTCTGGGCACGCAGGTCGAGGAGCTCACGGGGAACGGGCGCCTCCTCACCGGCGCGCGCACCGACGACGGCGACACTATCGAGGGCTACCTCGCGATCGTCGGAGTCGGCGTGGAGCCGAACGTCGAGCTCGCGCAGGAGGCGGGTGCGGACGTCGACGACGGGGTCGTCGTCGACGAGCGCTTCCGCACCTCGTTGCAGGACGTCTACGCGATCGGTGACGTCGCGCGCTACCCGGATCCGACGTCGGGACGGCAGCGCAGGGTCGAGCACTGGACGAATGCCGACTCCCAGGGCGCGCACCTCGGCCGGCAGCTCGCGGGCTCCCGCGCGACGTACGACGCGCTGCCCGTCTTCTTCACGCAGCTCTTCGGGCGCAAGCTCCAGGTGCTCGGCGACGCGGAGCGGACCGCGGAATGCGTCCTCCGCGGGTCGCTGGCCGAGGGTCGCCTGATCGGCTTCCATCTCGACGAGGAGCGGCATCTCGTGGGCGCCGTGGTCCACGGCGAGTCGGCCGACGTGGCCGTCGAGCTGGAGGAGCTGATCCGGCGGGCGGTCGTCGTCGACGACTCGGTCCGGCTCCTCGACGAGAACCTGCGGCCGGCCGAGGCGGTTGTCGCCTAGGCAGGCGCCAGGCGCGTAGTGTTCGCCGCATGACCGCGACCGACCCGGCTCGTCTCACGATCGACACGATCCGCGTCCTCGCGATGGACGCCGTCCAGAACGCGAACGCCGGCCACCCGGGCACCGCGATGGCCCTCGCGCCCGTTGCCTACCTCCTCTACGCGGAGGAGATGCGCCACGATCCCTCCACGCCGGACTGGCCGGGCCGCGACCGCTTCGTCCTCTCGGCGGGGCACGCCTGCATCCTCCAGTACGCCTCGCTCCACCTGTCCGGCTACGACGTGACGATGGACGACCTGCAGCATTTCCGGCAGTGGGGCTCGCGGACCCCGGGGCACCCGGAGCTCGGGCATACGCCGGGCGTCGAGACGACGACGGGGCCGCTCGGGCAGGGCTTCGCGAACGGCGTGGGGCTCGCGATCGCGCAGCGCTTCCTCGCCGACCGGTGGAACCGGCCGCACCACGCGATCGTCGACTCGTGGGTCTACGCGATCTGCTCCGACGGCGACATGATGGAGGGAGTCACGCAGGAGTCCGCCTCGATCGCGGGCCAGCTCGGGCTCGGGCGCCTCGTCTACGTCTACGACGACAACCACATCACGATCGACGGCTCGACGACGATCAGCTACGTCGGCGAGGACAAGGGGAAGCGTTTCGAGGCGTACGGGTGGCACGTCCAGCACGTCCATGACCCGAACGACCTCGACGCGCTGCGGGCCGCCTTCTCGGCTGCGCGCGCCGAGGACGCCCGGCCGTCGCTGATCGTCGTTCGCTCGCACATCGCCTACCCGGCGCCGAACGCGATCGACACGGCAAAGTCGCATGGCTCGCCCCTCGGCGAGGACGAGGTGCGGCGGACGAAAGAGGTGCTCGGCTGGGATCCGGACGAGACGTTCGTCGTGCCCGACGCCGTCCGCGACCACATGGCCGGCGTGCGCGAGCGGGGCGCTGCGGCGCGCGCGGCCTGGGAGGAGCGGCTGGCCGCATGGGCCGAAGCCCATCCCGACGCGGCGGCGGACCGGGAGCTCGACCTGCAGGCGCGCCCGCGCGACGGCTGGAAGGAGGCGCTCCCGTCGTTCGAAGCGGGCGAGCAGATCGCGACGCGCGACGCGGGGAAGACGGTGATGCAGGCGCTCAAGCACTTCACGCCGACCCTGATCGGCGGCGCCGCGGACCTGGTCGAGTCGACGAAGACCGAGTTCGAGGGCGGCGGGATCTTCGCGGCGTCCCACGTCGGCCGCAACATCCCGTTCGGGATCCGCGAGCACGGGATGGGGTCGATCGTGAACGGGATCGTCCTCGAGCCGGGAATCCTCAAGCCCTACGGGTCGACATTCTTCGTGTTCTCCGACTACATGCGGCCGGCGGTGCGCCTGTCGGCGCTCTCGCACCTGCCCGTGATCTGGATCTGGACGCACGACTCGGTCGGGCTCGGCGAGGACGGTCCCACGCACCAGCCCGTCGAGCACCTGATGTCGCTCCGCGCGATGCCGAACCTCTGGATGGTGCGCCCGGGAGACGCGAACGAGACCGTCGCCGCCTGGCAGATCGCGCTCGAGCGGGACGGCGGGCCGGTGGCGTTCGCCCTCTCCCGGCAGAAGCTGCCGGTGCTCGGCGGCGAGGGCTTCGCCGACACGCGCGAGGGCCCGTTGCGCGGCGGGTACGTGCTGTGGCAGCGCGATCCGGGCGCCGAGCCCGAGGCGATCGTGCTCGCGACGGGCTCCGAGGTGGCCATCGCGCTCGAGGGGGCACGTTCGCTCGATCTCAATGCGCGCGTCGTCTCGCTTCCGTGCTGGGAGCTGTTCGACGAGCAGTCCGACGAGTACCGCGACGAGGTGCTGCCGCCGTCGGTGACGGCGCGCGTCTCGATCGAGGCGGGCGTCACGTTCGGCTGGGAGCGGTACGTCGGCCCGGAGGGCGCGAGCATCGGCGTCGACCGCTTCGGGGCGTCGGCGCCGTATGAGCGGATCTACGAGGAGCTCGGCCTCACGCCGCAGGCGGTCGCCGACGCGGTCGGGCGCGTCACCTGATGCAGGTCGCTGCGGCCTTCGACCACCGCGGCAGCCATCTGCGCGAGGCCGTCTTCGCCGGGATTACGGCCGCGGGTCACGACGCGCTGGACCTGGGCGTCGACACCGACGCGGTGCGAGTCGACTACCCCGACATCGCGCAGAACATCGGTGCGGCGATCCGCGACGGGCGTGCGGAGCGCGGCGTCTTCGTCTGCGGGTCGGGGGTGGGCGCCTCCGTGGCCGCGTGCAAGATCCCGGGCATCCGCGCGGCGATCTGCCACGACGGCTACTCGGCGCACCAGGGCGTCGAGCACGACGACATGAACGTGCTCTGCCTCGGCTCGGAGATCGTCGGGCCGTCGCTGGCGCGCGACCTGGTCGAGCGGTTCCTCGCCGCGACGTTCATCGGCGAGGGCCGCTATCTGTCACGGTTGGAGAAGGTCGCCGAGCTGGAACGGCTCCGCGACGGCTGAAAGCGAGGGACGAACATGGCGACATCGAAGCTGCACGAGCTGAGCACACACGGAGTCAGCGTGTGGATGGACTCGCTCTCGCGCGAGATGCTCGAGACCGGGGAGCTAGCGCGACTGATGGAGGAGGACGCCGTCGTCGGCGTCACCTCGAACCCGACGATCTTCCAGAAAGCGCTCGCCGAGGGCGACTGGTACGACGAGCAGCTGCAGGCGGTCTCGCGCGAGACCGAGGACCCGACCGAGATCTTCATCGCGCTCGCGCAGGAGGACATCCGCGACGCCTGCGACCTGATGGCGCCGGTGTGGGAGCGCACGAACGGCGTCGACGGGTTCGTCTCGCTGGAGGTCGACCCGAGGCTCGCCTACGACCGCGTCGCGACCTACGACCAGGCGATGCGCTTCCACGAGGAGGTCGACCGGAAGAACCTCTACGTGAAGATCCCCGGCACGGAGCCCGGCCTCGGCGCGATCGAGGACTGCATCGCCAAGGGGCGCTCCATCAACGTGACGCTGATCTTCTCGCTCGACCGGTACCGCGCCGTCGTCGAGGCGTACCTGCGCGGCCTCGAGCGGCTCGTGGCGGCGGGAGGCGATCCCGGCTCGGTGATCTCCGTCGCGAGCTTCTTCGTGTCTCGCGTGGACACGGAGGCGGACCGGAGGCTCGAGGAGGCGGGGCGCACCGACCTCCAGGGCAAGCTCGCCGTCGCGAACGCGAAGCTCGCGTACGAGCACTGGCAGGAGGCGTTCTCAGGCGACCGGTGGGCGTTCCTCGAGGGCAAGGGCGCACGCAACCAGCGCTGCCTCTGGGCGTCGACGTCGACGAAGAACCCCGCCTACCGCGACGTGCTCTACGTCGAGGACCTGATCGGCCCGGAGACCGTCAACACGATGCCGCTGGAGACCGTGCGGGCCTTCCAGGACCACGGCGAGGTGCGCGACACGCTGACGGAGGGCGTGCACGAGGCACATGCGCTGCTCGACGAGCTCGCCGCGGCCGGGGTCGACTACGACGACGTGGTCGCGACGCTGGAGGACGAAGGAGTGCGGAAGTTCTCCGACTCGTTCGACGAGCTCCGCGCGGGCATCGCCGAGAAGCTGCGCGTCGTCACGGCACGGTAGTGCCTGCGGCGGCGAACCCGCTTGCGCAGGGGCTGGGCGTCCGGCGCCAGCCGGATCCCTGCGCGCTCGTCGTGTTCGGTGCGTCGGGCGACCTGACGAAGCGCAAGCTGCTGCCCGCGCTCTACTCGCTCGCCTTCCGCGGCCTCCTGCCGGAGCGGTTCGCCGTTGTCGGCGTCGCGCGCAGCGAGCAGACGACGCGGCAGTTCGTCACCGCGATGCGCCAGGCGGTGAAGCAGTTCGCCCGCGACCCCTTCCGCACCGACGTGTTCGAGTCGCTCGCGGCGGGGATGCGCTACGTCTCGACCGACTTCGCCGACGACAGCGGCGAGGACAGCGTGGGACAGGTGCTGGACGAGCTCGACGCGACGCGCGGGACCGGCGGCAACCGGCTCCATTACCTCGCCGTACCGCCGCAAGCGTTCCCGGTTGTGGTGCGCGAGATCGGCGAGCGGCGGGAGCGCGAGGGCTGGGCCCGCGTGATCATCGAGAAGCCGTTCGGCCACGACCTCGCCTCGGCGCGCGAGCTGAGTGCGTCCGTGAAGCGGTGGTTCGCGGAGGACGAGATCTTCCGGATCGACCACTACCTCGGCAAGGAGACCGTCCAGAACCTGATGGCGCTGCGGTTCGCGAACGGCATCTTCGAGCCGATCTGGAACCGCCAGATGGTCGACCATGTCCAGATCACTGTCGCCGAGTCGATGGGGATCGAGGGCCGCGCGGGCTACTACGAGCGGGCCGGCGTGATCAGGGACATCTTCCAGAACCACCTCCTGCAGCTCCTCGCGCTCACCGCGATGGAGCCGCCGATCGACTTCTCGGCGGACGCGGTGCGGAACGAGAAGGTGAAGGTGCTCCGCGCCATGCACACGCCGGGGCCGAAGTCGGTCGTGCGGGGCCAGTACGGCCGCGGCTGGATCGAGGGGGACGAGGTGCTCGCGTACCGCGAGGAGGCGGGTGTCGATCCCCGCTCGCAGACGGACACCTACATCGCGGCGAAGCTCTACGTCGACAACTGGCGGTGGGCGGACACGCCGTTCTACGTCCGGGCCGGCAAGCGGCTGGCGCGTCGTGAGACGACGATCGCGATCCAGTTCAAGAGCGCGCCCCACCCGCCGTTCGAGGCGATCGCGGGGGACGGGCTGCGGCCGAACGTGTTGCTGATCCACGTCCAGCCGGACGAGGGCGTCTCGCTCGCGATCGGAGCCAAGGTGCCGGGCGCCGGGATGTCGATCCGGACCGTGCACATGGATTTCCTCTACGGCGGCGCGTTCCGGGAGGGCGTGCCCGAGGCCTACGAGCGGCTGATCCTCGACGCGCTCCTCGGCGACGCGACCCTGTTCACGCGGGAAGACGAGGTCGAGGAGCAGTGGAAGCTCGTCGACGCGATCGTGGGCGCCTGGGGCCGCGACCGGCCGACGTTCCCCGACTACGCCGCAGGCAGCTGGGGCCCGGCGCGCGCAGACGAGCTGCTCCACCGCGACGGCCGCTCCTGGAGGCGCCACTGATGGGCGTCGTGGCCGAGGTGGAGCGGAAGCTCGCGCGGCACCGCTGCCGCCAGGAGATGGACGGCGAGCCCGAGCTCCGCACGAGCACGATGACGCACGTCGTCTGGGCCCCGCCCAAGTGGCTGCCGCGGGCGAAACGCGTCCTCGCCGGCCTGGCCGAGCGACACCCGGCGCGCACGATCCTCCTCGTTCCCGTGGCGGGGCGGAGGAGCGGCGTCGAGGCCGACGCCGTCGTCCAGGACTTCGCGACCGGCGACGGGCGCGAGGTGCTGTCCGAGGTGATCGAGCTCAGGTTGAGCGGCGAGGCGGCCCGTCATCCGGCGTCCGTCGTCCTCCCGCTGCTGATCGCCGACCTCCCGGCGTACTGCCGCTGGCGCGGGCGCCCCGACTGGAACGGTCAGGCGCTCGCCGAGATCGTCGACGTCTGCGACCGCTTCGTCGTCGATTCGAACGAATGGCACGGCGTCCCCGGCGCGTACGAGCCTCTCGCCGGCCTCTTCGACCGGATCGTCGTCTCCGATCTCGCCTGGCGGCGTGGGCTTCCGTGGCGGTCGGCGCTCGCCGAGCGCTGGCCCGGAATCCGCAGGGTCGAGCGGGTCTCGATCGAAGGCCCGCGCGCGGACGCGCTGCTGCTCGCGGGCTGGCTCCGCTCACGGCTCCGCAGGAAGGTGTCGCTCACGCGCCGCGACGCGGTTGCCCTGGCGCGCATCGACGTCGACGGCGACCCCGTTGCCCCGCCGGCCCGTCCTGCGCTCACCGGCAGCGACCTGCTCTCCGCCGAGCTCGACAGCCTCGCGCGCGACCCGGTCTACGAGGCCGCGGTGCGCGCGACCGCCGGGTAAGACGTCAGGTCTCGGCGTGCTCGGTGGGCCCGAGCGCGGCGACGGCGTCGAGCAGCGCCGGATGGAGGTGCCCGTTCGACGAGATCGCGCTGCCGCCGTCGATCCGCCCGGCTCCGGCGAAGTCCGTGAACGTGCCGCCCGCCTCCTCGACGATCACCTGGACGGCCGCGAGGTCCCACACCGACACGCCGATCGCGTCGATCGCGCCGTCGACCGATCCCTCGGCGACGAGCATGTGGCTCCAGAAGTCGCCGTACCCCCGGGCGTGCCACGCGCGGCCCGCAAGCGCCGGGATGGACTGCTCGAGCGCGAAGCTGAGCACCGCGTCCTCGGGCCTGCGTACCGCCGAGACGTGGACGACGTCGCCGCCCGCGTGCGCGCCCCCGCCACGCTCGGCCCACCAGCGGCGATGGAGCGCGGGCGCCGAGACGACGCCGAGCACGATGCGACCGTCCTCCTCGAGCGCGATCAGCGTCGCCCACACGGGAACGCCGCGCGAGTAGTTCCGCGTCCCGTCGATCGGGTCGATGATCCACCGGCGCCGTCCCGAGCCGGACGCGCCCTGCTCCTCGCCGAGGATCGCGTCGCGGCGGCGCTCGGCGCCGAGCATCGCCCGCAGCTCGTGCTCGACCTCCCGGTCGGCATCCGTCACCGGCGTCAGGTCGGGCTTGGTCTCGACGACGAGGTCACGAGACCGGAAGCGCGCGAGGGAGATCGCGTCCGCCGCGTCCGCGAGCCGCAGCGCGAGCTCGAGATCCGGCCCCACAGCCCGCTCAGTCGACCTGGAGGTAGATCAGCGCGATCACGCAGGCGCCGACGAAGAGCGCCACGAAGATCGCGAAGAGCGCGAGGCCGAGGCGGTTGTTCTTGCGGGAGAGCTCGGGAGACAGCATCCCTAGACCACCAGCGGGTCGATGGCCGCCGCGACGAAGAGCAGGGCGAGGTAGGCAAGGGAGTAGTGGAACAGGACGACGGCGTTGCGCTTCGACGCATCGGCGCGGAGCCGGTGCGCGAGGAGGAGGAAGTACGCCCCGAGCGCTGCGGCGGCCACGGTGTAGAGCGGCCCGAGCCAGATCCCGACGACGAGGGTGAACGCGACGAGCGCGACCGAGTAGAGGACGATCTGGCGCGTCGTCTCCGCGTCGCCGCGCGTGCCGGGCAGCATCGGCACGTTCGCCGCTGCGTAGTGGTCCTTGATCATCAGCGCGAGCGCCCAGAAGTGCGGCGGCGTCCAGAGGAACACGATCAGGAAGAGCCACAGGGCGGGCAGCGCCAGGTCGCCCGTCGCGGCGGCGTAGCCCACGAGCGGCGGTACGGCACCGGCCGCGCCGCCGATCACGATGTTCTGGTCGGTCGATCGCTTCAGATAGCCGGTGTAGACCACGACGTAGAAGAGGTTCCCGACGAGCGCAAGAACCGCCGTCAGCACGTTCGCGGTCGAGGCGAGGAGCGCGAACGAGAGCGCCGACAGGACGAGCCCGAACTCGAGTGCGCGCGGCGCCGGCACGCGTCCGGAGGCGACCGGGCGCGCCGCAGTCCGCGAGCCCATCAGCTTGTCGATGTCGCGGTCGATCACGTGGTTGAGGGCGCTCGCGCCACCGCATGCGAGGCCGAGGCCGACCAGCATCGTGAGCAGCTCGACGGCGCCGGGCCAGCCGCCCGCTCCGACGAACATCCCACCGGCGCCCGTGACGAGGAGGAGCGACATGATCCGCGGCTTCGTCAGCGTCACGTAGTCGCGCCAGGGCCCGAACGGCAGTGCCTCGCCGCGGAACGACACCGCAAGCGTCACGAGCGACGCGGCCAGCGCCCCTCCGGCTGCCGCGACGTGCACGCCGACCGCCCAGTTCGCGTCGACCCATGCGACCAGACCGCCCGTCGCGATCGCGGCGACCATGAGGGCGACGGCCACGGCAGCCGGGAGCACGAGCCGTCGGTACGAGACGATCGCTCCGACGAGCACCGCGACGAGGAGCGGCAGCGCGACGAGTGCGGCGCCCCAGTGGCCCCGACCGAGCTCGAGCGCGGCGCTCACGACGACGGCCGCCGCGGCGGCCGCAGCGGCGAGCGTCGCGAGCCGGAGCAGCGGCCCAGGCGCCCTGTCGGTCCTCATGCGGACGACTCCGACTGGCGCAGCCTGCGGCGCAGGTCGTAGAGCGGTCGCGCGCTCGTGACGTAGGGCACGTCGTCGAAGTTGTGCGGGGGCGGCGGCGAGGTCGTGTACCACTCGAGCGTGTCGCCCTGCCACGGGTCGTTCCCCGCGCGGCGCCCGTTCACGCTCTTCACGATCGCGAGCAGGAACAGCAGGAAGCCGACGCCCATGATGTAGGAGCCGATCGACGACGTGATGTTGTACGCCTCCCACAGCCCGTCGTGGCGATACGTGTAGATCCGTCGCGGCATGCCGAGCAGGCCGAGCAGGTGCTGCGGGAAGAACGTGACGTTGAAGCCGACGAAGATGAGGAGGAAGGACCACTTGCCGATCCGCTCGGAGAGGAAGCGCCCGAACAGCTTCGGCCACCAGTAGTAGAGGCCGCCGAGCAGCCCGAGCATCGATCCGCCGAACAGCACGTAGTGGAAGTGCGCGACGACGAAGTAGGTGTCGGTCACCTGCCAGTCGACCGGAAATGCCGCCAGATAGATCCCCGAGAGCCCGCCGATCGTGAACACGCTCAGGAACCCCAGCGCGAACAGCATCGGCGTGTCGAGCGAGATGTTCCCGCGCCAGAGCGTTGCGAGCCAGTTGAAGATCTTCATCCCCGTCGGGACGGCGATGACCATCGAGGCGAGCATGAACCAGACGTTCAGGAACGTGGGCATTCCGACGGCGAACATGTGGTGCGCCCACACGAGCATCGAGAAGAAGCCGATCGCGACCGTCGAGAACGCGACCGCCTTGTAGCCGAAGATCGGCTTTCGCGCGAACACGGGGATGATCTCCGAGATGATCCCGAACACGGGCAGGATCATGATGTAGACCTCGGGATGCCCGAAGAACCAGAAGACGTGCTGGAAGAGCACGGGTGAGCCGCCCCGGTCGACGCCCTCCGGCCGGAAGAAGTGGAACGTGTCCGGGAACTGTCGCTCCAGCAGGAGCATCGTCAGGCCGGCGGAGAGCACGGGCAGGACGAGGAGCAGCAGCCAGGCGTACACCTCGACCGACCACACGAACAGGGGGATGCGCATCCACGACATGCCGCGGGTCCGCATGTTGTGGATCGTGACGATGAAGTTGATCGCGCCCGCCGCCGACGAGAGCGTGAGGATGTGGATCGAGAGGATCCAGAGGTCCTGCCCGTTCCCGACCGCCTCGAGGGAGAGCGGCGGGTAGGCCGTCCAGCCGGTGTTCGCTGCGCCGCCCGAGGCGAGGAACGAGGCGCAGAAGACCAGGCCGGCGAAGGCGTAGAGCCAGTACGACAGCGCGTTCAGCCGCGGGAAGGCCATGTCCTGGGCGCCGATCTGGAGCGGCACGATGAAGTTGGCGAGCCCGGCGAGCACGGGGACCATCACGAAGAAGACCATTCCCGTCCCGTGCATCGTGACGACCTCGTTGTACGAGTTGCCCGTGATGAGGGTGTTGTCGGGGTTCGTGAGCTGGGTGCGGATCAGCAGCGCGAGGAAGCCCGAGATCGCGAAGAACAGCCCGGCCGTGGTGATGTAGAGGATCCCGATCCGCTTGTGGTCGACGGTGACGAGCCAGCTCGCGACCTTGCCGCGCTGCCAGGCGGGGACGTGCGGCTGCTCAACCCTGGTTGCCAACGCGCTCCTTCAGGTAGTCGGTCAGGGCGTTCGTCTCGGCGGTCGTCCAGTCGCGTCCGACGGGCGGCATCAGGATGCCGCCCTTGCGCAGGAGGGCCTCGATCGACTGCGTGTTCTTGATCAGGTCGGTTCCGGCGATGCGCGGGCCGTAGCCGCCCTCGCCCTCGAGGCCGTGGCACTTGGCGCAGGTGCCGTCCCAGAGCTCCTCGCCGAGCGGCGACGTGCCGGCCTCCTGCTGGGCGCGCCGCTCCTCGTACCACGAGTCGAACTCGGCCGCCGGCATCACCTCGACCGCGGCGAGCATCTTCGCGTGGTAGAGGCCGCAAAGCTCGGCGCACTGGCCCTGGAACACACCGACGCGCGTTGCCTTGAACCACGTCTTGTTGAGCTTTCCGGGGATCGCGTCCATCTTTCCGCCGAGGGCCGGGATCCACCAGGAGTGAATGACGTCCCAGTCGGGCGCGGTGATGTGGAGCTCGACGGTCCGACCCTCGGGGGCTCGCATGCGGTCGATCGTCACGACCCCGTTCGGGTAGCGGAACTGCCACGTGAACTGCGTGCCGATGACGTCGACCACGAGGTTCTGTGACGTCGCCGCCGAGGCGGGCACGTCCTGGATCGTGGGCAGCTTGACGAAGACGAAGGTCGCGATCACCGCGAGGATCAGCACAGGGCCGACGGTCCACGCGAGCTCGAGCTTGTTCGCCCCGTGGATCTGCGCACCGTCCGCCTCGCGGGGGCGCTTCCGGCGGCGGTACCGGACGACGAACGCAATGAGAAGGCCCTCGACGAGCAGGAAGATCGCGAAGGCAAACAGCGAGATGAAGAGGTAGCTCTGCTTGATCGCGTGCGCGTTCGGCGACTCGGGCGCGACCGGCGCGAAGCCGCCGTTGCCCGCGAGTGCCATCGCGGCCGTGACGAGCGGCGTGACGAGCACGCCGGCGATGACCAGAAGCTTCGGCCTCACGGTTGGAGGCATTCTATGAGCGTGAGCGACGGGCCGCGCAGAGCAACCTTCGTCCGGCTCCCCGGGGACGTTCAGCGGCCGTTCCAGGTCTTCCTGAACGGCGTCGAGCAGCGCGAGGGGGTCGACTTCGTCGTGCGGGACGGCACGCTCGTGTTCGAGCGGACGCTGGCCAAGGAGGAGCTCGGGGTGGGGCGGTGGACGTCGATGGTGTTCGGCATCGCCGGCTCGTACGGCAAGAACGACACCGTCGACGTGGTCTACGAGCGGAACGGCCGTCCTGCGGTCGCCTCCAAGCTGCCCTTCGAGGACGCCGGCTGACCGCCGGCACGGGCTCCACCGCCCGCGAAGCCGCGTCGCAACCCAACCGCAACGTCGCCGGAACGGGTTCGTAACGGTGCTTGAGAGTCTGCATACATGTCGCGCGTTCTCTTCTGTGCAATGGCAATCGAGACACCCATCGCTCCGACCCGCAGCGCACGCGCGCGAGAGCGGGAGACCGTGACGTCCTGGCGCATCGAGCGCCTGGCGGCCGCCGGCTACCCGGCCGATGCGGCCCTCGTCCTCGCACTCGATCGCGAGGTCGACCTCCACTTCGCGGTCTCGCTGCTCGAGCGCGGGTGCCCGCCGGACACGGCGCTCGAGATTCTCTTCTAGGGTCGTCCGGGCCCGACCCGGCCCGCTCGCTCCCCAGCCGCCCGGAGGCGGGCCGCATGCGCAGCCGTCAGCTCGCCGGGCTCGAGGCGCCAGGTCCAGTTGCCGCCGATCTCGCCGGGGCGGTTCATCCGTGCCTCGGTGCCGAGCCCGAGGATGTCCTGGACCGGCGCGATAGCGAGTGCGCACACGGACGACAGGGCGCGCTCGACGAGCGGCCACGCGTCGCTCGCGCCCGTCGCTCCGGCCAGCGTGTCCGTGTCGTGGGTCGAGGTGTAGATGACCTGATTCTCGCGGTGGTTCTCGAGGCGGTGGGGGTTGTCGGGCAGTCCCCCGAAGGCCCAGATGAGGACGGCCATCCCGGGGAAGCCGAGCTCGTCGCGGAGGGCGTGCACGTCCGGGGTGATCACGCCGAGGTCCTCGGCGATCACCGGGAGCGGCCCGAGATCCGCCTCGGCGGCGCGGAAGAGCGCGGCTCCCGGGCCCGGCGACCACCAGCCGTCGCGTGCCGACTCGGCGTTCGCCGGGACGGTCCAGTATGCGGCGAAGCCGCGAAAGTGGTCGATCCGGAAGAGGTCGACGAGCTCGAGCACGCGGCGCATCCGGTCGATCCACCAGCCGAAGCCGGTGCGGGCCATCGCGCCCCAGTCGTAGAGCGGGTTCCCCCAGAGCTGCCCGAGCGCGCTGAGGTCGTCCGGCGGCGCTCCGGCGGTGACCTCGTCCAGGGGGAGGAACAGATCGGGGTGCGCTGCGTGGTCGCAGCCGCCGGCCGCGACGTAGATCGGGACGTCCCCGATGATCCGGACGCCGCGCGAGGCTGCGTAGGAGCGGAGCGCGCCCCACTCGCGGTCGAAGCGCACCTGATCGGCGACCGCGCCGTCGCCCGAGAACGCCTCCCAGTCGCCGAGCCAGCTCCGTTCACGCTCCGAGAACGCACGTGCGTCGCTCGGCGCCACCCGCGCGTCCGGTTCGGCGAGCAAGCCGCCCCAGCTCGCGAACGCCGACGCGGACGCGTACGGCGATCCGAACTCGTCCGGCGGGTTGAGCGGCAGCACCTGCCACCAGCGCGCGCCCGCGTCCGCGAGCCAGTCGACGAACGCGTACGCCTCCGGCCCCAGGCGCCCGCCCGGGAGCGAGGTCGGGTGGAGCTGGACGCCGAGTGACCGTTCCAGGCGCACGCCGGACTGTTTACCGTGTGCCGCAGGTGGCTGCCGAGCGCATCTTCGTGACCGACGTCGCGCCGCAGGTCGACTGCGGCCGCTGGCCCGCCAAGGCGTGCGTCGGCGACCGCGTCGAGGTCCGCGCGACGATCACCCGAGACGGGCACGAGGCGCTCCGCGGGGTCGTCCGCTACCGCCGTCTCAAGGGCCGGTGGCGGGAGTCGCCGCTCGAGGCGCTCGGCAACGACCGCTTCGCGGGAGGCTTCGAGGTCGATTCCGTCGGCCGCTGGCGCTTCGAGATCGAGGCCTGGGTCGACCGGCACGCCGGCTGGCTCGACGAGCACGACCGCAAGGTCGCGGCGGGGCAGTCCGACCTCGCGGGCGAGCTGGCGGAGGGGGCGGCGCTCTTCGGCCCGGGAACGGTCGACGAGTGGCGCGCGTCCGCGGCCGCGCTCGGGGCCGGCGATCGCGGCGAGGCGACGCGCAGCGGCCCGCTCGAGGTCGAGGTGGAGCGGCAGCGCGCCCGCGCAGGCGCCTGGTACGAGCTGTTCCCGCGCTCCTGGGGCGGGCTCGCCGGGGTGACACGGGTCGTCCCGGAGCTCGCGGAGCTCGGGTTCGACGTCGTCTACCTCCCGCCGATCCACCCGATCGGCCGTACCAACCGCAAGGGACGGAACAACGCCGAGCGCGCCGAGCCGGGCGACGTCGGGAGCCCCTGGGCGATCGGCGCGGCGGAGGGCGGGCACGACGCGATCGACCCGGGCCTCGGCGACGACGCCGACCTGGCCGGGCTCGTCGGCGCGCTGCGCGAGCACGGCATGGACCTCGCGCTCGACCTCGCCCTGCAGATGTCGCCCGACCACCCCTGGCTCGCCGAGCACCCGGAGTGGTTCCAGCACCGTCCCGACGGGACGCTGAAGTACGCCGAGAACCCGCCGAAGCGCTATCAGGACATCCACAACCTCGACTGGGAGACGGCCGACCGGAAGGGGCTCTGGAACGCCGTCCGCGACGTCGTGCTGCGCTGGTGCGACGCGGGAGTGACGGTCTTCCGGGTCGACAACCCGCACACGAAGCCCGTCCCGTTCTGGGAGTGGCTGATCGCCGAGGTCCGCAAGCGCCATCCCGAGACCGTGTTCCTGTCCGAGGCGTTCACGCGCCCCGCGATGATGACGCTGCTCGCGAAGGCCGGCTTCTCGCAGTCGTACACGTACTTCACCTGGAAGAACACGAAGTCCGAGCTCGTCGAGCTCGTCGAGCAGCTGCGGGAGTGGTCACCGTTCCTCCGTCCCAACCTCTGGCCGAACACGCCGGACATCCTCCATGCGTACCTCCAGCACGGCGGCCGGCCCGCGTTCGAGTGCCGCCTCGTGCTCGCGGCGACGCTCTCGCCGAGCTACGGCGTCTACTCGGGCTACGAGGCCTGCGAGGACGTCCCGGTGCGGGAGGGCAGCGAGGAGTACCTGGACTCGGAGAAGTACGAGGCGAAGGAGCGGCGGCTGGACGGGCCGCTGCTTCCACTGATCCGGCGGCTGAACGAGGTGCGGCGGGCGCACCCGTCGCTGACCGGCGCGGGCCTGGAGCACCTGATCTGGCTCGAGACCGAGAGCGAGCACCTCGTCGGCTACGCCCGCACCCTGGGCGACGACGCCGTGCTCGTCGTGGTCAACCTCGACCCTTCCGCGGCCCACGAGGGCGTGTGCGTGGTGCCACCGGCGCTCGGGCTCGGCGATCCGGTACCCGTCGCCGACGCGCTCGGCGGAGGGACGTACTCCTGGGGCGCGCGCAACTACGTCCGTCTCGGCCCGGGCCAGGCGCACGTGATGGAGGTGCAGCGCGCGTGATCGGCAACGAGGCAGTTGCGGCGGCGAAGCGTGACGCGGAGCGGCCGCCTTCAGGGATCTGCCCCCGCCGCAGGCGGGGGATCGAGCCGCGGGATCCGGCTCCTGCCGAATCCCGCTTGGCGGGACAATGAGCGAGCACTGGTTCGAGGCGGGGCCGGACTGGTTCAAGACCGCCGTCTTCTACGAGCTCCACACGCGCGCGTTCTTCGACTCGTCCGACGACGGGATGGGGGACTTCCGCGGCCTGCAGCAGAAGCTCGACTACCTCCAGTGGCTCGGGATCGACTGCATCTGGCTCCTGCCCTTCTATCCGTCGCCGCTGCGCGACGGCGGCTACGACGTCGCGGACTTCCTCTCGGTCTCGCCCGAGTTCGGGACGATCGACGAGTTCGCGGCGTTCGTGGAATCGGCGCACGAGCGCGGGATGCGGGTCATCACCGACTTCGTGATGAACCACACCTCGAGCGAGCATCCCTGGTTCCAGGAGTCGCGCAAGGGGCCCGACAACCCGAAGTCGGACTGGTACGTCTGGTCGGACACCGTGCACCGCTACGAGGACGCGCGGATCATCTTCGTCGACAGCGAGCAGTCGAACTGGACGTACGACCCGGAGCGCGGCGCCTACTTCTGGCATCGCTTCTACCACCACCAGCCGGATCTCAACTTCGAGAACCCGGAGGTCGGCGAGGCGATGATCGACGCGCTTCGCTTCTGGCTCGACCTCGGCCTGGACGGCTTCCGGCTCGACGCCGTCCCGTACCTCTTCGAGGAGGAGGGCACGAACTGCGAGAACCTCCCGGCCACGCACGCGTTCCTCAAGCGGGTTCGCGCCGAGATCGATGCGGGGTATCCCGACCGCGTGCTCCTTGCGGAGGCGAATCAGTGGCCCGAGGACGTCGTCGACTACTTCGGCGACGGCGACGAGTGCCACATGGCGTTCCACTTCCCGGTCATGCCGCGCATGTTCATGGCGCTGCGGC
Source organism: uncultured Actinomycetes bacterium (assembly GCA_963742525.1). GTDB lineage: Bacteria > Actinomycetota > Thermoleophilia > Gaiellales > Gaiellaceae > Gaiella. The sequence continues at coordinate 251,122 of CAVUMD010000002.1, forward strand.
GCGAGGAGGCGCTCCCGATGGTCGAGATCCTCGACCGGACGCCTCCGATCCCGGACCACTGCCAGTGGGGCCTCTTCCTGCGCAACCACGACGAGCTGACGCTCGAGATGGTGACCGACGAGGAGCGCGACTACATGTACGCCGAGTACGCGATGGACCCGAGGATGAAGCTGAACCTCGGGATCAGGCGCAGGCTCGCGCCGCTCCTCGACGGCGGGCGCGACGAGATCGAGCTGATGCACGCGATCCTGTTCTCGCTGCCCGGCACGCCGGTGCTCTACTACGGCGACGAGATCGGCATGGGCGACAACGTCTACCTCGGCGACCGGGACGGCGTGCGCACTCCGATGCAGTGGACGGGCGACCGGAACGGCGGCTTCTCCCGCGCGGACTTCGCGCAGCTCTACCTGCCGCCGCTGATGGACCCCGTCTTCGGCTTCCAGGCGGTCAACGTCGAGGCGCAGCTGCGCTCGCCCTCCTCGCTGCTTCGGTGGCTGCAGCGGTTCGTCGCGCTTCGCAAGGAGCACCCGGTCTTCGGGCTCGGCAGCTACGAGGCGCTCCCGACCACGAACTCGCGCGTCTTCGCGCACGTCCGTCAGCACGATCGGGACACCGTTCTGTGCGTCCACAACCTCGCGCGCTCGGCCCAGGCGGTGGAGCTCGACCTCGCCCGCTTCCGCGGGCGGACGCCGGTCGAGATGACGGGGCGGACCTCGTTCCCGCCGATCGGCGAGCTGCCCTACCTGCTCACCTTCGGACCGCGCGGCTTCTACTGGTTCCTCCTCCCCGAAGAGGATGCGGATGCGTGACCCGACGACGCTGACGAGCGACGAGCTGATACCGCTCGTCGAGGATGCACGCTGGTTCGCCGCGAAGGGCCGCCCGCTCGAGAGCGCCGAGGTCGTCGGCGTCCCGGTGCGCGAGGGCCTCGTCGCGCTCGCGATCGTCGAGGTCAGGTTCGCCGCGGGCACGCACGAGCACTACCTCCTCGCCCTGGGAGAGGACGACGACCCGGTCGACGCCTTCGAGCGCCCGGAGGTCGCCGCGCAGCTTGCGGCCCTCGCCGGCGTCCCGGCCGCCGGAGCCCGCATCCGGTCGTTCGGCGTCGAGCAGTCGAACAGCTGCGTCGTGCTCGACGAGCTGCACGTGCTCAAGCTCTACCGCAGGCTCGAGGCGGGCCCGAACCCGGAGCTCGAGATCCTGCGTGTGCTGGGCGAGGCGCGGTTCGGGAACGCCCCACGGCTCGAAGGGGCGCTCGAGACGCACGGCCCCCCGCTCGGGACCGCCCTCGCCTCGGTCACCGCACTCGTGCCGGCGGTCGGCGGGGGCTGGGAGCTCGCCCTCGACTCGCTCGGCGACGACCCGTCGTGGCTGCCCGACCGCGTGTGGCGGCTCGGGGAGATCACGGCCGAGCTGCACGCCGCGCTCGCGTCGCATCCCGATCCGGCGTTCAGCCCGGAGGAGCCGAGCGCCGAGTCGCTCGGCCTGCTCACCGCGGCGATCGACGAGGAGATCGCGACGACGTTCTCGACACTCCCCGAGGACGACGCTCTCGGCGCAGTGGCGCACCGCGTCGAGGACATCCGCGACCTCGTCCAGGAGCTCTCGGGGGCAGGCCCGTCGGGGCTCTCGATCCGCATGCACGGCGACTTCCACCTCGGTCAGGTGCTCTGGACGTCCGCCGGCGACTGGGTGGTGATCGACTTCGAGGGCGAGCCGGCTCGGTCGCTTCCCGAGCGGCGGCGCAAGCGGTCACCGCTTCGCGATGTCGCAGGCATGACGCGCTCCTTTGCGTACGCCGCCGACGCGTCGGTCCTGCTGAACGGTGTCGAGCCGCCCGCCGGCTGGGTCGAGGCGTGCCGCGGAGCATTCGTCGACGGCTACCTGTCGGCGGCCGACGAGCGCCTGCTGCCGCCCAGCCGGAGCGGCTTCGACCGTCTGCTTGCCCTGTTCGAGCTGGAGAAGCTCGTCTACGAGCTGCGCTACGAGACGCGGAACCGTCCGGAGTGGGCGTCGATCCCGCTGGTCGGGCTTCTGCGCCTGCTCGAGACCACGGCATGAGCCGGCCCGGCGAGGTCGACCTGTACCTCCTCGGCGAGGGGCGCCACGAGCGGCTGTGGGAGCAGCTGGGCGGGCATCCACTCGCAGGCGACGCGGGAGCACGCTTCGCGGTGTGGGCGCCGAACGCGCGCGCGGTGTCGGTCGTCGGCGACTGGAACTACTGGAGCGAGGGCGCCGATCCGCTCGAGCCACAGGCGGTCTCCGGCGTCTGGGCAGGGGTCGCGCCGAACGCACGCGAGGGGCAGGCGTACAAGCTCTCCGTGCTGGGGGCGGACGGCGTGACGCGCCTGAAGGCGGACCCGATCGCGTTCCGCGCCGAGCCGCCGCCGAAGACCGCCTCCGTCCTGTATCGCTCGCGGCACTCGTGGCGAGACGGCGATTGGCTCGGGCGGCGCGAAGCAGCGGACCCGCTGGCGACGCCGATGTCGGTCTACGAGGTCCACGCCGGGCTCGTGGCGGCAGGGGCTCGGCTGGCTCGACCTCGCCGAGCAGCTGACGCAGCACGTGGTCGAGCTCGGGTTCACCCACGTCGAGCTGATGCCGGTGATGCAGCACCCGTTCGGGCCGTCGTGGGGATACCAGGTGAGCGGCTACTACGCACCGCACGCGCCGCTCGGCGAGCCGGACGACCTGCGTGCGTTCGTCGACGCGCTGCACGCGGAGGGGATCGGCGTGCTGCTGGACTGGGTCCCCGCGCACTTCCCGCGGGACGAGTGGGCGCTCGCGCGCTTCGACGGCACCTCGCTGTACGAGCACGCCGACCCGCGCCGCGGCGCGCATCCAGACTGGGGCACGCTCGTCTTCAACTACGGCCGCCACGAGGTGCGGAACTTCCTTCTCGCGAACGCCCTCTACTGGCTCGAGGAGTTCCACGCCGACGGGCTGCGCGTCGACGCCGTCGCCTCGATGCTCTACCTCGACTACTCGCGCGAGGCGGGCGAGTGGGTGCCGAACCGCTTCGGCGGCCGGGAGGACCTCGACGCGGTCTCGTTCCTCCAGGAGCTGAACGCCGTGGTGCATGCGACGCATCCGGGTGTCGCGATGCTCGCCGAGGAGTCGACCGCCTGGGCGGGCGTCTCGCGGCCCACCGACGGCGGCGGGCTCGGCTTCACCTTCAAGTGGAACCTGGGGTGGATGCACGACACGCTCGGCTACCTCCGGCACGAGCCCGTGCACCGGCGCTGGCACCACGACGAGCTGACGTTCTCGATGGTGTACGCCTGGGACGAGAACTTCGTGCTGCCGCTCTCGCACGACGAGGTCGTGCACGGGAAGGGGTCGCTGCTCCGCAAGATGCCGGGCGACGAGTGGCAGCAGTTCGCGACGCTGCGCGCGCTCTACGCGCACATGTGGGCGCATCCCGGCAAGCAGCTCCTGTTCATGGGCGGCGAGCTCGGCCAGGGGACGGAATGGTCGGAGGCGGCGTCGCTCGACTGGTACGTGCTCGACTACCCGTTGCATGCGGGGCTCTGCCGGTGTGTCTCCGACCTCAACCGGGCGTACCGGGGAGAGCCGGCGCTCTGGGAGGTCGACTTCCGGGCCGAGGGGTTCCAGTGGCTCGTCGGCGACGCGCGCGACGACAACGTGCTCGCCTATGCGCGGCTCTCCGCGGACGGGTCGCGCGTGCTCGCCTGCCTGGTCAACTTCTCGCCGGTCGTCCGGCACGGCTGGCAGATGCCGCTTCCTCGTCGGCGGCGCCTGGCGCGAGGTGCTGAACACCGACGCGACCGACTACGGCGGCTCGGGCGTGGGCAACCTCGGCCGGATCGAGGCGGTTGCCGAGCCGCTCCACGGCCGGCCGTACTCGGCGGCGGTGACGCTGCCGCCGCTCGCGGCGATCTGGTTCGCGCCCGACATTTCCCCCGCGGCCTAGCGGGATCTTCTCGGACGTCGGCGCCTCCCGGAGGGACGTCCTGACCCAGTAGCGTAGGCCGGGTGCCAGCCGACAACAGCATTGTCGTCGAGCGGCTCGTCCGTGAGTTCCGCAAGGGGCCGCGGGCGGTCGACGGCATCGACCTCGAGGTCGCGCCGGGCGAGATCTACGGCTTCCTCGGGCCGAACGGCGCGGGGAAGTCCACCACGGTGCTCGTACTCACGACGCTCCTGCCACCGACGTCCGGCAGCGCGCGGGTCGCAGGGTTCGACGTGGCCCGGCAGGGCCCGCAGGTGCGCAGCGCGATCGGCGCAGCCCTCCAGGAGGCCGCGCTCGACCCGATGCTGACCGGCCGCGACCACCTCCGTCTCCAGACGATGCTGCAAGGCATCCCGCGGGCCGAGCGCCGGACGCGAACCGACGAACTGCTCGAGCGAGTCGGCCTCGCCTTTGCCGCCGACCGCAAGGTCGGAGGTTACTCGGGCGGCATGAAGCGGCGGCTCGATCTCGCGCTCGCGCTCGTCCACCGCCCACGGCTGATCTTCCTCGACGAGCCGACGACCGGGCTCGACCCGCAGAGCCGCCTGGCGCTGTGGGAGGAGGTGGCCCGCCTGCGCAGGGAGGACGGCGTCACCGTGTTCCTCACGACCCAGTACCTCGAGGAGGCGGACGTGCTGGCCGACCGGATCGCGATCATCGACCACGGCCGGATCGTCGCCGAAGGAACGCCGTCCGACCTCAAGGACGAGATCGGGCGCCCGAGCGTCCACGCCATCCCGGCTCATCCCGGCGAGCGCGCGCACGTCGCACAGGCCCTCGAGCGGTTCGGCGAGCCGCTGCCTCCGACCGGCGAGACCGAGGTCGCGGTCCGGCTCACGGATGGCGTCTCGCTCGCGGACATCGTCCGCGGGCTCGACGCGGACGGCCTGGCGATCGCCGACATCGAGCTCCGGGCCCCGACGCTCGACGACGTCTTCCTCGCGAAGACGGGGCGTTCGCTCGAGGGCTCGGAGGAGACCCCGGATAGCGACGAGGCGGAGGACGAGGAAGCCCCGATCCGGGCGATCGTCCAGCGATGACGGTGGTCGCGACGCAGGTCGGCGCGGTCGCACAGCGCTCGGTGCGCCGAACGCTGCGTCAGCCGGCCGCGATCGTCTTCCCGCTCGTCTTCCCGGTCCTCCTCCTGCTCGTCAACACGGGCGGCCTGAAGGCTTCGACCGCCCTGCCCGGGTTCCCGACCGACTCGTTCCTCGCGTTCGCGCTCGCCGTCCCGTTCATGCAGGGCGCCCTGTTCGCGACCATGAACGCCGGCACCGACCTCGCGCGCGACATCCAGACGGGCTTCTTGAACCGCCTCGCGCTGACCCCGATTCGGGGCTCGACGCTCCTTGCTGGAACGCTCGCCGGGATCGTCGCGATGGGCGTCGCGCAGGCTGTCTTCTACCTCGCCGTCGGGCTCGTGTTCGGCGTCGACTTCGCGGCCGGGTGGGCGGGCGTCCCCGTCCTGCTCGGCTTCGCGGGCCTCGTCGCCCTCGGCTTCGGCGCGCTCGGCTCGTTCCTCGCGCTGCGGACGGGCACGGGCGAGGCGGTGCAGGCGTTCTTCCCCGTCTTCTTCGTCCTCCTCTTCATCTCCTCGATGAACACGCCGCGCGATCTCATCGCCGTCGAGTGGTTCCGGTTCCTCGCGACGATCAACCCGGTGTCGTACCTGCTCGAGTGCGTGCGCAGCCTGATCATCGAGGGCTGGGACTGGACCGCGCTCGCGCTCGGGTTCGGCATCGCCGCCGTGATCTGCGTCGTTGCGATCTCGCTCGCAGCCTGGGCGCTCGGCCGCCGGATGGAGCGCACGTGAGCGGGCCGGGGGTGCTGCTCGGTCGCACAGGGCGTCGCGTGGCGCACGATCAAGAACGTCGTCACCAGCCCGGCGATCCTGCTGCCGTCGCTCCTCTTCCCGCTGTTCATGTTCACCGCGTTCGCCGGTGGCCTGTCGCAGGTCCAGGAGCTGCCCGGGTTCGACTTCGAGGACGGCTACACCGCCTTCCAGTTCGTCTTCGTGCTGCTGCAGTCGGCCGCGTTCGGCGGCGTCTTCACCGGCTTCGGCATCGCCCGGGACTTCGAGGGCGGCTTCGCCCGCCGGCTGCTCCTCGCCTCGCCGAGGCGCAGCGGCATCGTGCTCGGCTACGCGCTCGCTGCGTTCCTCCGCTGGGCGATCGTCGCTGTCGCGGTCACCGCGGTCGCGCTCGTGGCGGGCATGGAGGTATCGGGCGACCCCGTCGAGCTGGTGGGGATGTACTCGCTGGCCCTGCTCGTCAACGTGTGCGGCTTCATGTGGTCCGCGGGGATCGCGATGCGCTTCCGCTCGATCCAGGCGGGCCCGCTGATGCAGATGCCCGTCTTCCTCCTGCTCTTCTTCGCGCCCGTCTACGTGCCGCTCGACCTCCTCACCGGCGCGATGCACACCGTGGCGGTGCTCAATCCGATCACGTACGTGCTGGAGGCCGGGCGCAGCCTCATCTCCGGGCAGCCGGAGGAGATCGCCCTGGCGTTCCTGCTCGCCGCGGCGCTCGCTTGCGCACTGTCGCTCTGGGCCTTCCGCGGGCTGCGGCGGGCCGAGGCCGCGGGCTGACGGCAGGGCGCAGCGCCCTCCGACGGCGCCGCTAGGGTGCCTCGGTGAGTCGCGCCGTGTGGCCCGGGAGGCCGTTCCCCCTCGGCCCGACCTGGGACGGCCACGGGACGAACTTCTCCCTCTTCAGCGAGAACGCGGACGGCGTCGAGCTCTGCCTGTTCGACGACGGGGGCGTCGAGGAGCGCGTCGCCGTCGCCCAGCGGACCTCGCACAACTGGCACGTCTATCTCCCCGGCGTCGGACCGGGACAGCGCTACGGCTACCGGGTCAGCGGGCCGTGGGAGCCGACCGCCGGCCATCGCTTCAACCCGGCGAAGCTCCTGATCGATCCCTACGCGAAGGCGATCGAGGGCCGGATCGGGTTCGAGAGGGCGAGGGTGCTCGCCTATGCCCCGGGCCAGGAGGACGTGCGGGACGGGGAGGACTCGGCGCCTGCGGTCCCGCGCTCCGTCGTCACCGACGACTCGTTCGACTGGGAGGGAGACGCGCCACTGCGGCGCCCATGGGCCGAGACGGTGATCTACGAGCTGCACGTCAAGGGGTTCACGCAGCGCATGCCCGGCGTGCGCGACGACCTGCGCGGCACGTACGCGGGCCTCGCCTCGGACGCCGCCGTCGGGCATCTGCGCGATCTGGGGATCACCGCGGTCGAGCTCCTCCCGGTCCACCACATCGCCGACGAGGACTTCCTCGTCGAGCGCGGGCTGACCAACTATTGGGGCTACTCGACGATCGGCTTCCTGTCGCCCCACGCAGGCTATGCCGCCACGGGGACCCGTGGCGAGCAGGTGCGCGAGTTCAAGGGCCTGGTGAAGGCGCTCCACCGCGCGGGGATCGAGGTGATCCTCGACGTGGTCTACAACCACACCGCCGAGGGCAGCCATCTCGGGCCGACGCTCTCGTTCAAGGGTGTCGACAACGCGTCGTACTACCGCCTCCAGCCGGACGACCCGCGCCACTACATGGACTTCACCGGGACCGGCAATTCGCTCAACCCGGTGCATCCGTCGGTGCTGCGCCTGATCATGGACTCGCTCCGCTACTTCGCGGTCGAGTGCCATGTCGACGGCTTCCGGTTCGACCTCGCCTCGGCGCTCGCGCGGGAGCTGTACGACGTCGACCGCCTCTCGGCGTTCTTCGACGTCATCCACCAGGATCCGGTGCTCAGCCAGGTGAAGCTGATCGCCGAGCCGTGGGACGTCGGCCCCGGCGGCTACCAGGTCGGGAACTTCCCGATCCTCTGGTCCGAGTGGAACGGGATGTACCGGGACACGATGCGCGACTTCTGGCGCGGGCACACGGCCGTCGGCGAGTTCGCCCGCCGGTTCACGGGCTCGAGCGACCTCTACCAGTCGGACGGGCGGCATCCCTCTGCGTCGATCAACTTCGTCACCTGCCACGACGGGTTCACGCTCCGCGACCTCGTCTCGTACGACCGCAAGCACAACGAGGCCAACCTCGAGGGCAATCGCGACGGCACGGACGACAACCGCTCCTGGAACTGCGGCGTCGAGGGCGAGACCGACGATCCGGAGGTCAACGAGCTGCGCGACCGGCAGATCCGCAACTTCCTCGCGACCCTGCTCCTCTCGCAGGGAACGCCGATGCTCCTCGGCGGCGACGAGATCCGGCGGACGCAGCAGGGCAACAACAACGCCTACTGCCAGGACAACGAGCTGTCGTGGGTCGACTGGGAGCTCGGCGAGCGCGCGGACGGCCTCCTCGAGTTCACCCGGCGGCTGCTGCGACTTCGCGCCGAGCATCCCGTGTTTCGGCGGTCGGCGTTTCTCACCGGAGAGGAGCACCGCGGCTCCGGGGCGCCGGACGTCTGGTGGTTCCGCCCCGACGGGCGGCGGATGAGCCAGGCCGACTGGGCGCGCGGCGACGCGTTCGCGCTCGGGGCCTTCCTGAACGGCGCCGAGATCCCGACGCAGACGGCCGAAGGCGAGCCGATCGGGGACGAGTCGTTCATCGTCCTGTTCAACGCGTGGCGGGAGCCGGTCACGTTCGTCCTGCCGCCGACGCGCTTCGGCCGTCGTTGGGCCCACGAGCTCTGCACCGCGGAGCCGGATCTCCCGCCGAACGGCACGACGCTCCGGGCGCGGGATGCGGTACCGGTCCGCGAGCGCGCCCTCAGGGTGCTGCGGCGCGTCGGCTAGCGCGGCTCAGTCGGCCGCCGGCGGCGGCTGCTTCAGCACGCGCAGGCAGACCTCGACGACGACGGGGTCGAACTGCGTGCCGGCGGCGCTCGTGAGTCGCCGGAACGCCTCCTCGACTGGGAGCGCCTCCCGGTAGGGGCGGTCGGTCGTCATCGCGTGGAACGCGTCGCAGGCGAAGATGATCCGCGCCTCGAGCGGGATCTCGTCCGCGTTGAGGCCGTCCGGGTAGCCCAGCCCGTCGTAGCGCTCGTGACACGCCCGGACGATGGGCCGCACCGCCTCGAGCTGGTCGATGGGCGCCAGGATCCGCTCGCCGAGCTCCGGATGCTGCTCGATCATCGACCGCTCCTCGACGGTGAGCGGGCCGGGCTTCATGAGGATCGACGCCGGGATCCCGATCTTGCCGATGTCGTGGAACAGGGCGCCGAGCTCGACGCGCTTGAGCTGCACCGAGTCCAGGCCGAGCTCGCGGCCCACCTCGATCGACATGTCGCAGATCCAGCGAGCGTGCGACGACGTGTACGAATCCTTGGCCTCGAGGGCGTTCGCGAGCGCCTCGACGGTCGAGAGGAACGTGCGCTCGAGCGTCGCGAAGCTGCCGGCGTTCGTGATCGCGAGCCGCGCCTGGCTCGCTATCCCGGCGAGCAGCTCGAGCTCCCGCGACCGGATCGCCGACTCCGCCACGACCGCGAGCGCCGCGAGCCCCTGGTCGAGCGGGATGAAGGTGATCGCATGCAGGGCGCCTGCGGCCTCGTTCGCCACCGCGCGACCGATGAGCACCGCTTCCTCCGCCGTCGTCACGAACGGCGCGCCGCGCGGCGAGAACCGGGCCACCAGGTCGGCGGGCAGCATGCGCCCTTCGAGCGCGGTGTAGGCCGTGTCGCCGACGGCGGCGCGGCAGACGAGGCCCCCGTCCTGCGTCGGCAGCCAGATCGAACAGCGGCTCGACCCCATGATGTGCGCGGCGCCCCTCACGACCTGCTGCAGCACGCCGTCGAGGTTCGTCACCGAGGAGAGCTCCCGGGTCAGCTCGAGCAGGGCCTTCGCGCTCTCGGCCTCGCGGCGCTGCGACTCGTAGAGCCGTGCGTTGACGAGCGCCACGGACACGTGGCCGGCGAGCACCTCGAGCAGCCGCAGCTCGTCCGAGTCGAACTGGTCGAGCCCGAGCTTCGAGACGACGATCACCCCGACGACGGTCGTCCCGTACCGGAGGGGAACCGCGAGCAGCGACTCCTCGATCTGCGTCGTCCCGGGGATGCGGACGCCGATCCCGCAGTGCGCCGCGTCACCGGTGAGGAAGGGCTCGCCGGTCAGCGCGACGTGCCCGGTGACGCCCTCGCCGACCTTCGTCTGCAGCACCTCCATCGCCGATCCCGACGCGGTCAGGTCGCCACGGAACGCGATCGGCCGGAGGTCGTCGCCGTCGCGGACGAAGACGCGGCAGTTGTGGTAGTCGATCAGCAGCCGGAGCTCGTCGGCGATGGTCGCGCCGATCTCCGCGACGTCGTTCAGGCGGCTGAGCTTCGTCGAGACGCCGTGCAGCATCTTCAGGTGGGCGATCGAGCGGAACTCGGCGCGCCGCGAGTCCTCGGTGTCGTACGGGCGCTCGCGGCCTCCCTCCTGGAACACGACGATCTGGCCCTTCCCGCGCGCCTTCGCGGTCATCATCGCGACCTCCGCGCAGGCGACGAGCTCGCGGGGGTTGGCCGCGTGCTCGGGCCCCGACGCGATGCCGACCGAGAGGCTGACAGGCCCCACCGGCGCGAACTCCGCGAGCCCGATCTGCTCCTGGACGCGCTCGGTGAGCCGGAACGCGTCCGCGAGGCCGCTCGTCGGGGCGATGATCGCGAACTCCTCGCCGCCGATCCGGCACACGCAGTCGGACGTGCGCACCGCGCCGAGCAGGACGCGCGCGACCTCCGAGAGCACGTGGTCGCCCGTGGCGTGGCTGTAGACGTCGTTCACGCGCTTGAAGTCGTCGAGGTCGAGCATCACGAGCGCGACGGAGGACTGGTTCGTGGACGCGTCGACGAGCTCCTCACGGAGCCGCTCGTGGAACGCGCGGTGGTTCCAGAGGCCGGTCAGCGGGTCGGTCTGCGCCTGGCGCTCGAGCGACGCGCGAATGTGCGCGTTGTCGACGGCGAGCGCGGCGGCGTCGCCGAACCGCACCGCGAGCAGGAACTCGTCCTCGGTGAACTCCTGGAACCCGGCGCGGTAGATGTTGACCGTGCCCTTGAGTCGGCCGCGCGCCACCAGCGGGACGACGATCAGCGACTCGGGGTCGGGCGGCGTGTCCGCGACGAAGCGGACGCGGGGATCGAGCTCCGCCCGATTCGCAAGCACGGGCTCCCGCTGCTCGACGGCCCAGCCCGTGATCCCGACGCCGTAGGAGAACGGCTCGTCGGCGAGCACCTTCTCCGCGTCGTGGCCCGACGCGAACACGGCGCGCAGCTCGCGCTTCCCCTCGTCGGCCTCGTAGAAGGTGATGTCGTCGAACGGGATCAGCTCCCCGACCGTGCCGGCGATGCGCTGGAGCAGGTCGTCGAGTGACTGCTCGGAGAGCAGCTCGTGGAAGACGTCGGCGAGCTTGCGGTAGGACTCGACCAGAGGGTCGAGTGCCGCATCGCCGACGACACGAGCCTCGCGGCTCGCGGCAGGGATGTTCGACGGAGGGTTCAACGTCCTCTGCTCCAAGAATCGGCCGTTGCGGCCCCGATCTTGAGCGGTTCTCGCGTCCCGGCCCGCGCCGGATCGTGGATGATGGGGACATGGCGGGACGGATCGTGGTCGGCATCGACGGGAGCGAGGAGTCGGCAGCGGCGCTCCGCTGGGCCGTCGAGGAGGCGAAGCTCCGCGGCGCGCGGGTCGAGGCGGTGCACGCCTGGAACTACATCCCGATGACGACGACGGCCGATTCCGGCCTCGTCCCCATGTCGTGGACGGAGAGCACGGAGATGATCGATGCGACGCACGACGCGGCGTCCCGCGCCGCCCAGCAGGAGGTGGAGAGCGTGCTCGGGACGGGGCACGATGTCACCGTGAGGCTCGTGCAGGGTGACGCGTCCGAGGGGCTGCTCGAGACCGCGAAGGACGCCGACTTGCTCGTCGTCGGGAACCGCGGGCGCGGCGCCATCAAGGAAGCCCTGCTGGGATCGACGTCCGGCCGCGTTGCCGACCATGCGCCGTGCCCGGTCGTGATCGTCCGCGCGCACTCGGACGCGTAGCACCGCGCTGCTGTCAAGCGTCCGCGCCGCTCTGCCGATTCCGTTCTCCATGGCGGGCCACCTGGCGCAGGAGACGGCGGTAGAACAGGGAAGCCACGGCGCGTGACGCGCATCTCGCTCATGCTTGCGGTGACAGCCGTCCTCGCGCTCGCGGGCCAGGCGCACGCCGGGTCAGGCGCGCTCGGCGGCGATGTGTGGTTCCTGCGCGACGGGCAACGCGGTCGCCGCCCATCGGACAGCCCCCGGCATCCCCGGGCTCGTTCGCGCGCTCCTCGCCGGGCCGACACGCCGCGAGCGGGGCGACGGGCTGCGCACGGCGATCCCCACGGGCACGGCGCTCCGCGACCTCACCGTCGCGCACCGCGTGGTGACGGTCGATCTCGGGGCGCGCTTCACGGCGGGGCGGGACGAGGCCTCGCTCCGCGCGCGCGTGGGCCAGCTCGTCCGGACGCTGCGCGCCGTCCCCGGAGTGGTCGGCGTCCGGGTGAGGATCGAGGGCGGGATCCCCGTCGGGCTCTTCCCCGGCTACGACCTCCGCACCACCGTCCGCGCGCCGGCGCCCGACGCCCGTGCGCCGGCGTTGCGCGACGTCCAGCAGCTGCTCGCCGACCTCGGCTTCATGGCGCCGACGGGCGTGACAGGGACGCCGGGCGACGAGACGTCGGTTGCCGTTCTCGCCTTCCAGAAGTGGTCGGGAGAGCCGCGCTCGGGCGTCCTCGATGCGAGGACGACCGCGGCGATCGCCCACGCGACCCGGCCGCAGCCGGTCCTGCACCGCCCCGGGAAGCGGGTCGAGATCCTGCTCGGCAGGCAGGTGGCGCTCGCGATCGTCGGCAACCGGGTCGAGCGCGTCTTCCACATCTCGTCCGGCTCGTACGGCCGGACGCCGAGCGGGCAGTTCCGCGTCTACCGCAAGGAGCGCATGTCGTGGTCGGTGCCGTTCTCGACGTGGATGCCGTTCGCGAGCTACTTCGTCGGAGGCATCGCGTTCCACGCGTATCCCTCGGTTCCCGCCTATCCGGCCTCGCACGGCTGCGTCCGGATGATGGCGCGCGACGCGCCGCTGATGTACGCCTTCGCGACGTACGGGACCCCGGTCGACGTGGTCAGGGAGACGCTCGCATGAGGCGGGTCGCCACCGTGCTCGTCGTCGTGGGGCTGGCGCTGCCTGCGGGTCTGGCGCGCGCCGACGACGCGCCCGCACCGGCGCCCGCGACGAGCCGGCCCGGCGCACTCGTCGTCGCGCTCGGCCTCCAGAGCCCTCTCCTCCAGGCAGGTGTCGTCCGTGGACGCGACGTGATCCTCGCGCGCGGCTTCGAGGTCGAGCTCGCGCGAACGCTCGCACGACGGCTCGGCGGGCGCGTGAGCCGGTTCGTCTACGTGCCGTCGCAGGCCCGGCTGCTCGCGTCGAGCGGCGGCGGCTGGCAGCTTGCGCTCGGCGGCATCGACCCGTCGCGCGGCGCGCGGGCCGGAGCCGACCTGAGCGTTCCGTACCTCACGACCGACGTCGCCGTCGTCGCGCGCCGCGGCCTCGAGCGGCCTCGACGGCTCGCCGACCTGCGCGCGGTCGCTGCTCTGCGCCGTCCGCGGCGGCGACGGCGCCCGCGCGATGCCCGTCGTCCGCCCCCGGCAGCAGCCCGTTCTCGTGACCGGCACCGAGCGGCTCCGGACGATGCTGCGCACGGGCGCCTGCGACGCCGCGCTCGTCCCGGCCGTCGAGGCGGGCCGCTTCGTCCAGGGACAGCGCGGCTCGTTCGGCCCTGTCGTGGGGCGCATCCCACGCGGGAAGGGACTCGTGATCGCGGTGCCGCGCGGCGCGGGCGTCGACGTCGCAGCCGTCGACCGCGAGCTCGTCCGGCTTCGCCACGACGGCACGCTCGGCCGGCTCGCGCAGGCGTGGCTCGGGCTCGATCCGGCGTCGCTGCGCAGCCTTCGCTGAGGTCACTCCGGGCGCCTGCCCGGCGGCTCCCCGTCACCCGGGCGCGCGCGGCCGAGCCAGAGGATGGTCGCGAGCGTCGCGAGCGGGAGGACGACCGCGGCGGCGATCCACCCCACCGGCCCCAGGAGCGCGAGCCCGATGATCGCGAGGGGCAGGACGACGACGACCGCGACCACGGCGACCAGCGCTTTCGCGAAGTCCACTGCCCGAGCGTACGCCGGACGCTGTGTGACCGGGCGACGGGCGCGGGTCGGCCGCGCCGTCGCCGTAGACTCGGCGGATGCCCAACGGCAAGACCTGGGCGCGGATCCTCGCCGCGGGTGCGCTCGCGGTCTTGCTGCTCGCGCTCGGCTGGGCGGTGGCGAACGGGCTCGACGAGGACGACGCGGCGTCGCAGGCACCGGCGACGCGAGAGACGGTCGTCACCACGACCCGCCCGAAGCCCACGACACGACCCGTCGCACGTGCCCGGTTCGTGAAGCTCACGGCCGCGGGCGCCTTCGATCCCGAGGGCGACGGGCACGAGCGGGACGAGGAGGCGTCGCTCGCGGTCGACGGGAACCGGAGCACGTTCTGGCGCACCGAGCGGTACTCGCGATTCTTCAAGACGGGCGTCGGCCTCGTGCTCGACGCCGGCCGCCGCGTGCGCGTCCGGCAGGTGGTCGTCGACAGCTCCACGCCGGGCGTTCGGGCGGAGATCCGGATCGGCAACTCACGCACCGGGCCGTTCACCCGCGCCTCTCCCGCGAAGACGCTCACCGCCCGTACCACCTTCCCCGTCGCGGGCCGCACGGGGCGGTACGTGGTGGTGTGGGTCACCGCGCTGCCGCCGGAGAGCGCCGGCGAGGTGGCCGAGGTACGCGTCCGCGCGACCTGAGACCCGTCGCATAGCCTTCGGCCGTGGAGACGGCGCGGCTCGGCGGCTCGGATCTCGACGTCTCGCGCGTCGGGCTCGGCTGCAACCAGTTCGGACGGAAGCTCGACCGCGAAGCGACGCGCGCGGTGGTCGAGGCGGCGCTCGAGGTCGGGGTCACGTTCTTCGACACGGCGGACATCTACGGCTCCGGGGAGAGCGAGCGGTTCATCGGCGCAGCGCTCGGCCAGCGCCGCGCGGACGTCGTGCTCGGGACGAAGTTCGGACAGGACGCGTCGGTCCCAGGCCCGGGCGGGTCGCGCGATCACCTGCTCCGCGCGCTCGAGGCGTCGCTCGAGCGGCTCGGGACGGACGTGATCGACCTCTACACCTACCACCGTCCCGACGGCGTCACGCCGCTCGAGGAGACGCTCACCGCGATGCAGGAGCTCGTCGACGAGGGGCGCGTCCGGTGGCTCGGTCTCTCGAACGTCGACGCCGCCCAGGTCGCCGCCGCCGCGGCGAGCGGCGTCACGGTCGTCGCCGTCCAGAACGAGTACAGCCTCCTCCACCGCGACGACGACGCCGAGGTGCTCCCTCTCTGCCTGCGCCACGGCATGGGCTACGTGCCGTACTTCCCGCTCGCGAGCGGGCTCCTCACGGGGAAGTACCGGCGCGGCGAGCCGGCGCCCGCGGGCTCGCGGCTGGCCGGACGGCAGATCGACGAGAGCGACCTCGAGACCGTTCAGGCGCTGGAGCGCGTGGGCGCCGAGCGCGGCCGCGGCATCCTCGAGCTCGCGGTCGGGGGTCTCGCCTCGATCCCGGGCGTCGCCTCGGTGATCGCGGGGGCGACGAGTCCCGAGCAGGTTCGCGCGAACGCCGCGGCGGGCGCGTGGCACGCCTCGGAGGACGACCTCGACGCGATCGCGCGCGCGGCGGCGTGAGGGCGCTGCGGGCTCCGTGCCCGCGTGCCGGCTAGCCTGCCGGCTCGGGCGGCACCGGGCGCTGCGCCAGACGGTCGCGCAGCGTGCTCGCGAGCGACGCAGAGGACCGGTGCTCGGTCGCCGCCTGGATCGCCGCGGCCCGCTCGTGCCAGAGATCCGCCTCGAGGCGGTCGATCTCCTCGATCAGCATCAGGATTGCGCGTCCGGAGGCCCTGAGCTCGTCCCGATCGCTGGTCTGGAGGCCCTCTCCCCAGCTTCGGAGCATCTCGATACGCTCCTCGTCGAGCCGCTCGACCACCGGTGGAGCCTATAACCATTCACCGGGCGCGCGAACTGGCCGAAGGGGTCGGGTTCGACTCGCGCTAGGTCCGGTCCCGCGGAGCCGATCAGCGTCGGGTAGTGACGACCGTACTACCGCGACATGCAGATCGGTGAGACGATCGGCCCATGGCAGCTCTCGAGCCCGTGACCGTGGTGATCGTCGACGACCACCCGTCCTTCCGGGCGATCGCGCAGGTCGTGCTCGAGAACGACGGCTTTGCCGTCGTCGGCACCGCGAGCGACGGGGAAACGGGGGTCGCCGCGGCGCTCGAGCTGGCGCCCGACATCCTGCTCCTCGACGTCGAGCTGCCGGACATCGACGGCTTCGTGGTCGCCGCGCGGCTGCGCGAGGCGGGCTCCGAGACGGCGATCGTCCTGGCGTCCAGCCGCGACGGCTCGGACTTCGGCTCCCTCGTGGCCGAGTCCGGCGCCCGCGGGTTCGTCACGAAGGCCGAGCTCACCGGCGACGCGATCCGTGCGCTCGTCGCATGACGGTCGAGCCAGTTATCCTCGAACGCTCGTGACCGACCTCGTCGTCGCCACCCCTGTCTTTCTCGACCTGACGTTCGTCGGCCTCGAGTCGCTGCCTGCGCTCGGCGAGGAGCGCTTCGCGGCGGAGCTCCTGCGCTCGCCGGGCGGAGGCGCGATCACGGCCGTCGGCGCGGCGCGGCTCGGCCTGGACGCGGCGGTCGCCGCGCCGCTCGGCGAGGACGTCGGCGGTGACCTCGTGCGGGGGATGCTCGCCGACGAGGGCGTTCGCTGCGTCGCGGCGCGCCCCGCGCCGAGGACGCCCACCACGATGGTGATGCCCTTCGGCGGCGACCGGGCGATGGTGACGATCGATCCGGGCGCGCGCGCCGCGGCGGCGGACGTCGCCGCGCTCGAGCCGCGCGCGGTTGCCGCGAGCCTCGACCAGCTGTACGTCGTCCCCGACCTCGCCACGGCGTACGTCACGTGCGGCGACGACGACCTTCGCGCCTACGAGGGCCGTCCGCCGGCCGCGCTGGACGGTGCTCACGCGCTCTTCCTCAACCAGCGCGAGGCGCTGGGGCTGAGCGGCGAGGAGACGGTCGAGGACGCTGCGCGGTCGCTCGCCGAGCGGGTCGGCACCCTCATCGTCACGCGGGCGGGGGAGGGGGCGATGGCCCTCTCCAACGGAGAGACGGTCTCGGTCCCTGCCGAGACGATCGAGCGCCCGATCGACACGACAGGCGCCGGTGACCTGCTCGCCGCCGCGTTCATCTGGGCCGACCTGTCCGGCGCCGAGCTCGAGGAGAGGCTGCGCTGGGCGGTGCTCTACGCGGGACTGGCGGTCTGCACTCCCACGGGCATCGGTGGCGCCGTCGACCTCGAGACGCTGCTGCGCGAGGGCGCCTCGCGCGGGCTCACGGCCCCGCCGCAGCTCACCGTCGGCTGAGCGGCGCGCCGAGCTGCGCGAGCTCGGGGCGCGCGCCGACCCTGTCTGCGGCGAGCAGCACCGCGCCGGCAACCGGCTCGACGTCCGGGTACACCGGCTCCCCGTCCGGGACGCGCGAGACGAGGACGGAGCGCAGGAGCGGGGAGGGGTGGCGCAGGACGCTGCCGCAGAGGACGAGCGGGAACGGTGCGCCGTCCTGGCCCGTCCGAGCGGCGCACACCCGCGCGTAGTCGCCCATCCGGCCGGCGACGGTCTCCACGATCTCCAGCGCGACCTCGTCGCCGGCCTCCGCCTCGTCGAGCACGGCGTCCGCGAAGCGGCCGGCCTCCGACTCGTCGGGCCCACCGATCCGCGTCAGCGCGTGGAGCAGCTCCTCGGCGGACTCGCAGCCCCAGCGCTCGAGCGCCCGGCCGAGGAGCGTCGTCTCGGGGCCGAGGCCGAGCATGTGCCGCCAGATCGCGGCGAGCGCGTGTGAGCCGAGCCCGTGCGCGCCCGTCGAGTCGGGCCAGAAGCCGAAGTGGAAGAGCTCGCCCGCCGCGTTCCTCCCGGCGAGGGCCGAGTAGGTGCCGATCACGACCGAGACGCCGACCATGTCGTCCGTGCCGCTCCGCAGGCCGCCGACCGCGTCGTTGACGATCTCGGGATCCTCCAGCAGGCCCAGCCGCACGCGGAGCTCGCGGCGCAGGTAGTCGAAGTCCTCCGGCCAGTCCGCGCCGGCGAGGCTGAATGCGGCCGCCGCCAGGTCGCCCGCCCCGGTGCCGGCCTCGGCGAGCGCCGCGCCCACGGCGCGGGCGATCTCGGTGACTGCCGCCTCCGGGCCGCGGGCGTTGTGGATGTCCCCGCAGCCCGCGCGGCCCGTGCCGAGCACCGCGCCCTCCCCGGTCACGACGACCGCGATCGTCTTGGTGTTGCCGCCGTCGACGCCGAGAAGGAGCGGGCTCACGCGAGGAGCCTCTCGGGCAGGTGGTCGCGGTGGGCCTCCGCGAGTGCGTCGTAGACCCGCTCGGCGACCTCGACCTGCCGCACGAGCGGGTTGGCGCTCAGGGCCCGAAGCGCGTCGGCGCGCGTCCCGGCCCAGGCCGTCTCGGCGGCGAGGGCCTGGTACTCGCCGAGCATCTCGACGAGGCCGCGCACGTGTCGGGGAAGCGGCTTCGAGGGGATCACCTCGATCCCGCCGCCGTGACACCGGCCGAGCACCTCGACGACGAGATCCTCGGGAAAGCCGGGGAGTGCGCCGCCCGCGTTCGGCATGTTGACCGGATGGGTCTCGTCCTTGTCGTTGAAGATCGCGTCCATCACGTCGATCGCGAGCTCGAGCTCGTGGATGCCGCCGCGTGAGCGGCCCGGGTCGAGCTGCGGGTCCTCCGTCTCTGCCTGCTCGGCGTAATGGCGCCAGTAGTCGCCCGACCAGCCGAGGATGTCCTCCGCGCGGGTCGTCGGCTTGCCCCCGAGCTCGGAGAGGACCTCGTCGGTGAAGTAGTAGTACTGGAAGTAGTCGGCCGGCACGGCGCCCATCGCCGCGGCCAGGCGGAGCTGGCGGCGGAGGTGCGGCTCGAGCGTCGGGTCGTCGCGGCGCCGCTCCCACGCCTCCTCGATCAGGGGCAGCGGGTCGCGGCCGCCGTAGTCGTGCTCGACGCCCCAGCAGGCGTGGTTCAGCCCCACCATCGTCACCTGCAGGAGGTCGGGGTCGAGCCCCGCCGAGGACGCGATCTCGTCCCGGAAGTAGATCGGCCCCTCGCAGAGGGAGACGATCTTCACGGGCGAGTGGTGCGTGACCGCCTCTGCGACGATGTTGACCGGGTTCGTGTAGTTGAAGATCCAGGCGTCCGGGCAGAGCTCCTCCATCTCGGCGCAGACGTCCTTGAGCACGGCGATCGCGCGAAGCGCCATGAAGAAGCCGCCGGCGCCCTGGGTCTCCTGCCCGATCAGCCCGTGCTCGAGCGGGATCCGCTCGTCGTGGACACGCGCCGCGAACCCGCCCGGCCGGAAGGAGGAGAGGACCGCGTCGCAGCCGTCGAGCGCGGCGCGGCGGTTCGTGGTCGCGCTGACCGCGATGTCGAGGCCGCGCGCCCGCGCCATCTTCTCGGCCAACGTGCGGATCAGCCCCAGCCGCTCCTCGTCGAGGTCGACGAGCACGACCTCCGAGCCGTCGAAGTCGGCGCCGTTCGCCATGAAGGAGGCCATCGTCCCGGCTGCCCGGGTCGAGCCGCCGCCGAGGTACACGAGCTTGATTCTTGCCATTGTCTATGTCACTCCTTGAGCGCCCCGGCGAGCATTCCGCGGACGAAGTGCCGCTGCAGGAAGAGGTACACGAGCAGGATCGGCAGCGCGACGAGCACCGCCGCGGCCGCGACCTTCGTCGGGTCGGTCGCACGCGACGCGCCTGCGAAGAAGCTGAGGCCGAGCGGCGCCGTCTGGTGCGTCTCGGTGCCCGAGACGAGCACCAGCGCGAGGAGGAACTCGTTCCAGGTGTACGTGAAGACGAGCACCGACATCGTCAGCACGGCGGGCATCGCCTGCGGCAGCAGCACGCGCCAGAGCACGCCGAAGCTGGAGGCGCCGTCGATCCGCGCCGCCTCGATCAGCGAGCGCGGCGTCGAGCGGAAGAACGCGCGCATCCAGAACGTGCCGAACGCGACCGACTGCCCGATCTGCGGGAGGATCAGCGCCCAGTACGTGTTGAGGAGGTTCCAGTGGAGGAGCGGGACGTCCTGGAAGTCGTAGTAGAGCGGGATCACCGTCGCCTCGTACGGGAAGATGATCCCGAGCAGGATGATCGGGAAGACGATGCGGTCGCCGACGAACCGCATGGTCCCGAACGCGTAGCCGGTGCCGATCGAGAGCACCGCCGAGGCGGCCGTCACGGCGCCCGCGACGATGAAGCTCGACTTGAAGCCGGTCGCGAAATGGCCCTCGGTCCACGCCGCCTCGAAGCTCGAGAGGTCGATCCGCGTCGGGATCGCGAACCCGCTGACGAGGTCGGTCTTCCGATGCAGCGCGAGAAACAGGATCGAGAGCACCGGATAGAGCGCGAGCAGGGAGAACGTGCAGAGGATGAAGTACGTGCCCAGCCGGTCGATGCGGACGGCCGTCACTCGTGCTCGCCCCGGTCGCCGATGCGCAGCACGACCGCCGCGAGCAGGAAGATCGCGATCGCCAGCACCGTCGCGATCGCCGCCGCGTAGCCCACGCGGTTGTACAGAAACGCGTTCTGGTACATGTACATCGAGGGGACGAGCGTCGACCCCCCGGGTCCGCCGGCCGTCGTGTTGTAGACGATGTCGAAGCTGCGGAGCGCGTTGATCGTCGTCAGCACGAAGGCGACGAGGATCTCGGCCCGGAGCCCCGGCAACGTCACGGCGAAGAACTCGCGCACCGGGCCCGCGCCGTCGACACGCGCCGCGTCGTAGAGCGACGTGGGGATCTTCTGCACCCCCGCGATGAAGAGGACCATGCAGAGCCCGAAGGTGACCCAGCTGCCGATCGCGCCGATCGACGGCAGCGCCCACGTGAAGTCGCCGAGCCACGGCCGCGCGAGCGAGCCGAGCCCGATCAGCTCGAGGAAGCGGTTGAGCGGCCCCTCGGTGGCGTAGATCCACGTCCAGGCCTGCGCGATCACGACGCCTGCGATCAGCTGCGGCAGGAAGAGGACGGTGCGGAAGAAGCGGAACCCGCGGATCACCGAGCGCGTGAGCGCCGCGGTGAGCACCAGACCGATGATCACCGGGAAGACCGCGTAGTAGACGATCAGGATCGCCGAGTGGACGAACGAGTCGCGGAGCACGCTGTCGTGAAGCGCCTCGCCGTAGTTTGCGAGCCCGACCCACGTCTTCGCCGTCAGGCCGTCCCAGTCGAACAGCGAGTAGTAGACGGTGTGGAGGAGCGGCGCGAGCGTGAAGAGGACGTAGAACGCGAGCCCCGGCAGGACGTAGAGCCAGCCGATGTTGCGCGAGTCGCCGGGCGCCCGCGTCGGCCCGCGCCGGCGCTTCCGCGGCGCGCCCGGGTCTAGCTGTCCCGGGCGGGCCGCGCCGGCTGCGCCTTCATCCGCCACGCGCCGTGGTCAGCGGAGCGTCTTGTCGAACTTCGCCCAGTCGTCCTGGACGGCCTTCGCCATGCCCGCCGGCGTCTGGCGCCCGGCGAGCAGCAGCTGGAACTGGTTCTGGAGCGTCGTGTACATCGAGGGCGAGGCCCAGTCGGTGTAGAGCAGGAGCCCGTCGTCGTTTGCGACCTGCTGGAACGCCTTGCTCACCCGGCCCAGGTACGCGTCACCCGCGGGCGCCTTGGCGCTCTTGTCGGACGGGATCTGCTGCTGCGAGTACATCAGCGCCTTCGCGCGCGGCGACGTAATCACGTAGTTGAGCCATTCGGCCCCGAGGTCGGGATACTTCGTCTTCGCCGAGATGTGCCACGGGCCGGAGAGGCCGCCGATCGACGCCCACTGGCCACTCGACCCCGGTGGGATCGGCGTCACGACGATGTTCCTGGCACCCAGACCTTCCTTGATGATGGTCGAGTCCCAGTCGCCGCCGATCCACATCGCGCCCTTGCCCTTCGCGAAGACGCCGGCGGCGGCGTCCTCTTGGACCGCGTTGTAGTCGTCGTTGAAGTAGCCGGCCTTGGCCCACGCTTGGAGTCTCCCGAGCGCCTTGACCGTCCCCGCCGAGTCGTAGCGGGATCCGGGCACGTGGTAGACCCAGTTCCGGACGCTCTGCGGCTGCACATATGCGCCCCAGATGCCGCCGAAGATGTGGATGAAGCCATAGCCCGACTTGTTGCCGGCCTCGATCACGGGGTCGTCGGCGGGGAGTTTTGCGCGCAGCGTCGCGAGCATCTTCTCCCAGCCCGCATACGTCCGCGGGAGCTTGTTCGGGTTGATTCCAGCGGCGATCAGCTTCTTCCTGTTGATGAAAGCGACGACGTTCTGACCGGTCTGCGCAATGCCCCAGACCGGGCCCTTGCCGAACGACTTGCCGTCGGGCGTCCATCGGAACATCCCCCACGTCGACGGCGCGTACAGCCGGTCCCACTTGTACTTCTTGATGTATTTCGTCAGCGGCAGGATCAGCTTCGCCTTCACGAGCTGGGCGTCGGTCTGGTAGCCCTGGTTGCCCTCGGTCACGTCGGGGCCGCTGCCCGAGGCGAGCGCCCGCGGCACCGTGCCGACGAGATCGGTGAATCCCTTGAAGACGAGGGTGATCTTCACGCCGGGATGGCTCTTCTCGAAGTCCTTCGAGAGCTGCTTCAGCACCGGCTCGAGGCCAGGATCCTGGTTGTCGTAGGACCACATCGTCAACGTGGTCGTCGTCGCCTGCCTCCCCGCGTACGCGCCGGCCGTGACGGCGGCGAGCAGCGTGAAGGCGACGAGGACGAGCACTCCCAGCAGGCGCCTGTTCACATTCCCTCCTCGGCTACGGGTCCCGCCCCGGCGGCGGATACGAGACTATAGAGCGATGGCAGCGGCGGACCGAAACGCGTCGGCCGCCGCGATCGGGATCGACGTGGGCGGGACGAAGATCGCCGCGGCCGCCGTCGAGACCTCGTCCGGCGCGGTCCTCGAGCGGCGCCGGGTGGCGACCGGTCCGGAACGCGGCGGGGAGGCGGTCCTGGCCGATTGCGCGGCACTCGCCGCCGAGCTCGGCGGCGGACGGCTGCCGGTCGGGATCGCGCTCTGCGAGCTCGTCGACCTCGACGGGCGGCCCGCGAGCGGCGACACGGTCGACTGGCGCGGGCTCGACGTCGAGGCGGCGGTCGGGGCGCCGTCCGTCGTCGTCGAGTCGGACGTCCGCGCGGCGGCGCTCGCGGAGGCCCGCTTCGGCGTGGGTGTCGGGGTGTCGCCGTTCCTCCACGTCGTCGTGGGGACCGGGGCGAGTGCCTGCCTCGTGATCGACGGGCGCCCGTACGCCGGCGCGCACGGCGAGGCGCTCGTGCTCGGTGCGCCGCCGATCGAGCTCACGGCGAGCGGGCCTGCGCTCGCCCGCGCCGCAGGGCTCGAGCGCGCGGAGGACGTCCTCGCGGATCCGGCGCACTCGGCGATCCTCGACGACGCGGCGGCCGCTCTTGGGGGCGTACTCGCCACGCTCGCCAACGCGCTCGACCCGGCGCTCGTCGTCCTCGGAGGGGGGCTGGGAACGGCACCCGCCTTCCGGGAACGGGTCGAGCGGACGCTCCGGGAGCGCGTGGCGTACCCGCGCGAGCCGCCCCTCCCGGTCGTCGGCTCGCTTCCTCGGCGCCGACGGCGGCGTGGTGGGGGCGGCCCTTCTGGCGGCGGACGTCCCCGGTTAGGCTGGCGCGGTGCTCGACGAGACGGGGCTCTGGCGCGATGTGGTCGAGCTGCCCTCGACGCTTCGGGCGACGCTGGAGGAGGACGTCGAGGAGGTCGCCGCGCTCGTCGCGGCCGACGGCGTCCGGCGGGTCGTCGCGAGCGGGAACGGCGCCGCGTACTACGTCGCCGTGGCGCTCTGGCTCGCCTCGCTGGAGTCCGGGAAGGGCCCGGAGCTCGTGGCCGTTCCGAGCGGCCTGCTCGCCCGCGGCGCGTTCGCATGGCGGCCGGGCGACGTCTTCCTCGCGGTGTCCTCCTCCGGCGAGTTCCGCGACCTCGTCGAGGCGGTCGACGGCGGCGCACCGAAGCCGTACGGGGCCGTGACCGCGAATGCCGGCTCGACGCTCGGCGCGCGCGCCGGGGCCAGGGCGCTCGTCTCGGTGCCGAGCCAGCGTGCCGTCACGCACACGCAGGCGTTCTGCGGCGCCGTCGTCGCCGCGCTGCGCATGTGGGCGGCCGTCACCGTCGACACCGGCCTCGCCGCCGCGCTCCGTCGTCTGCCCGACGAGCTCGAGCACACGATCGGGCACGCCCGTGCCTGGGTCGACGACATCGGTCCGATCGACCCGGAGACCGCAGTCGTCTTCGGCGGCGGACCCGGCTGGGCGGCCGCGCTGGAGGCGGCGCTGCTGCTGAAGGAGGTCGCCCTCGTCCCGGCCGAGGGCGTCGAGACCCGCGAGGGCGCGACCTCGGCGATGATGGCGCTCGGGCCGGGGGCGCTCGCGCTGAGCCTGCCCGCCGGCGACGGCGACG
Organism: uncultured Actinomycetes bacterium; assembly: GCA_963742525.1. Lineage (GTDB taxonomy): Bacteria > Actinomycetota > Thermoleophilia > Gaiellales > Gaiellaceae > Gaiella. The sequence continues at coordinate 275,611 of CAVUMD010000002.1, forward strand.
ATCCGCTGCTCGCGGAAGCCGAGGCGATCTGTGCGGGTCAGGGTGCGACGGTGATCCGCGCGCCCGGCGGCGAGACGACCGACCGCAGGCTCGCGGCGGTCTCGACGTTCCCCGCCGCCGCCGCGCTGGCTGCTCGCATCGGCCTCGAGCGCGGCCTCGACGTCGACCGGCCCGCGTGGACCGACGCGTACTACCGGGTCGCGAGACGAGCGAGATGAGCCTCGGTATCGGCGTGATCGGCTGCGGCAGCGTCTTCGCCGGGCCGTACCGGGCGATGATCGAGCGGCTGCGCGCCGAGGGGCGTGTGCACGTGAGCGCGTTGTACGACGTGGACGACGCGAAGCGGCGCAGCGCGGCCGCGCACTACGACGTCGAGCCGGAGCTGCGGGGGCCCGACGCGGTGATCGGCGCAGCCGACGTCGACGCCGTCCTCGTGTTGACCAGCATGAACGAGCACGGCCCGCTCGCGCGGGCCGCGCTCGAGGCGGGCAAGCACGTCCTCGTCGAGAAGCCGATGGCGACGTCGCTCGGGGAGGCGGCCGAGCTCCTCGAGCTGGCGGAGACGTCGCCCGGCCTGCTCGTCTGCGCGCCGCACATCCTCCTGAGCCCGACCTTCCGCGCGGTGCACGGTGCCGTGCGCGACGGCCGCATCGGAGAGCTCCTCACGGCCCGCGCGCGCTACGGCTGGGCCGGGCCGTGGTGGGGTGAGTGGTTCTACGCGCCGGGCGGCGGGTCGCTGTTCGACCTCGGCGTCTACAACGTCACGAGCCTCTGCGCCGTGTTCGGGCCCGCGCGGCGCGTGACGGCGATGACCGGAGTCGCGATTCCCGAGCGCGAGGTCGACGGCCGCCCGATCCGCGTCGAGGCCGAGGACAACGCGCACGTGCTGCTCGACTTCGGCGACGCGCGCTTCGCCGTGGTGACGACCGGCTTCACGATGCAGCGCTACCGATCGCCCGCGATCGAGGTGTACGGCCGCGAGGGGACGATCCAGCTCCTCGGCGACGACTGGGCACCCGAGGGCTGGGAGCTCTGGCGGAACGACGACGGCGCCTGGCGCGTCTTCCCCGAGACCGACCCGCACTGGCAGTGGACCGAGGGCCTGCGCCATCTCGTCGACTGCGTCGAGAGCGGCCGCCCGACCGTCACGCGGCCGGAGCACGCCTACCACGCGCTCGAGATCATGCTCGCCGCACAGGCCGCCGGCCGCGACGGCGTCGCGCGCACGATCGAGAGCGGCTTCCCCGACCCGCTCTACGACGCGTCGTTCTCGGAGCTCGATGCCGCGCGCCTCGCCCACGACCGCCGGAGCCACGATGGGCTATAAGCCCTCGCCGCGGCCGTCGTTCGAGGCGCCGACGGTGATCCGCGCGGCCGACGCCGTCCGGCACACCTGGGGCGACGAGGAGGCGGGCTTCGTCGAGGACTGGATCTACGTCTCCTCGCAGCGGATCCACGCGATCGTGTTCGGCCTGGAGCCCGGCGGCGTGTTCCGGCACTCGGACAGCTTCCGGACGGTGTTCGCCGCCGACGAGCTGCTCCACGTGCTGCAGGGGACGCTCGTGCTCGCCAACCCGGAGACCGGCGAGGTCGTCCGAGCCGACCCCGGCGAGAGCGTCTTCTTCCGCCGCGACACCTGGCATCACGGCTTCTCCTACGGCGACGAGCCGCTGCGGGTGCTCGAGCTCTTCGCGCCGCCGCCGGCGACGGGCACCTCCGGCGCGTACGCGCGGACGAGGCCGTATCTCGACGAGAGCGTGTACGCCGTCGACGGCGTCGTCGGGAAGCTCGCCGGCGCGCGCCCGGCGGACGGCTCCCTGCACCTGCTGCGTCGGGAGGACAGCGTCTGGCGGCTCGACCGCGACGTGCTCGTGGGGCTCCTGATCAGCACCGAGCACCTGACGGCAGGGACGCTGACCGTGCCGGCCGGGCAAGCGAGCCTCGAGGAGTCCCACGACGGGGAGGAGCTCGTCTACGTCACCCGCGGCGAGCTCGAGGTCGAAGCGGCGGGCGTCGAGGCGACACTCGGCCCGGGCGACGCGTTCTTCGTGCCGTCCGCCACGGCACACCGGTACGGCGCCACGGCCGCCGGCGTCGCCGAGGCGGTCTTCGGCGTCGCCCCGAGCTTCGGGCCGGCCTGAGCCCCGCGACATGGAGCGGGCGCCCGCAGGCGCCCGCTCCGATCTCCGCGCAGCCTGGCCCGGCTAGCGGAGCCGGACGCTCCCCGACGTAGCGGTGAAGCCGCTCGCCGTCGGGTTGACACACGGCACGCCGAGCGAGGCGAACGGCGTGCAGGCAGCCGGTGCGGCACGGCCGGCGACGACCGCGCGCGCGCGGAAGGTCGTCGCCTTCGACCTCTTCGGTACGGCGTAGCTGAACGTCCCGTTCGCCTTGGCCGCAACGGTCGCCAGGCGCTTCGCGCCGGCGAGGATCGTCACGCGCGTCGCGACGCCTGCGCCGCCCTGCGTGACCCGGCCCGAGAGGCGCTTGACGCCCTTGACCTTGCGGCCGGAGAGCGTGATCCCGCCCGGCGCGATCGCGGCGGGGGAGACGACGGTCGCGGCGGTGTTGACGGTGCCGACGCCGGCGTTCCACGGGGTCCAGAACGCGACCCACGCGCCCTGCACGACCGGGCCGATGACGCCGTTCAGCGTCAGGTCGGCGCTCAGGAACTTCGCCCCGAACGTCGCGCCCACCGGGGCGGGAAGGTCGGGCGGCGGCAGGCAGAACACGAGCTGGGTCGAGCCGAGCGCCGTCTGGGCGCCGCTCGTCGGGAGGATGTACGCGGGCAGGTTGATGGTCTGACCCGCCGCCTGGAGCACGAGCAGGAGCGTCAGCTGCGGCGCGACGGGGCCGATGCAGCCGGTCTGCGACGCGGGCGTCACCGCGCCCGGGGGCGCGACGACGATGTCGCCCGCAAGGGGCAGCAGCGCCCCGCCGAGCGCGAGGGCGCTGACCTGCGCCTTCGCGGTGCCTACCTTCGTGCCCGGGGCCGCAGTGGTCGTGATGGTGCTCCCGTTCGGGATGACGATCGCCGCACGGGCCGTCGCGTCGTCGTTCACCGACGCCGAGGCGACGATGTTCGTGATGTTCCCCGGCGCGTACGACACCGAGAGCTTCGGCGACGTGTACGCCGCGGTGGCCACGGCCGCGAGCGCGAGCGCGACGAGCGCCGCGACCGCGACCACGGCGGTGCGTGTCCGTGTCCTCATCGTGGTGTTTCCTCCTTGGGGGGTCGAGTCATCGTGCGGGGAAGGGCCCTGCGGTACGGACCCACTGCCTGTTGTCGTAGCGGTAGAGGTAGACCGTGTCGATCGGGAACGCGTCCGTTGCCGAGGTGCGGAGCCGTGTCCCGGGCAGCAGGAACGGGTTCCTCGTCGTGTCGAGGCTCCGCGCGGCACGCAGCAGCGTCGCGCGAGTGAGGTTCTTGCCGGCCCGCCGCAGCGTGTCGACCATCGTCCAGGCGACGGTCATGCCGTACCAGTTGTAGACGTCGCTCCACTTCGCCGACGGCGCGAAGCGTCTCAGGATCGACCGGTAGAGCGCGACCGTCGTGTCCTTGCGCCAGATCGGGTCGTTGGGGTTCTTGACGAACGCGATCGCACGTGCGCCGAGGGTGAGGTCCGGTGCGTTCGCCCGCGCGATCGCCATGATCGTCGGCTCGATCGAGACGGACGCGAGGTAGAGCTGCGGCTTCCACGCGAGCTTCTTCGCCGCGACGATCGCCTGGATCATGAACTTCGGCGTCGCGAAGAGCATGAGCGTGTCGGCGCCGGACGCCTTCAGCTTGGCGACCTGGGCGACGACGTCGGTCGACGTCAGCTCGTACGGCTCCGAGGCGACGATCCTCGGTCCCTTCCGCGCGATCGCACGGGACAGGCCCCGCGTCATGTCCTTGCCGAGCTCGGTGTTCTCGAGCAGCACGGCGACCTTCGCCTTCGGCCGCGTTGCGACGAGGTCGCGCCCGACGACCGCGCCCTCGCCCCGGTAGCTCGGGAGGAAGCCGACCGTCCACGGATACCGCGCCGACGCGCCGCCGAGCGCCTGCGAGCCGTCGCCGGCGAAGAGCTGCGGCACCTTCTGCGCGTTCAGGTAGTCGCGGATGGCGAGGTTGTTCGCCGTGCCGATCGCGTTGAAGATCGCGAACACGTGGTCCTGCTCGACCAGCTTCCGCGTCAGCTGGACGGTCTGCGCGGGGTTGTAGGCGTCGTCGTAGTAGCGGTACTCGATCCTGCGCCCGTTGACCCCGCCCGTCGAGTTGACGTAGTCGAAGTACGCCTTCGCCCCCGGTCCGACGGTGCCGAACGCGGCGGCCTCTCCGGAGAGGGGGACGGTCCCGCCGATGAGCACCGACGTCGGCGTGACTCCGGGGTCGGCGTTCGTCGTGGCGCCTGCCGCGGCGACCGCACCGAGCGCCACCGCGGCCGCTACCGCGAGCGCGCGCCTCATCGGGAGACGGGCGTCGCCAGCTGCGGAAGCCGCAGCGAGCCGCCGGTGACCTCGAGCCGCGCCGTGGAGGGGAACGGCAGGTCGAGGTAGAGCAGGTTGCCGGGATTCTGCGCGAGCGACGACGAGGCGATCGTCACCGTCAGCTTCGAGCCCTTCGGGAGGAACGTCGCCTGGTTGCCGAGCACGATCCGGTACGTGCGCTTCCCGGCCTTCGCCGGCACGCCGCCGCCCGCGACGACGATCTCCTTGCCGGCCGGCGTGCGTGCGCTGACGACGGCGACGATGCGCGACCACCCGCCCGTCGCGTTCGCGCTCACCTGGACGACCGGCGAGCCGAACACCTCGGTCGGGCGCGCGAGGCGCGGCAGCGTGCGCTGGAGCTTCCCGGACTGGCCGAAGGCGGTCTTCGCCGCGAACACGGTCCGCGTCGTCACGACCTTCGGCACCCCGGCGAACCGCACCGGCTGGCCCTTCCAGCTCTCGGGCGAGATCGCGACGGGCTTGCCGAAGGCGATCGTGGTCTTGCCGCCGACATACCGGTCGAACCAGCGGGCGCCCTCGGCGAGCATGGCCGGTGTGTCCGCCGCGATGCCGGACGAGGGGGCATGGCCGGAGAGGCCGAACCACAGCTCCTTCGGGCCGGCGAGCGCGCGGTAGGCGTTCAGCGCGTGCTCCATGCCGAAGGCGAAGTCGCGGCGGCCCTGCATCATGAAGACCGGCGTCTTGACGTCTTTCAGGGCCGGGAGCGACGTGCGTGCGGCGGCGAACGGCAGCACCGGCGCAAGGCTCCCGGCGTAGGCGGCATCGCGGATCGCGAGCACCTCCGGGTCGATGCGCTTCGGGTCGAGCGAGCCGAGGAAGCCGGCGATCACGCCGGTCTTCGCGAGCCCCTGCGGAAGCAGCGCGTCGCGGAGGTCGACCCAGCTCATCGAGATCTCGAGCGCGGCCCACGGAACACGGGCCGCGAGCGAGTTCCACGCCGCGCCGCCGCCGTAGGAGACGCCCCAGCCGCCGATCCGCGTGTCGGAGACGTCCGGCCGGTCGCGCAGCCACGCGAAGACCGCCTTCACGTCGGCGATCTCCTTCGGGCCGTCGATCCCGATCAGCCCGCCCGACTGCCCATGGCCGCGCGCGTCGTAGGCGAGCACGGCGAAGCGGTCGCCGATGCCCATCTGCTGGGCGACCGCGAGCGTGCTCGAGCGGTTGCCGCCGAGGCCGTGCATGAAGATCACCGCCGGCCAGCCGCCGGCAGGGGCCGCGCCGTCGGGCAGCGTCAGCGTCGCGGCGAGCGCCGTCCCGTCGGCTGACGTGATCGTCACGTCCTGCTTGGAGAACGCGCCGGCGGGGCCGGAGGCGACGAGCGCCGACGCCACGGCCGCGACCAGGAAGAGCAACACGCGTGCGGCGGGCGCGGTCACGGCGGCCAGGGTAGCCCACGTCTGTAAGGCGTCCGTGTGTGGCGACGCCCCCGTATCATCCCGCGATGGACGCACGGCCGATCGGCGTGTTCGACTCGGGCGTGGGCGGCCTCACCGTCCTCCACGAGCTGCTCGTGACGCTGCCGCACGAGGACGCGGTCTACCTCGGCGACAACGCCCGGCTGCCCTACGGTCCCCGTCCGCTGGCGGAGGTGCGGCGCTTCGCGCTCGAGGTCGGACGGCACCTCGAGCAGGAGGGCGTGAAGCTCGTGGTCGTCGCGTGCAACACGGCGACCGCGGCCGGCCTTCCCGACCTGCAGCGTGCGCTCGACGTGCCCGTCGTCGGCGTCCTGCAGCCGGAGGCGCACGCGGCGGCGCTCGCCACCCGGAACCGCCGCGTCGGGCTGCTCGCGACCGAGGCGACCGTCGCGAGTGGACGCTACGACGCGCTCGTCCACGCGCACGACGCGAGCGTCGAGGTCGTCTCCGTCCCGTGCCCACGCCTCGTCCCGCTCATCGAAGGCGCCGATCCCTTCGGCGACGAGACGACCGAGGCGGTCCGCGAGGTCGCCGCGCCGCTCCGCGACGCGGGCGTCGACACCGTCATCCTCGGCTGCACGCATTACCCGATCATCCGGCCGATCTTCCAGCGGGTCTTCGGACGCGCGGTGACGCTCGTCTTCTCCGCGGACGAGACGGCCCGGGAGGTGTCCGAGACCCTCGCGCGCAAGGGCATCGAGAACGGCGAGGGACGCGAGGGCTCGATCCGCTTCCTGACGACCGGCGACCCGGACGACTTCGCGGAGATGGGCAAGCGCTTCCTGCAGCTGCCGGTGCGCGACGTCGAGCGCGTCACGATCGCCGCCGCGGCGTCGCAGGCGGCATGATCCCGCGCGACGCCCCGCCATCCCAGAGGGAGACGCCTTGACACGCCACGACGGACGCAGCCCCGACCAGCTCCGCGAGCTCGACCTGCAGCCCGATTTCCTCGAGCAGCCGCACGGCTCGGTCCTCTACGCGCAGGGGCGAACGGTCGTGCTCTGCACGGCGACGATCGACGAGGACATCCCCCGCTGGCTCCGCGGGAAGGGCAAGGGCTGGATGACGGCCGAGTACTCGCTGCTCCCCGCCTCGACCGGCGAGCGGACGCAGCGAGCCGTCTCGCGCGGCCGCCCGGATGGGCGCACCGTGGAGATCCAGCGGCTGATCGGCCGCGCGCTGCGCAGCGTCTGCGACTTCCAGGCGCTCGGCGAGCGGACGCTCTGGCTCGACTGCGACGTGCTCCAGGCCGACGGCGGCACGCGCTGCGCGGCGATCACCGGCGCGTACGTCGCGGCCTTCCGCGCCCTCGACCGCTTCGGGCTGACGAAGGCGCTGCCGTCGTCGGTCGCCGCCGTCTCGGTCGGGGTCGTCGACGGCGAGCCCGTCCTCGACCTCGACTACGTCGAGGACTCCTCCGCGGAGACGGACATGAACGTCGTGATGGCCGCCGACGGCAGGCTCGTCGAGGTGCAGGCGACCGCGGAGAAGGAGCCGTTCTCGCGCGAGCTCCTCGACCGGCTGCTCGACCTCGCGACGGGCGGGATCGAGGAGCTCCGCACGGCGCAGCACACGGCCTGCGAGGCCGCGTCGCTCCTGTAGTGCCGCGGCTCGCTCTCGCGTCGGGGAACCTGCACAAGCTCGAGGAGCTGCGGCGGGCGCTGCCGGGCTTCGAGATCGAGCTGCTCGGGCGCGACGACCCGCCGCCCGAGGACGGTGCGACGTACGAGGACAACGCACGGATCAAGGCCCGCTGGGGACGCAGGTACGCGCCCGAGGACACGTGGACCGTCGGGGAGGACTCCGGGATCGAGTCCGTCGCGCTCGGGGGTGCGCCAGGTGTGCGCACCGCCCGCTGGGCGGCCGGCGACCCGGTCGGCCGGATGCTCGAGGCGCTCACCGGCGAGGACGAGCGGGCGGCGCGCTACGTCTGCGTGATGGTGGCGATCGCGGCCGACGGCCGTGAGCTCGTCGCCGAGGGAACGCTCGAGGGACACCTCGCCCGCGAGGCCTCCGGAGACGAGGGGTTCGGCTTCGACCCCCTGCTCGTCCCCGAGGGCGAGACGCGGACGGTCGCGGCGCTCGGCGACGCCTGGAAGCGCGAGCACTCGCACCGCGCCCGCGCGGCGCAGGAGCTCGCGATTCTCCTAGCGCCCTGACGGAGTCACGGCGACACGCCTCGGCTCGACCTCGCGGCCCGTGTCGACGTACGCGAGCACGTAGTTGAGCGCCGCGCCGAAGACGATCACGTTCGCCATCACGTAGAGCCACACGAGAAGCAGGAACGTCGTGCCGAGCGCCTGCAGCGCGACCACGTCGGACGACAGCGAGACGAAGAGCGGCAGCGCCTGGAGCGTCCCGACGAGGACGACCGCCCCGAGCGTCGCGCCGGGCAGCACCTCGCGGTGCGTCAACCGCGCGTTCGGGAGGCGGTAGTACGCCGACTGGAGAAAGGCGAAGAGCGCCGCCCCGGAGACGAACAGGGTCAGCGCGAGCGCGACCCACTGATTGGCGACGACGTCCGTCGCGTAGCGGCGGAGCAGGTCGTAGCCGAACGTCCCGATCGTGAGCCCGGCGAAGAGGACGAAGAGGGCGGCGGTCATGTAGACGCTGGCGAGCGCCTTCCCGCGCAGGAACGGGCGGTTGGGCCGCCCGTAGAGGATGTTGAACGCGGACTCGAGCGCCGAGAAGAGCGAGACGGAGCTCCAGAGCAGCGCGACGGCACCGACCACCGACAGTGCCGTCGCGTTCTGCTGCACGGCGTCCACGACCTTCACGATCGACTCGACCGAGCGGTCGGGGAAGACGTCCTCGAGGTACGAGACGAGCGCGCTCGACGAGTCGGCCTGGTCGAGGAAGCCGAGCACGGAGAGCGCGAGGAAGATCAGCGGCACGAACGAGGCGAGCGCGAAGTAGGCCACCATCGCGGCGAGGTGTGTCCCCCGCTCGGAGAAGAAGCGGTCGAAGGTCGCCCCGATGGCGCGCACCGGGGGATGGTGCCGCAGGCGGCGGTCGCGCGTCCGCTCGTTTGGTAGCTTCGGGCGCCGGCATGGACGCCTCCGCAGCCCTCTCGGAGCTCCTCGCGCTCTCGACGCAGGTCGTCGAGGCCGTGGTGACGAGGCCCGACGGCGTCGTGGAGGCGGCGCGCACGGCGGAGGACGAGCGCGCGCGAGGGCTCGCCGCGGCGGGCGCCGAGCTCCTCGCCGAGGCGTCGTCGCTGCGTCCGGAGGTCGCCGTCGAGCGCGTCCACGTCGATCTCGGCAACGGCTCGCTCGTCGCCGTCTCCGACGGCGCGCGCACGATCGTCGCGAGGACGGTGCCCGAGCCCACCGCCGGCCTCGTCGCCTTCGACCTGCGGACGGCCCTGCGCCGGATCGCGGAGGACGACGCGTGAGACTCGTGCTGCTCGCCGCCGCGGCCGTCGGTGCCTGGCTCTTCCTCCGGCGTCGCCGCTCGGGTGACGAACGGCACGTCGTGGTCGGGTGGGCCGACGGCTCCGAGCTCGAGCTCGGAGCCGGCACGTCGCGGGAGCGCCTCGTCTCGATCGCCGAGAGCGCACTGCGGTGAGCGCCGTCGACGAGCTGGGGCGCCGCCTCGTCGACGTGGCGCTCCTCGAGGGCGACTTCACGCTCCGCTCGGGCCGGCGCTCGCGCTGGTACCTCGACAAGTACCGCTTCGAGACCGACCCCGAGCTGCTGCGCGCGCTCGGCGAGCGTCTCGCGGCGGCGATCCGCGCGTCGGAGCCGGGCTCCGCCCGCATCGCCGGGCCGGCGCTCGGAGCGGTCGCGCTGGCCGCCTCGGCGGCGATGGCGTCCGGTCTGCCCTTCATCATCGTGCGCGGTGAAACCAAGGAATACGCCACCGGGAACCGCATCGAGGGGCCGCACGAGCCGGGTGAGCTCGTGTGCCTCGTCGAGGACGTGGTCACGTCGGGCGGCGCCCTCTGCGAGGCGGTGGAAGCCGTTCGCGCAGCCGGGCTCGTCGTCCGCCACGCGGTGTGCGTCGTCGACCGCGAGGAGGGGGGCGCAGACGCCCTTGCACGGGTCGGCGTGCGGCTCGCCGCGCTCTACCGGGCGGGCGATCTGCTCCCGGAGCGGGAGCAGGGGATGAACCCGCATGGTTGAGCCGAACCCGCGCGGGTTATAGGCTCGGGGCGGGGTAATCGCAGGACAATCGACCAGGGAGGACGAACGTGACCAAGCAGGAGTTCGTGGACGCCGTCGCCGACAAGGCCGGCATGACCAAGCGCGACGCCGGCTCCGCAGTCGATGCGGCTCTCGACGTGATCGAGGGCACGCTGAAGAACGGCGACGCCATCACGTTCACCGGCTTCGGCAAGTTCCACGTCACGCGACGCGCGGCCCGCCAGGGCGTCAACCCGCGCACCGGCGAGCCTGTGCAGATCGCCGCCGCGAACGTGCCGAAGTTCAGCGCGGGCTCGCAGCTGAAGAAAGCAGTGAACTAGTCGTTCCTTCTGGCGGGACGGAGATCCGCCGAGCGGATTTCCGTCCCGCGGCCCGCCTTGCGGCGGGCACCTCCCTGAAGGCGCCCGCTGTCGCGGTCGCAACTGCCGCGTCGCGTCGTCGCGAACGCCGGTGAGCGATGAAACGGCGCACGCCCGACTTGTCGGCGAACATACGTTCGCATAGGATCGTCGGCTATGCAGCTCTCGTTCGATGCCGCCGACCGGCTCGTCGAGCTCGTCGAGGCCCGGCGAGGGCCGGTGCCGGCCGACGAGGCGGCGCGGACGCTGTTCGCCCTCGCGAGCGCGCCGACGGCGCTCGCCCGGTCGCTGCTCGACGACGTCGTCACCGGCGACGCGCGGCTCGCCTGGCGCGGCGCATCGGTCGGGCTCGCGTCGCCGCCGGGGGCGGACGTGGCTCTCGAGGACGCGCATTTCGTCGTCGTCGACCTCGAGACCACGGGTCTCTCGCCGCGGACGTCGCGGATCTGCGAGATCGGAGCGCAGCGCGTCCGGGCGCTCGAGCTCGAGGACGCGTTCGAGACGCTCGTCGACCCACGGGTCGCGCTTCCCGCCGCCGTCACGTCGATCACCGGGATCCGCGCCGAGGCGCTGAGAGGAGCCCCGCGCGCCCAGCTCGCCGTCCGCCGGCTGCTCGCGTTCGCCGGCGACGCGGCGATCGTCGCGCACAACGCCCGCTTCGACCTCGCCTTCCTCGACCGTGAGGTCGAGCTCCTCACGGGCCGTCGCATCGCCGCGCCGGTCGTCGACACCGTCTGGCTCGCGCGGCGCCTGCTCGGAGAGCGCACCAAGAAGGTCGGGCTCGCATCCCTCGCGCACTTCTTCGGCGTGTCGACGGAGCCGTGCCACCGAGCGCTTCCCGATGCCCGCGCCACGGCGGAGATCCTCGTCGTCCTGATCGGGCTCGCCCAGGAGCGCGGCGCGAGGACGCTCGCGGACATCGTCGAGCTCGCGGCGCCGCGCGCTCGGCGCCTGCACGCAAAGCGCTCCCTCGTGGCCGGGGCGCCGCCGCGTCCCGGCGTCTACGTCTTCCGCGGCCGCGGGGGGCTCGCGCTCTACGTCGGCCGGGCGCGCGACCTGCGGGCGAGGCTGCGCTCCTACTTCGCGGGCGGTCGCCAGCGGCCGGCGGTCGAAGCCGCCCTCGCGGCGCTGGAGGACGTCGAGTGGCGGGAGACCGGCTCGGAGCTGGAGGCGGCGCTCGAGGAGCTGCGGCTGTTGCGTGAGCTCCGCCCGCCGGCGAACGCGCGCAGCACGCGACCGGACCGGCACGTCTACCTGCGCCGTCGCGGAAGTCGCTGGGTGACGACCACCGACCCCACGCCGCTCGGCCCGCTGCCCGGACGTGGGCCGGCCCGGCGCGCGGCCCGCGCTCTCGAGGGCCACGACTCCGACGACGTCCACGCGGCACTGCCCGCGCTCCGCGCCCGGGTCCGCAACCTGGGTCGCGCGCTTCGCTTCGAGGACGCCGCGCGCCTGCGCGACCGCCTCGCCGGGCTGGAGGAGGCGGTCGAGGCGCTGAGCGAGCTCGAGCGCCTCCGGTCGCTGAGCGCATGCGTCGCCGTCCCGGCGCGTGAGCCCGGCTTCGTTCGCGTGCACGCGATCACCGCGGGCCGCGTCGCGGCGACCCGGCTCGTGCCGCGAGGGGCCGGCGCGGCGCACGAGGCCGCCGCGCTCGTCGCCGAGGCACGGCGTGCGGCGCTCTCGCGTGCGCCCGAGGACGCCGACGAGCTGCGTCTCGTCGCATCGTTCCTGCGGCGGCCGCCGCCGGAGCTCCGGGTCTGCGCGCTCGAGGTCGATGCGATCTGCACGCTGGTCGGCGGGCTACCCTTGGCGGCGTGACGGGCGACGCCGCAGGCGCTCCGACGCCGTTCGCGGACCGCCTCGCCGAGGCGGTCGAGCGCAAGCGAACGCAGCTCGTCGTCGGGCTCGACCCCGTTGTCGACCTGCTGCCCGTCGAGTTGCGGGGCGAGGCCGACGCGGGCCGCGCCGCCGCGGCGGGAGCCGTCGAGCGGTTCTGCAAGGGAATCGTGGACGCCGTCGCGCCGTACGTCGTCGCCGTCAAGCCGCAGGCCGCGTTCTTCGAGGCGCTCGGCAGCGACGGCTGGCGCGCCTTCGAGGGCGTCGCCCGCTACGCGCGTGAGGCCGGCCTGCTCGTGATCGCCGACGCAAAGCGGGGCGACATCGGCTCGACGGCACGCGCCTACGCGGCCGCGTTTCTCGAGCCGGCGTTCGGCGACGCACCGCTGGCGGACGCGCTGACCGTCAACCCGTACCTCGGCCGCGACTCGGTCGACCCGTTCCTCGCCGCGTGCCGCCGCGACGGCGCGGGGGTGTTCCTGCTCGTCCGCACCTCGAACGCCGGCGCGACGGAGCTGCAGGACGCGATGCTCGCCGACGGGCGCCCGGTGTGGCAGCACGTCGCGCAGCTGGTCGACGAGTGGGGCGAGGACATCGTCGGCGCAGGCGGCCTGTCGAGCGTCGGCGCCGTCGTCGGCGCGACCGTCCCGCGCATCGTCGGCGAGGCGCGCCGTGCGATGCCGCGGGCGATCATCCTGCTTCCCGGCGTCGGCGCGCAGGGCGCGAGCCCGGCCGACGTGGCGCGGGCGTTCACGAGCGGGCCGGCGAGCGCCCTCGTCAACGCCTCCAGGTCGGTGATCTACGCGTACCGCGACGCGCCTCCGGACGACTGGCGCGCCGCCGCCGGCGCCGAGGCGGCGCGACTGTCGGCCGCCGTCTGGGGTGCGGCTGGGTGGTGAGCGTCACCGGCTCTCCGATGCGCCTCGGCCTCGCGGTCGCGATCGCGGTTCTCGCCGTCTCCGCGTCCGCCCGGGGCGCGACCGCTCCGGCCGTGCAGGCGCAGGCGTACATCGTGCAGAGCTCGGTCGACGGCCACACGCTCGCAGCACGACGCGCGGACGCGCCGCGGGCGATGGCGAGCATCACGAAGCTGATGACAGCCCTCGTCGCGCTCGAGCACCTCTCGCTCGACGACGTGGTCACCGTGCCGCCCGTCGCCGCACGGATCGGAGAGTCGACGCTCGATCTCCGAGCCGGCCAGCGGATCTCCGTCCGCGATCTCCTCATCGGGACCCTCGTGCCGAGCGCCAACGACGCGGCGACCACGCTGGCGGTCGCCGCAGGCGGGAGCGAGGCTCGCTTCGTGACGCTCATGAACCGGAAGGCCGCCGAGCTCGGCCTCCGTGGCACGCACTACCGCAATCCGCACGGGCTCGACGAGCCGGGCCACGTCTCGACCGCACGCGACATCGCCGTGCTCGTTCGCGACGCGCTCCGCGTGCCCGTGATCCGGCGTTACGCGGGGATGTCCCGCGCGACGCTCTCGGACGGCCGCGTCGTCGAGTCGACCGACAACCTGCTCGGGCGCTTCGGCGGCCTCGTCGGCGGCAAGACCGGCCACACGTCCGACGCCGGGTGGTCCCAGGCCGCGTTTGCGCGATCGGGCGGCGTGGGTATCACCGCCGTCGTGCTCGGCTCGCCCACCGAGGCGCAGCGCGACAGCGATCTCTCGGCGCTGCTCCGGTTCGGCCTCGACAGCTACCGGCGCGTGACGGTCGTCGACCCCGGGCGCACGTACGCGACGCTCCCCGTCGGCTGGGGGCTCGCGCCCGTTCCGGCCGTCGCGCCGCGGCGGATCGTCCGGCCGGCGTCGACCGACCGGCCGCTCACCGAGCGGGTCGTCGTGCCGGGCGTCCTCGCGCTTCCGGTCGCCGCGGGCCAGCGGGTCGGGACGATCGTGGTCACCGACGGCACGCGCGTCGTCGCGCGGTCGCCGCTCGTCGCGGCCGCATCCCGCAGCGAGCCCGGGGCCGCGGCAAAGGGGTGGTGGGTCACCCGCCGCGCAGTTCATCATCTCGTAGGGCTCGTCTCCTGACGCGCCGGGGCTCACCGTGATCATCACCGTCACCCTCAACGCCGCGCTCGACCGCTCCCTGACGGTCCCGACGCTCCAGCTGGGGCAGCGCCACCGCGCGAGCGACGTCCTGACGCTCGCGGGCGGCAAGGGGATCAACGTGGCGCGCGCGCTCAAGCAGCTCCACGTGCCGGTCGTCGCCACCGGCCTCGCCGGCGGTCGCACCGGCACCCGCATCGTCGAGGAGCTGACCGGCGAGGCGATCCTCAACGACTTCGTTCGCATCGGCGACGAGTCCCGGACGTCGACGCTCGTCGTCGACCCCACCTCGGGAAGGCAGACCGAGATCAACGAGTGGGGCCCGAAGGTCGCGGAATCCGAGCTCGGCATGCTGATGGACAAGCTCCGCTACCTCTCCCGCGGCGCCGACGCGGTCGTCCTCGCGGGGTCGCTGCCGCGGGGCGTCGCCGACACGTTCTACGCAGAGGCCGCCCGCGAGCTCCAGCGGCGCAGCGTGCGCGTGGTGCTCGACTCCGAGGGCGAGCCGCTCCGCCTCGGGATCGAGGCCGAGCCCTGGCTCGTGTCGCCGAACCAGCACGAGGCCGAGCAGATCGTCGGCCAGGAGCTGAACGACGAGGAGGACTTCGTCATGGCGCTCGAGACCATCGCGGAGCTCGGCGCCCGCAACGTCCACATCACGGTCGGGAGCGGCTGCTTCGCGCTCGTGCGCGAGGACCGGCAGGTGCGGCGCTACCGCGTCGACGTGCCCCGCCTCGAGCCGGTCTCGGTGGTCGGCGCCGGCGATGCGTTCCTCGCGCAGTGGCTCGCGTCGGTGCTCGACACCTCCGCCTCGGCCGAGGAGGCGCTGCGCTCGGCCGTGGCGACGGGCGCGGCGTCGGTGCTCGACGTCGGTGCGGGCCGGTTCGACCCCGCCGAGGCACGCCGCCTCGCCGCCGCCGTGGAGCTGCACGAGCTCCAGCCGGTTTCATAGCTCGCAAGCGGGAATCCGCAGGAGCGGATTCCCGCCGCTCGATCCCCGCCTTTGGCGGGGCACATCCCTGAAGGCGGCCGCTGTCGCGGCCGCAACTGCATCTGGGCCTCCGTCCCAGGGGTTGAGTGCGCGGGTCCTCCGGGCCGCGCGCTAGGATCGCCTCACTTGGTCGAGCGCGAGGACAAGTTCGCGAAGGAGGGCCTCACCTTCGACGACGTCCTGCTCGTGCCGGCCGAGTCGGCGGTCCTCCCGAACGACGTCTCCACGGCCAGCCGGCTGACGCGGACGATCGCGCTCGACATCCCGCTCCTCTCGGCGGCAATGGACACCGTCACGGAGGCGCGGATGGCGATCGCGCTGGCGCGACTCGGCGGTATCGGCGTCCTGCACCGCAATCTCTCGATCGCCGACCAGGTCGCCGAGGTCGACAAGGTCAAACGCTCCGAGGCGGGGATGATCGTCGAGCCCGTCACGCTGTCACCGGACGCTCTCGTCGGAGACGCGCTCGCGCTGATGGAGCGCTACCGCGTCTCCGGGATCCCGATCACCGACGTCGAGGGCGTGCTCGTCGGGATCCTGACGAACCGCGACCTCCGCTTCGGCGTCCCGTCGACCATGCGCGTCGCGGAGGCGATGACGAAGGAAGGCCTCGTCACCGCTCCGGTCGGGACGACCCTCGAGGAGGCGCAGGCGATCCTCGGCCGTCACCGCATCGAGAAGCTGCCGATCGTCGACCTCGACGGCCGGCTCAAGGGCCTGATCACCGTGAAGGACATCTCGAAGCGCGAGGCCTACCCGCTCGCGACGAAGGACGAGCGCGGGCGCCTGCGGGTCGCGGCCGCCGTCGGCGTCGGCACCGACGCGGTCGAGCGCGCGGCGGCGCTGGTCGACGCGGAGGTGGACGCCCTCGTCGTCGACACGGCGCACGGGCACTCGCTGGCGGTCGTCGAGATGGTTCGTCGCCTGAAGGACGCCCACGACGTCGACATCGTCGCGGGCAACATCTCCACCGCCGAGGCCGCCGAGGCGCTGATCGACGCAGGTGTCGATTGCCTGAAGGTCGGGCAGGGGCCGGGGTCGATCTGCACGACCCGCGTCGTCGCCGGGGTCGGGGTGCCGCAGGTCACGGCGGTCTGGGACATCGCATCGGTTGCCGTCGACCACGACGTGCCCGTGATCGCGGACGGCGGCATCACCTCGTCGGGCGACGTCGCGAAGGCGATCGCGGCAGGCGCGGACACCGTCATGCTCGGCTCGATGCTCGCGGGGACCGACGAGGCGCCGGGCGGCGTGATCGTCGTCCAGGGCGAGCGCTTCAAGGAGTACCGCGGGATGGGGTCGCTCGGCGCGATGAAGGCGCGCTCGTTCTCGAAGGACCGCTATTTCCAGGGCGACGTCGAGGACGTCGCGGAGCTGATCCCGGAGGGAATCGAGGGACGCGTCGCCTACAAGGGGCCGCTCGGGCCGATCGTCCACCAGGTCGTCGGCGGTGTCCGGCAGGCGATGGGCTACTGCGGCGCGCCGACGATCGAGGCGCTCCAGGACGCTCGCTTCGTCCGCATCACCGGAGCCGGCCTGCGCGAGAGCCATCCCCACGACGTGACGATCACGAAGGACGCGCCGAACTATCGCCGAGGCTGAGGTCATCCCCTTCCCGGCGCCCGAGCCCTCCCCCGAGGACAGGCCCGTGCTCGTCCTCGACTTCGGCGGCCAGTACAGCCAGCTGATCGCGCGACGCGTGCGCGAGGCACGCGTCTACTCCGAGCTCGTCTCGCACCGGCTCGGCGCCGACGAGCTTCGCGCGCGCAACCCTGCGGCGCTGATCCTGTCCGGCGGCCCCGCCTCGGTCTACGCCGAGGGCGCGCCGCTCGCCGACCCGTCGATCTTCGGCCTCGGCGTCCCGACGCTCGGCATCTGCTACGGCATGCAGCTCATGGCCCGCGAGCTCGGCGGCGCCGTCGAGGCGAACGACGTCTCCGAGTACGGGAAGGCGGACGTCGAGCTGGACGGCACGGGGGCGCTCTTCCACGATCTCGCGGCAGAGCAGGTCGTCTGGATGAGCCACCG
This sequence comes from uncultured Actinomycetes bacterium, assembly GCA_963742525.1. Taxonomy (GTDB): domain Bacteria; phylum Actinomycetota; class Thermoleophilia; order Gaiellales; family Gaiellaceae; genus Gaiella. The sequence goes on from CAVUMD010000002.1 coordinate 292,929, forward strand.
CGACTCGGTGACCGCCGCGCCGGCCGGGGCGCGCGTCACCGCCTCGTCGGAGACGACGCCGATCGCGGCGTTCGAGGACACCGAGCAAGGGCTGTACGGCGTCCAGTTCCACCCCGAGGTCGTGCACACGCCCCAGGGCCAGCGGATCCTCGAGAGCTTCCTCTACGACGTCGCCGGGGTGGCCCCGGCCTGGACCCCCGCAGCCGTGATCGAGGAGCAGGTCGAGCGCATCCGGGCGCAGGTGGGCTTCGAGCGCGTGATCTGCGGCCTCTCGGGTGGCGTCGACTCGGCCGTCGCAGCCCTTCTCGTCCACAAGGCGGTGGGCGACCAGCTCACGTGCGTGTTCGTCGACCACGGCCTCCTGCGGGAGAACGAAGCCGAGCAGGTCGTCGAGACGTTCGGCCACCACTTCCATGTGCCACTCGTGCACGTCGACGCCCGCGAGCGGTTCCTCACCCGCCTCGCCGGCGTGACGGAGCCCGAGGAGAAGCGCGCGATCGTCGGGGAGGAGTTCATCCGCGTCTTCGAGGAGGAGGCCGGGAAGCTGTCATCAGCTGCAAGACCGGAATCCGCGCGCGCGGATTCCGGTCGCACAACCTTGGGCGACGTGCGCTTCCTCGTCCAGGGCACGCTCTACTCGGACGTGATCGAGTCGGGCGGCGAGGTCGGCGTCGCCGCGAAGATCAAGTCGCACCACAACGTCGGCGGCCTGCCCGCCGACATGCGGATGGAGCTGGTCGAGCCGCTCCGGTCGCTGTTCAAGGACGAGGTGCGGCGGGTCGGCGAGCAGCTCGGCCTGCCCGAGCGGATGGTCTGGCGCCACCCGTTCCCGGGCCCCGGGCTCGCGATCCGGATCATCGGCGACGTCACCGAGGAGCGCCTCGCGATCCTCCGTGCGGCCGACGCGATCCTGCTCGAGGAGGTGCGCCGCGCCGGCCTCTACCGCGAGCTGTGGCAGTGCTTCGCGGTGCTTCCCGCCGTCCGCTCGGTCGGCGTGCAGGGCGACGAGAGGACGTACGCCTACCCGATCGTGATCCGCGCGGTCACCTCCGAGGACGCGATGACGGCGGACTGGGCGCGTCTGCCCTACGAGCTGCTCGACGCGATCTCGAGCCGCATCGTCAACGAGGTGCCGGGCGTCAACCGCGTCGCGCTCGATCTCAGCTCCAAGCCCCCCGCGACGATCGAGTGGGAGTAGGCGAGACGGCGCAGCGCCGCGGGCGTGGCCTCAGCCTCGCCCCTCTTCCTCGATCCGCCACACCCGCACCTCCACGACGCCGTCCGGGTCCACGTCGACGGCAACGCTGTCGCCGACCGACGGCACCTCGACCCCGACCGCAACCGCCTCGAGCTCCGCACCGTCCTCGCGCCGCACGCGGAGACGCACGACCGCACCGTCCCGGTCGGCGGCCGTCACGACGCCACCGCGCCCGGGGCGAACCCGCACCGCCTCGGGCCGCACGACCGTCGCCCGGTCGCCGTCGGGCACGACGTTCGTCATCCCGAGAAAGCGCGCGACCCAGTCGTCGGCGGGCCTCGCCCAGAGCTCGTCGGGCGTCGCGACCTGCGCGACCCGGCCGTCGCGGAGGACCGCGACGCGGTCGCCGAGCTCGAAGGCCTCGCCGACGTCGTGGGTCACATGGACGACCGTCAGCCGGAGCCGCTCGAAGAGCTCCCGCAGATCGGTCTGGAGGCGCCGCCGGAGCGGGCCGTCGAGTGCGCCGAGCGGCTCGTCGAGGAGCAGCACCTCCGGGCGCGGCGCGAGCGCCCGGGCGAGCGCGACGCGCTGCGCTTCGCCTCCCGAGAGCGTCGTCACGTCGCGCCGTTCGGTCCCGGCGAGACCGACCAGCTCCAGCGCTTCCCTCACCCGCGCCTCGCGCTCGTCCTCGCTCAGGCCGGCGACCCGCGGGCCGAAGCCGACGTTGCCCGCCACGTCGCGGTGGGGAAAGAGCGCCGCGTCCTGGAAGACGAGCCCGACGCCGCGCCGGTGCGCGGGCACGCGCGTCACGTCCCGGCCGCCGAGCAGCACGCGGCCCGCCGACGGGGCCTGAAGCCCGGCGATGACGCGGAGCGCGGTCGACTTGCCCGAGCCGCTCGGCCCGAGCAGCGCGAGCCGCTCGCCGTCGGCGACGTCGAGCGATACGTCGTCGAGGATCCGGCGGCCGTCGATCGAGACGCCGATCCGCTCGAGCGTCAGCCTCATCGCGGCCCTCCGCGCACGAGCACGCGCTCCGACACGAGGGCGACGGCCGCGACGAGGCCCATCAGGACGACGCAGAGCGCCATCGCGGCCCCGACGTTGTCCTCCCCCGGCCGGCCGAGGAAGCGGAAGATCGCCACCGGCACCGTGGGCCAGTCCGCGCGGACGACGAAGACCGTCGCGCCGAACTCGCCGAGCGCGACGGCGAAGGCCAGGCCCGCCGCGACCGCGAGCGGGCGCGCGAGAAGCGGGAGCTCGATCTCGCGCCGGATCTGACGGGGCGTGGCGCCGAGCACCTCGGCGGCCTCCCGCAGGCGGATGTCCACGGCCCGAAGAGCCGGGACGAGGGCGCGTACGACGAACGGCAGCGCGACGAGCGACTGGGCGAGCGGGACGATCCACGGCGACGAGCGAAGGTCGAGCGGCGGGTCGGCGAACGCAAGCAGGAAGCCGAAGCCGAGCAGCGCCGCCGACGCGCCCAGCGGCAGCATGAGGAGCACGTCCAGCCCGCGCCGTCCGCCCGCGACGGCCACCGCCGCCGGGATTCCGACCGCCAGCGCGATCGCGGCCGCAGCGGTCGCGAAGAGGAGCGAGTTCAGGACCGCATGCCACGGCGCAACGAAGAGCGCGGGCGTCTCGTGGGCGAGCGCGGTGAAGTGGTCGAAGCCGTAGCCGTCGCCGACCTGGAGCGAGCGCACGACCAGGGCGAGAAGCGGGAGCGCCAGCAGCGCGACGGAGCACAGCACGACAGCGCCGACCGCGATCCGCTCGCGGCCCGTCGGCCGTGGCGCCTCCTGGCCTCCGCGACGCGGCCCTCCGAGTCGCCGCTCGAGACGGCCGGAGACCAAGACGGTTGCCGCAACTGCCGCCAGCTGGATCAGCCCGAGCACCGCGGCCGTCCGAAGGTCGAAGAGCCGCGCCGCCTGGTTGTAGATCTCCGACTCGAGCGTCGCGTAGCCCGGGCCGCCCAGGATGACGATCACGCCGAACGACGTGAAGCAGAAGAGGAACACGATCGATGCCGCCGAGGCGAGCGCCGGAGCGAGGAGCGGAAGGGTCAGCCGCAGTCGCCGCTGCCCCCCGGACGCGCCGAGCGTCGCAGCGGCGTCCCAGAGGCGCCGGTCGAGCCCCGCCCAGAACGCGCCGACGACCCGCACCACGACGGCGACGTTGAAGAAGACGTGCGCGAGCAGGATGGCCCACACCGACCGCTCGACGCCGTCGGGCAGGAGCGCGATGAACGCGGTCGCGACGACGACGGTGGGGAGGACGAACGGCACGAGCACGAACGCCTCGACGACCGAGCGGCCGCGGAAGCGGAACCGCGAGAGCGCCCAGGCGAGCGGGAGGCCCGCGGCGAGCGTCAGCGCCGTCGAGACGGTCGCCTGCCAGAGGGTGAACCACAGCACCTGGCGCGTGAGACCGCTCGTCACGACGCCCCAGGGGACGTCGAGCCGCCCGTCCACGACGAGGCTGCGCCGCAGGATCGCGACGAGCGGCCACGCGAAGAAGAGCGCGAGGAAGGCGATCGGGACGGCCGCGGTCGCCGTCCGGCTCAGCGTACGACGATGTCCGTCCACCGAGCGACCCAGCGGTCGCGGTTTGCGTCGATCTCCTCGGCCGGAAGCTGGAGCGGGTCCTTCGGCACGACGGCGTACGTCACGAAGGCCTCGGGGAGCGGGACGCCCGACCGCACCGGGTAGACGAACATCGACCCGGGCACGTCCGCCTGGAAGCGCTCCGAGAGCATGAAGTCGATCAGCTTCCGCGCCCCGTCCGCGTTGTGCGCGCCGCGGAGGATCCCCGCGTACTCCACCTGCCGGTAGCAGCCGTTCTCCACCGCGGCCGTCGGCGCCGTCGAGGGCTTCTTCGAGGCGAAGATCACCTCCGCGGCGGGGCTCGACGCGTAGGAGACGACGATCGGGCGCTTCCCGGGGCTTCCCGCGGCGCCGGAGAACTGCTGCGTGTACGCCTCCTCCCAGCCGTCGACGGCCAGGACGCCGTTCGCGCGCAGGCCGCGCCAGTACGACTCCCAGCGGTCTCCGAAGGTCGCGATCGTCGCGAGCAGGAACGCGAGCCCGGGCGAGGACGTGGCGGGGTTCTCGACGACGAGCAGGTTGCGGTACCGGTCGAGGACGAGGTCGGCGAGGCTCGTCGGCGGCGGCACGTCGTGCGACGCGAACCAGCCGCGGTCGACGTTGAGGCACACCTCGCCGTGGTCGATCGGCGTGACGTGCGAGTCCGGGTTCGAGAAGTCCGGCTCGAGCGCCGCGAGCTCGGGTGACCGGTACTCGTCGAGCAGGGCGCCGTCGAGCGCGCGGGACAGGATGCTGTCGTCGATCCCGAAGATCACGTCGCCCTGCGGGTCGCCGGCGGTCAGCAGCGCCTTGTTGAGCGTCTCGTTCGCGTCGCCGCCCTGGAGGATCCGGAGCTGGAGGCCGGTGTCGTTCTCGAACGCCCGCTCGACGTCCTTCGAGACGGCGAAGGAGTCGTGCGTGACGAGCACGACGTCCTTCGGCTGCGCATCGCTCCCGCCGCATCCCGCGCCGAGCACGGACGCGGCGACGAGAGCCCCCGCGCCGAGAGCGACCCTGCCCCGAACCGTGCGAGCGCCCTCACGGCGTCGTCTCCCGCGGGCGGATCGCGAGGAGGATCCCTTCGGCCAGCGTCACGCGGGCCTCGGCCGACGTGAAGACGTTCGACACGCCGCGGGTCGAGCCGGGCCCGAGCGTCTCGCCGTCGAGCGGGTACTCGAGCCCCGAGGTGGTCACGCCTTCCGCCGCGCCGCCGAGCGGCAGCAGCGTGACGAGCTCGCCGGGCGTCCCGTGGAGCGTCCTCGCGCTGCGCAGGACGTGGACGAGCGCGTCGCCGACCAGCGCGTCCAGCTCGAGCTCCGCGTAGCGCTCCGCGCCGAGCAGGAGGAGCGACGCTGCGAGGTGATCGAGGCGGCCGCCCGCGCTCGCGATCACGAGGACGCGGCGTGCCCCGAGCGCGAGGGCTTCGTCGAGGGCCAGCTCGAGGTCCGTGGCGTCCTTCGCGACGGGATGCCGGACTATCCGCCTGCCGGCCGACTCGGCCCTGGCGAGCGCGGCCGAGGAGACGGAGTCGAGATCGCCGACGAGGACGTCGACCTCGAGGCCGAGCGCGGCAGCGCGATCGAGGCCGCCGTCGGCCGCGATCACGGTGCCTCCGTCGGGCACGGCGACGTCGGGGCCAGGCCCCGATGCGACGACCACGACGTCCGGCTCGATCACGCGTTCCTCCGCTGGCATTACCCAGGTCAGGTTCTGCGGGTCGGCGGCGCTGTAGCCGCCCTCTCAGCACGGTTGCCCGAGCTCCCCGGTTCGCTTTGCCGATACTAGCCGTCAGGCTCGGGCGACTCGAGCCCTTGACCGTCGGCGGCCCGCTCGGCCGCGAGGCGGATGCGTTCCTCGAGCTGGGGCACCACGCCCGGGTGGCGGACGCTCTCGTTGCTCGTGCCGAACACGGCGAGCCCATCCCGCCCGTCCACCGCCTCCTCGTCCGGCCGCGCGTCCGGCTCGATCTCGATGTCGTCCGGCTCGAGCCAGTTTTCGATCCGCAGGCCCGGGACGCGGTCGTAGAGACGCGCGCTCGCGGTGACGAGCGTCAGATCGTGCGACACCGCGATGGCCGCGATCCGCATGCTCGACTCGTCGAGTCGGACGCCGAGGCGTTCCAGTTGCGCGCGCAGCACTGCGTACGTCTCGGCGGCCTCGTGGTCGAACGGGAGCACGGTACTGGCCGCGGCGATGAGATCGCGGACGCGACCCGCCAGCTCCTTGTCGCCGTTCCGGGCCGCTGCGTACGCGATCTCGGCGACAGAGACGGCGGTCGTGCATTGCTCGTCGCCCGGCACCCGCGCCAGCCGCCGCACGAGCTGCATCGGAGGCTCGCGAAGCAGGGCCGCCGCAAGGATGTCGGTGTCGAAGCAGTACACCTCAGCCGATTTCCGGCGGCTCACGGTCGCGGGAGACCGACCGCATCCCGACGACGATGGAGACGGTCCCGTACAGGTCGCGGCAGGAAGCGGCGGCGCCTGCGAAGGCCGCCAGCCCCAGCGGCCGTTCGTGGCCGTCGAGATCGGCCGGAACAGGCACGATCGCCGCGACCGGCGATCCGTAGCGCGTCACGATCATCCGCTCACCCTCGAGCACGCGCTCGAGGAGCTCCGTGAGGCGATCCCGCGCTTCCGTGAGTCCGATTGTCGGTGCATCCATGCGGGCTAATGATGACAGCGGTGGGCAAGCCTGTGAGGTCCCACTCGTCGGACACGGCGCGCGGCCGCTGCTACACTCCGCCGCCGGCGGTCCCGAGACCGCCCTCTTTCCGAGCGATGACCACCTACACCGCCAAGCCGGGCGAGATCCAGCGCGACTGGTACGTCGTGGACGCCGAGGGCAGGACCCTCGGGCGCCTCGCGACCGAGATCGCAGACACGCTGCGTGGAAAGGGCAAGCCCCAGTACACGCCGCACGTCGACACGGGCGACTTCGTGATCGTCGTCAACGCCGAGAAGATCCACGTCACCGGCAACAAGCTCGATCAGAAGATGGTGCGCTCGCACTCCGGCTACCCGGGCGGCCTCAAGGAGCGGACGCTCCGCGAGCAGCTGGAGCGCCGGCCGACCGAAGTGATCCGCAAGGCCGTGAAGGGCATGCTCCCGAAGAACAGGCTCGCGGCCGCGCAGCTTCGCAAGCTCAAGGTGTACGCGGGCCCGGAGCACCCGCACGCCGCACAGTCACCGAAGGAGCTTCCGCATGGCTGAGCTGGCCCAGTACCGTGGCACCGGCAAGCGCAAGACCTCCGTCGCCCGCGTGATCCTCCGCCCCGGCGACGGCACGACGTGGGTGAACGGGCGCTCGCTCGAGGACTACTTCCCCCGGGCGACGCTCCGCAAGCTGGCGCTCTCGCCGCTCGAGGTCGCAGACGCCGAGGGGCGGTACGACCTCCGCGTCCGCGTTCACGGCGGCGGGATCAGCGGCCAGGCCGGCGCGGTGCGCCACGGAATCGCGCGCGCGCTCGTCGATGCCGACCCGGAGCTGCGCGTCCCGCTCAAGCGCCAGGGCTTCCTCACCCGGGACGCACGCAAGGTCGAGCGCAAGAAGGCCGGCCTGCACAAGGCGCGTAAGGCGCCGCAGTTCAGCAAGCGCTAGCGGCGCGCCCTTGCGGGATTCGCCGCCAGGAACCACGCTACGACCGTGGAGGGCGTCGGGATGGCCGATCGTGGCACCGTGACGACAGAGGTACGGGTGGGGAGGCGCCGCTGGTTCGGCACCGACGGGGTGCGCGGCGTCGTCGGCGAGGCGTTGACCCCGGAGCTCGTCGAGCAGCTCGGACGGGCGGCCACGCTCTGGTCGGGACGCGGCCGGGTCCTCGTCGGACGCGACACGCGCGGATCCGGGCCTGCGCTCGAGGCGGCGCTGACCCGGGGCATCGTCGACGCCGGAGGCACCGCCGTGCTCGGCGGCGTCCTGCCGACCCCGGCGGTCGCGCTGCTCTCGCAGGACCTCGGGCTCGTCGTCTCCGCCTCGCACAACCCGCCCGAGTACAACGGCGTCAAGGTCTTCGACCGCGAGGGGCACAAGCTGACGGACGCCGACGAGCTCGAGATCGAGGCGCTCGTCGGCGCGCCCGGCCCGGGTGGCGGGTCCGTGGAGCACGCCGAGGACGTCGTCGAGGGCTACGTCGATCACCTCGTCGAGCAGTTCGGATCCGACCTCGGCGGGCTCCGGATCGCCGTCGACTGCGCCAACGGGGCCTTCTCCGCGATCGCGCCGGGCGTGTTCGAGCGGCTCGGCGCCGAGGTCACCGCGCTCGCCGCGACGCCGAACGGGACGAACATCAACGACGGCTGCGGGGCGACCGACCTCGCGATGCTGCAGAGCGCGGTACGCGCCGGAGGACACGACCTGGGGATCGCGTTCGACGGTGACGGCGACCGGATGCTGGCCGTGGACGGGAACGGGAACGTGGTCGACGGCGATCAGATCGTGGCGATCTGTGCGCTCGCGCTCGGGGTCGACCTCGTCGCCGTGACGGTCATGACGAACCTCGGCTTCCATCGCCTGATGGAGGAGCGGGGGATCCGGGTCGTGACGACGGACGTCGGCGACCGCTATGTCCTCGACGCGCTCCGCCGCGAAGGCGGGATGCTGGGCGGCGAGCAGTCCGGCCACCTGATCGTCCTCGACGGCCACGTGTCGGGGGACGGGATCGCGGCCGCGCTGACGCTCTGCCGCTCGCTCGCCGGACGACCGCTCGCCGAGGCTGCGGCCGTGATGCCGCGCTTCCCGCAGGCGAAGGAGAACGTGGTCGTGCCGAGCCTCGAGATCGGGCCTGCCGTGGCCGACGAGGTCGGGCGCCTCAACGCCGAGCTCTCCGGCCGCGGCCGCGTGCTCGTGCGGCCGTCGGGCACCGAGCCGGTCGTGCGAGTGCTCGCCGAGGCGGAGAGCGCCGAGGAGGCGGAAGGCCTCTGTGGTAGCATCGCTGACCTCGTCCGGCGGGAGGCAGGAGCCGTAAAAGCCCTGCAAAGATAGGGCATTTAGGCGGGACGGGCGTCTGGGGCGAAAGGAGCAGCCGGGATGTGCGGAATCATCGGATACGTCGGGCCGCGTGAGTGCAAGCCGCTGCTCCTGCACGGCCTCGAGCGCCTCGAGTACCGCGGCTACGACTCGGCCGGGATCGCGCTGCTCGAGAGCTCCGGCCTGCGGTACACGCGCGCCGTCGGCCCGCTCCAGAACCTCCGCCAGCGTGCGGGCGAGACGCCGTCGCCCGCGACGACCGGGCTCGGCCACACACGCTGGGCGACCCACGGCGGGGTCACCGAGGAGAACGCGCACCCACTGGCCGCAGAGCGCCCCGAGACGCTCGCGGTCGTCCTCAACGGCATCGTCGAGAACTACCGTGAGCTGCGAGCGCGCCTCGCCGCCGCCGGCCACACCTTCACCTCGGAGACGGACGCCGAGACGGTCACGCACCTGATCGAGGAGCACTACGACGGCGATCTCGTCGAGGCCGTGCGCGGAGCGTACAACGAGCTCGAGGGGCACTACGCGTTCGTCGCGATTCACCGGGACCATCCCGGCGAGCTCGTCGGGGCGCGCCACCAGTGCCCGATGGTCGTCGGGCTCGCCGCCGGCGAGACCTATGTCGCCTCGAACGCCGCCGCGTTCCTGCGAGAGACCCGCGACGTGCAGTTCCCATCCGACGGGGAGGTCGTCGCGGTCACGCCCCAGGGCTCGAGGTTCTTCCGCGCCGAGGACGGGGCACCCGTCGAGCACGAGATCGTCGAGCTCGACTGGGACGACGAGGGCGCCGAGAAGGCCGGCTTCGAGACGTTCATGCTCAAGGAGATCCACGAGCAGCCGGACGCGGTCGCGGAGACGATCGGCGACCGCCTCCGCAAGGGCCGCCTCGAGCTCGAAGGGCTCGGGATGGACGACGACGAGCTGCGGGACCTGCGCCGCATCGTGATCCTGGCCGCGGGCACGGCCTACCACGCCGGCGTCGCGGCGCGGTACGCGATCGAGGAGTGGGGCCGCGTGCCGGTGGAGCACGACATCGCCTCCGAGTGGATCTACCGCAATCCCGTGCTCGACGCCGACACGCTCGTGATCGGCATCTCGCAGTCCGGCGAGACGCGCGACACGATCGAGGCGATGAAGCTCGCGCGCTCGATGGGAGCGCACACCGTCGCGATCACGAACATGATGGGATCGCAGATCACGCGCGAGGTCGACTCGGTCCTCTACACGCGCTGCGGGATCGAGATGGCCGTCGCCGCCTCGAAGACCTTCACGGCACAGCTCTCACTGCTCTTCCTCGTCGCGATGAAGCTCGCCCAGGTGCGAGAGACGCTGCCCGCCGGGGAGCTCGAGTACATCGTCAACGCGCTCTACGGCCTTCCGGACAAGATCAGCCAGTTCCTCTCCGGCGACCATCCGATCGACGAGATCGCGCGGAAGTTCCACGACCGGCCGTTCTTCCTCTACCTCGGTCGCAACATCGGGCTCCCGGTCGCGCTCGAGGGCGCGCTCAAGCTGAAGGAGATCTCGTACATCCCGACCGAGGCCTACTCCGCGGGCGAGATGAAGCACGGCCCGATCGCGCTGCTCGACGAGACCACACCCGTCGTCGTCGTCGCGACCCGGATGGACCGCGTCTACGACAAGCTCGTCTCGAACATCCAGGAGGTCCGCGCCCGCGGGGCCCACGTGATCGCGATCGCCTCCGACGGGAACGAGGACATCCAGCACCACGCCGACGACGTGATCTACGTCCCCAAGGCGCCGGCGTTTCTCTCTGCGATCCTCGCCGTGATCCCGCTCCAGCTCCTCGCATACCGCATCGCGCGCCTCCGCGGCCTGAACGTCGACCAGCCGCGGAACCTCGCGAAGACCGTCACCGTCGAGTAGGCCTGCGGACGCGCGACGCGTCGGCCCCGTTGGTCTAGCATCGGCGCGACCGCCGTCAGCAACGTCAAGGGGAGAAACCGATGCGACGTCGCCTCGTCCTGGCCGTTCTCGTTCTCGCGTGCGCGCTCGCCGGTGCGCCCGGAGCGTTCGCCGCCCCGTCCGACCTCTTCTTCTCGGAGTACATCGAGGGCACGAGCAACAACAAGGCGCTCGAGATCTTCAACGGCACCGGCGCCCCCGTGAACCTCGCAACCGGGGGCTACAACATCCAGGTGTACTTCAACGGCTCGGCCGCGGCCGGGCTGACGATCAACCTCAGCGGCACGATTGCCGCGGGCGACGTGTACGTCGTCGCGCAGTCGGGCGCGAGCGCCGCCATCCTCGCGCAGGCGGACCAGACGAACGGATCCGGCTGGTTCAACGGCGACGACGCGGTCGTCCTGCGCAAGGGGACGACGACCCTCGACGTGATCGGCCAGATCGGCGTCGATCCAGGGAACGAGTGGGGCGCGGGCCTGACGAGCACGGCCGACAACACGCTCCGCCGCAAGGCGAGCGTCGAGGCCGGCGATGCGAACGGCGCCGACGCCTTCGACCCGTCCGTCGAGTGGGACGGCTTCGCCATCGACACGTTCGACGGCCTCGGGACGCATGCGGTGACCCCGCCCGGCGACGACGCGCCGTCCGTCGCGAGCACCACTCCCGCGAACGGCGCGGTCGACGTCTCCCGTGACGCGAACATCGTCGTCACCTTCAGCGAGCCGGTCGCCGTGACGAGCGCGAGCTTCGCGCTCTCGTGCGAGACGACCGGCGCGCACTCCTTCACACTCTCCGGCTCCACCGCGACCTACACGCTCGACCCGAACGCCGACCTCGGCGTCGGCGAGTCGTGCTCCCTGACGGTCGACGACCAGGGCGTGACGGACGTCGACACCAACGACCCGCCCGACACGATGACGGCCGATCGCGTCGTCCGCTTCACGACGCTCGGCGTCGCGGCGCGCATCTACGAGATCCAGGGCGCGACCCACGTCTCACCGCTCGCCGGCAAGGTCGTGTCGGGCGTGCCCGGGGTGGTCACGTCCGTTCGCCCGAACAGCTTCACCATGCAGGACGCGACCGGCGACGGCAGCGCGGCGACGTCGGACGCGATCCTCGTGTTCGCGAACGGCATCGGCGCGGCGGTCTCGGTCGGTCAGGCCGTCACGGTGAGCGGCCGGGTGACGGAGTTCCGGCCGGGCGGGGCCACGAGCGCGAACCTGACGACGACCGAGATCACCTCTCCGGCCGTCACGCCGGGTGGGCCGGGCGCGGCGATCGCGCAGACCGTGATCGGCGCCGGAGGCCGCGTCCCGCCGACGAGCGTGATCGACGACGACGCCGATGGTGACGTCGAGTCGAGCGGCTCCTACGACCCGGCAACCGACGGGATCGACTTCTGGGAGAGCCTCGAGGCGATGCTGCTTCGCGTGCCGGATCCCGTCGTCGTCGGCCCCACGAACAGCTTCGGCGAGGTCTGGGTGCTCGCGAACGACGGCGCCGGGGCGGGCATCCGGACCGCACGGCAGGGCATCGTCGTCGGGCCGGCGGACTTCAACCCGGAGCGGATACAGCTCGAGGACGACATCGTCGTGGGCGCGACGCCCGCGGCGAACGTCGGCGATCACTTCACGACGTCGGCGGTGGGCGTCCTCGATTACAACTTCGGCAACTACGAGCTGCAGCTCACGAGCGCACTGGCCCGCGTCGACGGCGGCCTCGCGCGCGAGGTGACGAGGCCGCAGCTCTCGACCGAGCTCACGGTCGCCAGCTTCAACGTCGAGAACCTGTCACCGGTCGATCCGCCGGCGAAGTTCGCGCGGCTGGCGGGGCTGATCGTCGACAACCTCCGCTCGCCGGACATCGTGGCCGTGCAGGAGATCCAGGACAACGACGGGCCGGCGAACTCGGGCGTCACGGACGCGACGCTGACCTTCCAGAGGCTCGTCGCGGCAATCCAGGCCGCGGGCGGGCCGGCATACGAGTTCCGTCAGATCGATCCGGTGGACGACGAGGACGGCGGCCAGCCCGGGGGCAACATCCGCGTCGGCCTGCTGTTCCGCGCCGACGGCGGGCTCGCCTTCGTCGACCGGCCGGGCGCGACCTCGACGACGGCGAACGCCGTGACGGGCAAGAACATCAAGGTGCAGCTCGTCTACAGCCCCGGACGCATCGATCCGCAGAACGCGGCGTGGGCGGACAGCCGCAAGCCGCTCGCGGCCGAGTTCCGCTTCCGGGGCCAGACGCTGTTCGTGATCGTCGACCACTTCAACTCGAAGGGCGGCGACACGCCGCTGTTCGGCCGCCTCCAGCCGACGGAGAGGCCCTCCGAGGTCCAGCGCCACAAGCAGGCGCAGGTGGTGAATGACTTCGTCGACCAGATCCTGGGCGCGTTCAAGAACGCCCGGATCGTCGTGCTCGGCGACCTCAACGACTTCGAGTTCTCGGAGACGCTCCAGATCCTCGAGGGCGGCGGGGCGCTCGCGAACCTCATGGATCGGCTGCCGAAGCCCGAGCGCTACTCGTACGTCTTCGAGGGCAACTCGCAGGTGCTAGACCAGATGCTCGTGAGTGACAAGCTCGACAAGCAGAACACGTCCTACGACGTCGTCCACGTGAACGCGGAGTTCTCCGACCAGGCGAGCGACCACGACCCGTCGGTCGCCCGCTTCGTGTTCGACGACGACTGATCGCGATCGCTCGGCGGGTGGCGCCTCGCGCGTCGCCCGCCGGGGCCGACACCTCGCCCGGCGCGTCGCAGGTCGGCGCGCGCACTACGCTCCGGCCATGGAGGCCGTGCCCCACGGGACGTCGCGCGCGACCGTCAGCCGGCTGCCCGAGGGCGTCACCGAGACCGACCGGCTTGCGGTCGAGGAGCCGCTCGAGATCCGCGTCGACGGGACGGCGGTGGCGGTCACGATGCGGACGCCGGGACACGACGAGGAGCTCGCGCTCGGGTTCTGTCTCACAGAGGGTCTGGACCCGGCCGCGGCGCATCCGAGCGCAGATCTCGCCGCGAACGTCGTGGAGGTCGACGCGCCCGGCGCGGACCTCGCGAAGGTGCAGCGCTCGTTCTACACGTCGTCGTCGTGCGGAGTCTGCGGCAAGGGCGCGCTCGAGGCGGTCGCTGTCGATGCGGCGCGCGTCGACAGCGATCTCACGGTCGCCTTCGACGTCGTCGCCTCGCTCCCCGGGCGGTTGCGGTCCGCCCAGCCGGCCTTCGACCTGACCGGAGGCCTCCATGCGACCGGCCTCTTCGCCGCGGACGGCGAGCTCCGGTGCGTCCGGGAGGACGTCGGCCGGCACAACGCCATGGACAAGGTCATCGGCTGGGCCTTCGTCGAGGGCGTGCTGCCGCTCGCGCGGAACGTGCTCTGCGTCAGCGGACGGCTCTCGTTCGAGCTTGTACAGAAGGCCGCCGTTGCCGGGTGTCCCGTGCTCGTGGCCGTCGGCGCGCCGTCGTCGCTCGCGGTCGAGCTCGCCGACGACCGGGGGCTCACGCTCTGCGGCTTCGTACGCGACGGCGCCGCGACCGTCTACACGCATCCCCGCCGCGTCCTGCCATGACTGCGGGCGTCTCGGGTCTCACCGGCGTGCTGCTGGTCGGCGGCGCATCGGAGCGGTTCGGGTCGCCGAAGGCGCTTGCGCAGTTCAGAGGCGAGACGCTCGCGGAGCGTGGGCACCGGCTCCTGTTCGAGGCCTGCGACGAGGTGCTCGTGGTGGGCAAGGCGGGGGAGCTCGACGGGCGGCTCCCGTTCGCCGTCCTCGACGACGGCGCGGCGGGGCGTGCTCCCGTCCACGGCCTCGTCGCCGGGCTTCGCGCCGCAGCGCACGACACCGTGGTGGCACTCCCCGTCGACGTCCCCCTCATGACGCCCGAGGCGCTGCGTGCGCTCGGCGAGGCGCGAGCCGTGCCGTCCGCGCGGGTCCCGCTCCCCGGGGCGTACCCGCGCGCTCTGCTCCCCGCCCTCGAGGCGCGCGTCGCCGCCGGGGAGCTGTCGCTCCGCGGAGTGAACGAGACGACGCTCGAGATCCCGGAAGGCCTGCTCGTCGACGCCGACACGCCGGCCGCGCTCGCCGACCTCGAACGGTTAGCCTGACCGCCTCGAAGACGGAGGAGGCTGCATGGGAGTGCTCGACGGGAAGGTCGCGATCGTCACCGGCTCGGCGCGCGGGATCGGCCGCGCGACCGCTGCGCTGCTCACCGAGCACGGCGCGCGGGTGCTCGTGACCGACCTCGACGAGGACGTCGCACGCGAGGCCGCGGAGGGCATCGCAGGCGAGACGGCGGTGTTCGGCGGCGACCTGACGATGGACGGCGTGCCGGAAGCAGTCGTGCAGCGCGCGGTCGACGCCTTCGGGCAGCTCGACATCGTGGTCAACAACGCGGGGTACACCTGGGACGGCATGGCGCACAAGATGGGCGACGACCAGTTCCGCGCGATGCTCGAGATCCACACCGTCGTCCCGTTCAGGCTGTGCCGGGCCGCGGCGCCGTACCTCCGTGACGCCGGCAAGGCCGACAAGGAGGCAGGGCGGGAGATCTTCCGCAAGGTCGTGAACGTGACCTCGATCTCCGGGACGCAGGGCAACCTCGGCCAGGCGAACTACTCCGCGGCGAAGGCCGGGCTCGTCGGGCTCACGAAGACGCTCGCGCGCGAGTGGGGGCCGTTCAAGGTCAATGTCAACGCGGTCGCGTTCGGCTTCGTCGAGACCCGCCTCACCGCCGCCTCGGACGAGGGCGGCGAGGCGTTCGTCAAGGACGGCGTCGAGATCCCCCTCGGCATCCCGGAGCGGATGCGGCAGATGGCGCCGATGATCATCCCGCTCGGTCGTCCCGCGACGCCCGAGGACGCGGCCGGGCCGATCTTCTTCCTCTGCTCGCCGTGGTCGAACTTCGTCCACGGGCAGGTGCTGACCGCGAGCGGCGGCCAGACCACCGGGATGACAACCTGAGTGGACCTCGACCTCGACCGGATCGTCGCGATCGACGTGCACACGCACGCCGAGGTCGGGCGCACAGGCGAGGACGGGCTCCTGCCCGAGTGGCGGGAGGCGGCGCAGAAGTACTTCGGCGAGGGCGGGACGCCGACGGTCGAGGAGGTCGCCGCCTACTACCGCGAGCGCAACATGCTCGCTGTCGTGTTCACCGTCGACGCCGAGACGGTGACGGGCCGGGCAGCGGTGCGGAACGAGGAGATCCTCGAGGTCGCCGCCGCGAACCCGGACGTCCTCATTCCGTTCGCGAGCGTCGACCCGAACCGCCCGAACGCCGTCGACGAGGTGCGCCGGCTGATCCGCGACACCGCCGTGCGCGGTTTCAAGTTCCACCCCAACGTGCAGGCCTTCTTCCCGAACGACCGCGCGTTCTACCCCATCTACGAGGCGATCGAGGAGGCCGGCCTGCCCGCGCTCTTCCACACGGGGCACTCGGGCATCGGCACGGGGCTGCCCGGTGGCGGCGGGATCCGCCTCAAGTACTCGAACCCGATGCACGTCGACGACGTCGCGGTCGACTTCCCGGGCCTGACGATCGTCCTCGCGCACCCGTCGTTCCCCTGGCAGGACGAGGCGATCTCCGTCGCGCTGCACAAGCAACAGGTCTACATCGACCTCTCCGGCTGGTCGCCGAAGTACTTCCCGCCGCAGCTCGTGCGCTACGCGAACACGCAGCTTCGCGACCGCGTCCTCTTCGGGTCGGACTTCCCGCTCATCACCCCGGACCGCTGGCTTGCCGACTTCGCGCAGGCGGACTTCAAGGACGAAGTGCGGCCGCTGATCCTCAAGGAGAACGCCGTCCGCCTGCTCGGCCTGCGGTGAGCCGTCCCGAGGCGCCGTCGGGGTAGATTGTCCCTGCAAGCGTCGGAAGGAGCTCTTCGGCATGTCGAAGCCGCACGGTCGCCTCACCCAGCCGCTCGTCCGCGACGGCGCCGACCTCCGGCCCGCGTCGTGGGACGAGGCGCTCGACGTCGTCGCGACGGGGTTCGCGGGCGCGCGGGAGGCGGACGCCACCCGCTCGTTCGGGATGTTCTCGTGCTCGAAGGCGACGAACGAGATGAACTACCTGGCGCAGAAGCTCGCGCGCCAGGTCATGGGCTCCAACAACATCGACTCGTGTAACCGCACCTGACACGCACCCAGCGTCGTCGGTCTGGCGACGGTGTTCGGAGCGGGCGGCGGAACGTCGTCGTACCGTGAGATGGAGGAGACGGACGTGATCCTCCTCTGGGGCTCGAACGCCCGGGAGACGCACCCGATCATCTTCCACCACCTCCTGAAGGGGGTGCGGAACGGCGCGCGCCTGTACACCATCGACCCGCGCCGGACGACCTCCGCCCGGTGGGCCGACCGGTGGCTGGGCCTCGACGTCGGCTCGGACATCGCGCTCTCGAACGCCATGGCGCGGGAGATCATCCACGCCGGCCTCGTCAACCACCCCTTCGTCGAGCGTGCGACCGAGGGCTTCGAGGAGTACGCCGCGTCCGTCGAGCCCTTCACGCTCGCCGAGGGCGAGCGGCTGACCGGCGTGCCGGCGGAGGTGATCGGCGAGACCGCGCACGCGTTCGCGCGCGCCGACCGGGCCATGATCTGCTGGACGCTCGGGATCACCGAGCACGCGAACGCGGTCGACAACGTGCTCGCGCTGATCAACCTCGCGCTCCTCACCGGGCACGTCGGCCGCTACGGCTCCGGTCTCAACCCCCTGCGCGGCCAGAACAACGTCCAGGGCGGCGGCGACATGGGCGCGATCCCCAACAAGCTGCCGGGCTTCCAGGACGTCGAGCGCGACGACGAGGCGCGCGCACGCTTCGAGGCGGCCTACGGCGCCCCGGTGCCGCCGCACTACGGCTGGCACCTCACGCAGATGTTCCACGCGATGGAGCGCGGCGAGCTCAGGACGCTCTACGTGATCGGCGAGAACCCGGCGCAGTCGGAGGCCGACGTCAACCGCACGCGGCGTCTGCTCGCCGGGCTCGACCTGCTCGTCGTGCAGGACATCGTGATGACGCGGACGGCCGAGATGGCCGACGTCGTCCTTCCCGGGACCGCGTCGTGGTGCGAGGCCGAGGGCACGGTGACGAACAGCGAGCGGCGCGTGCAGCGGGTCCGCAAGGCCCTCGACCCGCCCGGCGAGGCGCGTGACGACATGTGGATCCTCTGCGAGCTCGCGCGCCGGCTCGGCCACGACTGGGGTCATCCCACCGCCGAGGAGGCATGGGACGAGCTGCGCTCGCTCTCGCCGATGCACGCGGGGATGCGCTACGACCGGCTCGACGCCAACCGCGGGCTGCGGTGGCCGTGCCCGGACGAGGAGCACCCCGGCTCGGTCTTCCTCCACGAACGGCTCTGGGCGGAGCCCGTCGAAGGGCCGCGAGCGCCCTTCAGCGTCGTCGAGGCCAAGCCGCCGTTCGAGGCGCTCGACGCCGAGTACCCGATGCGTCTCACGACGGGCCGCAGGCTCGAGTCGTTCAACACCGGGGCCCAGACGAACCGCTACCGCTCGCCGCTCCACCGCGGCGAGGCGCTCGAGCTCTCGCCCGAGGACGCCGAGCGGCTCGAGGTGAGCGAGGGCGAGGTCGTCCGCGTCTCCTCGCGGCGCGGCTCCGTCGAGGCGCCGGTGCGGGTCGACGACTCGCTGCGAGCGGGGCTCGCGTTCATGTCGTTCCACTTCCCCGACGAGGTGGACGTCAACCAGCTGACGATCGACGCCACCGACCCGAAGTCCGGCACCGCGGAGTTCAAGGCGGCCGCGATCCGCGTCGACAGGCTCGAGCCGGCCGAGCGGAACGCCCGCGAGAGCGTCCGCGAGCCGGCGGAGGCGCGCGGCTAGTGGATCTCCGCTTCATCGCGGACGCGGAGCCGACGCCGTCGGAGCGTGCGGCGCTCGACGATGTGCTCGCGTCGCCGGGGTCGAGCTGGGAGGGCGGAGCGCGCCTGACCGGCGCCGACGGCAACACGGCCGCCGGCGGCCACGCGGCCCGCGCGCAGCGCCACCTCCTGCTTCCGGCGCTCTGGGCGCTGCAGGAGCGGATCGGCTGGATCAGCCCCGGCGGCCTGAACGACCTCTGCCGGCGGCTGACGGTCCCGCCCGCGGACGCGTACGGCGTCGCCTCCTTCTACGCGCTCTTCGCGCTCGAGCCGCGCCCGCCGCGCGTCGTCCACGTCTGCGAGGACGTCGCCTGTCGCTGCCACGGAGCGCAGGAGCTGATCGCGCAGCTCGAGGAGCGCTTCGGGCGGGAAGGCGAGCTCTCGGACGACGGCTCGGCGACGTGGCACCGGAGCCCGTGCCTCGGCCAGTGCGACCGCGCGCCCGCGGCGCTCGTCTCGGTCGCGGGCGACGAGCCGCTCGAGAGGGCTCAAGCGCCCGTCACGGCCACGGTGGTGCTCGATCTCCTCGCCGGCGGCGAGCCAGGGCCGTCGCCCACGGCGCCGCTGCCACAGGCGGGCGACGCGTCGCTGCGGCTCCTGCGCCGAGTCGGCGTCGCCGACGCTGCGAGTATCGACGACTACCGCGCGCACGGCGGCTATGCCGCCCTGCGCCGCGCGTTCGAGCTCGGCCCGGAGGGCGTGCTGCGGGAGGTGAAGGACTCCAAGCTGGTCGGTCGCGGTGGTGCCGCCTTCCCGACCGGTGTCAAGTGGGAGGCGGTCGCACGGCAGCCCGCCCGCCCGCACTACCTCGTCTGCAACGCGGACGAGTCCGAGCCGGGGACGTTCAAGGACCGCGAGCTGATGGAGGGTGATCCATTCGCGGTGATCGAGGCGATGACCATCGCCGCCTACGCCACCGGCTGCGAGCGGGGCTACCTGTACCTCCGCGGGGAGTACCCGGAGGCGCTGCATGCGCTCGAGCACGCACTCGCGCAGGCACGCGCTCGCGGGTTCCTCGGTGCGAACGTGATGGGCGAGGGTCTCGCGTTCGACGTCGAGATCCGGCGCGGCGCCGGGGCGTACATCTGCGGCGAGGAGACCGCGATCTTCGAGTCGATCGAGGGGAAGCGCGGCGAGCCGCGCAACAAGCCGCCGTTCCCTGTCGAGGTCGGCCTCTTCGGAAAGCCGACCGTGGTGAACAACGTCGAGACGCTCGTCAACGTGCTCGACGTCGTGGTCGGCTCCGGCCCGGCGTTCGCGGAGGTCGGCACCGAGGGCTCGACCGGGTCGAAGCTCCTCTGCGTCTCGGGCCACGTCGCGCGTCCCGGCACGTACGAGGTGCGCTTCGGGGCGACGCTGGGCGAGGTGCTCGATCTCGCCGGCGGCGTCCCGGGCGGGCGGCCACTGCAGGCGGTGCTGATGGGCGGGGCCGCCGGCGGCTTCCTCGGCCCCGACGACCTCGACGTGCCGCTCACGTTCGAGGGCGCCCGCGCGGCGGGAACGACGCTCGGCTCGGGGGTCGTCCTCGTCCTCGACGACACCGTCGACCTGCCGCGGCTGCTCCAGCGGATCGCCGCCTTCTTCCGGGACGAGTCGTGCGGCCAGTGCGTCCCGTGCCGCGTGGGCACGGTGCGCCAGGAGGAGGCGCTCGCGCGCCTCGTCGCCGGCGAGCCGCTCGGAGGGCTCGAGACCGAGCTCGCGCTCATCGCCGAGGTCGGCCAGTGCATGCGAGACGCGTCGATCTGCGGGCTCGGTCAGACGGCGTCGAGCGCGGTCGAGTCCGCGATCCAGCGCCTCGACGTCTTTTCCGCGGGGCGGTCGTGACCGAGCTGCTCGCGCCGAGCCGGATGGTCGAGCTCGAGGTCGACGGGCAGCCCGTGCGCGTCTTCGAGGGCGCGACGATCCTCGACGCGTGCCGCAAGCTGGAGATCGACACGCCGACGCTCTGCTTCGACGAGCCGTTGCGCCCGGCCAACGTCTGCCGCGTCTGCGTCGTCGAGCTCGAGGGGTCGCGCGTGCTCGTCCCCTCGTGCTCGCGCACGGCCGAGGCGGGGATGAAGGTGCGCACGGACTCCGAGCGCGTGCGCGTGTCGCGGAAGCTCGTGATGGAGCTGCTCGCCTCCTCGGTCGACCTCTCCACGACGCCCGCAGCTCCGGGATATCTGGAGCGCTACGACGCGGCGCCGGGCCGCTTCGGCCCGTCCGCGCCGCCGAGCGACGAGCGGGACCGTGCGCGTACCGGGCATCACACGATCCCGGACGGTCGCACGGCCGCAACGGTCCACCAGCCGGTCAAGGTGGACAACGAGCTGTACGTCCGCGACTACGGGAAGTGCATCCTCTGCTACCGCTGCGTCGACGCCTGCGGCGACCAGCATCAGAACACCTTCGCGATCCACGTCGCCGGCCGCGGCTTCGATGCGCGGATCTCGACCGAGCTCGCCACGCCGCTGCCCGAATCGGCGTGCGTCTACTGCGGCAACTGCATCGCCGTCTGCCCGACGGGCGCGCTCATGTTCCGCTCCGAGCACGAGCTCCGCGAGGCGGACGAGTGGCGGGAGGACGAGCAGACGGTCACGGAGACGACGTGCCCGTACTGCGGCGTCGGCTGCTCGCTCGAGCTCCACGTCCAGGACAACCGGATCGTCAAGGTGACGAGCCCGGCCGACCACGACGTCACGCTCGGCAACCTCTGCATCAAGGGCCGCTTCGGCTTCTCGCACGTGCAGGACTGACTTCCCCGCTTCCCACGAGGGTGGAGGTCCCGTCGTCCCGAACGAGCGTCAGCCTGCCGTCCGGCGCGATGGTCCCGGCGACTCCACGTTGGCCGCCCACCTCCACCCGGTGTCCCCGCAACACGTTGCGCGCCTGGAGCTCGTCCAGCATCGCCGCGAGGCCGGAACGGCACCAGGCGTCGTAGCGGTGCTCGAGGATCTCGAGCAGCGCGGCGAGCAGCGCTGCACGGTCGGGTGCCGTGCCCGCGACGCCGACCAGCGACCCCGCGGCCACCGGCGTCCCGGCCGGAAGCTCGCCCTCGTCCTGGGCGACGTTGATCCCGATCCCGCAGACGACCTCCCCGGCGGACGACTCGAGCAGGACGCCCGCGACCTTCCTGCCCTCGAGCAGGACGTCGTTCGGCCACTTGATCCCCGCGGCGTCCCTGCGCTCCTCGACCGCCTCCGCGACCGCCAGCCCCGCGACGAGCGCGAACTGCTGCGCCGGCATGTCCGCCGGCGGCCGCAGTAGCAGCGACAGCAGGATCGCCTTCCCGGCGACGTCCTGCCACGGTCGCCCCTCGCGGCCGCGCCCGGAGGTCTGGTGCTCGGTCACCGCGACCGCGCCCTCCGGGAGATCCGAGCCGCGCAGGACGTCCTGCGTCGACGCGCAGCTCGCGCTCCAGAGGTACGGCCGGCCGAAGCGTCCGCGGAGCAGCGGCTCGACCGCAGCGGCCGTCAGGGGCTTGTGGTGACTCGACACAGCCCCTACTCGTCGTCCGGCTGCGCCCGGGTGCGCTTGACCCGCGCGCGGCGGCGCTTCTCCGCGAGGCGGCGCTCCTCGGCGGCGCGTGTCGGCCGCGTCGCTACACGGCGGCGCTCGACCCGCAGCGCCTCGGCGAGCTTCGCCACGAGGCGCTCGACCGCGAGCTCGCGGTTGCGTGACTGGCTCCGCTCGTCCTGCGCGACGGCGCGGAGCACACGGCCCCGCGCGCGCGGCGACGCGGCGCTTCTGCGCCGCCGAGAGCGATGCCGAGGCCTCGACGTCGAAGACGGCCTCGACCCGCGTCTCGGCCTTGTTCGCGTGCTGGCCACCCGGGCCGGACGAGCGGGACACGCGGAGCTCGATCTCGTCGGGATGGAGCGAGACCGAGCGCGTGACACGAATAGACTCCCGGCCCATGGCGTGCATTCTCCTCGACGTCGACGGGGTGCTGCACGTCTCCGGCGTCGCGATCCCCGGCGCGCCCGCGGCGGTCACCGAGCTCCGTTCCGCCGGACATGCGCTGCGCTTCGTGACGAACAACTCCACACGCCCCCGTGCCCAGCTCGCGCAGGAGCTCCGCGACGTCGGCTTCGAGGTCGAGGACGACGAGATCCAGACGACGGCGCGGACCGCCGCGCGCGAGCTCGCCGGCAAGCGTGTCTTCGCGCTCGTGATGGCGGGCGTCGTTCCCGACCTCGAGGGCCTCGAGCTCGTCGGCGAGGGCGCGCACGCCGTCCTGATCGGCGGGTGCGACGAGACGGTGGAGCCGAACCAGGTGTTCAGCTACATGAACCTCGCCCGCGCCTTCGCGGAGATCCAGATGGGGGCGGAGCTCTACTGCCTGCACAAGAACCGCTGGTGGCAGACGAGCCGCGGGCCGCTCCTCGACGCGGGCGCGTTCGTGGCCGGGCTCGAGTACACGACGGGTGTCGAGGCGACCGTCCTCGGCAAGCCGAGCCCTGCGTACTTCGCGTCGGCGCTCGACGCGCTCGGCGCGGAGCCCGAGCTGACCTGGCTCGTCGGCGACGACGCGGAGGCGGACATCCGGCCGGCGCAGCTCTTCGGCATGCGGACGGCGCTCGTGCGCACCGGGAAGTTCCGGCCGGACACGCTCGAGCGCCTCGACGTGACCCCGGACGTCGTGCTCAGCTCGATCGCCGACCTGCCGGCCTGGCTCGAGCGGTCGGCCTAGGCATGGCGGTGCGGATCGGCACGGACCTGATCGAGATCGAGAGGATCAGCCGCGCGCTCGAGCGGCCCGGATTCCGCGACCGCTGCTTCACGCCGGACGAGCAGGCGTACTGCGAGTCGCGCCGCAACCCGGCCGAGTCCTACGCCGCGCGGTTCTGCGGCAAGGAAGCGGTCGGGAAGGCGCTCGGGTGCGGCGTCCTCTTCACGTGGAAGGAGATCGAGATCGTCGGCCCTCCGAAGCCCGGCGTGACGCTCGCGGGAAAGACGCTCGCCTTCGCGGAGCGGGTGGGCATGCGCGAGCTCGACGTCTCGCTGACCCACTCGCACACGATGGCCGCCGCGACGTGCGTCGCGGATCTCGCGACGCCGCTCGCTCGGCGTCCACGGCCACCTCGACCGTGATGCACGAGCCGCTCTACACGGCCGCCGAGATGCGCGCGGCAGAGGAGCGATACCCCGGCTACCCGGGCTCGGCGGGCGAGCTGATGGAGCGTGCCGGCGCCGCGGTCGCGGCCGAGGTGCTCCGTGCGTTCCCCGAGGCGCGACGCATCGCCGCCGTGTGCGGCGGCGGCGCCAACGGCGGCGACGGGAGGATCGCAGCGCGGATCCTGCGCGAGTCGGGCCGGGACGTCGTCGAGACGGACGACCCATCGAACGTCGACCTCGTGCTCGATGCGCTGTTCGGAACCGGGTTCCACGGCGCGCCCCGGCCCGAGGCGGCCGCTGCGATCGAGCGGATCAACGCATGCGGCGCGCCCGTCGTCGCCGTCGACCTTCCGTCCGGCGTCGACGCGTCCACCGGCGAGACGGCGGGCGCCGCCGTGGACGCCGACCTGACCGTGACCTTCCACGCCCGCAAGGTCGGCCTCGTCGTCGGGCCCGGTCGCTTTCACGCGGGTCGCGTCGTCGTCGCGGACATCGGGCTCGACGCGGCGCCGACCGCGGCCGTGCGCGGGACGCCTGCTCTTCTCGACCGCGTTCCACGCCGCGGCGCGCGCGACACGAAGTTCTCGTCGGGCTCGCTCCTCGTCGTCGGCGGCGCGCCCGGGACGACGAGCGCCGCCGTGCTGACCGCGACGGCAGCGATGCGCGCCGACGCGGGCTACGTGACGCTGGCGGTGCCCGCCGAGGCGCTGCCGGTCGCGGAGGCCCTCGCGCTCGAGCCGGTCAAGCGCGGGTTCGAGTGGGCGAACGCCGCCGACTCGCTCGGATCGGACGTCGCGCGCTCGTCCGCGCTCGCGGTCGGTCCCGGTCTCGGCCGGTCGGACGAGGCCCGCGCGCTCGTGCGGACGCTGCTCGGGAGCTCGTCGCTGCCGGTGGTCGTCGACGCGGACGGGCTCTTCGGCCTCGAGCCGGCGCCGCGCGACGCGCCCACCGTTCTCACTCCGCACGCCGGCGAGCTGGCACGGCTGCTCGACGTGGAGCCCGCGTGGGTCGCCGCGCACCGGCTCGAGGCCGCTTCGCGCGCGGCCGAGCGCTTCGGCGCGGTGGTCCTGCTGAAGGGCGCCGACACGATCGTGCGCGCGCCCGACGGTCGGACGGTGGTCTGCGACACGGGGCCGCCCTCGCTCGCCACGGCCGGGACGGGCGACGTGCTGACCGGCATCGTCGGCACGTTCCTCGCGAAGGGCCTCGACGCCGTCGACGCGGCGGCCGCAGCGGCCGTGGCGCACGGCCTCGCCGCCCGAGCCGTGCCGCACCAGGCGGGCCTCGTCGCCTCCGACGTCGTCGCCGCGCTGCCCGCGATCCTGGATCGGTGACGGCGGGGCAGGAGCGACCGCGAGAATGTGACCGTGCCCCGCTCGCTCGTCACGATCGACGTCGGAGCGATCCGTCGCAACGCTCGCCTGCTCGCAGGCGTCGTCGCTCCGGCCGAGCTCTGGGCGGTCGTCAAGGCCGACGGCTACGGCCACGGTGCGGCCGACGCCGCGCGGGGCGCGCTCGAGGGCGGGGCGACCGCGCTCTGCGTCGCGACGGTGGGCGAGGCGCTCGCGCTGCGACGCCTGCACGGCGACGTGCGGATCGTCGTGCTCGGTCCCGCCGCGGGCGAGGAGATCGCGAGGGCGCGCGACGCGAGGCTCGAGCTCGTCGTGTCCGACGGCCACATCCCCGAAGGCGTGGACGTCCACCTGAAGCTCGACACCGGGATGGGCCGCTGGGGCCTCGCCGAGCTGCCCGAGCCGGGACGCGGTGTCGTCGGGCTGATGACGCACCTCGCCACGTCCGACACGGATCCGGTGTTCGCCCGCCGGCAGATCGAGCGCTTCCTCGAGGCGACCGGGCCGTACGCGGGCCGGTACACGCGCCACGCCGCGAACAGCGCCGCGGCGCTCGCGCTGCCGGAGTCGCGGCTCGACGCAGCGCGCTGCGGGATCGCCCTGTACGGCATCGACCCGTCGGGCGAGGACGCGCAGCGATGGGGTCTCGAGCCTGCGCTTCGCTGGGAGTCGGAGGTCGCCCAGGTGCGGAGCCTCGCGCCCGGCGCCTCGACCGGCTACGGTCGGCGGTTCGTGGCGGTCGAGGAGACATGGATCGGGATCGTCCCGGTCGGCTACGCCGACGGCTTCCGGCGCGACCTCACGGGGACGGAGATCCTCGTGGGCGGAGGGAGGGCCGAGGTCGTGGGCACCGTCTCGATGGATGCGCTCGCGGTGAGACTCCCAGGGCCCGTCGAGCCGGGTACGCCGGTGACCCTCGTCGGCGACGGCATCACGCTGGAGGCTCACGCGCGCATCGCGGAGACGATCGGCTACGAGCTCGCGTGCGGGATCCGGACAGCCGGGGAGCGGTCGACGCGAGAGGTCGTCGGGTGATGGACCGGGTCGAGCACCGCAGACAGCTCCAGGTCGAGCGGCACGACGCCCTCGTCACCCTGGTACAGCGATTGCTGGCACCTCTGCGCGGCGACGAGCGCGCGCTCGACGTCGGCTGCGGCGCCGGCGCCCTCGCGTACGCGCTCGCCCCGCTCGTCGGCGACGTGGTCGGCGTCGACGCCTCGGAGGATCTCGTCGACGTCGCGCGCGAGCACGCTCCCCCCGGGTGCACGTTCGTCGTGGGCGACGCCGAGGCGCTTTCTTTCCCGTACGGGGACTTCGACCTCGTCGGCTGCCTGCGCGTCCTCCACCACGTGCACCGCCCCGAGCTCGTCGTCGCGGAGATCGCGCGGGTGACGCGGCCCGGCGGCAGGATCCTGCTCGCCGACCAGCTGGGCGACGTCGACCCGATGCGGAGCCTCGAGCTCGACCGCTTCGAGCGTGCGCGCGACCCGTCCCACACGCGGCTCCTGCCGGACGCCGACATCCGCGGCTACCTCGACGCCAACGACCTCGTGGTCGTCGCGAACGAGATGGTCAAGGAACGGCGCGACATGGAGCGCTACCTCGACGTCGCGGGGCTCGAGGGCGAGGCCCGCGAGCGCGTCGCGCGGATGGCTCCGCCCGTCTACGAGGTCGAGATGGGCTGGTACGTGGCCCGCAAGGTCTGACGCTCTGCGTCCGTCGGGGCGACCGATCGGTAGTCACCGTGACGCATGAACGGTAGTCTTCGTGACGCATGATCCAGGACGTCAACCCGTTCGTCTACTCGCGCCCGGTGCCGCCCGAGGACGTCGTCGACCGGGACGCCGAGGTCGCCGACCTCCTGCGGCACGCCGTCGGCGGCCACTACGTCCGGCTCTACGCGCCGCGCAAGTACGGCAAGACGAGCCTCCTCACACGCGCCCTCCACGACGGCGAGCGGAGCGAGGGCCTGATCGGCGTGCTCGTCGACCTCTACCGCGTGGCGTCGGTCGCGGACGTCACCGTGCGGCTCGAGCGGGCGTATGCGAAGCACCTCCGCGGCGAGCTGCGCGGGCGGGTGGAGTCGTTTCTCCAGCGCACCGGCGTCGGGCTCTCGCTCGGCGCCTTCGGAATCAGCGCGCGGCTCCAGGTCGATCCGGCGCGCGACCCGCTCCCCGCGCTCCACGCCCTGCTCGACCTGCCGTTGCGTCTCGAGGCATCGGGCGGGTTCCGCGCGCTCGTGGTCTTCGACGAGTTCCAGGACATCGGCCGCATCGACGGCCTCGACGGGCTGCTCCGGAGCCACATCCAGCATCAGGGCGAGGTGGCGTCGTACGTCTTCGCCGGCTCGGAGCCGGGTCTGATGCGCCTCCTGTTCGAGACGAAGGACAGGCCGCTCTACGGCTCCGCGGTGCCGATGCGCCTCGGCCGCCTCGCGGATGCCGACCTCGCGGACTACGTCGCGCGGCGGTTCGACGCGTCGGGCCGGAGCGTGGGGGAAGCTCTCAACCCGCTCCTCGCGCTCGCCGCCGGGCACCCCCAGCGCGCGATGCTTCTCGCCCACCGGCTCTGGGCCGAGGTGGCGCAGGGCGGCGAGGCCACCCTCGACGACTGGCACGCCGCCCACGCGGCCGCGATGCGCGAGCTCGAGCCGGAGTTCGACGCCCAGTGGCGCGGCCTCGACGCCTCCGGGCAGAAGACGCTTCGCGCGATCGTCCTCGGCGACGGCTCGCCGTACCGCACGGCCGCGCTGCGCAGGCTGGAGCTGACGAAGGACGTCGTCCGGCGGGCGCTGCCGCGGCTTTCGGCCACGGCGGAGATCGAGGAGCGGGACGCCGGCGGGTACGCGATCGTGGACCCGCTGTTCGCCGCCTGGGTGGATCGCCTCAACGACCGGCCGGGAGACCGCGCCCCGGTCGACGCCGATCAGACCGAGCCGGGCCGGTAGTCCGACATGCCCGAGAACCGCGCGATCAGGCCCGGAGCCAGCACCTGCGCGATCGAGATGATCCGGTAGGGGAACCACGGCACGGTCACCTCGCGCTTGCCCTTCTCCACCGCCTGCACGACCGCCTCGGCGACCCGCGGCGGCTGGATCACGAACCGGCCGAGCAGGCGGCTCCGGAGGACGCCCTTCTGCGGGAATCCCTCCGTCTCGACGAACCCGGGCAGCACCGCGTGGACGGCGATCCCGCTGCCCCGCAGCGCGGCAGCGAGCGAGCGCGAGAACGCAAGCTGCGCGTGCTTCGCCGCGGCGTACGCCCCCGCGGGCGCGAACGCGGTCGTCCCCGCCACGGAGACGAGGTTGACGACGTGTGCGTCGGCGCCGGCCGCGGCGGCGCTCTTGAGGCCCGCCAGCAGCGCCCGGGTGCACCAGACCCCGCCGAGGTAGTTGACGTCGGTCACGCGACGGATCGTCTCGGGATCGACGACGAGGAAGGTGCCCCTCGCCGGCATGCCGGCGTTGTTCACGAGCAGGTGGATCTGCGGATGTCGCTCGAGGATGCGGGCCGCCATCGCCTCGACGGCGTCGCGGTCGCCCACGTCGCAGAGCTCGACCTCCGCGCCGATCTCGTCGGCGATCGCGCGCAGCCTGTCCTCACGCCGTGCGACGAGGACGCACCGCCAGCCTTTCTGGGCGAGCAGCCGGGCGGTCGCCTCGCCGATCCCGGACGAGGCTCCCGTGACGACCGCGATCTTCTCGCCGGGCACGGGGGGAATCTAGTGAACGCGCGGCCCGGGTTCGCATAGGATCGCCCGCATGCCGAACCGCTTCGAAGGCAAGCAGGCGCTCGTGCTCGGCGTCGCCAACAGGCGCTCGATCGCGTGGGCGATCGCCGAGCGGCTCGCGGCGGAGGGCGCGCAGCTCGCGTTCACGTACCAGGGCGAGCGGATCGAGAAGAACGTGCGCGATCTCGCAGCGACGGTCGACACGAAGCTCGTGACTCCGTGCGACGTCCGCTCCGACGACGATCTCGACCGCGTCTTCGCCGAGACGGCGGAGGCCTTCGGCGGCGGGCTCGACGTCCTCGTGCACTCGGTCGCGTTCGCGGCGGCGGAGGACCTCGAGGGCCGGTTC
Organism: uncultured Actinomycetes bacterium; assembly: GCA_963742525.1. GTDB lineage: Bacteria > Actinomycetota > Thermoleophilia > Gaiellales > Gaiellaceae > Gaiella. The sequence goes on from CAVUMD010000002.1 coordinate 321,999, forward strand.
ACCGACACGCCGCGTGACCGGTTCTGGATGGCGGTCGACATCAGCGCGTACTCGCTCGTCGCCTGCGCGCGCCGCGCCGAGCCGCTCATGGAGGCGCGCAACGGCGGCTCGATCGTGACGATGACCTATCTCGGCGGTGTCCGCGCCGTCCCGCACTACAACGTGATGGGCGTCGCGAAGGCGACGCTCGACGCGTCGATGCGATACCTCGCCTGGGACCTCGGTCAGAAGGAGATTCGCATCAACGCGATCTCGGCCGGCCCCGTGCGGACGCTCGCAGCCCGCTCGATCGCCGGGTTCACGACGATGGAGGAGATGTTCGAGCAGCGCGCGCCGCTCCATCGCGGAATCGATGCCGCGGACTGTGGCGCGGCAGCCGCGTATCTCCTCTCGGACGACGCCCGCAACGTCTCCGGCACGACGCTCTACGTCGACGCCGGGTACCACGCGATGGGCATGTAGAGGCTTCCGAGCAGGCACCCGCGGATCAGGCGGCGATCTGCCTAGGATCCCGACATGGACGCGGCGGACGGCTCGGCCGAGTCAGCCGGTCCGCGCGTGGACCATCCGATCCGCGCGGCCGAGCTGATCGGGGCGCTCTCGCTCGCCACCGACCTCGGCACCGGACAGCCGCTCGAGCATGCGCTGCGGACGGCCGTGCTCGCAGTCCGCCTCGGCGAGCTCGCGGGGGCGTCTCCGAAGGAGCTCGCCGACACCTACTACGTCGCGCTCCTCCACGCCTCCGGCTGCACGTCGAACGGGCACGAGGCGACGCTCCTCTTCGGCGAGGACATCGAGCACCGGGCAGCCTTCTTCCTGATCGACCCGGCCGACCCCGCCCAGGTGATCGCCTTCTACCGCGCTCACGTGGGGCCGGGGCGCCCGCCGGAGGTACGCGAGCGGATGGTCGAGGCCGCGCTCTCGGACCCGGCAAGGGCCCGCGAGTCGTTCGCGGCGATGTGCGAGGTCGCGCAGCGGTTCGCGGGCTGGCTCGAGCTCGGGCCAGGCATCGAGGCGGCGCTCGAGTTCGTGTTCGCCCGCTGGGACGGGAAGGGCCTCCCGAGAGAGGTCGGTGGCGAGGAGCTCCCGCTGCCGTCGCGCCTCCTCCACGTGGCGCGGGACTTCTCGCTCTTCCTCGCCGCCGCGGGGCCCGACGACGCGCGCGCCGTGCTCGAGCGGCGGGCCGGCGCGGCCTACGACCCGCAGCTGGCCGCGCTCGGCGCCCGCCACTTCGGCGACGTGTGCGCAGAGCTGGACGAGACGCGGATGTGGGAGCACGCGCTCGAGAGCGAGCCGTTCCCGCAGGTCCGTCTCGACGGTGCTGGAGTCGACGCCGGGTTCGCCGCCTTCGCCGCGCTCACCGGCCTCAAGTCGCCGTGGCTTCGCGAGCACTCCGCTGCCGTGGCCGACCTCGCGGAGGCCGCCGCCTGGCGCCTGGGTCTGCCGGCAGAGACCGTGACGTTCCTGCGGCGCGGCGCGCTGGCGGCCGACCTCGGCCGGGTCGGGGTGTCGAACGCGATCTGGGAGAAGCCCGGGCCGCTCGGGTTCGGCGAGTGGGAACGCGTCCGGCTGCACCCGCACTTCACCGAGCGCGCGTTCGCCCAGTCGCAGGCTCTCGCCTCGATCGGCCTGCTCGCCGGCTCGCACCACGAGCGGCTCGACGGATCGGGCTACCACCGGGGCCTGCGAGGCTCGACGCTCGACACGACGACGCGGATTCTCGCCGCCGCGGACTGCTACACCGCGATGCGGGCGGCCAGGCCGTACCGGCCGGCGCTGGAGCCGGCGGCGGCCGAGGCCGAGCTGAGGCGAGAGGTCGAGGACGGGCGGCTCGACGCGGAGGCGGTCGACGCCGTGCTCGCCGCCGCCGGTCACCGCGTCCCGAAACGGCCGCGTGAGCTGCCGGCCGGCCTGACGCGGCGCGAGCTGGAGGTGCTGCTGGCGCTCGTGCTCGGCCACTCGAACCAGGCGATCGCCGACGATCTCGGCATCTCCGCCAAGACCGTCGGGCACCACGTCCAGCACGTCTACCAGAAGGCCGGCGTACGCAGCCGCGCCGCCGTCACGGTCTGGGCCTTCGAGCACGATCTCGTCCAGAGCTCGTAGGCCATAGGGCGTTCGCCCGATGCGCGCTCCGGCCGCGCGGGCGCAGACTCGTCCTCGACCGCGCGCGGTGACGCGCAACTCGACAAAGGAGGACGAGATGATCCTGGCAACGACGACGGTGGAGGACATCGACCGGTTCGTGGAGATCTACTCGACGACCGGCGCCGAGAAGCGCAAGCTGCACGGCTCGAAGGGCTCGACCGTCTTCCGCGACCCGAACGAGGAGGACCGGGTCTGGGCCATCTTCGACTGGGACCTCGAGGGCTGGAAGAGCTTCGCCTCCGACCCCGAGGTGCCGTCGATCATGCAGGAGGCCGGGCACAAGAACAGGCCGCAGGTGACGGAGCTCGTCGGCCGCTTCGACGCCTAGCCACCCGCGACAGGAGGAAGGCATGCCGGGGAACGCTGCGATCGTCCGCCAGGGCTACGAGGCGTTCAACAGGGGGGATCTGACGATGCTCGCGGCGCTCCTCGGCGACAACGTCTCATGGCACACTCCGGGCGGGAGCCCGCTCGCCGGCGACGTCGTCGGACGGGAGGCCGTCTTCGCCCGTCTCGGCCGCTACGTGGCCGAGACGGGCGGCACGTTCAGGTCGGATCTGAAGCGCCTGCTGACCGACGAAGACGGCCGTGTGATCGGGATCCACCACAACGTTGCCGAGCGAGACGGCAAGCGGTTGGACATCTACTGCTGCACCGTCTTCGAGCTCGAGAACGGCCTGATCGTGGACGGCCGCGAGCACTTCTACGACCTTCGGGCCTGGGACGAGTTCTGGTCGTAGCCGCCGCGGCGAGCCGTTGCGCCGTCCGAGCAGCGCTCGTTAGGGTGCGCCGATGCAGGACCTCGCGCGCCGTCTTGCAGTCGCCCGCGGGGACGAGCCCGCCGACCTCGTGGTGCGTGGCGGCACCGTGCTGTCCGTCTTCACCCGCGAATGGCTCGCGGCCGACGTCGCGATCGTCGACGGCTTCATCGCAGGCCTCGGCTCGTACCGGGGTCGCGAGGAGGTCGACGCCGCCGGGCGCTACGTCGTCCCGGGCTTCATCGACTCGCACATGCACATCGAGTCGACGAAGCTCCTTCCCGACGAGCTCGCGCGCCTCATCCTGCCGCTCGGGACGACCGCGATCGTGGCCGACCCGCACGAGATCGCGAACGTGCTCGGGACGGACGGCGTCCACTGGCTCCACGACGCATCGGCGGGCCTCCAGCTCGAGGTCTTCTTCATGGCGTCGTCGTGCGTCCCAGCCTCGGCCTTCGAGTCGCCACGGCGGCCCCTCGAGCTGGGCGACCTCGAAGCGCTCATGCGCCGCAAGCGCGTGCTCGGCCTGGCGGAGATGATGAACTTCCCCGGCGTCATCGCCGGTGACGACACCGAGCTGGCGAAGCTCGCGCTCGAGGGAGCGGAGCACGTCGACGGGCACGCACCCGGCGTGCTCGGCAATGCGTTGCAGGCGTACGCCGCCTCGGGCATCCGTTCGGACCACGAGATGCTGACCGTCGAGGAGGGGCGCGAGCGCCTTCGCGCGGGCGTCTGGTTGCTCATCCGCGAGGCGTCGATGGCGCGCAACCTGCAGGCGCTGCTCCCGCTCGTGCGCGAGTACGGGCCGAACCGGATCGCGTTCTGCACCGACGACCGCGACCCCGAGGACATCGCCGACAACGGCCACGTGAACGGCATGGTGCGCGACGCGGTCGCCGCGGGAATCGACCCGGCGGACGCGATCCTGATGGCGTCGTTCCATCCCGCGCTCTGGCACGGGCTCACGGAGCACGGAGCCGTCGCGCCCGGGTACGTCGCAGACCTCCTGCTCCTGCCCGATCTCGAGACGTTCCTCCCGGAGCTCGTTCTCAAGCGCGGCCGACGCATCGACGACGTGCCCCCGGCCGAGGTGCCCGAGTGGGTGCGTCACACCGTCCGCCTCAAGCCGGTGACGGCCGCCGACTTCGCGATCCCCTGGGAAGGCGGCTCTGCACGCGCGATCGGGCTGATCGCGGATCAGGTCGTGACCGAGTCGCTCGACGTCGACCCGCTCGTCGTCGACGCGCACGTGGTCTCCGATCCGGAACGCGACCTCGTCAAGCTCGCCGTCGCCGAGCGCCATCTCGGCACGGGGCGCATCGGCACAGGGCTCGTCTCCCGGTCGGGGCTGCGGAGCGGTGCGCTCGCGTCGACGGTCGCGCACGACGCGCACAACCTGGTCGTCGTCGGCGCGGACGACGAGGACATGGCGGTCGCTGCGAACCGGCTCGCAGAGGTGGGTGGCGGCATCGTCGTCGTCGACGGCGGCCGCGTCGTCGCGGAGTGCCCGCTGCCGGTCGCCGGCCTGCTCTCCGATCAGCCGCTCGACGTCGTCGTCTCGCAGAGCCGCAGGTGCAACGACGCGGCGCAGGAGCTCGGGTGGGTCGGCGCAACGCCGTTCCTGACGCTCGCATTCCTCGCGCTGTCAGTGATCCCGTCGCTCAAGCTCACCGATCGCGGCCTCGTCGACGTCGACCGGTTCGAGATCGTGCCGCTCGCCGTCGGCGCGCTTGCCGAGACGAGCGGACGCGCGCACCGCTAGCGCGCGTACGTCGCAATCTCCCCGTCGCGGGCGAGGAGGTGCCAGCCGCTCGCACGCAGCATCGCCTCTGCCCGATCAGGACAGTCGGCGGCGAAGAAGCCGCTCTGCGCGTAGAGGCCTCGGTGCACCGCGACGAAGCGAACGCCGAGGTCGGCGGGCACGGTTCCGCGGCCGCAGGAGAGCGGACGAAGCTCGCGCGCCAGTCCAACGGCGCGTTTCGGTGCGATCGTCGAGTAGCCCTGCGGCCGCTCCCGCGGACTCTGCCGCGCATACGCGAGGTAGACGCTGCCGTAGTGGACGTCCGGCCGGAACACCGGCAGCTCGAGCAGCCGCCCCTCCCCGCGGATCGCCGCGTAGGCGGCGTTCGGTGTCTCTGCCGCAACGGCGCCGAACACCGGCACCCGGAGGTCGATCGCCAGCAGCACGGCGACACCCGTGACGGCGAGCGGCAGGACGACCTTGTGGCGACGGGGCACGAGGGTCGTCCGGCCCGCGTCCACCGCGAAGGCGACCAACCCGGCGAGCGCGAGGCACGCGATCGGCATGAACCGCTCGGGCACCCGCGTCGCGTCGAGCCCCGGCACGTGTCGCCAGAGGGTCTCGTAGCCGGGAAGATTGGCACCGAGGGCGAGCAGGCAGGGCAGGAGCGCCGCCAGCCCGAGCAGGACGGCGAGGCCACGGCGGCGCCGGACCGCGATCAAGCCCGCGATCGCCACGAGCGGCGTCAGCCAGCCGACGAACACGAGCTCCTCGATGCCGCTCCCGACGTCCCGCGTGACGAAGTCCCAGACCTCCGCCGAGTACCGGTCGACCTGGGCGAACGAGCGGCCGGTGCCGATCGAGCCCGCCACGGCCCAGCGGTCGACGACCAGACCCGCGCCGAGCGCAGCTGCGGCACCGATGCCCGCCTTCCACCAGTCGGCCCGCGGCGTGCGCGCCCACGCGTAGCCGAGCGCGAGCGGGATCGCCCCCAGCGCGAGGTGGAGCTGGCCCGAGAGCGGGATCGCCGCCAGACAGACGGCGGCGGCCACGAATCGGCGCCGCTCGAGCGCGAGCAGCGTCGCCGGCAGGAGAAAGGAGCTGAGCCCGAGCAGGTGGCCCGTCGACTGGCCGACCCGGTAGGGCATCAGGCAGAAGACGAGGCCGCCGACGAGCGCGGCGGCACGCGAGACGCCAAGCGCCCGCAGCCACCAGCACGCCATCGCGCCCGCGAGGACGAACGAGAGCAGGACGATCAGGTTGTACGCCCACACGTCCCCGACCGACGCGGCGAGCGGCCAGTAGGGGAGCCCGAACAGCCAGCCCTGGAGGCTCGGCGGCGCCTCCGCCTCGGGGCGGAACGAATACGGGTCGGCGACCGGCGACCCGCCGCGCTCGAGCTGGTGGCCGACCAGCCAGAACGCCCAGTCGAGCTGGAGGTGGTCGCCCGCGGCCGCTTCGCCGTACCCGGCCGCCGGTCGCGCCAGGTAGTGCGCGTCGTCGACGTGCCGGATGGCGGGCCACGTCGCCCACACGGCGCAGGCGGCGTAGAGGGCGACGGCGACGAGGACGAAGCGGGTGCGGCCGGACACGAGGCGCGACCGTATCGGAGTGGGCGGCGCCCGCCCGCCGCGCCGGTCAGCCCGCCGGCACGGCGGCCGGCTGGCCGTGACCCCGAACCGCGTGCTGACGCTCACGGGGCGGGGCGGCGCCGTGCTCGCCCGGATCGACACACGGACGTTCTCGGTTCGGGCGTAGACCGTCAGCCGGCGGGCGCCCCCGCGTCCGCCGGCTCGGTCGCATCCGCGATCGCGCGCACGACCTCGACGATGTCGCGGTTCGCGTTGTAGACGCGCAGCTGGCGCTCGGCCGAGTTGCCGCGGCCGAGGAGCGCCGCGATGCCCTCGAGCTCGCGCTCCGACCCGAGCTCGCGGGCGTGCGGCTCGAGGTCACGCAGCGTGCGCCGGACGAGCTTGGCGATGGGCGAGCGGATCCGGCTCCCGGTGGCGAGATCCATCACCGGCGCGTCGAGGCCGTACCGCGCGGCGAGCCACTTGTTCTCGCTCGTCAGGATCCGGTGGTACGAGGGGATCTCCTCACCGGCGTCGTAGCGCTCGCTCAGCTGCTTGACGAGCGCCTGGCAGTAGGCGGCGATCGCGACTGCGTCCTCGAGCCGCGTGACGGCGTCGCAGATGCGCACCTCGATCGTCCCCCACTTCGGGTGCGGGCGGATGTCCCACCAGATGTGCGTGTAGTCGGCGATGCACCCGGTGCGCTCGAGCTGTCCGACGACCGACGCGTAGTCCTCGTAGTCGCGGAAGCGCGGCGGCGGTCCCGAGCGGGGGAAGGCCGAGAAGACGATCTGGCGACTCGAGGCGAGGCCCGTCGGCTCTCCGCGCCAGAACGGCGAGCTCGCCGAGAGCGCGAGCAGGGGGGCGAGGTGGGGGAGCAGGCCGTTCACGATCTGGATCGCCTTGTCGGGATCGTCCACCGCGACGTGGATGTGCATGCCGAAGATCAGCTCGCGCCGCGCCACGTACTGGAGCTGGTCGATCAGCGCGTGGTAGCGGTCCTTCGCCGTGATGCGCTGCCGCTCGAAGAGGCTGAACGGATGCGTCCCGGCCGACCCGACCCGCAGGCCTTGCCTGCGCGCGACGTCGCGGACGTAGCCGCGCAGCGTCGTCAGCTCGTCCATCACGTCGCCCGCCGTCCGACACACCGGCGTGGCGATCTCGAGCACCGACTGCATCAGCTCGGCGTTGAGCTGGCCGGCGAGCTCGTCGCCCTGGATCGCGTCGAGCACCATCTCGATGTGCTGGACGAGGTCGAAGCTCTCCGGGTCGAGGAGCATGTACTCCTCCTCGACGCCCAGCGTGTACGGCTCGCTCGCCCCGAACTCGTGGTCGAGGACGCTGGCGGCCGGCGCGTCGGCGACACCCGTGATCGACAGAGGCACGATCTGCTTCACGGGAGCACCGCCTCCGCCTCGATCTCCACCTTCCACGCGGGGTCGAGGAGCGCCGTGACGACGCAGGTCGCCGCGGGGCGGACGTCCCGGAACGCCTCCCCGTGCGCCCGCGCGACCTCCTCCCAGTGAGCGCGATCGGTGACGTAGATGTTCGTCCGCACGACGTGCTCGAGCGACGAGCCGGCCTGCTCGAGCGCGGCGCCGATGATCTCGAGGCAGAGCCGCGCCTGCTCGTACGCACCGCCGGGCGGCGGCGAGCCGTCCGTCGGGATCGGCGCCGTCCCGGCGACGTGCACCCGGTCGCCCGCGACGACGGCGCGCGAGAATCCCGCGACGCCCTCGTAGGGAGAGCTGCCCGAGATCAGCGTGCGGCGCACGGCGCCACCACCTACGTCCGGTCCGGGATCTGCTGCACCGACCAGGCGTTCCCGTCCGGATCGCTGAAGAAGACGAACCGTCCCCACGGGAAGTCCTGGACGTCGCTCACCTCGACGCCGCGCTCCACGAGCGCCGCCCGAGCCGTCTCGATCTCCTCGACGACCACCTGCAGGCCCTTGACCGAGCCTGGCGTCATGTCCGTCAGTCCCTGGCCGATGGCGATCGAGCACGCCGAGCCGGGCGGGGTCAGCTGCACGAAGCGGAGACCCTCCCCGACGGCGTGGTCGTGGTCGGGGTTGAAGCCGGCGCGGACGTAGAACTCCTTCGCCCGATCGACGTCGGAGACGGGCACCGCCACCAGCTCGAGCCGCATCGTGATGTCGCTCATCGGTCGCTCCTTTTCGGCGGACGGTACAGCCTCGAGAGAGGCCCGTCACTACGATCGCCGGATGGAGGCGCTGCGGCAGATCGACACGTGGGACGTGCCGTTCGCCGCCGCCGGAGTGACGCGTGCCGACGCCGCGCTCGCAACCCGACGGCGACGCGGATCGCCCCGTGCGCCTCGCGTCCGTCTCGAAGCCGGTCGCCGCTCTCGCGACGCTCGTCGCCGCCGAGGAAGGCGTCGTCGACCTCGACGAGCCCGCAGGGCCGCCCGGCGCCACCATCCGGCATCTGCTGGCTCATGCGTCCGGCCTGCCCTTCGACGGCGAGTCCCCGATCGCGCCGCCCGGCCGGCGGCGCATCTACTCGAACGAGGGCTTCCGCGTCCTCGGCGAGCACGTCGCGGCACGGGCCGAGATGCCGTTCGCGGACTACGTCCGGGCGGCGGTCGTCGAGCCGCTGGGCCTCCGGCTCGACCCGGGCGGCCATCCGGGCGCCGGTATGCACGGCTCACTTGCGGACGTGCTCGCCCTGGGCCGCGAGCTGCTCTCGCCACGCCTCGTCGCGCCGGAGACGCACGAGGAGATGACCAGCGTCCAGTTCCCGGGCCTCGACGGGGTGCTGCCCGACTTCGGCCGCTTCAGCCCCCTCGACTGGGGGCTCGGCGTCGAGCTCAAGGGCACGAAGGAGGGGCACTGGTCGGGCACGCTGACCTCGCCGCGGACATTCGGCCACTTCGGCGGCAGCGGGACGTTCCTCTGGGTCGACCCGGACCGCCGCATCGCCTGCGCCGCGCTGACGACGCGGCCGTTCGGCGACTGGGCGAAGGAGGCGTGGCCCCGCCTGTCCGACGCCGTCCTCCGCGAGCTGGCCTGACGACGCCCGACGCCGCGCTACGCGTCGTCGTCGGCGAAGAGCGGGCGCAGCAGCTCGTCGAAGGTCGCGCGGTCGCAGCTCGCGACGACGGACGGAAGCATCGCGGTCACCGTCGCGGTGCGGGGAATGTCCATCGCGAGCGCAACCTCGCCGAAGGTGTCCCCGGGCCGCAGCACGGAGCGGGCCCCTCGCACGTCCTGGCTGACCGTCGCCATCCCGGAGAGAAGGACGTAGAACCGGTCGCCGGGCTCGCCCTCCGAGACGATCCTCCGCCCCGCGGGGACGTCCTCGCGCGCCATGCGGCCCGCGAGCCGCGTCAGCGTCTCGCCCGGTAGCGAGGAGAGCAGGCCGACGCGCGACAGCTCGGTCACGGAGGCAGGGACGTGGCGAGGGCTCACGTGGAAACCTTAGGGATCGGCGCGACCTCGCCCGAACGAAGAGCCGGCGGGCGCCGGCTCTTCGCGGGGGGCGAGGGGCGTGGGAGAGAGAGCTAGACCGCGAGGCCGAGCGAGCGCTCGATCGCGCCCTTCGGCTGCGCGCCGATCACCGACGCGGACGGCTCACCGTCCTTGAACAGGATCATCGTCGGGATCGAGGCGACGCCGTAGCGCTGCTGGAGCTCGTGCTCGGTGTCGATGTTGACCTTTACCAGCTTCAGCTCGGTCTCGCGCTCGGCCGCGATGCGGTCGAGCACCGGGGCGACGGCGTGGCAGGGGCCACACCACTCGGCCCAGAAGTCGACGAGAACGGGCTTCTCGCTCTGGATGACCTCCTGATCGAAGGTCTCGGTCGTCACGTTGAGTGCCATTGGTCCTTCCGTAGTCGCAATTGCAGTTGCAAGTACCTAGTTCAACGACGGGCGGCGAAAAACCCTTCCCTAGAATCGCCCCATGTTCGCACGCCTGCCGGACAAGCCGGATCACGACGCGCTGGAGCGCGCGATCCTCGAGCTCTGGGAACGCGAGCAGACCTTCTCCCGACTGCGCGAGCAGAATGCCGGCGGGCCCCGCTTCAGCTTCGTCGACGGCCCGGTGACCGCGAACCGGATGGTGCTCGGCGTCCACACCGCGTGGGGCCGGACGCTCAAGGACGTCTTCCAGCGCTACAAGGCGCTCCGGGGGCACCACCAGCGCTACCAGAACGGCTTCGACTGCCAGGGGCTGTGGATCGAGGTCGGAGTGGAGCGCCAGCTCGGGCTCAACTCGAAGCGCGAGATCGAGGAGTACGGCCTGGCGGAGTTCGCGCGACGCTGCCGCGAGGTGGTCGTGAAGTCCTCGGGCGCGCTGACGGACGGCTCGATCCGGCTCGGCCAGTGGATGGACTGGGGGAACGACTACTTCACGTTCAGCGACACGAACATCGAGTACATCTGGCGGTTCCTGAGGCTGATGCACGAGCGCGGTCGGGTGTACATGGGTCACCGCTCGACGGAGTGGTGCCCGCGCTGCGGCACGTCGCTCTCGCAGCACGAGCTGACCCAGTCGGGCGTCTACCAGGACCGCGCAGATCCCTCGCTCACCGTTCGCTTCCCGCTCACCGACCGGACGGGCGAGTCGCTCGTGATCTGGACCACGACGCCGTGGACGCTCCCCGCCAACGTCGCCGCCGCGGTGCACCCGGAGGAGCGCTACGGCAGGCGCGAGAACGGCGAGTGGGTCATGGTCGCGCGGTTCCCCGACGAGACCTTCGCGGAGGTCGTGCGCGGATCCGAGCTCGTCGGCCTCCGGTACGAGGGCCCGTTCGACACGCTCCCTCCCGGCTCGGAGGTCGAGCATCGCGTCATCCCCTGGGACGAGGTCTCGGTCGAGGAGGGCACGGGGATCGTCCATATCGCCCCGGGCTGCGGCGGCGAGGACTTCGAGCTCGCCCGCGTCCACGACCTGCCGATCCTGACGCCGGTCGACGAGGCGGGACGCTTCTACGACGACTACGGCTGGCTCCACGGGACATCGACCGGTGACGCCGCCGACCAGATCGTCGGCGACCTGGCCGAGCGCGGGCTGCTCGTCCACGCCGGCCTCTACGAGCACCGCTACCCGCACTGCTGGCGCTGCGACACGCCGCTGATCTTCCGCATCTCCGACGACTGGTTCCTCTCCGTCGAGGAGCTCCGCGGGCCGCTCCTCGACGCGAACGCGACCGTCGAGTGGACGCCCGCGTACATGGGCAAGCGCATGGACGACTGGCTGCGGAACATGGGCGACTGGAACATCTCGCGCCGGCGCTACTACGGGCTGCCGCTGCCGTTCTACCCGTGCGCCTGCGGGCAGCTGAACGTGGTCGGGTCGAAGGCGGAGCTGCTCGAGCGCGCCACCGGCCCCGTCGACGAGCTCGAGGAGCTCCGGCGCCCCTGGGTCGACGCGATCAGGATCCGCTGCGAGGCGTGCGGCGACGAGGTCGAGCGGATCGCCGAGGTCGGCGACGTGTGGCTCGACGCCGGGATCGTCCCGTTCTCGACCCTCGGCTGGGAGAGCCCCGAGTACGTGCGCGAGGGATACGCGACCGGCGCCGCACGCGGGCTCACGCGCGCCGACCTGCCCGACCACGCGACGTGGGAGGAGTGGTTCCCGGCCGACTGGGTGTCGGAGATGCGCGAGCAGATCCGCCTGTGGTTCTACTCGCAGCTCTTCATGTCCGTCGCGCTCACGGGCCGGGCGCCGTTCCGGAGGGTGCTCGGCTACGAGAAGATGCTCGACGAGACCGGCCGCGAGATGCACAGCTCGTGGGGGAACACGATCGACGCGCCCGACGCCTTCGCGCGCATGGGAGCGGACGTGATGCGCTGGCAGTTCTGCGCGCAGCCCCCCGACCGGAACCTGCTGTTCGGCTTCGGGCCGGCCCACGAGATCCAGCGCAAGCTGCTCCGGCTCTGGCACTCCGTCACGTTCCTGACGCAGTACGGCAACGTGGAGTCCTTCGCGCCGAGCTACGCCGACCTCGACGGGGTGGAGGATGCGAGCGCCCCGCTCGATCGCTGGCTCGTCGAGCGCACGCGCCTGCTCGTCGAGGAGGCAACCGGCGCCTACGAGCGCTGGCTGACGGTCGACGTGATCCGCGCGTTCGAGTCGTTCCTCGACGACCTCTCGAACTGGTACATCCGCTGCTCGCGGCGTCGCTTCTGGGAGGGAGACGAGGCGGCGCTCCGCGTGCTCTGGCACGCGACCGTCCAGTCGCTGCGGGTGATCGCGCCGGTCCTGCCCTTCCTCGCGGAGCACCTGTGGCAGGTGCTCGTCCGCGAGCCGTGCCCCGACGCGCCGGACTCGGTGTTCCTCGCCGGCTGGCCGGCCGCCTCGGCGCCGGACGGCGACGGGCTCGCCGCGATGGCCGACGCGCGCCGGATCGTCGACCTGGGGCGGGTCGCGCGGTCGGCCTCCGGCGTCAAGCTGCGCCAACCGCTCGCGCGCCTCGTCGTCGAAGGCGCGTCACCCGCCGACGACCTGGTCGCCATCGTGCGCGAGGAGCTCCGCGTGAAGGACGTCGCGCTCGGCCACGTCGAGGCCGAGCTCGTCGTGAAGCCGAACCTGCCGGTGCTCGGCCCGAAGCTCGGCAAGGACCTCGGGGCGGTGCGCGCAGCGCTCGCGGCCGGCGAGTTCGACGACCTCGGCGCGGGCCGCTTTCGCGCCGCCGGCCACGAGCTCGCGCCCGACGAGGTGCTCGTGGAGCGGTCCGGTCGCGACGGCTGGGCGATCGCCTCGGCGGACGGCGTCACGGTCGCGCTCGACACGGCGGTCGACGAGGCTCTCGGGCGCGAAGCCCGCGTCTACGAGCTGATCCACCGGGTCAACACGATGCGCAAGGAGGCAGACCTCGCGCTCACCGACCGCATCACGCTGACGATCCCGTCAGTCGACGCCGACCTGCTCGAGCATGCGGACTGGATCACGGCCGAGACCCTCGCGACCTCGCTCGAGGCCTCGGGCACCGAGCTCACATTCGTCAGGGCCGATCTCGGAGAGAGGTAGTTGCGACCGCGGTAGCGGGCTCCTTCAGGGATGTGCCCCGCCGCAGGCGGGGAGCAAGCGGCGGGATTCCGCTCGGCGGAATCCCGCGCGCGAGCAGATCAGCGCTGCGACTCGGCGAGCTGCAGCTCGCGGCGCAGCTCGACGGGCAGGCGGAAGGTCACGTCCTCGTCGACCATCCGGTGCGACTCGATCCGCTCGACGCCGCGCGCGCGGAACCAGTCGCAGACCCGGGTCACGAGCCGCTCGGGCGCCGACGCGCCGGAGGTGATCCCGACCGTGTCGATCCCGTCGAGCCACGCCTCGTCGATCTCCGTCTCGTCGTCGATGAGGTGCGACGGCACGCCGGAGGCCCGGGCGACGTCGACGAGCCGGTTCGAGTTCGACGAGTTGCGCGAGCCGATCACGAGCAGGAGGTCGATCTCGCCGAGCATGTCCTTCACCGCCCACTGGCGGTTGGACGTCGCGTAGCAGATGTCTTCCTTCTTCGGCCCCACGATGGCGGGAAAACGGCGGCGGAGCGTGCCGATGATCTCGGCGGTCTCGTCGACGGACAGGGTGGTCTGCGTCACGTAGGCGAGAGGCGTGTCCGGAGGGAGCTCGAGCGCCTCGGCCTCGGCGACGTCCTGGACGAGGATCGTCGCTTCGGGCGCCTCGCCCATCGTGCCGACGACCTCTTCGTGGCCCTCGTGCCCGATCAGGAGCACCGTGTGGCCGGCGGCGGCGTAGCGCTTCGCCTGGACGTGCACCTTCGTCACGAGCGGGCACGTCGCGTCGATCACGTCGTGCCGGAGCTCGCGCGACGCGGCGTGCACCGAGGGCGCGACGCCGTGGGCGGAGTAGACGACGGTCGCGCCTTGCGGCACGTCCGTCTCCTCCTCGACGAAGATCGCGCCCCGTGCCTCGAGGTCTCGCACGACGTGGATGTTGTGGACGATCTGCTTGCGCACGTACACGGGCGCGCCGTAGTGCTCGAGCGCGCGCTCGACCGTCTCGACGGCGCGCTCGACTCCGGCGCAGTAGCCGCGGGGCGAGGCGAGGAGGACACGCGTGACCACGACCCCAGGGTACTCAGCGTGACGTCTGCGCGAGCACGACGCCGACGAGCACGACTCCGCCACCGACGAGCTGGGCCGCGGAGAGCGTCTCGCCGAGCCAGACCCATGCGACCAGGGCCGCAAGCAGCACCTCGATCATCGAGACGGTCGCCACCCGCGTCGCGGGCAGATGGTGCAGCGCGCCGAGCGAGAGCACGAACGGCAGGATCGTGCCGAGGACGATCATCCACAGGCACAGGGCCCAGACCGGCGCGTCGACCGCGTCGAGCGAGCCCTCGAGCGAGACGGTCGCACCGAGCGCGTCGAACGGGAAGCCCCACCACGGCTGCAGCACGGCCCAGAAGACCGCCGCCACGCCGAGCGACAGGCACGTGAGCGAGAGCGCGTCGCGACGCCCGGTCTGGTGCTCGCCCGCGAGGTAGTACGTCGCGAGCGCGCCGGCGGCCAGGAGGCCGGCGACGACGCCGACGGTGTCGAGCCGGACGTCCTCCCATACCTCGCCCACGAGCACGAGGCCGGAGAGCGCCAGTGCGAGCGCCGCCCAGACCCGACGGCGCACGGGCTCGTGCCAGACGAGCCGCGCCCAGAGCGCCACGAGCACCGGGGCGGTGAACTCGAGCAGGAGGCCGATCCCGATCGGCAGCCGCTCGATCGCGACGAGGTAGAGCCACTGCACGAGCGCGAAGCCGACGATGCCGTAGAAGACGAGCAGCGCGAGCTCGTCGCGCGCGACCCGCAGGCGGCCGGGCGCCGTGACGAGCACGAACGCTGCCAGGCCGAGGAACGCCCCGGTCGCGCGGAGCTCCGTCAGCCGCAGGCTCGAGATCCCGCCGCTGGTGAGGATCACCTTCGACACCGTGCCGTTGACCGCGAAGAGCGTCGAGGCCGCGGTGACCATCGCGTAGCCGAGCCGCGGGTGGGGCGCGCCGACCGGCCGAGCACCGTGGAGGGTGATCTCGGTCACCGGCGGAACCTAGCCCGCTGCGGACCAGCGCCGGCCGTAGACTTCTTCGCCGACGGGGTGTAGCTCAGCCTGGTAGAGCGCCCGCTTTGGGAGCGGGAGGTCGTCGGTTCGGATCCGGCCACCCCGACTCGGATGCGACGCCTCGTCCCCGTGCTGGTCGCGCTCGTGGCCGCGACCGTGGTCGGTGCCGCATCACCGTCGGGCCGCGCGCTTCCGGCGTTCCGCGGCGACGTCAGCGCCTTGTCTCCCGCCGTTCGCCAGTCGATGACGGGCGTCTCGTGGCGGCCCGGATGCCCCGTGGGGCTCGACGAGCTCCGGCTCGTCCGCGCTCGGTACCTGGGGATGGACGGCCGCGCGCACACCGGCCGGATCGTGGTCCGGCGCGACGTCGCGACCGAGGTGGTCGCGGTGCTGCGGCGACTGTACGCGGCGCGGTTCCCGATCAGGCGAATGGTCCCCGTCGACGCCTACGGCGGCTCGGACTACCGCTCGATCGAGGCGGACAACACATCGGCCTTCAACTGCCGGTACGTCGACGGCACGACGCGATGGTCGGAGCACGCGTACGGCCGCGCGATCGACCTGAACCCGATCGAGAACCCCTACGTCTCGGCAGGCGGCACGACCTCGCATCAGGCGAGCCTCGGCTTCCTCCGGCGCGCGCCGTACCGTCCCGGCATGGCGGTCGAGGGCGGCGCGGTCGTCCGCGCGTTCGACGCCGTCGGTTGGGGATGGGGCGGCCGCTGGTCGGGCGACCGCGACTACCAGCACTTCTCGGCGAGCGGCCGCTGAGCGCCGAACGAAGCGGGCGACCGGGCTCGAACCGGCGACATTCAGCTTGGAAGGCTGACGCTCTACCAACTGAGCTACACCCGCACGGCAGTAGCGTAGCGCCGTGAGCCCCGGCGACTGGTCCGCGAACTGGGAGGCGCTCGTCCCCGTCGCCGCCGCCGCTGCCTACCTCGTCGAGACGCGCGTCGAGCGGCACGCGCTCCGCACCGCCTCTTTCCTCGCAGGCTGCGTGCTCCTGGTCGTCGCGCTCGTCACGCCGCTCGACACGCTCGCGCGCGAGTACCTCGTGTGGGGGCACCTGCTCCAGAACGTCGTCCTCGCCGAGTGGGCGCCGCTCCTCCTCGTGCTCGGCGTGCCGCCGGCGCTCGCCGCGCGGCTGACGCGGCCTCGAGTCGTTCGGTTCCTGACGCGGCCGTACGTCGCGCTGCCCCTCTGGGTCGGGACGTACGCGCTGTGGCACGTTCCCGCCCTCTACGATGCCGCGCTGCGGCATCCCTCGAGTCTGCTCGCCCTCGAGCACGCGACCTACGTCGTGTCGGGCGCGCTGTTCTGGTGGTGCGTCTGGCAAGACGTGCCACACAGGCTCTCGTCGATGGCGCGCGCCGGCTACGTCTTCGCGGCGTTCGTCCTCTCCGCGCCGCTCGGGCTCGTGCTCGCGCTCGTCCCGCGGCCGCTCTACGACTTCTACGCCGCGGCGCCCGAGCGGGTCTGGGGCCTCTCCCGCCTCGCGGACCAGCAGCTCGGCGGGATGACGATGGCCGGTGAGCAGTCGATCGTCTTCTTCGCCGTCTTCGCCTACTGGTTCGCGCGCTTCCTCGCCGAGCAGGAACAGGTCGAGGAAGTAGCCTGACGCGATGCCACGTCGCGCCGTCCTCGCCTGGGCCGCGGCGCTCGCGGGCGGGCTCACAGTGGCCGTGGCGCTCGCCGCGCCGTCGCCGCCCGGGTTCGCGTACGGCGTCGCCGCCGGCGAGATGACGTCCACGAGCGCAAAGCTGTGGACCAGGGCGCCGAAGGCCGGGCCCGTCGCCCTCGTCGTCACCGGCGCGGGGTCGACCCGCCGGTTCGGGCTGACGGCGTCGCGCGGAGCCGACCGCACCGTGCAGCGCACGGTGCGGAGCCTGCGACCGGGCACGACGTACCGGTACCGCTTCGCCCAGGGCGGCCTCACCAGCGTCACCGGGCGCTTCGAGACCGCGCCGGCCGCGAGCCTCCACGGCTGCCGTGCGGTTCGCGATCTCGGGCGACGCCGACGCAACGCCGGGCGCGAACGGAAAGCCAGGGTTCAACGGCTTCGAGACGTACGGCGCGATGGCGCGGGCCCGGAACGACTTCAACGTCAACTTCGGAGACACCGTGTACTCCGACTCCGAGGTCGGCGGCTCGCCCGTCGCGCGGACCGTCCCGCAGAAGTGGGCCAAGTACCGGCTGGGGCTCGCGCTCGAGCCGCTGCGGCGCCTTCGGGCCTCGACCGGTGTGTACAGCGGCTGGGACGACCACGAGTTCGTCAACGACTACTCCCGCGCCGAGCACGGCATCGCGATCTACCGCGCGGGGGTGAAGGCGTTCCTCGACTACACGCCGGCGTCGTACAGCGCGCGTACCGGCGACTACCGCAGCTTCCGATGGGGCAAGAACGTCGAGCTCTTCCTCCTCGACGGCCGCAGCTTCCGTAGCGCGAAGGCGACGGCCGCCTGCGGGGCCGACATCGCGCCCACCGCGCCGGTCGCGGTGCGCCAGGCGTTCGCCACGCTCTCGCCCGCTCTCGCGAAGCCGGTGCCGCAGTCGTGCCTGGACGCCATCGCCTCGCCCCGGCGGACGCTGCTCGGCGCGGCGCAGCTCGCCGCGTTCACGAGGGCGATTCGCGCGTCGACGGCCACGTTCAAGGTCGTCGTCGACCCGGAGCCGATGCTGCAGCTCTTCGCGCTTCCCTACGACCGGTGGGAGGGCTACGCCGCCGAGCGGACGCGCGTGATCGACGTGCTCCGCTCGGTACGCAACGTCGTCCTCCTGACGACCGACATGCACGCCCACGTGATCGGTGAGATCCGGACGGACACGTTCGCGCCCGGCGGCCCGAGCGGGACGGGCATCTGGGAGGTCGTCACGGGTCCGGTCGCGACCAACACCTACGCGAAGGAGATCGACTCGTTCCTCGGCGCGCCCGGCTTCGGCGCGGTCGTGACAGGTGCGTTCTTCAAGCCGGCGCCGCCGCGCGGCCTCGGGCTCGAGTGCGCCCAGACCGACGCGTACGGCTACGCGCAGGTCACCGTCACGTCGACGAGGCTGACGGTGCAGCCGAGGACGGCTTCGGGCGGCGCCGTGATCGACGCGACGGGCACGCCGTGCGCGCCGCTCGTCCTCCGGGCCACGTGAACGACCCGCGGTGAGCGGCGCGCGGCACTACCGCGAGCTTCTCGGACTCCCACATGCCCGTGCCATGCTGGGCTGGTCGCTCCTCGGCCGGCTCCCACTCGGGATGACGCCGCTCGCTCTCCTCTTCCTCATCCGTGGAGAGGGGCGAAGTTACGCAGCCGCGGGCATCGTCGTGGCGCTCTACGCCGTGGCAGTCGGTGTCGGGGCGCCGATTGCGGGACGCCAGGTCGACCGATTCGGCCCGACCCCGGTGCTACGGGTCCGGGCGATCGCCTACGCCCTTCTCGCGGGCACCGTCGTCACGCTCGCCGTCCTGGACGCGGGGATCGTCGCGGTCGCCGCAGCAGCGGCCCTGGGCGGCCTCGCACTCCCGCCGCTCTCCTCGACGGTGCGCATCGTCTGGCCGCGCCTCGCGCCTGACGAGCTGCGCTCGACCGCGTATGCGCTCGAGGCGTCGCTGCAGGAGGTCTTCTTCGTCGGCGGGCCGTTGCTCGCCGCCGCGCTCGCAACGGTGAGTCCCGCTGCAGGTCTCGCCGGCGCCGGCCTCGCGAGCCTCGTCGGCGCCACGGCGACGGCCCTGCTCCCGCCCGTCCGCGAGACGCCGCCGTCGCGCGCCGGCGGTGCCGGGCTGCTCGGCGCGCTCGGCTCTCCCGGCGTGCGGACGGTCGTCCTCTACGCGGCGACCGTCGGTGTGGGCTTCGGGTCGGTCGAGCTCGCGATGCCGGCGTTCGCGGAGGCGCACGGCTCGCGCGAGCTCGGCGGCCTCGCGCTCGCGTCGTTCTCGGGCGGCAGCCTCGTCGGCGGCCTCGTGGCCGGCATGCGTCCTCCGCGGAGCGTGCTCCGCCGCTTCGTGCTCGGCTCGCTCGTGCTCGCCGCCGCCCTGCTCGGCCTCCTGCTCGCCGTGTCGATCCCCACGCTCTGCCTGCTCGCGTTCGTTGCGGGGCTCCCGATCGCGCCGACGATCGGCGCGCTGTACGCCCTCATCGACCGCTCCGCGCGCGCGGGGACGGCTGCGGAGTCGTTCGCCTGGTTCGGCACGGCCGTCTCGATCGGCGTCGCCACCGGCTCGGCGCTCGCCGGCATGCTCATCGACGAGCACGGCGTCCGCGCCGCGTTCGCCGCCGGGGCGGCCATCGCCTTCTGCGGCGCGCTCCTCGGCTGGGCGCGGCGCGGGACGCTGCGGCCGACTGCCTCCAGAGCCGAGCCAGTGTCTACGCTGCTCACGGAGCGCCCGTAGCTCAGGGGACAGAGCGGCGGACTTCTAATCCGCGGGTCGGAGGTTCGAATCCTCCCGGGCGCATCGCTGCAGTGGCCCCACATTCCGCGAAATTGCCCGCAAATTGGCCGTTTTCGGAAGGCGACTGCGTCCGACCGCCTCGGGCCGTACGTAGCCGCTCCAGACCCTATTCGCAGGGTCTAGCGAGGGTCGCAGGGTCTGAGCAGGGTCAGTGCCCCCTCGATCTCCTCGCCTGGTCGATCTGCGCCTACGAGACCGAGTAGCTCTTCAGCACGAACGATGCGGTGCCGTCGGTCGGCATGGAGCCGGTCGGCAAGAAGCAGCCGCCGCCGAACGAGACACCGACCGCGCCGACCGTCGCGACTGCGGCCGCAAAGTCGGTCGGAACGTCCGATGCGAGCTCGAAGCCCCTGTTGGACCAGTTCGCCGTGTCGAGCGGAACCGTCAACGTGAGGGTATTGCCGACCAGGCTCGTCAGGGTGTACGCCTGCGGGGTCGACCACCATTGCCTCGACCAGCCGGCGGTGTCCGGCGTGAAGGGGCCGTTGGTGCTGTCCTCGAAGTAGAGGCGCACCGATGCGGGCGTGGGGCAAGCGGCGTTCGCCGTCGGGTCCGTGGGCGTGCCCCCTCCGAAGAAGTCGGCGAACGCGGTGGCCGTGCCGGTGATCGTGATCGTCGCCGTCAGCGTCTTGCCGGTCAGGTCGCCGAGGAGGCCGCTGCCCGGGTGGGTCGTCAAGAACAGGCGAGGGTCCGGGGTCGTGCCGAACGCGAAGCCGATGCCGTCGGCGAACGCCTCCGCCGGCTTCTGTGTCCAGTGGCCGGAGCCAAGGCTGAGGACCTTCCAGTTGGGCGCCGCCTTGGCGCCCTTGCCCTGCGAGAAGTCGTCACCAAGAACCTTCGTCATTGCCCTTCCCTTCCTGTGCGGTCTGTGGTCGCGCGGGGTCGTGGGCTGCGCCGCCAGCTCGGCATGGAAGACGAGCAGAAGCGCCTCGTCGTGCGAGAGCGGCATGCAGTGGGCCTCCGCGGCGTGGCGCCTGACCGCCGCGACGAGCCCTTCGTCGTCCGCTGCGCGGGCGTCGAACCCGCACTCGCACGTGATCACCCTTCCCACACGCATCGCGGCGAGGCTACGAGTCCGCGCCTAGAATCCGGCAAGGTCGCACCTAGACCGTGGCTACGTCATTGCGGTGCGATCGATTCTGGCGCCGCCTTCGACCCTCTCCGACGCCGTCACGACCTTGCCGTCAGCGCTGTCCTACCGCACCCAGAGCTGGTCGATCAGCAAGCCCATCCCGTCCGGGCTGAACTGGTAGTTGCCGACCCGCTTCGAGAGAAAGTTCACGTCCCTCGTAGCAACGAGCGGCACCCAGAGAGCGGCGTCGGTGATCTCGCGGTCGACCCGTTGCCAGAGCGCGCGGGCTCCGGCGGGATCGCTCTGTTCTTCCGCCTCCGCCTTCTGCATCTGCCGGTCGATGCTCGGGTCGCAGAACTCGCTTGGGTTGTTGTTGTTGGTGCTGCTACGGGGAACGAATGCTGCGCAGCTGAAGAGCCCGACCAGGAACGCCGCCGGGGACGGGTAGCCGACGGCCGCCGAGCCCCAGAAGCCGATCTGCGCCCGGTTCCGCGAGTCCGCGACCGTGCCCCAGTATGTGTCGCCGCGAACCGGTTTCTGGGTCACGTGGTAGCCGAGCGAGTGCAGCGCCTTCACGGCCACCCGGTTGAAGCCTTTGGCCTGGTTCCACGCCCAGACAGTGACCTTCATGCCGCGAGTGCCTGAGCGTGCGACGAGCGCCCTCGCCGTCGTCAGGTCGGGTGCCGACCAGTTGCCGTGCTTCGTCGAGCCGGCCGTGTAGGGGCAGTACGGCCGATAGCCGGGGAAGTTCGGCGGCAGCATCTGGCACGTCGGCTCGGCGTTGCTCGGTCCGCCCCAGGCGTTCGTCGCCGCGGCGCGGTCGACGGCGAAGCTCACGGCCCTGCGGACGTCGAGCCGGTTGAACGGCGGGACGCGGGTGTTGAGGAAGAGCGCCTGGATGTTCGGCCTCGGTTCGGAGTGGAACTGGCTCGCGTACCGGACATGGAGCGTCGACGCCTGCTTGGCCGTGAGCGGCTGAGCCGGCCAGAGGACATCGGCCCTGCCGTCGACGACGTCGCGAATCGCATCGTCCGCGGTGCCGGCGATCCGGAGGTCGATGCGGTCGGGGTAGCCGGCCGGTTGCGCGGCCCGCGACCACTCGTGGAAGAACGGGTTGCGGACGAGCCTGAGCAGCCTTCCCGGCCGGTAGGTCGCGATCATGTAGGGGCCCGTTGCGGGCAGCCCGTGCGTTCGGGCTTGCCGGTGCGGCGTGCCCGCCGGCAGCACGTACGCGAACGGGGCCGCGAGCGTGTAGAGGAAGTACGGATCGGGCCGGACCAGGTGGAAGGTGACTGTGCGGGCAGCGTTGTCGGCGACGATCCCGCGCGAGAGGTCGCACCGCTTCGGGTGCTTTCGACATTGCGCGTCGCCGACGATCTCGTCGTAGGGGAGCGTGAAGGATTTCAGCGCGTAGTCGCGCTCGAAGGTGGAGCGGAAGTCCGTCGCCTGCACCGGCCTACCGGTCGAGTAGCGGATACCGGGCCGGAGCCGGAAGGTGTACGTGCGGCCGCCGTCGGTCGGCGCCGGCAGCGACGTCGCGAGGTCGGGCACGGGCTGCGCCCCGGCCAGACCGCTGACCTGGTTGAACGCGGTGAGGCCGTCGCCGGTCATCCGCAGGAACGGGAATGTGTACGTGTAGCCGGAAAGGGCGGTATCGATGGAGTCGATGGCGCTTCCCTGCTTGAGCCGATTAGAGCGCAGCACGAGCGTCCCGCCGCGATGGTCGGCGCCCAGGTGACGGACGGCGACGAGCACTGCGTCGCCCGAGATCGCCAATCCCAGTGGGCGGCTTCCGACGCTCACTCGCTGCGCCGCCTGGTTTCTGGTGGGATCGATCCGCACGACGTTGCCGTCGAACTGGTTGCTCACCCAGATGCCGCGTGAGTCGATGGCCACCGCGTCTGGCCCGTTCCCGGTGGCGACGGTCGCGGCGACCGAGTTCGTGTCGGGATCGATCCGGGAGACCGTCTCGTCCAGGCTGTTCGTCACCCACGCCGAGCCTTGACCGAAGGCGATCCCCGTCGGGCCGTTCCCGACCTGGATCGACCCGACCTGCTTCCCGGTCGCCGGGTCGACGCGAACCACCTGGCCGGCGGCAGGCTGGCTCGCCCACAGCGTGCCCGCGCCGAAGGCGAGCTCGGTCGCGGCGACGGGGAACGTCTCGGGGGGCCTGCCGCTGTCGGGGTCGATCCTCGCGATCGTGTTGTCACCGGTGTTCGCGACCCAGACCGAGCCGGCCGCATAGACGATCCCCAGCGGCTCGTTCCCCACGCCGATCGTGTCGACGACGGTGTTCGTGCCGGGGTCGATCCGCGAGACTGTGCCGTCGAGGCTGTTGACCACCCAGACGGCGCCGGCGCCGGTCGCGATCGCGCTCGGGCCGTTGCCGACCGGGATGGTGTCGACGACGGCGGTCGTTCGAGGGTTGATCCGCGACACCGAGTGACCCTCGGCGTTGGTGACCCAATACGCACCCTCGCCGGCCGCAACGGCCGTGGGTGTTGCGCCGACGCCGGTGTCCGCGACAAGGCGACCCGAACGCGCGTCGACGACGCCCAGCGAGTCGCCGGCCGCCGAGACGGCCGCGCGGCCTCCCGTTCCACCTTGACCGAACACCATGAGCGGAACCACCACGGCGGCAGCGATCACGCCGGTGAGCGCAAAGAGAAGGACTGCGCGGCGCTTCCGCGACCGTCGCTCGACTCCCTGCTCCGCCCCGAGTGGTGGGGCCTCCGTCTGGGCTCCCGAGAGCTCGGACGTAGCGGGTTCGACCGTCGGCTCGGCGACCGGCGTCGTTCGAACGGATGTCTGCGGTGCCTCCAGGAGTGCACGGTAGATCGAGTCTGTTTCCGGCGACGGATACGCGCCGAGCTCCTCCGCGAGAAGCTGCCGGCACTGCTCGTACACGCGAAGCGCCTCGGCGCGGTTTCCCGCGACGACGTGTGCGTCCATCAGACGGCGGTATCCGGCCTCGCGAAACGGTGAGAGCGCGATCAGTTCCTCGGCCCACTTTGCCGCCTCCCGCGTGGCGCCCGAACGCAGGCACGCATCGGCAAGGACGCTCAACGCGCGCTCGCGGATGTCGGCGAGGTCGCGTCGCTTCTGCTCGACCCACGTTCCGTCTTCACCGGACAGGAACGGCCGGCGCGCTAGTGACTCCGCCGACTCAGCCGCCGCCCGTGCCTGGTCGAGCTCGCCTGCGGCGAGCGCTTCTTCCGCGTCCTGTGCGCCTCTCGCGGCTGCGAACAGGTCGACCCATGTCCCCTCGGGCAGGTCGAGGCGGTAGCACCCGAACGCGTTTGTGAGCGTGATCCCGTCTTCTGCGACCAGGCCGCGGAGCTTGCTCGCGATTACGGTCAACGCTTTCTCCCAGGTCGCGGGCGGCGTTTCCCCCCAGATCGCCTCCGCGAGTTCGTCCACGGGCACCGGCCTGCTCCGCTCAGCTACGAGGTAGGCGAACAGGAGCCTTCCCTGCCGGCCTCCGAGCTGCGTGTCGTCGATCACGGCGCCGTCGATCTCGACCACGACGCGGCCGGTGAGAAACACCTTCAGCAGCAATGACTTAGCCACGGTCTAGGCGTGATCTTGCCTGATCTTAGGCGCGGATCCCCAGCCTCGGTTGTGGGCATGAACACATCCGACAGGAAGGCGGCAAGGTCATGCGAAAGAAGCTTCTACCGCTAGCCATCGTGACGGTGCTGCTGGCGTGCGTCACCGCGGCGACTGGTCTCGCGGCGGGATCGACGCAGGTCACGCAGTTCTCGTTCACCACCCCCCGCCACCAGCTGTGTGGCATCTGGGGAACGGCCGTCGTTCACGGCACGTCGGTCGTCCGCGACACGGGCAACGGCACGTACTTCATGAGCGGAACCTTCTTCGGCGTCTTCACGGCCGACAATGGAAAATCAACCACGCTCACCGGCGCCGGGCCGCAGAAGCAAACGTCGCCGGCGGTGATCGACGACCAGGCGGGGACGGCCACGATCACGACTACCTACGGGGGTCTGTTCGAGAAGTTTTCGATCACCGGTGGTCCGACCTTGAGTATCAATGCTGGGTCTTTCACCTTTGTCGATGTCTTCGAGTACACCGGGGATCCAAACAATCCGGTGGGTGACTTCATCTCCGAGACGGTTTCTGACCTACACGGGCCACATCCCGACCTCCAAAGCGGCGGCTGCGAGGTCCTCGTGCCGTACCTGCAAGGCCCGTAGAGCAGCGATAGCAGGGGCGGACCTGCAGCTGGCGGGTCCGCCCCTTATACGTGACGGGATGCTCGCATTTCGCCCGAAGGTGTGCATCCAGGCGTGCAAGGACTCGACTGCTACCGCAGGGCGAGTAGGCGCGCGGGTGGCGCGCGCCGCCCGATTTGCAGGTACCTTCGCGCGAGTCTCGCCCATGCGAGCCGACGCTCCGGATCCCAAACAAAAGGTGACAGGACAGAGCGGCGGACTCTCTAATCCGCGGGTCGGAGGTTCGAATCCTCCCGGGCGCATCGTCCCTGCGCGAAACCCGCTCTTCGCGTGCGGAACCCGGGTGCCCTGACGACGTTTGTGGGTCGCGTCACGGGGAAGGCAGTCTCCGTGAGTTCAATCCGGAGGGAGCTGCGATGGGAGGCCGCGACGCCATGAACGCCGAGCAGAGGGAGCTTTGGGAACGCATCGAGAAGGTACGGCCGGCGATGATGACCACGGCTGAGTCGGACGGCTCGTTCCGATCACGCCCCATGTGGACCCAGGGGGACGAGTTCCAGGGAAGCCTTTGGTTCTTCGTGTCCGACGACGGGCCGCTCGCCCGCGAGCTCGAACGGAATCCTCGGGTGGGGCTGAGCTACGCGGCTCCCGACGAGGACCTCTACCTCTCGGTCTCGGGACGCGCGGCGCTCGTGCAGGACCGGGCGAAAGCGGACGAGCTGTGGAACACCTTTGCGCAGGCCTGGTTTCCGGGCGGCGTCGACGATCCTCACCTCGGTCTTCTCCGCGTGGATGTCGATCAGGCGCAGTACTGGGAGGACAAGAAGCCCAAGGTGTTGCAGTTCGCGGAGATCCTCGTCGGCGCGGTCACGGGCCACCCGCCGAAGAGCGGCGACGAGAGGAAGCTCGACTTCGAACGCTAGTTGGGCGGGCGTGATATCCGTCCGGGGGTGCAGGTCGTCGGCATCGTCTCGGCCGGAGCCATGGGCAGCGCCCTCGGGGCGCGGCTCCGAGGAGGCGGTGTGCGCGTGATCGTCGCGCTCGACGGACGCAGCGCACGGACCCGCCGGCTCGCGGCCGAGGCCGGGCTCGAGGACGTCGGCGCGCTCGTGTCGCTGCTCCGAGAGGCCGAGGTCGTGCTCTCCGTGGTTCCTCCGGAGGCCGCCGTGGGACTTGCGTCCGCGATCGCCGCGGCGGCCGCGGACGCGTCGCCCGTCGTCGCAGACCTGAACGCCGTGTCGCCGGGCTCCGCGCGCGAGATCGCCTCGCTCCTCGGCGCCGCCGGGGTCGCGGCGGTCGACGGCGCGATCTCCGGCCCGCCGCCCGTCGCTCCCGGCACGACACGGATCTATCTCTCGGGCCGGCGCGCCGAGGCGGTCGCGGCCCTCCCGCTCGACGGGGTCGAGCGCATCGTCGTGGGGGACGAGCCCGGCCTCGCCTCGGCGGTGAAGATGTGCACCGCGTCCGTCTACAAGGGCCGCGTCGCGCTTCTCGCCCAGGCGCTTCGCACCGCGCGCGCCCACGGCGTCGTCGAGCACGTGCTCGACGATCTGGTCGACACGGGCCTCGCCGACCGCGACCACACGGGCGCGACGCTCGCGCGCGCCTCGGCAAAGGCGTGGCGGTACGTCGCGGAGATGGAGGAGATCGCGGCGACGCAGTCGGAGGCGGGCCTGACACCGGATCTGTTTCGTGCGCTCGCCGTCGTCTATGCGGATCTCGCCGAGCGCGCGGTCGCGGTCGCGCCGGAGGACGTGGAGGGCGACATCGCGCTCGAGACGGTGCTCGACCGGCTGTCACCGCGGCAGGCGGAGACCGAGGCGACGCGGTAGGCCCGCGACGAGGCGCGTGGCGGGATCCGCCGCGCGGCCTGCGTCCTCGGCCCGGTCGGCGCGGACGAGCGCGGCGCGGATCAGCGAGCCGCCGGCCCAGCGGAGCGGCTCGGGCGGCATCAGCTTGCGCTCGGGATCGACGAGCGCGAGGCGCGTCAGGTGGTCGCGGCGATCGAGCGCGAGCCGGGCGAGGATCTCGCCGCCGAGGTACGACGGGCCGACGCCGTTCCCGGTGAAGCCGAAGCCGTGGTGGACACGGCCGCGGCTGCCGAACACCGGCAGGTGCGTGGGCGAGACGTCGATCGGGCCACCCCAGGCGTGCGTGATCCGCCGGCCGCGGAGCTGCGGGAAGAAGCGGAGCAGGTCGTCGCGGGCCGTGCGTGCCGCCCCCGGGTCGACGTCGAGCCGACCGAGCCGGCGCCCACCGAAGCCCATTCGTCCGCCACCCCAGCCGAACGCGATCCGGCCGTCGCGCGTCGTCCGGAGGTAGTGCAGGAGCGTGCGGCCGTCCGCGATCGGCTCGCCGCCCGTCCAGCCGAGCTCCTCGAGCACGTCGGGCACCGGCTCCGTCAGGACGACGTGGCTGGACGCGACCGCGTGAGCGAGCCGGAAGCCCGGGAAGCCTGCGGTCGCGCTGTTCGCGGCGAGCACGGCGGCGCCCGCGCGGACGCGGCCGCGCGGCGTGACGACGACCGCGTCCGCGCGGAGCCGGCGGACGGGCGTCCGCTCGTACAGTCGCACGCCCGCCTCGACGACCTTCGCGCGGAGCCCGACCGCAAGCCGCGCGGGCTGGACGGTCGCGGACGTCCGCAGGATGGCCCCGCCGAGGAACCCCGCATCGCAGCGCGCCCGCAACTCGTCCGCCGTCACATGACGGATCTCCTCCGGCGCGCCGAGCGCCTCGCAGGCCTCGATCGCGTCGTCCGACGCGTCGAGCTGCGCCTCGCTCGTCGCGACGACGAGCGTCGGCGCGGCCCGGTACCAGGCGTCCACGCCCGCCCGCTCGCACCACTCGCCGATGCCGTGCACCCCGCGCTCGGACGCCCGGACGACGTCGAGCGCCCGCTCGTCACCGACCCGGTCGCGGAGGATCGGCAGATCGTCCCAGAGCGTCGAGACGAAACCGCCGTTGCGGCCGCTCGGCCCGTGCCCCGCAAGGCTCTCCTCGAGCACCACGACATCGCATGCCGGCTCGAGCGCCTTCAGCTGCCACGCGCTCCAGAGGCCGAGGTACCCACCGCCGACGACGACCACGTCCGCGCTCGTGTCACCCTCGAGCGGCGCCGTCGCCTCGACCGGCCCCGCCTCTTCGAGCCACCAGCCGTACCGCGTGTGCCGCACGCCTTCCACCGGGCCGAGCCTAACCGGCGGTATCCTGCGTCTTCGCGCGGTGGCGGTAGCTCAGTTGGTAGAGCCCCGGGTTGTGGTCCCGGTGGTCGCGGGTTCGAGTCCCGTCCGCCACCCTGTTCCGCCCGTGCGCACGACGTCAGATCGTTCGGACGAAGGAGCCGCCGCCGATCACGCGCTCCGGGCGATGGCCGACACGCCCGCGGAGGCCGCGGTCCGACGTCACGAGCCACCACGGGGAAGGGAGCTGCGCTGCGAGATCGACGATCGCGTCGTCGGCATTGCGCGAGCCGACCAGATCCGGGGCATCCGCGGGCGGGGCGCCGTCGAAGACCACGAGCAGCTCGTGACCCTCGAGCACCGCCCACTCGCGCGCGCGTCGGACGAGCTCCTCGCGCGAGACGTTCGGCCACTGCGATCGACGCGTGTTCTCCGCGTCGACGACGACCAGGGCCATGGCTGCAGTATGGGCCCGCCGATACCCTCTCAGGCGGCAACGGCCCCGTAGCTCAGCGGATAGAGCGGCAGGCTTCGAACCTGCGTGCGGAGGTTCGACTCCTCCCGGGGCCATCCCGCTACAAGTAGCCATGCGGGAACCGCATGAAATGGTGGGTGTGCCGTGGGTCGCGTGAGCGCGAGAGCCACCCTAGGGGTCCGGTCCGTCCGGACCAGGTCCTACGCTCCGGCCATGACAGTGGGAATCGTCGTGTTCGGGCTCGTGTTCCTCGCCGGGCTCGCGATCGGGACGAAGACCCGTCGCCCCCTGGCCACGGCCTGCGTCGTGGTCGGCGCGTTCTGTGCGCTGCTCGTGATCCAGACGAACGAGCCGTTCGCCGCGTTCGCGGCCTTCGCGCTCATCGCGCTCGTGGGGCTGGTCGTCGACTCGGTGCGCGAGACGGTGGGGCTGCTCCTGGGCCGCTGACGGAAAGGCGTTCGCTCCGGCTCACGGGGCGCCGTGCGACACCGCCTTCCGGCGCCGTTCGCCGGCGTCGAAGAGCGGGTCTCGCTCGGGCCGCGTTCTCCGAGCGACCGGCCCGACGGACGGCCGGAGTGCGGGCGAGAGGAATCGAACCTCCAAGGGCCGAAGCCCACCGGGACCTAAACCCGGCGCGTCTGCCAGTTCCGCCACGCCCGCGCGGCCCGAAGCGTAGACGGTCGATCGGCAGGCGGCGCAGACCCCGGCGGCGGTGCCCTCCGGCGAACCCCCGGCGGTGACCCGCACGCAAGCTGCTTGAATCCGGGCATGAGCCAGGTGGAGGAGCTCGGCGGGAATCGCGTCCGTCTCACGGTCGACGTCTCGCCGCACGAGCTCGAGCACGCGGTCGAGCACGCGGCGACCGACCTCGCCGGCTCCGTCAAGATCCCCGGCTTCCGCAAGGGGAAGGTTCCCCGCCAGGTGCTGCTCGCCAACGTGGGCAAGGACCGGCTCTGGGTCGAGGCCGTCGAGTCGCACATCGGCGGCTGGTTCTGGAACGCCGCCGCCCGCTCGCGCCTGCGTCCCGTGGCGTCCCCCGAGTACGACTTCGAGCTTCCGTCCAGCGAGACGGAGCCCTGGAGGTTCAGCGCGACCGTCGAGGTGCAGCCGACCCCGGAGATCGTCGACTGGACGACGCTCGAGGTCCCGCGCGCAGAGTCCGTCGTCCCCGAGGAGCTCGTCGAGGCGGAGATCGAGGCCCTCCGCAGCTCGATCGCCGAGCTCGTCCCGGCCGACGACAGGCCCGCGCAGGAAGGCGACACCGTCGTCGTCGACCTCGCCGGAGCCGACGGGACGGGCCAGTCGGACACCGTCGTCGAGCTCGGCTCCGGCCGTCTCGTCCCCGAGATCGAGGAGGCGCTCGTCGGGGCCGCCGTCGGTGACACGCGCACCGTCCGCTACGACCTCGCGGACGGGAACGAGACGGCCGTCGAGGTCACGGTCAAGCACGTCAACGAGAAGGTGCTGCCGGAGGCCGACGACGAGCTGGCGCGCTCGGCCAGCGAGTTCGACACGATCGCCGACCTGCGGGCCGACATCGAAGGACGCGTGCGCGAGGCTGTCGACGAGCGGATCGACGCGGCCTTCCGCGCAGCCGCCGTCGACGAGCTCGTGAAGGCGTCGAACGTGCAGGGCGCCGGGCCTCTCGTCGAGAGCCGCGCGCGCGAGCTCCTGAACGGCTTCGTCCGCTCGCTGGCGAACCGTGGGCTGACGCCCGAGGCCTACTTCGCCGCGACCGGCCAGACCCCGGAGCTCTTGACCGCGCAGATCCGCGCGGAGGCGGCGCAGTCCGTCGCGCGAGAGCTCGCGCTCGAGGCAGTCGCCGACAAGGCGGGGATCGTCGTCACGGACGACGAGGTGAAGGACCTCATCCGCGAGCAGGCCGACGCGTCGGACGACGACGCGGAGGCGATGATCGCCGACATCTGGGCGCACGGGCACCAGGAGGCGTTGCGCGACGACCTGCGGATGCGCGCCGCGCTCGACCGGCTCGCCGCCGACGTGAAGCCGATCGACCCCGAGGCGCACGCCGCGCGCGAGGCGATCTGGACGCCGGACAAGGAGAAGCCCGCCGGCGAGACGAAGTTGTGGACCCCCGGAAGCGAGGAGAGTCGATGAGCCCCCTGATCCCGATGGTGATCGAGCAGACGTCGCGCGGCGAGCGGTCGTTCGACATCTACTCCCGCCTGCTCAACGAACGGATCATCTTCCTCGGGACCCAGGTGGACGACCAGATCGCGAACCTCATCATCGCGCAGCTGCTCCACCTCGAGTCCGAGGACCCCGACAAGGACATCAACCTCTACGTCAACTCGCCCGGCGGCTCGGTCTACTCGGGCCTCGCGATCTACGACACCATGCAGTTCATCAAGCCGGACGTGGCGACGACCTGCGTCGGGATCGCGATGAGCATGGGCGCGCTCCTGCTTGCGGGCGGCGCCGCAGGGAAGCGAACGGCGCTGCCGAACTCGAAGATCCTCATCCACCAGGTATGGGGCGGCTACCAGGGCCAGGCCAGCGACATCGAGATCCATGCGAGGGAGACGATCGCGTTGAAGCGCAAGCTCGAGGAGATCATGTCCCACCACACGGGCAAGGACGAGGAGAGGGTGCGCACGGACATGGATCGCGACTACTTCATGACCGCCGAGGAGGCGACGGAGTACGGGATCATCGACCGGGTGATCACCCACCGCTGAGGTGCGCCCGGGGTAGCCGAACCCGCGCAATCGGAGTAAAAGAGGAGACCAGTGGCCCGAGCGAGCGAGGGAAACGAGCAGCTGCTCTGCAGCTTCTGCGGGAAGAGCCAGCGTCAGGTCAAGAAGCTGATCGCCGGTCCCGGCGTCTACATCTGCGACGAGTGCATCGATCTCTGCAACGAGATCATCGACGAGGAGCTCACCGCTCCGACGACGCTCGACCTGGACAACCTCCCGCGCCCCCGCGACATCTACTCGGTGCTGAACGACTACGTCGTCTCCCAGGAGGAGGCGAAGCGGATCCTCGCCGTCGCGGTCTACAACCACTACAAGCGCGTCCGCATGGGTCAGACCGACGAGGCGGACGTCGAGCTGCAGAAGTCGAACATCCTCCTGCTCGGCCCCACCGGCTGCGGCAAGACGCTGCTGGCGCAGACGCTCGCGCGGATCCTCAACGTGCCGTTCGCGATCGCGGACGCGACCGCGCTGACCGAGGCCGGCTACGTCGGCGAGGACGTCGAGAACATCCTCCTCAAGCTGATCCAGGCCGCCGACTTCGACATCAAGAAGGCCGAGACGGGGATCATCTACATCGACGAGGTCGACAAGATCGCGCGCAAGGCGGACAACCCGTCGATCACGCGCGACGTCTCCGGCGAGGGCGTCCAGCAGGCGCTCCTCAAGATTCTCGAGGGCACGGTCGCCTCGGTGCCGCCGCAGGGCGGGCGCAAGCACCCGCACCAGGAGTTCCTGACGATCGACACGACGAACGTGCTCTTCATCTGCGGCGGCGCGTTCGCGGGACTCGACAAGATCATCGCCCGGCGGATCGGCAAGAACGCGGTCGGCTTCGGCGCCGAGGTGCGCGGGAAGCACGCCGAGGAGTCGGCCGAGCTGCTCACGCAGGTGATGCCGGAGGACCTCATGAACTTCGGGCTGATCCCCGAGTTCATCGGCCGCCTGCCGGTCGTCTCGGCCGTGCACCAGCTCCGGCGCGAGGACCTCGTCCGGATCCTCAACGAGCCGAAGAACGCGCTCGTCCGCCAGTACCAGCGCTTCTTCGGGTACGACACGATCGAGCTCGTCTTCACCGACGACGCCCTCTGGGAGATCGCCGACCGCGCGCTCGAGCGCGAGACCGGTGCGCGCGGCCTTCGCTCGATCATCGAGGGCGCGTTGCTCGACGTGATGTTCGAGCTGCCGTCCCGGCGTGACGTGACGAAGTGCGTCATCACACGCGAGACGATCTCGAAGGGCCTGAACCCGACGCTCGTCACGCACGGCGTGCCGGACGACGAGCTCGGCGCTGCGGCCGAGACGGCCTGAGCGACCGCGTGGCGGAGCCGCGGTCGCGCACGTTCTCCTGGTCCGACCCGGGCGAGACGCTGGCCGGGATCACGACGCTGCCCGGCCTCGAGGCCCTGGAGCGAATGCTCGCCGGCGAGCTGCCGTACCCTCCGATGGCGCACCTGATGGGCATGCGTCTCGTGGAGGTCGTGCGGGGGCGCGTCGTGTGGGAGGCGGTTCCCGGCGAGGAGCACTACAACCCGATCGGGACCGTCCACGCGGGGTTCGCCACGACGCTCCTCGACTCGGCCATGGGCACGGCCTTCGTCTCGGAGGCGGACGCCGGCACGCGTTGGACCACGCTCGAGCTGAAGGCGAACTTCACGCGCGCGATCACGGCCGAGACGGGGCCGGTCCGGTGCACCGGCACGGTCGTGCACCGGGGAAGGACGGTGGTCACGACCGAGGCACGCGTCGAGGACCCCGCGAACCGGCTCCTCGCGCACGGCAGCAGCACGATCCTCGTCCTCGCTGCCTGAGCCGCTCCGTACACTCCCTCGCCTGATGGAGTCGCTGTACGACCCGTCCGCCGTCGAACGGCGCTGGCAGGAGACGTGGGAGTCCGACGGTCTCTACGCCGCCGGCGCGGGGCGCCGCCGCGACGAGTCGTTCGTGATCTGCGTGCCTCCGCCGAACGTGACCGGCGAGCTGCACATGGGGCACGCCCTCAACGGCTCGATCCAGGACGTGCTGATCCGCTGGCACCGGATGCGGGGCTTCGACACGCTCTGGCAGCCCGGCTACGACCACGCCGGTATCTCGACGCAGAACGTCGTCGAGAAGCAGCTCATCGCGGAGGGGACGACGCGGCAGGAGATCGGCCGCGACGCGTTCCTCGAGCGGACGTGGAGCTGGCTCGAGACGACCGGGCGGACGATCATGGGCCAGTACCGCCGCCTCGGCGCGTCGCTCGACTACGCGCGCGAGCGCTTCACGATGGACGAGGCGTACGTCGAGGCGGTGATGACCTTCTTCGTCCGTCTCTGGGACGCAGGCTGGATCTACCGCGCCAACCGGATCGTCAACTGGTGCCCGTATCACCAGACGGCGATCTCGGATCTCGAGGTCGAGCACGTCGAGATGGACGACACGCTCTCGTATGTGCGCTACCCGTTCGCCGACGGCGCGGAGGGCGGGATCGCGGTCGCGACGGTGCGGCCCGCGACGATGCTCGCCGACGTCGCGGTTGCCGTGCACCCCGACGATCCGCGGTACCGAGAGGCGATCGGCCGCGAGGTCGTCGTCCCCGTCGTCGAGCGCCGGGTGCCCGTCGTCGCCGACGCCCGCGTCGACCCCGAGTTCGGCACCGGCGCCGTCAAGGTGACGCCGGGCCACGACCCGATGGACTTCGACATCGGCCGCGACCACGGCCTCGAGACGC
Organism: uncultured Actinomycetes bacterium; assembly: GCA_963742525.1. Lineage (GTDB taxonomy): Bacteria > Actinomycetota > Thermoleophilia > Gaiellales > Gaiellaceae > Gaiella. The sequence goes on from CAVUMD010000002.1 coordinate 356,038, forward strand.
TCACCGTGATCGGGCCGGACGGGCGGATGATCGCCGAGGGATTCGAGGGCCTCGACCAGAAGGAGGCCGACGCCCGCGTGCTCGCGTGGGCGGACGAGCGCGGGCTCGTCGAGAAGCGCGAGCCGTACCGCCACTCGGTCGGGACGTGCGAACGGTGCCACTCGCGCATCGAGCCGCTCGTCTCGCCGCAATGGTGGTGCGCGATGGAGGGGCTCGCCGCGCCGGCCCTCGAGGCGCTGCGCGAGCGCCGCGTCCGCTTCCACCCGGAGAGCCAGCACCGCTTCGCGATCGAGTCCCTCGAGCAGGCGCCGGACTGGTGCGTCTCGCGCCAGCTCTGGTGGGGGCACCAGATCCCGATCTGGACATGTCCCGACGGCCATCTGACGTGCGCCTGGCCACCCCCCGACGCGTGCGCCGAGTGCGGGAAGAGCGAGCTCCGGCGCGACCCGGACGTCCTGGACACGTGGTTCTCCTCCGCCCTCTGGCCGTTCGCGACGCTCGGCTGGCCGCGGGAGACGCCCGAGCTGGAGCGCTACTACCGCGGCGACGTCAACTCGACCGCGCGCGAGATCATCCGGCTCTGGGAGAACCGGATGATCTTCTCGGGCCTGTTTCTGCTCGGGGAGATCCCGTTCACGGACGTGATCATCCACTCGACCGTGCTCGCAGCGGACGGGCGCCGTATGTCGAAGAGCCTCGGGACGGGCGTCGACCCGATGGAGCCGATCGAGGCGCACGGCGCGGACGCGACGCGGTACGGCCTCCTCAAGATCTCCTCGACCCAGGACGTCCGCTACGCCGTCGGCGCGATCGAGGAGGGCCGCAAGCTCGCGAACAAGCTCTGGAACGTCGCACGGCTGATCCTCCAGCAGACGGAGGGCGTCGAGCCGGCGCGCCGCCCGGCATCGCTCGAGGAGGAATGGATCCTCGCCCGGCTCGAGTCGGCGCGTGAAGGGGTCGAGGAGGCGTGGGCGCGCTTCGACTTCGCCGCCGCGACCGGCGTGCTCTACCACCTCACCTTCGACGACTTCTGCGACTGGTACGCCGAGGCGATCAAGCCGCGCCTGTACGACGGCGACGAGGACTGTCGCGCCACCGCGCTCGCCGCGCTCGAGAGGCTGCTCTCGCTCCTCCACCCGCTGATGCCGCACGTCACGGAGGAGATCTGGTCGCACCTGCCGGCCCGCGGCGCGCGGCTGATCGTGTCGCCCTGGCCGGAGCCGGACACCGCGGACGCCGACGCGGCCGGCGCGCTCGACCGCGTGCAGGAGGCGGCGCAGGTCTTCCGCCGCAGCGGGGTGCAGGTCGAGCTCGGCACGGACGAGGAGCGACGGATCTTCGCGGCCGTCGTCCGGCCCGAGCGACGCCAGGCAGCCGGGGACGTCGAGGCCGAGCGGGCCCGCCTCGCGAAGGAGATCGCGCGGGCCGAAGGGATGCTCTCGAACGAGCGGTTCGTCGCGAACGCGCCGGCGGACGTCGTCGACGGCGAGCGTGCGAAGCTCGAGCGGTACCGGCGCGAGCTCGAGCTCCTCGGCCCGTAGACGCATGACGCAGGTTGCCTGGCTGGAGGCGCTCTCGCCGTGGCCGCGCGACGGGCTTCGGGCTCGACCGGATGCGCGCGCTGCTCGGCGCGCTGGGTGACCCGCAGGCCGGGCTGGCCGCCGTGCACGTGGTCGGGACGAACGGCAAGTCGACGACGACCCGGAAGGTCGAGGAGCTCCTCCGCGGCGGCGGCCTCCGCGTCGGGGCGTACCTCTCGCCGCACGTCAGGTCGTGGGCGGAGCGGATCCGCGTCGACGGCGCGGAGGCCGACCTCGAGGAGGTGCTCGCCGAGGTGCGCCCCGCCGCGGAGCTGCTCGAGGCAACCCAGTTCGAGTCGCTCACCGCGGCCGCCTTCGTTGCGTTCCGCGCGGGCGGCGTCGAGGCCGCTGCGGTGGAGGCCGGCCTCGGCGGCCGCCACGACGCGACGAACGTGCTCGACGGGACGCGCGTCGTCGTGCTCACGAACGTGTCGCTCGAGCACACGGACGTGCTCGGCTCGACGCGCGAGGCGATCGCGGCCGAGAAGCTCGCGGTGATCCACCCCGGCTGCGCGGTCATCCTCGGCGAGCCCGAGTGGGAGCCGCTCGCGCGGGCAGCGGGCGCGGACGACGTCGTCGTCGAGACGGGCGGCTCCACCGCGCTCGCGGCCGCGGCGGCGAGCGCGTTCCTCGGCAGGCCGGTCGACGCGACCGCGGTGGCCGGAATCGCGCTTCCCGGCCGGCTCGAGCGCCGGCCGGGGGAGATCCGCGACGGCGCGCACAACCCCGATGGCGTCCGGTGGCTCGTCGAGCATCTCCCGGCGGACGACTACACGGTGATGGCGTCGATTCTCGCCGACAAGGACGTGGACGCGATGCTCGCGGCGCTCGCCGCCGCCGGGCACAGGTTCGTCGCGTGCCGCTCCTCGAATCCGCGCTCGCTTCCTGCCGAGGACCTCGCCGGGCGGGCGCGGAACCGATTCGAGGTCGTCGAGGCCCGCGACGATCCGCGCGACGCACTCGAGCTCGCGCATTCGCTCGGCGAGCCGGTGCTCGTGACGGGGTCGCTCTACCTGCTCGCCGATCTCGAGGCGGGGAGATGAGAACGACGATGCGCGAGCGGTTCGTCGTCCTCGTGTTCGCGCTGGCCGTCGTGCTGGCGATCGTCGGAACCGCGTTTGCCGCCGGGTATATCCTCGGCAAGCTGCTTCTCTGATGATCGTCGCCGCCGACAGCTTCTTCGACTCGAGCACGTGGGACGTGATGCGCAACCTCGCATTCGTCCTCGCGGTCGTCTTCTGGGCTGCGACGGTGTACTGGGTCTACAAGGACGCGCGGCGGCGCATCGAGGACCCGTGGCTCGTCGGGATCGCGACGCTGCTGGGTGCGATCCCGCCGTTCATCGGCCCGCTGATCTACATGCTGTTCAGGCCGCCGGAGTACCTCGAGGACGTCCGCGAGCGTGAGCTCGAGATGGCCGCCATCGAGGAGCAGCTCGCGGAGCGCGACCTCCGCTGCCCGGTCTGCCGCGGCGCGGTCGATCCCTCGTTCCTCGTCTGCCCGGTCTGCACGACCCGTCTCAAGCAGGCCTGCGAGGAGTGCGGCTCCCCGCTGGAGCCGATCTGGCAGGTGTGCCCGTACTGCGCGACGCCCGTGCCGCCCGGGGTCGTCACCGGCGAGGACGTGCTCCAGCCGCTGCGCGTGCGACGCACCCGCCGCGGCGACTGAGCCTCTCGACTACATTTCGCCGCCGTGGCGGTGGAGACCACACTCGTGCTCGTCAAGCCGGACGGCGTCCGGAGGGGCCTCTGCGGCGAGATCGTCGCGCGCTTCGAGCGGCGCGGCTACGACCTGCGCGGCGCGCGGCTGCTCAAGGTGTCGAAGCCGCTCGCGCGCGAGCACTACGCGGAGCATCGCGGCAAGCCGTTCTTCGGTGACCTCGTCGACTTCATCACCTCCGGTCCCGTGCTCGCGCTCGCCGTCCGCGGCGAGGATGCGATCGCCGGAGTCCGCGGGCTGATGGGCGCGACGAACCCGGCCGACTCGGCGCCCGGGACGATCCGCGGCGACCTGGCGACGCTCCTCTCGGAGAACGTCGTGCACGGCTCCGACTCGCGCGCGAGCGCGAGGCGGGAGCTCGGGCTGTTCTTCCCCGACGGCCTGCTCTAGCCGCTCGGCCGTGGCCGAGCTGTCCGACGACGCCCGGCGCAACCGCGAGAGCTGGACGCAGGCGAACGCAGAGCACACGGACGCCCGTGCGAGCGCAGCATGGGCGGAGGAGGAGATCACGTGGGGCGTCTTCTCCGTGCCCGAGGCGTCGCTCGGGACGCTCGGTGACGTCGGCGGGCTCGACGTCGTGGAGCTCGGCTGCGGGACGGCGTACGTCTCCGCCTGGCTCGCGCGGCGCGGCGCGCGGCCGGTCGGCGTCGACGTCACGCCCGCCCAGCTCGCCACCGCGCGACGCTGTCAGGAGGAGACCGGCCTCGTGTTCCCGCTCCTCGAGGCGAGCGCGGAGGACGTCCCACTCGCGTCGGAGAGCTTCGACCTCGCGATCTCGGAGTACGGCGCGAGCATCTGGTGCGACCCGCACCGCTGGCTGCCCGAGGCATACCGCCTGCTCCGGCCGGGAGGACGCCTCTGGTTCCTCCGCAACTCGACGCTCTCGATCCTCTGCGCGCCCGAGGAGGAGGCGCCGCCCGGCCGGACGCTCCTGCGGCCGCAGCGCGGCCTCGGCCGGATGGAGTGGCCGGGCGAGATCGGCGTCGAGTGGCAGCTCCCGCACGGCGAGCTCTTCCGGCTCCTCCGCCGCACCGGCTTCGACGTCGTCGACCTCGTCGAGCTGTACGCGCCGGACGACGCGACCGACCACGAGTACTACACGGTCTTCTCCGCCGACTGGTCGCGCAGCTGGCCCGCCGAGGAGATCTGGGTCGCGGCCAAGCCGTCCTCGTGACGCACCGGCTCGTCCTCGCGTCCACCTCGCCGCAGCGCCGGACGATCCTCGAGCAGCTCGCGATCCCGTTCGACGCCGTTGCGCCGCGCTACGTCGAGCACGACCCGCCCGACGCCGACCCCGTCGCGCTCGTGCGCGACCACGCGCTCGGGAAGGCGCGCTCCGTCCACGAGGCGGGACGCACGACGCTCGGTGTCGACACGACGGTTCATCTCGGGCAGCGGGTCTATGCGAAGCCGCGCGACGAGAACGACGCGCGCGCGATGCTGCGCGAGCTCGCCGGAGCGACGCACGCGGTGCTCTCCGGCCTCTGCCTGATAACGCCCGCAGGCGCGACCGTCGAGCACGCGGAGACGCTCGTCACCTTCCGTGCGCTCGACGACGCGGCCGTCGCCCGCTACGCGGCGAGCGGGGAGTGGGAGGGCCGGGCGGGCGGCTACGCGATCCAGGGTCTCGGCGGCCGGCTCGTGGAGCGGATCGACGGCGACTACCTGAACGTCGTCGGCCTCCCCGGGGCATTGTTGATCCGGTTGCTCGAGAGGCACGCTCCCGACCTGCTCGTCTAGACGCGAGTGGGCTGCGGCCGCATCAAAACGGCTGCAAATCGCGTCGGAGCTACACTCACCCTCCGTGGGTCTGTTTCGCTCGATGACCGGCTTCGGCGGCCGCGACATGGCCGTCGACCTCGGCACCGCCAACACCCTCGTCTACGTCCGCGGGCGCGGCATCGTGCTCTCCGAGCCGTCGGTGGTCGCGATCGACCAGCGCACGGGCGACGTCCATGCCGTGGGCGTCGAGGCGAAGCGGATGCTCGGCCGGACGCCCGGCTCGATCTCGGCGATCCGGCCACTCAAGGACGGCGTGATCGCCGACTTCGACGTGACCGAGCAGATGCTCCGGCACTTCATCCAGAAGGTGCACCAGCACCGCTTCGCGCATCCCCGCGTCGTGGTCTGCGTCCCCTCCGGCGTGACCGGCGTCGAGAAGCGGGCCGTCGAGGAGGCGACGCTCTCCGCCGGCGCGCGCCAGGCGTACCTGATCGAGGAGCCGATGGCAGCCGCGATCGGCGCCGGCCTACCGGTCGCCGAGCCGACCGGGAACATGATCGTCGACATCGGCGGCGGCACCACCGAGGTCGCCGTGATCTCGCTCGGGGGGATCGTCGTCTCGCAGTCGCTGCGGGTCGGCGGCGACGAGATGGACGAGGCGATCGTCAACCACATCAAGAAGGACTACAAGCTGCTCGTCGGCCAGCAGACGGCCGAGGAGATCAAGCTCGAGGTCGGCTCCGCGCATCCGATGGCGGAGGAGGTGCAGGCGGAGGTCCGCGGCCGAGACATGCTCACCGGGCTGCCGAAGACGGTGATCATCACCTCGGAGGAGATCCGGCGCGCGCTCGACGAGCCGGTCTCGCAGATCGTGGACGCGATCAAGTCGACGCTCGACAAGACGCCGCCCGAGCTCGCCGCGGACATCATGGACCGCGGCATCGTGCTCGCCGGCGGCGGCGCGCTCCTCCAGGGGCTCGACCAGCGGCTGCGGCACGAGACGCAGATGCCCGTCCATCTCGCCGAGAGCCCGCTCACCTGCGTGGCGGTCGGCTCCGGGCGCAGCCTCGAGGAGTTCGAGGCGATCCACCGCTCGAACCGGGCGTCGCGCGCCAGACGGAACGGCTCGCGGCGGTAGCCGCTCTCCTGCCTTCCGCAGGAGCGGGAGACGCAGGAAAGCGTCGCGGAGCGCCGGTACTCTTCAGCGGTGCCCCGGAACCGCACCGCACGGACGGCGGTGCTGGGCGTGAGCGTCCGGCGACCCGCGGAAGGCAAGTCCTCGACCCGAACCACCGCCGCCATGAGGCGGCGGCTCGTCGTGGGCGGCCTCGTGCTGCTCTCGCTCGTGCTCGTCACCATCTCCTTCCGCGAGGACGGCAGCGGGCCGCTCGCGAGTGTCCAGAACGGGGCGGCGGCCGTGCTGCGGCCGTTCCAGGTCGCCGCCGACCGCGTCGCGGAGCCGTTCCGTGACGCCTACGGCTGGACGAGCAGCCTGGTCGACGCGCGCTCGGACGCTGCGCGGCTCGAGAAGGAGAACGAGCTTCTGCGCCAGCAGGTGGCCGAGCGCCGGCTCGCACAGCGCGAGAACGTCACCTTGCGCAAGCTGCTCGCCTACCGCAGCGGGCCCCGCTTCCCGGAGGGCTACTCGGGGCTCGCCGCCGCCGTCATCTCGCGCCCGGCGGGCGCGTACGCGCAGGCGATCGTGATCGCGGCAGGGCGCAAGGACGGCGTCCGCAACGACGACCCGGTCGTCACGCAGGACGGGCTCGTCGGCAAGGTCAGCCGGGTGAGCTCCCGCACCGCGCGCGTCACCCTCCTCACGGACGACGCGAGCGCCGCATCGGCCCTCGACGTCGAGACCCAGGCGTTCGGCATCGTCCGCTCCGGCGACGGCGCCCGCGCTCCGCTTCGCCTCGACCGCGTGCCGAAGGAGGCGCGGGTGGCGGTGGACGACACGATCGTCACGTCGGGCTGGAGCTCGCCGCGCCTCTCGTCGCTCTACCCGCGCGGGATCCGGATCGGCCGTGTCACGAGCGTCGGCCGCACCGACACGGACCTCTACACGCAGGTACAGGTCACCCCGTTCGCCGACCTGAGCTCGCTCGAGGCGGTGCTCGTGCTGATCCCGGTCAACCGCGTCGCGGGCACGCCGTGAGCGTCGCACTCAGGATCGCGCCGCTCGTCTTCGTCGCCGCGATCGTGCAGGTCACCGTGCTCGGGAGTGCGCGCATGCTCTGGGCCGAGCCCGACCTGCTGCTCGTCACGATCGTCTGCATCGCGCTCGCCGCAGGATCGATCCCCGGGGCGGCGGCAGGCTTCGCCGGCGGGCTCCTCGTCGACGTGATGACGCTCGGTACGCTCGGGACGACGTCGATCGTGCTCACGCTCGCCGGCTACTGGGCCGGGCGCTACGGCGAGACGACCGGCCGCGGCCGTCGCTACGCCGCTCCGCTCGCCGCGTTCGCCATCTCGATCCTCGCCGGCTTCGGCGCTGTCGCGCTCCACTTCCTCCTCGGCGAGCCGGTGGCCGCCCGCGACGCGCTCGCGACCGCCGTGCCGAGCGCGATCCTCGCCGCGGTGCTCGCCCTCGGCGTCTCTCGCATCACCGGCGAGATCTTCGAGCCGCCCCGAGGGCTCGAGCGCCCGCGTCAGGTGGAGCTCGTGTGAGCACGCACACGCCGTACGGCGAGCCGCGGGCGCCGTCGAGCAGGTTCCTCCCGCCCGATCCCGGCGTCGAGGCGCCTTACCGGCTCACGCCTGGCCTCGCCTTCCGCGTGGGCATCCTCGGGATCGTCGCGCTCGCGGTGTTCGCGGTGCTCTTCTTCCGGCTCTGGTCGCTCCAGGTCCTGTCCGGCGACACGTACCTGGCGGCGGCGCAGGGGAACCAGCTGCGGACGATCCGGCTGGAGGCTCCGCGCGGGACGATCCTCGACCGCCATGGTCGCGTGATCGTCGACAACGTCGCCGGCACGGCCGTGAAGCTCTGGGTCGGCGACCTGCCCAGGAACCGTCGCTACGCGGTCATCAAGCACCTCGCCGACGTCCTGAACGTGCCGCCGCTCCAACTGGCGAAGGAGGTCGACGAGCGCATCGCCGACCCGCTCAACCCGATCACGGTGAAGACGGCCGTGAAGGAGGACCAGGTCGCCTACCTGTACGAGCACTCCTCCGAGTTCCCCGGCGTCCAGATCCAGCAGACCTACCTGCGCCACTACCCGTACCAGTCCCTCGCGGCGCAGGTGCTCGGCTACGTGGGGGAGGTGTCGCAGGGAGAGCTCGACCAGAAGCCCAGCGTCTACAAGCCGGGCGACAAGGTGGGGAAGACCGGAGTCGAGTCGCGTGACGACGAGTACCTCCGCGGCGACGCCGGCCAGGCGGAGATCCGCGTCGACTCCATGGGGCGCCCACAGGGCCCGCTCCAGCTGCGGCGCGAGGCGCGGCCGGGCAAGGCGGTGCGGCTGACGATCGACGTCGGCCTCCAGCGCGCCGCGGAGCAGGCGCTGCGGTACGGCATCACGACGGCGCGGGCGAACGAGTCGTACTACGCCGACGGCGGCGCGATCGTCGCGCTCGATCCGAACGACGGGGCGGTGCTGGCGATGGCGTCGAGCCCCACGTACAAGCCGTCGGTGTACGTCGGGCGGGTCGACCCGAAGAAGATCGAGCCGCTCGTGAACGACAAGGTCGCGAAGGAGAAGAACTACCCGGGGATCAACCGCGTGACGAGCGGCGTCTACCCGCCCGGCTCGACGTGGAAGCCCGTGACCGCGCTCGCGGCGATGCAGGAGCACATGCTGCAGCCGTACCAGGCGCTCCAGTGCACGCCGACCGCGACGTACGGCCTCGACAAGCAGGAGTTCCGCAACTGGGACCCGTACGTCAACCAGCCGATGACGCTGGTCGAGGCCCTCGCCCGGTCGTGCGACACCTACTTCTACCAGCTCGGTTACCAGTTCTATCTCGAGGGCGATCGCGGCCGGAACCGCATGCAGCAGTGGGCGCGGAAGTTCGGCTTCGGCGTCCCGACCGGGTTCGACCTCGGTGGCGAGCAGGAGGGGCTCGTGCCGACGCCCGCCTGGCGGAAGAAGGCATTCAAGGGCGACTGGGACCGCGCCTGGAACCCGGGGAACTCGATCCAGCTGTCGATCGGCCAGCAGGACGTCCAGGTGACGCCGCTCCAGATGGCGCGCTTCTACGCGATGATCGCGAACGGCGGCAAGCTCGTCACGCCGTACGTCGTCTCACAGGTCGAGACCGCCGCCCCGAACGGGCAGTCGCCCGTCGTCGAGCGGCGCTTCGCCCCCGACCCGCCCAAGGCGGTCGGCGTCGACCCCGCCGCGCTGGACGTCGTCCGCGAGGGGCTCTACTCGGCGGCGCACTCGACGTTCGGGACGTCGTCCGGCGTGTTCTCGAGCTTCCCGATCCCGATCGCCGGCAAGACCGGAACGGCCGAGAAGGTCGTCCAGCTGCCGGGCTACCCGGCGGGGCACACCGAGGATCAGTCCTGGTGGTGCGGCTACGGGCCGTCGCTGACCGAGGCGCCGCGCATCGTCGTCTGCGCCGTGATCGAGAACGGCGGCCACGGGTCGACCGCGGCCGCGCCGGCGGCGCTGCGCGTCTTCGAGAAGTTCTTCGGCGTGAAGGCCCAGAGCCAGACCCTGGTGAACACCGACTGATGATCGTCGACGCCGGACGCCAGCGAATCCCGCTCCGTCGCGACGCGGTCGACCTCGCTGCGCTCGTTCGCCGGCTCGACCTCGTGCTGCTCCTCGCCGCGGCCGCGCTCGTGGGCTACGGGCTGTGGGCCGTGGCCGGCATCACCCGCTTCGACGTCCCCGGCGATCCGGGCTACTTCGTCACGCGCCAGGCGATCGCGGCGGCGCTCGGCGGCGTCGGGCTGGTCGTCGCGATCGCGATCCCGCCCAGCCTCTACCGGCGCCACTGGCGCGTCGTCTACGGCGTCGCAATCGGCCTCATGGTGGTCGTCTTCGGGTTCGCCGAGGCCGTCCGCGGCTCGAAGCGCTGGATCGACATCGGCCCGCTCCAGTTCCAGCCGTCCGAGTTCGGGAAGGTGCTCTTCGTCCTCGCCATCGCCGGGTTCCTCGTGGAGCGGCAGCGGGACCTCGGCCGGCTCCGGACGGTCGCGGTCGCGCTGGCGCTCGGCGCCGCCCCGATGCTCCTCGTCTTCCTGCAGCCGGACCTCGGCACGGCGCTCGTCTACGCGGCCGCGTTCTCCGCGGTGCTCTTCGTCGCGGGCGTCCGCTGGCTCCACCTCGCGCTGCTCGGGACGCTTGCCGCCACGCTCGTCCTCGGCGTCCTCTGGTTCCTCCCGGCCTCGGGCATCGAGGTGCTGAAGCCGTACCAGACCGCGCGCCTGACCGGCTTCGCGAACCCGGACGCCGACCCCAGCGGGCTGACGTACAACGTCACGCAGTCGATAACCGCCGTCGGCTCGGGCGGCATCGACGGACGCGGCGTGGACGAGGCGAGCCAGACGCGCTTCGACTACCTCCCCGAGCATGCGACCGACTTCGTCTTCGCGTCGTTCGCCGAGCAGCGCGGGTTCTTCGGGACGGCGATCCTGCTGCTCCTCTACCTGCTCGTCGTCTGGCGGGGCCTGCGGGTGGTGACCGTGGCCGGCGACATGTACGGCGCCGTCGTCGCGGGCGGCCTGGTCTTCGGCTTCCTCTTCCAGGTATTCGTCAACGTCGGCATGACGATGGGCATCGCGCCCGTCACGGGCATTCCTCTCCCGTTCGTCACCGTCGGCGGCTCGTCGATGGTCGCGAACCTCGTCGCGATCGGCGTCCTGCAAGGGATCCACGCACGCGGACGGACCGAGCTGCGGTGAGCGTGCTCGGGATCGGGCCTCGCGACGTCGTCTCGCTGGCTCGGCACAGCCGCCACACGCTGTCGCCGAAGGGCCCGATCCTCGTCACCGGCGTCCTCGCCGAGCAGCTCGCCACCGAGCTCCGTGCCGGCGGCGACGCATCGCTCGTGCGCACGCACGGCGATCCGGCCGAGGCAGCGGCGGTCGTCTGCGTGGTCGGCGAGGCCGCCACGCGGTCAGACGAACAGGTGCTGCGCGCCGCGACGCGCGCGCTCGTCCCCGTGATCGGCGTCCGGACCGGCTCGTCGGGAGCCCCGATCCCGTACGTCCTCGCCACCGACGTCGTCGATGTCCCGCCCGGCCAGGGCTTCCCGGTCGACGAGATCGCCGGCACTCTGGCCGCCGCACTCGGTGTGGACGGCGCCCCACTCGCCGGCGCGCTTCCCGTGCTGCGGGACGCCGTGCAGGCGCGGCGCGTCACCGAGGGGGTGCTCGCCGCCGGCACGCTCGCGCTCGGCCGCGGCGGCCCGCGGCTCCCGGTTCTCGCGCTGTCCCAGGCACGGATGCTCTCCGACGTCGCGGCGACGGAGGCAGGCCCCACGCCGGAGACGCCGCGGGCGACCGCCGAGGCCGTCGCCCCTCCGCTCGCCGCGGCGCTCGCGACCGGAGTCCTCACGCGGGCCCTCGTCCGCCGGCTCCCCGTGCGCAACCGGCTGCTCGACGGCGCCGTCGCGGCCGCGGCCACGTACGCGCTCGCGACCGTCTTCGGGCGCATCGCGCGCCGCTAGACCGGGCTGCGCGTCCGGCTCCGTCCGGTCCGGGACCTAGGATCGCACGCGTTCACGGTCCTATCGACGCGGAGGTCGACGGTGCCCGATACGGAGCTCGCAGAGGAACTGCTGCAGATCGAGGAGGCAGACGCCTGGTTCGAATACCTCGAGTCGACCCGTGGGCAGGGCGAGACCCGCTACCAGGAGCTCGAGTCCTGGGCGTGGGCACGGCTCACCCAGCGCCTGCGGGCGGTGCGCGCGCGCCGCGCGCGGCTGCGCCCCGCTGCAGCCTGAACCGACGCCGCCGGTGGGCCGGCGGGCTCACTGATAGCCTTGCGTCAGGCTCATGGCCACTGATTTCGCCATCCGACGCTGCGCGAGGCGCTCCGCTCCTGCGGTCGTGCGCCCGCGCGCGCTAACACGAGGAGACACGAGGATTGCCTTGGTTCCGGTTCCGACGACGCAAGGACGACCCTGCGGCAGAGGCCGCCACGACGCCGGAGGAGGCGCAGGCACCGCCTGACGCGCTCGCCGTCGACGAGAACGACGAGGCCGACGAGGCCGAGGAAACGACCGCGACCGACGGCGCGGCCGCGCGCAAGCGCCGGCGCCGCGGAAGCCGCGGCGGCAAGGGCCGCCGCAAGCCCGGCGCAGCAGCCGACCCAGCCGCGGACGGAGACTCCGCGCCTGCGGAGGAGGCGCCGAAGCGGCAGCAGAAGGCGGCCACCGAGAAGGGGTCGCGCACGCGCTCGAGTCAGCGCTCCGGAAACCGCGAGCGGCGCCGGCAGGTGCCCCGTCGCGCGCCGCTCCCCGACGCGAAGCGCGAGCTCCTGATCTCGGTCGACGTCGGCGAGCAGCGCGTCGCGCTGCTCGAGGACGACCGCGTCGCCGAGGTCTACCTCGAGCGCCCCGAGCGGCGCTCGATCGCGGGGAACATCTACGTCGGCCGAGTGGACAACGTGCTGCCCGGCATGGAGGCGGCGTTCGTCGAGATCGGCCTCGAGAAGAACGGCTTCCTCTACGTCGACGAGATCGTGGTGCCCGAACTCGAGGGCAAGCGGCACGGGAAGAAGATCACCGACCTGATCCAGCGTGGGCAGCAGATCCTCGTGCAGGCCGTCAAGGATCCGATGAAGACGAAGGGCGCGCGGCTCACGACGGAGATCTCGCTCCCCGGACGGTTCCTCGTCTACGTGCCGAACGGCGAAGGGCTCGGAGTCTCGCGCCGCCTCGAGGACGCCGAGCGCAACCGGCTCAAGGACATTCTCAAGGGGATCGCGCCGTCCACGGGTGGGGTGATCGTCCGTACGGCGGCCGAAGGTGCGTCGGCCGAGGACATCGAGCGCGACCTCGTCTTCCTCCAGCGGCTCTGGAAGACGATCCAGGCACGGCAGAAGCTCGCGACCGGCCCGGAGCTCGTCTACCAGGAGGCCGAGCTGCCGCTCAGGATCGTCCGCGACCTGTTCGCCGGCGACTTCGTCGCGGCCCACGTCGACTCGGAGCGCACGTACAAGCGCATCGTCGGCTATCTGAAGAAGACCTCCCCGCACATGATCGAGCGGGTCCACAAGACGAAGGACAAGGAGCCGCTCTTCGCCCAGTTCGGCGTCGACAAGGAGATCTCCTCGACGCTCGACCGTCGCGTCGACCTGCCCTCGGGCGGCTACCTCGTGTTCGACTACGCCGAGGCGTTCACCGTCATCGACGTCAACACGGGCAGCTTCGTCGGCTCGCGCTCGAAGAGCTCGACGCAGCGCCTCGAGGACACGATCGTCAAGAACAACCTCGAGGCCGTCAAGGAGGTCGTCCGCCAGCTGCGGCTGCGCGACATCGGCGGGATCGTCGTCATCGACTTCATCGACATGGCGAATCCGAAGAACCGGCAGGCCGTCGAGGAGGCCTTCCGCACCGAGCTCGAGCGTGACCGGACGAAGACGTATGTCGTCGAGATCTCGCCCCTCGGCCTCGTCGAGATGACGCGGCAGAAGGTGACGGACGGCCCACGCGAGGTGATGACACGCAAGTGCCCGACCTGCGCGGGCGACGGGATCGTCGTGTCCGACGCCACGATCGCGCTCCAGATCGAGCGGCGCCTCAAGGCGCTCGCGGTCGCCGGGGCGGGGTCGCGCGTGCAGGCGTACCGGATCGCGCTCCACCCCAAGGAGCTGGCACTGCTCGCCGGCCCCGGCGGAGAGCGGCTCCGCGCGCTCGAGGATGCGACCCGCCGGCGCTTCTTCCTCGTCCCGGCCGAGGGGCACGTGCACGCCGACCACTTCGAGGTCCTGGCCGAGGGGCGCCGCGACGATCTCGCGCCGCAGACGTCGCTGACCGAGGGCGCCGAGGTCGAGCTGAAGCTCGTCGAGATCGACCTCCACGACGGCACCGCCGCGGTCGGGAAGCTCGACGGCCTCGACGTGGTGGTCGCGGACGCGGCGAAGCTCGTCGGCAAGAAGGCGAAGGTCACGATCGGCCGGGTGCTCGAGGGCCAGGCGTTCGCGGCACTCGTCGGCGGCGAGCCCGGGGTCGCCCCGATCACGTTCGAGAGCGAGGCCGAGAAGCCGACCCGCGCTCCGACGCGCCGGAAGGCCGACGAGGCCGACGCAGCGGAGCCGGAGGCCGAGGCGACCGCCGAGCCAGAGGCCGAGGCGACGGCCGAGCCAGAGGCCGAGGCGGCCGAGACGCTCGAGGCCGTTGCCGACGAGGAGCCCGAGCCCGAAGAAGCGGCAGCGGACGAGGACGGCGAGCCGAAGACGCCCGCGAAGAAGCGGACCCGGCGCGGCTCGCGCGGTGGGAAGCGCCGCAAGAAGGCACCCGCGACAGCCGACGACGCCGATTCCGGCGAGCTTCCGCCCGAGCCCGCCCCGACGTCCGAGACCGAGGACGAGGCCAAGGCCAAGGCCGAGGACGAGGCACCAGCGCCCGCGGCGGACAGCCCGCCCGTCGAGAAGCCGTGCGCCGAAGCGCCGCGCGCCCCGCATCCACGTCCCGGACGACGGTGCCGCAGCCGACGAGGCGTCCGAGCCCGAGACGGCCGCCGAGGAGACGCCCTCCGCCGAGGCCGACGGCGACGGTGCCGCGCCGAAGAAGCGGACACGCCGCGGGTCGCGCGGTGGCCGGAATCGCAAGAAGAAGACGACGACCGCGGCGAACGGCGACGGCGCCGAGGCCACCGAGCTCAGCGAGTCCGACGCCGCCGAGACCGTCGCCGTCCCGCTCGAGACGAACGGCGACGGCGCGCCGACGGAGCCGGCCCCGAGCATGGCCGCCGCCGAGGCGGACGACGCGTCGACCGACTCGCCGGACGAGGCCGGATACGTCCCGATGTCCGAGTGGATCGAGGACTTCGACCGCAGGGCGTGACCGTGTTCGAGCCACGGATCTCCGCTACAATCCTGCGGCTCGCGGGCACTGCCCGCGTTTTCCTCGTCAGAAGGCCTCGAGCATGAGCTACGCGATCATCTCCGTCGGTGGCAAGCAGTACCGCGTCCGCGAGGGCGAGCGGCTGCTCGTCGACCGTCTCGCGCTGGACGACGGCGCGTCCTTCACGCCCGCCGTGCTGCTCGCGGGCGGCTCCGGCGATCCACAGATCGCGCCGGCCGACGTGGTCGTCACCGCGACCGTGCTCTCGCAGGAGAAGGGCCCCAAGATCCGCATCGGCAAGTACAAGAAGCGGACCGGGTACAAACGCCACACGGGCTTTCGCTCGTCGCTCACCCGCATCCGCATCGAGTCGATCGGCGGCGCGGGATCGAAGGGCGAGCGCGCGAAGCCGAAGCAGAAGGCGACGTCCGAGCCGGCCGCTGCGCCCGCCGGGGCTCCGTCCGCGCTGCCGGAGGGCTACGAGGGCCTCACCGTCGCGCAGATCAAGGAGGCCGCGTCGTCGTGGGACGCGGACGCGGTCGCTGCTGCGCTCGAGTACGAGCAGGCGCACGGCAAGCGCAAGGGCGCCATCGCCGCTCTCGAGGCCGCGACCGCAGAGGAGGAGAGCTAGATGGCACACAAGAAGGGGCTCGGCTCCTCCAAGAACGGCCGCGACTCCGCGAGCCAGCGGCTCGGCGTGAAGATCTTCGCGGGGCAGGAGGTCAAGGCCGGGATGATCATCGTCCGCCAGCGCGGCACCCGCTTCCGCCCGGGGCCGGGCGTCGGCATCGGCCGCGACGACACGCTCTTCGCCCTCCGCCCGGGCGTCGTCGAGTTCCACCGCAGCGGCGAGCGGCGCTCGATCTCGGTCGCGGCGCCCGCCGAGGCCTGACGCCGGAGGCCGCTCGGCGGCGGCTTCGGTGGCTCCGTGTTCCACGACCGTGCCCGCATCGTCGTCCGCTCGGGACGCGGCGGTGACGGCGCGCTCAGCTTCCGTCGCGAGAAGTACGTCCCGAAGGGTGGGCCCGACGGGGGGGACGGTGGCCGCGGCGGCGACGTGACGCTCGTCGCCGACCCGTCGCTGCGCGACCTGTCGTCGTTGCGCGGCAGGCGGCTCTTCGCCGCCGCGCGAGGCGGGAACGGCGGCGGCTCCCGCAAGCACGGCGCGGACGGCGCGCCGGTCGATCTCGCCGTGCCGGTCGGGACGCAGGTGACGGGGGACGACGGCGGGCTCGTGTCGGACCTCGCGCGTGCGGGTGCTCGCGTCGTCGTGGCGCGCGGCGGCGGCGGTGGCCGGGGCAACGCGCGCTTCGCGACGCCGACCCGGCAGACGCCGCGCTTCGCGGAGACGGGGATGCCGGGCGAGGAGCATGCGCTCGAGCTTCGCCTGAAGCTGGTGGCCGACGCCGCGCTCGCAGGGCTTCCGAACGCGGGCAAGTCGTCGCTCCTGCGCCGCATCTCGAATGCGACGCCCAAGGTGGCCGACTATCCGTTCACGACGCTCCAGCCGGTGCTCGGCACCGTCGAGTCGACGGACGGAGCACAGCTGACCGTCGCCGACGTGCCCGGTCTGATCGAGGGCGCGAGCGACGGTGTCGGCCTCGGCCACGCGTTTCTCGCGCATCTCGAGCGTGCGCGCCTCCTCGTGCATGTGATCGACGGGTCCGAGGGCGACGCCGACACGCGCTTCGCCACGATCGACCGCGAGCTGGCGCTCTACGGCGCGGGCCTGGACGAGCGGCCGCAGATCGTCGTCCTCAACAAGGCCGACCTCACGCCCGATCCGGCGCCGTTCTCGGTCGACGACGCGCGCATCCTCGCCGTCCATCGGGTCTCCTGTGCCACGGGGGCGGGGATCGACGAGCTGAAGCGCGCGCTCTTCGCGCTCTGCCCGGCCGCACCGGAGCTCGGCGACGAGGAGGCCGAGCTCCCCGAGTTCCTCGACTACCGTCCCGCTCCGCCCGCGCGCCGGTCGTTCCGGATCCTGCGCACCGATCGGGGCTTCCGGGTCGTCGGCGCGGTCCCGAGCGACGACGAGCTCGAGGAGGCGCTCCGCGGCGCGGGCATCCGCCGCGGCGTGCTCGTCGAGATCGGCGACGAGGAGCTCGAGTGGGAATGAGCGTCGGCGTCTTCGGCGGTGCGTTCAACCCGCCGCACCTGGGGCACGTCGAGCTCGCACGGCGCGGGATCGAGCGGTTCGACCTCGACCGGCTGCTCGTGCGGGTCGTCGAGGATCCGGGCCACAAGGACGTCGGTACCGCTCCGCAGATCCGTCTCTTCCTCGCCGAGCTGGCGTTTGCGCCGCTCGAGGAGGCCGAGGTCTCGCTCGACCCGTTCCCGCGGACGGTCGACTCGCTCGAGGCGTTGGCGCTGGACGATCCGATCTTCCTCGTCGGCGCGGACGAGTTCGTGAGCTTTCTCGCGTGGAAGGGGCCGGAGCGGGTGCTCGAGCTTGCACGCCTCGGCGTCGCGACCCGTCCGGGCGTCGACCGCGCGAGCCTCGACGACGTGCTCTCGCGGCTCGAGCGCCCCGAGCGGGTCGCGTTCTTCGAGATCGAGCCGCTGCCCGTCTCGTCGTCCGACATCCGCGAGCGCCTCGCGGCCGGAGACTCGATCACCGGCCTCGTCCCGCCTTCCGTCGAGGCCGAGATGGCCCGGCTCGAGCTGTATCGGCGCGTTCACCGTCCCGAAGCCGGGGGTATGCTTTCGGACGATCCGATCGAAGGGACGACCCCGACCTGAGCTCGCTCGAAACCGCACGCCGCATCGCCGCTCTCTGCGAGGAGAAGCTGGCGACGGACGTGGCCATCCTCGACATGCGGTCGGTGTGCGACTACACCGACTACTTCGTGATCGCGACGGGGAAGAACCCCCGGCTCACGAAAGCCATCCACGACGAGGTCTACGCGGTGCTGAAGCGCGACGCGAAGCTGACGCCGCGCTCCTCCAGCGGGCTCCCGGAGGCGAGCTGGATCGTCGACGACTACCTCGACGTCGTGCTCCACGTCTTCACGCCGGAGACGCGCGAGTACTACCGCCTCGAGGAGCTCTGGGACGACGTCCCGAAGCTCGAGGCCGCAGCGACGGCATAAGGCGGCAGGCGCCCGGCCGAAGTCGGACACCATTCGAATCAGCTGCTGAGTCGGCGTTCATTCGTTGGCCGTTTCCGTCCGATGCGTTCTCCATACTGAGAACATGGGACGCGAGCTGTCGCCCGATCAGAAGGGTGCACTCGCCGAGTCCGCGATCGTCCACGCTGCCGTCAAACTGGGCCTGGGTGTCTTCCGCCCCCTCTCCGACGGCGAACGGTGCGACCTCATCTTCAACCTGCGGCCCCAACTCGTTCGTGTGCAGTGCAAGACGGCGGTTCTCCACGGCGAGGTTCTCTCAGTTCCGCTCTACTCGAGCAGGAGGAACGCCCATGGCTTCGTCAAGCGCGTGTACACGAGCGACGAGATCGACGCAGTCGCTGCGTATTGGCCGGAGCTGGAACGCTGCTTCCTGCTCCCGATGGGCATGTTCGCGGCTCGAACGTATCTCCAGCTACGTCTCGCGCCGAGCAAGAACTACCAACGCGCTCGCGTCAACTGGGCCGATGACTACGCGTTCGAAGCTACACTGAAGCGCCTCGGGGCCGTAGCTCAGCTGGGAGAGCGTCGCGCTGGCAGCGCGAAGGTCAGGGGTTCGAGCCCCCTCGGCTCCATGACGTGAATGAACCGCCGGAGACGGGAACTTCCACCGTCAGGGGGATGCAGCCTTCGGCCGGTTTGTCGGCGCGGCGGCCACGGTTCTCGACGCCCCGCCGCATGGCGCTTGAGGCTGTCGTGACGATCGAGGGCATAGGCTGGCTCGACTAGCTGGGGGTCGGGGGCCGTACGCAGCCCCCGACCCTCGGCCAGCTACGCGCCGACGATCGTGATCGTGCGGAGAACCTCGGCGGTCGTCGCCGTGTTCGCCGTCACCGTGACGCGGTAGGTCTTCTTCTTCGCCACCGTGAGCTTCGCCACGCGCGGCTTCACGGTGCAGTCGAGGCCGAGCGGGGCTGCGCCCTGGCTGACCGCCACGAGCTTCGACTTCAGGTAGCTGCGGATCGTGTACCCGACGGTCGCGCCGGCGGGGTTGTTCGCGCAGTACTCCCGCAGGTAAACCGTGATCTTCGGGTTCTTCGTCCCGCCGCGCACGGTCATCTTGCCGTTGACCGGGCTGAGCGGCTTGGCGGTCTTGGCGAAGACGGGCTGAGCACGCTTCGGCGACGCGTCCTGGCGGTAGATCCCGCTCTGCCAGAGGCTGCCTTGCGAGTCCTGCATCACGAACCAGATGAACATCTGGACGCGCGGGTCCTTGCGGGCCAGGCCGATCGCCTGCGGGATGTAGGCGGCCTGCTGCGCCTCGGTGACGCCCTTCGGCTCGCCCGGCTTCGTCTCGTTGCCGTACTCCGTGATCCAGATCGGGACGTTCTTGCGCTTGAACGCGGCATCGAGGTCCTTCTCGAACCGCGGGAAGCTCATGAGCGTCACGTTCGGATAGCGGACGAGCTGGGTCGGCTTCTGGTTGACCGGGAACGGATAGGGGTGCTGCGCCCAGGCGTCGAACTTGACGCCCTTCATGTTCGCCGCGACACCCTTCATGAACGTCGCGGGTGCGACGGTGTCCGTGCCGGCCCTCTTCTTGTCACGCCCGTTCGAGGACGTCTCGCCGATCCCGATCAGCGCGCTGCGGTTCCCGGCCTTGATGCCGGCGATTCCCGCCTTTGCGAGCTTCGCGTAGTTCGCCGGGCTGACGATCTTCCCGCTCGCGTTGAACTGCGGCACGAGGAACGTCGCGAGGTTCGACTCGTTCCAGATCGTGAAGAAGCGGACGTACGGATAGCCGGCGTAGCGGCCGGAGTAGCGGGACGCGACCGCGCGGGCGAAGTCCTGGAAGTCGGCGAGGCTCGTCGGCATCGCCTGCGGCTTCTGGCCGCCGTTCGCCCAGGAGGGCGTGCCCCACAGGGTGATGAGCACCTCGGTGCCGCGCTGCTGCGCGTTCCGGACGAACTCGTCGATGTCGCCGAACTGGTACGCCGGGTCGAAGGGGTCGGTCGCCTGGGCGGGACGCGTCGGCGCCACCTTCGTCCAGTCGACGATCGTCCGCAGAATCGTCGCGTTGTTCGCGCGCGCCCGATCGAGAGCGTCCAGGCGCGTGCCGTCCCAGCGGAACATCGGGTCGTCGTGGAAGCCGACCCACATGCGGTCGGCTGCCGCTCCTGCAGGGACGAGGACAGTGGCTGCGAGACACGCGAGGAAGAGCAGGCGGACGATGAAACGCACGTGGACCTCCTTGGGCGGGTTCGGGGACGCGGGCCACGGTAGCCCGACCGCGTTATGGCGGTGTAAGGCGGTTCTCCCTCTGATTCGTCCCCTGTCCGCGACGGCCTGCACGCCCGGGCGGGTGTCCGCGTCGATCGCGTAGACTCGACGCGTGGTCTGGGAGATCGTCTTCATGCTCGTCCTGCTCAAGATCCCCCTCGTGTACCTCTGCATGGTGGTCTGGTGGGCGATCCGCGCCGAGCCTCGCGACGAGCAGCCGACGGCGCCCGTGCGCGTCACCGACACCCCAGACGGAGACGCTCCGGTGCACCGCCGCCAGACGCCGCCCCGGGGCGGTCGGCCGGACGGTCGCCGCCGCGGCGCCCGCGCGCCGTACCGGTCCCCGTCGCGTCCGCATGCGACGCGCGCCGAGGTTCGTTCGTGAGCTCGGTCGACGAGACACACGGCGACCGGTCGACCGCCGCCGACACGATCGCGGGCCTGCTCGCCGTAGGGTCGATCGTCCTGTCGGCGGTCGCGATGGGCTTCGGTCTCCTCCTCCAGCTCGACGCCCATCCCGCCCGCATCGCTCCCGTGGCGATCGTCGTGGCTCTCGTCGCCGCGCGGATGAGCTCTCGCTACCAGCCGCTCGCGCTCAAGGCCGCGCTTTTCGGTGCGGTCGCCTGGGTGATCGGCATGGTCGTCGTGATCGTCACCGACGGCCCGCTCTTCTAGGCGCGAGGAGCCCGCGCAGCTGCCCGGGCCGCCTCCGGCGACGCTGCTACAACACAACGAGACATGGCGCCGACCGACGTGACGGGCCTGAACGCTGCCTACGTGGCGCAGCTCCTCGACGACTATCGTGACGCGCCCGCGAGTGTCCCCGCAGAGTGGCGCCGGATCTTCGAGGAGTCCGAGCGCAGACCGGCAGGCGCCACCGACGGCGCGGGCCCACCGGGCAACGGCTCGCCGCCGCCGGTCACAACCGCCCCGGCTCCGGCCGTCGCGCCGGCTGCGGCGCCCGGCGACCCGAGTCTCCTCGGTGCCGTCGCCGCGGCGATGGCGCTCGTCAAGGCGTACCGCATGCACGGCCATCTCGCTGCGCGACTCGACCCGCTCGGCTCGGAGCCGATGGGCGACCCCGCGCTCGACGAGACCCGGCTCGTCCCCTCTCTCACACCCGAGCTCCAGGCGCGAATCCCAGCGGGCCTCCTGCGCCTCTACGTCCCCGGCGACACGCTGCTCGAGGCGCTCCCCCGGCTGCGCGAGGTGTACATGGGATCGAGCGCCTACGAGATCGAGCACATCTCGGACCACGCCGAGCGCGTCTGGCTCCGCAAGGCGATCGAGTCCGGTCGCTTCCACGTCCCGCCCGAGCCGGAGCGGCGGATACGCCTGCTGCGGCGCCTGGCCCAGGTCGAGGGCCTCGAGCAGTACCTGCGCCGGTCGTTCCTCGGCCAGAAGCAGTTCTCGCTCGAAGGGCTCGACGTCCTCATCCCGATGCTCGACGAGGCGATCGAGCTCGGCGCCGAGGGTGGCGCGCACCAGGTGGTCGTCGGGATGGCACACCGCGGTCGCCTCAACGCGCTGGTGCACACCGTCGGACGCTCGTACGAGTCGATCCTGCGGGAGTTCGAGGGCGAGCGCTCGTACGACGCGCTCGTCGTCGACCCGGAGGGCGGGAGCGGCGACGTCAAGTACCACCTGCCGGCGTCCGGGATCCGTGTCACCGCCTCGGGCGAGATCGAGGTGACGATCGCGCCGAACCCGAGCCACCTCGAGGCCGTCGACCCTGTCGTAGAGGGCTGGACCCGCGCCGAGCAGACCGACCGCTCGCAGGGGTCGGGCCTCCACGACCCCGCCGTCGCGTTGCCCGTCCTCATCCATGGCGATGCGGCGTTCGCGGGGCAGGGGATCGTCGCGGAGACGCTCAACCTCCAGAGCCTCGAGGGCTACTCGACCGGCGGCACCCTGCACCTGATCACGAACAACCAGGTCGGCTTCACGACCGACCCGACCGAGAGCCGCTCGACGCGATACTCGAGCGATCTCGCCAAGGGCTTCGACATCCCGATCGTGCACGTCAACGCCGACGATCCCGAGGCGGCGCTGAGCGCCGTCGCGCTGGCGCTGGCCTACCGCGCCGAGTTCGGGCACGACTTCGTGATCGACCTCGTCGGCTACCGTCGGTTCGGCCACAACGAGCAGGACGAGGCGGCGTACACGCAGCCTCTGATGGTCGATCGGATCGACCACCAGCCGACGGTGCGCGAGGTGTACGCCGGGCGGCTCGTCGAGGCAGGCGTGATCGCGGGCGACCAAGTAGACGGGATCGTCGGCGAGGTGACCGCCACCTTGCGCGCGGCCCACGACCGGCTGCGCGCCTCCATCGCAGAGCCGCCCGCGCCGCCGCCCGAGCCGCCGACGACCACCGGCACGGCAGACGTGGTCGAGACGGCCGTTCCGGCCGAGCGCCTGCACGCGCTCAACGAGCAGCTGCTCCAGGTTCCTGCCGGGTTCACGGTGAACCCGAAGCTCGCCCGGCAGCTCGAGCGTCGCCGTGAGGCGGTCGAGGCGGGAGGCATCGACTGGGGCCAGGCCGAGGCGCTGGCGTTCGCGTCGCTCCTCGAGGACGGCATCGCGATCCGTCTCTCGGGCCAGGACACCGAGCGCGGGACGTTCTCGCACCGCCACCTCGTCCTTCACGACCCCGGAACGGGCGAGACGGCGACGCCGATCCAGGGGCTGCCCGGGGCGAACGCGTCGTTCGAGGTCTACAACTCCCCGCTCTCGGAGTATGCAGCGCTCGGCTTCGAGTACGGCTACTCCGTGTCCGCGCCGGACGCTCTCGTGCTCTGGGAGGCGCAGTTCGGCGACTTCGTCAACGGCGCCCAGATCGTGATCGACCAGTTCATGGTGGCGGGACGGTCGAAGTGGAACCAGACCTCCCGCCTCACGCTCCTGCTCCCGCACGGGTACGAGGGGAACGGCCCCGAGCACTCGAGCGCGCGCCTCGAGCGCTTCCTGCAGCAGGGAGCGCAGGACAACATCCGCGTGTGCAACTGCACGACGGCGGCCCAGTTCTTCCACCTTCTGCGCCGCCAGGCGCTCGACGCAGTGGCCCGGCCGCTCGTCGTCATGACGCCGAAGGGCCTGCTCCGGCTGAAGCAAGCGTCCTCGACGCTCGAAGATCTCTCCGCGGGCGCGTTCGAGGCCGTGCTCGACGACCCGCGCGCGAGCCACGACGACGTCGAAAGGCTCGTCCTCTGCTCGGGAAAGCTGTACTACGACATCGTCGGGCACGACCTGCACGAGGAGGCGCGCACCGTCGCCGTCGCACGGCTCGAGCAGCTCTACCCGTTCCCGATCGATGCGGTCGAGGCGCTGCTCGGGCGCTTTGCCCGGCTCCGGGAGGTCGTCTGGGCCCAGGAGGAGCCGCAGAACATGGGCCCGTGGCGCTCGATCAGGCACCGGCTCGAGGAAGCCGTGCGCGCGAGCAGCGCCGAGAGCCTTCAGTACCTCGGACGCACCTGGAAGGCCAGCCCGAGCGAGGGCTACCCCACCGCGCACCAGGTCGAACAGGACCGCATCGTCCGCACCGCGCTCGGCGTCGCGTCGTAGGCAGGCGGCCGGTACGTCCTCGGCACGCGGCTACACTGCGGCGTGGCCCGTGACCCTTCCGAGCGTCGTAACGGAGAACGAATGGCAGTCGAAACCAGCATCCCGGAGAACCCCTTCACGACCGACGAGAGCGCTGAGGACGACGCGTCGTCCCTGGCGCGCGCGATCCAAGAGCACCTCGACCTGAAGCAGCGAAACGCCGCGCTCGACGGCGACATGCCCCTCGACCGGTACGAGATCGAGGACCCGTTCGAGAACCACCCGCTGTTCAAGTCGGAGGAGCAGGCCCGCCTCGAGGAGACGCTCGACGGCGTGGCCGCCCCCGAGCCGAGTCAGCCTCTTCCGTGGCCCGGCGAGGACGAGACGGTCGAGGGCGCCGCGCTCGACGACGGCCTCTGGGGCCGCTCGCGCGACTTCGACTGGGGCGAGTAGCACCCGCACGCCCGGGGTCGATCCCGCTATCGTCGCGCGCGATGACGCCCGACGAGCGCCTCGACCGCTTTGCCGACCTCGTCGTCCGGGTCGGCGCGAACGTCCAGCCGGGCCAGGAGGTCGTTCTCATCTACCTGGTGGAGCACACGCCGATCGCCCGTGCCGTCGTGCGCGCGGCGCTCAGGGCGGGCGCGCCGCGCGTGCACCCCGTCATCTCCGACCTCCATCTGCGCAAGGCCGCGATCGAGCATGGCCCCGAGGCCGAGCTCGGACGGACGCCGGAGTACCTCCTCGACTGGATCCGCACCTGGGGCGACACCCGGCCGGCCCTGATCTCGCTCACCGGCGATCCGGAACCGACGCTCTTCGACGGGCTCGACCCCGAGCTCGTCGCGAAGGCGGAGGCGCGCGACGTCCGGATGATCTACCTGCCCCTCGTGATGGGCCGGAAGCTGAACTGGGTCATCGTGCCCGCGCCGAATCCCGGCTGGGCCGAGGCCGTCCTTGGCGAGCCCGACGTCGAACGGCTCTGGGATGCCGTCGCGACGACGATGCGCCTCGACGCCGAGGACCCCGTCGAGGCATGGCGCGCGCATGCCGCGATGCTCCAGGGGCGTGCGGACGCGCTGAACGCCGCGCATCTCGACGCGATCCGCTTCCGCGGGCCGGGCACCGACCTCGTCGTCGGCCTGCTCGGCGGCTCGCGGTGGATGTGCGCGACGTTCCAGACGGACACCGGGATCGAGCACCTGCCGAACATCCCGACGGAAGAGGTGTTCACGACACCGGACTGGCGCAGGACCGAGGGCGTCGTCCGGTCGACCTACCCGCTCGTGGTGCCCGGGATCGGCAAGCGGGTCGAGGGGCTCGAGCTGCGGTTCGAGGGAGGCAAGGTCGTGGACGTGCGGGCCGAGGGCGACGGCGCCGAGGTGATCCGCGCGCAGATCGCGAGCGACGAGCGGGCGCCGTTCCTCGGCGAGATCGCGCTCGTGGACGGCTCCTCGCGCGTCCGGGAGACGGGGCTCGTGTTCGAGAACACGCTCTTCGACGAGAACGCGAGTTGCCACATCGCCTACGGGAGCGGGCTTCCCTTCGCCGTCGACGGAGCCGAAGGCCTCGACACGAACGAGCTGATCTCCGCCGGGGTCAACGTGGCCGGCCTCCACACGGACTTCATGATCGGTGGCCTCGAGGTCGAGGTCGACGGGCTGACCGCGGACGGTGCGGCCACGCCGATCCTCCGCGACAACACCTGGGTGCTGTAGCGCGCTACCCCACGGCGACGAGTCGCAGGTCGTCGCGACCGCTCGTCGCGGGCGTCGACGCCGCGCAGCTCCGAGCGAGCGTCGGTCTCGCT
>CAVUMD010000003.1:0-359613 GCA_963742525.1 uncultured Actinomycetes bacterium
AAGGCGCCCAGGAGATCGTCTTCTCCGAGGTGGCCGGCTGACGCCGGCCACTAGACCCGTAGCTCGACGCCGACCCCTCGCTCGCGCGCCCGCTCGAGCACCTCGTGCCCGATCGCGAGGTCCCACGGCGCGATGCCGTTCGACTTGAAGACGACCACGTCGGTGTCCGCCTGCCGGCCGGGAAGCTCGCCGGACACGATCTGGTGCAGCTCCTGCACCTCGAGCCAGTCGAGCTGTCCCGCCGCGATGGGCTCGATCAGGTCGCCGGACTCGAGGCGGGCGTCCTCGATCGAGTCGCAGCAGACCACCGTCGCGCGGGCGATCACCTGCGCGTCGAGCTCGCGCGCGCGCGGATCGTTGGCCCCGATCGCGCAGACGAGCGCGCCGTCGGAGAGCCAGTCGCCGCGCAGCACGGGGTCCTTGGAGGACGTCGCGGTGACCACGACGTCGCAGCCGCCGGCCTCCGACGGTGATTCCGCGACGTCTGCGCCGTTGGCCTCCGCGAACGCCTCGGCGCGCTGGCGCGAGCGGCTGGAGACGACGACCCGCTCGATCGACGGCACCGCGGCGCGGATCGCGGCGAGCTGCGACTCCGCCTGCCAGCCGGCACCGATCAGCCCGAGGCTCGCGGCCCCTCGCCGCACGAGGTGCTTCGCCGCGACCCCGCTCGCGGCGCCTGTCCGCACCTGTCCCAGCCTGTCGGCGGCGATCATCGCGACGAGCGTCCCGTCCGCGAGGTCGAACAGGCAGACGACGAACTCGATCCGGCCCTCGACGAGGAGGTAGCTCTTCAGCCCGGCAACGCCGAGGCCGCGGTCGGCGGCGGCCATCACGGCGAAATAGCCGCCGTCGACGGTGAAGCGGCGTCGCGGCATCAGCTCGACCTGCCCTGCCGCCATGCGCCGGAAGCAGTCCTCGATCACCGGCACCGCCTCGCCCGGCGTCACGAGCGACCGGACGTCCTCCTCGGAGAGCCAGAGCGGCATCCGGGCGAGTCTACGGCGCGGTTCCCCCGGCCGTCGCGCCGGCCGTGTTCAGTCGCCGACCGGCAGCGTGAAGGTGAATGCGCTGCCGCCGCCTTCCGCGGGCTCCACCCAGATCCGCCCGCCGTGGGCCTCGACGACCCGCCGGCACACGGCGAGGCCGATGCCGCTTCCCTCCACGCGCCGTTCGATGCGCGAGAACATCGCGAAGATGCGTCGCGCGTTCTCGCGGTCGATCCCGATGCCGTTGTCGCTGACGCTCACGATCCACTCCTCGCGTCCGCGCTCGGCGCCGATCTCGACGCGAGGCGGGTCCTCGACCGCGGAACTTCAGCGCGTTCCCGACGAGGTTCTGCACGACGCGCCGCAGCTGGCGAGGATCGGCGCGAACCTCCGGGAGGTCGCCCACGACGAGTGTCCCGCCGGACTCCGCGAGCTGCGGCCGGAGGTCGGCTGCGACGGCATCCGTCACGTCCTGGAGGGAGACGGTCTCGATGACGAGCTCGCCGGAGCGTGCGTAGTCGAGCACACCGTCCACCAGCTCGCGGGCGCGGTCCGAGGTCGCCCGCAGCTCCTGCAGCACGTCGGGCGCCGGCGGCTCGTCGGGCCGGAGCTCCAGGACCTTGACGAGCATCGCGATGCCCGCGAGCGGCGCGCTCAGGTCGTGGGCCACGACGTCGGCGTAGGCGACGAGCTCGGCCTCCATCCGGCGACTCGCGGTGACGTCGTGGAGGAACACGATCACGCCGTCGCCGATCCGCGCTGCGCGGTGGAGGAACGTCCCGAGCATGTAGCCGTCGCCGAACGGCGTGTCGTAGGTCACCTCGCTGACCCAGGGCTCACCCCTGTCGCAGACATCGACATAGGCGTCGAACGCATGGCTGCCCCGCATGCGTGGGAGCGCCTCCAGAAGCGTGTACCGGTCGGGTGTCTCGGCGGGGATCCGGAACCCGCTGACCATCGCCGGGTTTCCGTACCCGAAGGCGAAGTCGACCACCTCGCCGCCCTCCCGGATCGCCCACAGCAGGCCGACGGGCTCCGGGAATCCGTCGAGGAGCCCGCGGAACCCGGCGGCCCCCTGCTCGCCGAGCACCTCGCGGAGCTGCGGGTCGTCTCCCCAGGGCTCGGGCTCGAACTCGAGACGTGCGTCGGTCACCAGCGGAGAATACGAGCCGTCCGCGGAGGCCGTCCGGTCACCAGTGAGGCTCCACGCGGCCGGAGGCCGGCTCTGCGGCCGGAGGCCAGGAGCCCTCGACCCGTGCGCGACCCAGAAGGAGGGGGTCGGCGGGGGAACCATGGGTTCCCCCGCCCCCATGCGCCCGGCACGATTCGAACGTGCGGCCTCAGCCTCCGCAGGGCTGCGCTCTATCCCCTGAGCTACGGGCGCGCGAAGGGTGAGTGTAGCGGCGAGCCGGTGTCGGACTCAGTCCGCCGAGCTGGCGGACGGGCCGGCCGGCGAGATCGAGAGCGGCATCGGCGGGAACCTCGCGCCGGATGTAGGCAAGGGCGACGACGCCGTGCGCGGGGTCGGGCGCGGCGCTCGTCACCCGTCCGACGGCCTTGCCGTCGAGCGCGAGCTCTGCGTCGTAGACCGGAAGGTCGGAGCCTTCCATCGCCACGACGCGGAGACCGCGATTCGGATGCCCGCGGTAGTGGAGCCGCGCGACCGGCTCCTGCCCCGGGTAGCAGCCCTTCGTGAAGCTGATCGCGCGCTCCACGAGCCCCGCCTCGGCCGGCATCACGCGATCGTCGAGCTCGCGTCCGAGCCGGGGCGTACGCGCGAGGATGCGAAGCCGCTCGAGCTCCGCTTCCGCGATCGGCGCTGCGTCCTCCGGCGCGTCCGCGTCGAGGAGCTCGACCGCGGGCAGGCCGTAGTCCCGGTTCGGGACCGCCAGCTCGTGGTGATCCACGACGACGTCCTCTCCGGCACCGACGACCACGACGGAGCGGTGCTCCTCGCGCTCGATCGCGCACTTCGCCGCGAACCGGGCACGGAGAAGCTCGCGGGCGAGGCGCTCGCCGGCCTCGGGCTCGGTCAGGAGCAGGAAGTCGTCCTGCGCCCGGCGTACGACGACGACGGGGGCCACGATGCGCGCCTTCGGCGTCAGCAGGAGCGCCTCGCCCGAGGCGCCGACGTCGAGCTCCTCGACCTCGTTCGACACCATCCGGTTCAGGTACGACGCGGCGTCCGGCCCGATCACGGAGACGTACGCCCTGGGACGCGGTGCGGCCTGTAACGTCGTCACGGACATCGACCCCGAGGGTAGCGAGCGTGTTCCGGAGCAGGGCGGAGCGAAAGGTGCAGGAAGCGGGGTACGACCCGGCGCGGCTCCCGCCCGGCCAGTACCTGACCGAGAAGTGGCCCGTGCTCCACGCCGGCGATGTCCCCTCGTACCCGCGCGACCTCGCAGGCTGGGAGTTCCGAGTCCACGGGGAGGTCGACGAGCCGCTCACGCTCACCTGGGCGGAGCTCGACGAGCTGCCGAAGGCGACCGTCACGCAGGACATCCACTGCGTCACCCGCTGGAGCCGCTTCGACGCCGAGTTCACGGGTGTCCCCTGGTCGGCGATCCGCGAGCGCGTCGGCCAGCGTCCGAGCGCCCACTACGCGATCGCGCACGCGGAGGCGGGCTTCACGGCGAACGTGCCTGCGTCGTTCCTCGACGCCGAGGGGGCGCTACTCGTCACGCACGCCGACGGCGAGCCGCTCACGCCGGAGCACGGCTGGCCGCTCCGCCTCGTCGTCCCCGGCAAGTACTTCTGGAAGAGCGCCAAGTGGCTCCGCGCGATCGAGCTGCGCGCGACCGACGCGCCGGGCTTCTGGGAGCGCTACGGCTACTCGAACGACGCCGATCCCTGGAAGGAAGAGCGGTACGCCTTCTGAGACGGATCACTCGTTCGAGGGAGTCAGCCGCCGCTCTGACGCGCCGACCTACATAGCACCCACCCTCCCCAGTATCACCGAGACGGCCGCTCCCCCAAGCGGCCGTCTCACTTTTCGTTCGCGAGCAGGACTCCGCGGAAGCGGAGTCCTGCCGCTCGGATCCCCGCCTGCGGCGGGGCAGATCCCTGAAGGCGTCCCCTTCGGGGCCGCAAACCCG
This sequence comes from uncultured Actinomycetes bacterium, assembly GCA_963742525.1. Lineage (GTDB taxonomy): Bacteria > Actinomycetota > Thermoleophilia > Gaiellales > Gaiellaceae > Gaiella. The sequence continues at coordinate 4,085 of CAVUMD010000003.1, forward strand.
CCTCGGTCCCGCGTGCACCGCGAAGCGGAAGGTCACGCGGCGCTTGCGGGGCCGAGGTGCGCGCCCAGCTCGACGCTCAGCGCGTCCGCGGTCGTTCCCTCGCGCGGGGCGAGAAAGATCGTGTTGTCGCCGGCGATCGTGCCGGCGATGCCCGGGTGGCGGCCCTCGTCGATCGCCTGTGCGAGCGCGCTCGCGTAGCCCGACGGCGTGGTGACGACGACGAGCGGCCCGGCCGGCTCGACGCGCGTCGCGTAGCGGCGCATCGCGACGCCGATCGCGCGGATGCGGTCCGCGTCGTCCGTGCCCGGCGCCGCGTAGACGAGACGGCCGGACGGCGCGCGCACCTTCGTCAGCCCGAGCTCGTGGACGTCGCGCGAGATCGTCGTCTGCACGACGTCGTGGCCCTCCTCGCGGAGCGCATCCACGAGCTCCGCCTGGGTGGAGATCGCGCGATCGCGGACGAGACGCAGGATCGCCTGGTGCCGCACGGCGTTCCTCACGCGAGCACCTCGCGGAGGACGCCGAGCGCCTCGGCGACCTCCGCCTCGGAGGCGACGAGCGGCGGAAGCAGGCGCAGAACGTCCGGGCCGGCCGTCAGCACGAGGAGCCCGCGGGCGCGGCACTCGTCGACGACCGGCGACGCGTCGCGGTCGAGAAGGCCCGCCAGCAGCAGGCCGCGCCCTCGCACCTCGCGCACGCCCGGAAGCTTCTCGAGACCCGCCGAGAGCTGCGCTCCGCGCGCGGCGACGTTCTCGAGCAGCGCATCGTCGATCGCCTCCACGACGGCGCACGCAGCCGCCGACGCCACCGGATTGCCGCCGAACGTCGACCCGTGGTCGCCCGGGCCGATCGCGTCGGCGATCCCTTCCCGAACGAGCAGCGCGCCGATCGGCAGGCCGTTGCCGAGCCCCTTTGCGAGCGTCACGAGGTCCGGCTCGATGCCGAGCTGCTCGTAGGCGAAGAACGTTCCGGTGCGGCCGAGCCCGGCCTGTACCTCGTCGACACAGAGAAGTGCTCCTACCTCGCGGGCGATCTCCGCCGCTGCCTGGACGAAGCCCTCCTCCAGCGGCAGCACGCCGCCCTCGCCCAGCACCGGCTCGAGCAGGATCGCCGCGAGCTCGCCGCCCGGCGCGACGGCTGCCTCGAGCGACTCGACGTCGTTCGGCCGCGCGAAGGAGAACCCCGGGACGAGCGGCCCGAAGCCCTCCCACTTCCCGGGCTGGCCGGTGGCGGAGAGGGCACCGTAGGTTCGGCCGTGGAACCCTCCCTCGAGCGCCACGATCCGCGAGCGCCCGGTCGCCTTGCGTGCGACCTTGAGCGCCGCCTCGTTCGCCTCCGCGCCCGAGTTGCAGAAGAACGCCTGCCCGCCACCGAGACGCTCGGAGAGGAGCCCCGCGAGGCGGAGCATCGGCTCCGTCCAGTAGAGGTTCGACGCGTGCCAGAGCCGGTCGAGCTGTGCGTGCGTCGCCTCGGTGACGGCGGGATGACGGTGCCCGAGCCCGACGACCGCGATCCCGGCGCCGAAGTCGAGGTACGCGCGACCCTCGTCGTCCCACACGCGGCACCCCTCGCCGCGGACGACGGTCAGGTCGGCGCGCGCGTAGGTCGGCAGCACGGCGGCGCGCGAGCCACGTGACACGGTACTCGGGCCGCTCACGCCGGAACCTCGGTGGCACCGATCGAGGCCCGCACGCCGCCGCGGGCTGCACGGACGGCGGCCATCAGCTTCGGCACGATGCCGCCCTCGAAGCGGCCGTCGGCGACCCCGGCCTCGGCCACGTCGGCGGGAAGGACGGTCGCCAGCTCGCCGTCGAGCAGCACGCCGGGGACGTCCGTCACGAACAGGATGCGCGAGGCGCGAAGGCCGACGGCGAGCGCGGCAGCCGCCTCGTCGGCGTTCACGTTCAGCGGCCCGGCGGCGAGCGGTGCGACGACGGGCACGCGGCCGGCGGCCAGCGCGTCGACGACCGCGGCCGGCGCGGAGGGCGACGGATCGCCGACGAGGCCCAGCTCTTCGACCTGTCGCGCCCGGAGGCCGATCTCGTCCCCTCTGAGGCCGAGCGCGCGCGGCCCGATCGCACCGCACAGCTCGGCGTTCACGGCGGCGAGCGACTCGCGGACGACGTCGAGCACCGCGGGCGTGGTCACGCGGCGGCCGTGCGACGAAGGAGGGTTCGATCCCGCGCCGCTCCATCTCCGCCGTGATCTGCGGGCCGGCTCCGTGGACGACGACGACGGGACCGTCGATCCCGGCGAGCGCCGCGCGGACGGCGCCGGCGGCGACGCGGCCGCCGAGCTTGAGGACGACCGGCCGGCCGCTCACGTCGTGTACTCCGCGTTCAGCCGCACGTAGTCGGTCGAGAGGTCGGATGCGAGATACGACGCCTCACCGTCGCCGAGCCCGAGGTCGAGGTCGATCCGGCACGCCGCCCCGCCGAGCTCGGGGACGAGGCCGGTCGGCGCGCCGCTCCGGAACACCGCCGTCCCGTCGAATGCCACGGACAGGCGGTCGGGATCGAGGTCGGCGAAGCCGCCGTTCCACGGCGCCGACCCTGCGGCTGCGAGCACGCGGCCCCAGTTCGGGTCGTGCCCGAAGGCGGCCGTCTTGACGAGCGGCGAGGTCGCGACCCGTCGCGCGATCGCGTCCGCCTCCGCCGCAGACGCGGCACCGGAGACACCGATCTCCAGGACGACGGTCGCGCCCTCGCCGTCGGCGACGATCTGACGCGCCAGATCCCGGCACACCGACTCGAGCGCCTCGGCGAACGCGGCCTCCCGGTCACGCCCGCCGGTCGGTTCGCCGCGCGGGGCGAGCAGCACCACGGCGTCGTTCGTCGAGCAGTCGCCGTCGACCGAGATGCGGTTGAACGTCCGCTCGACGGCGGGGCGCAGGAGGCGGTCGGCCTCCACGCCCGAAGGCAGCGGGTAGTCGGTGGTGACCACCGCGAGCATCGTCGCGAGGCTCGGATGGATCATCCCGGCGCCCTTCGCCATTCCGCCGACGGTGAGACCATCCCGGGCGACGACCGCCGTCTTCGACCCGTTGTCGGTCGTGAGGATCGCCTCGGCGGCGGCGGCGCCGCCGTCGGCTGAGAGAGCCGCTGCGGCCGCGTCGACGCCGGCGAGGAGCTTCTCCATCGGGAGGCGCGGGCCGATCACACCGGTCGAGAGGACGACGACCTCCTCGGGCCGGATCCCGAGCCGCTCCGCGACGCGCTCGGCCGTCGTGCGGGCGTCCACCTCGCCGGGCACGCCGGTCGCCGCGTTCGCGACCCCGGCGTTGACGACCACCGCCTGGGGCTCGGCCAGCTCGAGGTGGCGCCGGGAGACCGTGACGGGCGCCGCCTGAACCCGGTTCCGCGTCCACATCGCGCACCCGACGGCCGGTCCGACCGCGCGGACGAGCGCGACGTCCGGCCGCCCGGAAGGGCGGATGCCGGCGGAGACGCCGGCCGCCGCGAAACCGGCTGCGGCGGTGACGGACATCAGACGAGCACTCCGGAGAGTCGCAGCCCCGACGTCGCCGGCAGGCCGAAGAGCTCGTTGACGTTCTGGATCGCCTGGCCGGCCGCGCCCTTCCCGAGGTTGTCGAGCGCGCAGATCACGATCGTCCGATCCGTGTAGCGGTCGGCGAAGACGCCGATCTCCGCCCCGTCCGTCGTCTGCACGCGGGAGAGCTCCGGCGCGACGCCCTCCGGGAGGACCGTCACGACCGGGCTCGTGGCATAGCGCTCGTCGAGGAGCTCCCGCAGGTCCGCGCCCGTCGAGCGGACGTTGCACGTCGCGATGAGCCCCCTGCGGACAGGCAGCAGGTGCGGAGTGAACGAGACGGGGAAGCCGAGCAGCTGCGCGATCTCGGCGACGTGCTGGTGCGAGCCGACCTTGTACGGCGAGACGTTCTCCAGCACGAAGCCGGCGTGCGTCGACGGCCGCGGCGAGCGACCCGCGCCGGTCATCCCGGACATGGCGTCGACCACCACGCTCTCCCGGTCGATCGCGTCCGCGAGCGGCGCCAACGCGAGCAGCACCGCGGTCGCATAGCACCCCGGGTTCGCGATCAGGCGACCCTCGGGCGGCGAGAGCTCGGGAAGGCCGTACGACCAGCCGCCGAGCTCCTCCGGACGCGGATGCGTGAAGCCGTACCACTGCTCGTACCCGGCCGCATCCGTCAGCCGATGGGCGCCCGAGAGGTCGACCACCACGCCGCGCGAGGGAGGCTCCAGCGCCGCCGCCTCCTCGTGGGAGAGGCAGAGAAAGGTGATGTCCGCCTCGCAGGCGAGCGCGGCGGCGTTCGTGATCAGCCGCGGGACGCGCTTGCCGCCGTTGCGATTGAGGCGCGGGTCGAGCGCGGTCGCGTCCCGGCCGGCGAGCGAGTCCGAGCCGACGGCATAGAGCTCGAGGTCGGGGTGGCGAAGGACGCGGTCGAGCGTCTCCTGGCCCGTGTACCCCGCCGATCCGACGATGCTGACGTACGCCATCTGCATAGTATGCACAAAGAATCTGAATTATGCGTCAGGCCGAGAGACGCCCCTCCTCGCCGGCCTCCCGTTCGACCAGCTCCGCGCGCGGCGCGAGGCGCCGGAAGCGCGTCATCGCCCGCTCGGGGTCGCCGAGGAGCACCGCCGCACGGGCCGAGCCGGTCAGGCGCGCGTGACGCTCGAGCAGCTCGACGAGGCGCTCGCGATCGGCGCGCTCGAGCGGGACGAGCGCGACGAGGTCGTCGTTGACGAGCCGCTCGTCCGGATCGAGCAGGAACGCCTCGCCGCCCGTCATCCCCGCGCCGAGGTTGCGACCGTGGGGCCCGAGGACGACGACGGTTCCGCGGGTCATGTACTCGCAACCGTGGTCGCCGACGCCCTCGACGACCGCGACCGCACCCGAGTTGCGCACGGCGAACCGCTCGCCGGCGGAGCCGGCGCAGTAGAGCTCGCCTCCGGTCGCGCCGTACAGGACGGTGTTGCCGAGCAGGCACGGGTCACCGACGTCGCCGCGGGGCGGCGAGACGACGATGCGGCCGCCGGACATCGCCTTGCCGACGTAGTCGTTCGCCTCGCCGACCAGCCGGAGGTCGACGCCCGTGGTGAGGAACGCGCCGAAGCTCTGGCCCGCCGATCCCTCGAAGCGGGCGCGGACACGGCCCGCGGGCGCGGCCGAGCCGACCGCCTTCGCGATCGCGCCGCCGAGACGGGCGCCGATCGAGCGGTCGGCGTTCGTGATCTCGTACGCGGCCTCGACGAGCCGCGCACCGCTGATCGCGGCCTTGCCCTGGGCGAGGAGCAGCGAACCGAGCCGGTCGCCCTCGTGCGGCACGGGCTGACCGACGTAGCGGGCATGCCCCTGCCCCGTCGAGACGAGGAGCGCGGAGAGGTCGAGCGCGTCGGCGGACGCGTCGCCGGTGCGGCGCTGCCGGAGCAGATCGACCCTGCCCACGGCCTCGTCGAGCGTCCGGAGGCCGAGCCGCGCGAGGTGCTCGCGCACGTCGAGCGCGACGAACCGCAGGTAGGCCTCCACCATCTCCGGCGTGCCCGCGAACTTCGCGCGCAGCTCGGGGCGCTGGCTGGCGATGCCGACCGGGCACGTGTCGAGGTGGCAGGAGCGCACCATCAGGCAGCCCTCGGCGAGGAGGAGGGCGGTGCCGAACGAGAACTCGTCCGCACCGAGGAGCGCTGCCACGACGACGTCGCGGCCGGTCTTGAAGCCCCCGTCGACGCGCACGCGCACACGGCCGCGCAGGCCGTTCGCGACCAGGGCCTGCTGCGTCTCGGCGAGACCGAGCTCCCACGGCGCGCCCGCATGCTTGATCGAGGGCAGCGGGCTCGCACCCGTCCCCCCGTCGGCGCCCGCGACGTGGACGACGTCCGCGTGCGCCTTCGCGACGCCGGCCGCGATCACCCCGACGCCGGACGAGGAGACGAGCTTGACCGAGATGTCCGCGTCGGGGTTCACCTCGCGGAGGTCGAAGACGAGCTGGGCGAGGTCCTCGATGGAGTAGATGTCGTGGTGCGGCGGCGGCGAGATCAGCGACACGCCGGGCGACGTCCCGCGCAGCCGGGCGATCTCCTCGGTGACCTTGTGGGCGGGTATCTGGCCGCCCTCGCCGGGCTTCGACCCCTGCGCGACCTTGATCTGGAGCTCCTCCGCCGACGCGGCGTACTCGGCCGTGACGCCGAAGCGCCCGGAGGCGACCTGCTTGATCTTCGAGTTGCGCTCGTCGCGGTAGCGGGCCGGGTCCTCGCCGCCCTCGCCGGAGTTCGAGCGCCCGCCGAGCCGGTTGAGCGCGATCGCGATGGTCTCGTGCGCCTCGGCCGAGAGGGCGCCGTGCGACATCGCACCGCCGGAGAACCGCCGCACGATCGAGTCGACCGGCTCGACCTCCTCGAGCGGGATGGGCTCCGCCGCCGGAACCAGGTCGAGGAGGTCGCGCGGCTCCATCGCCGGCCGCCCGTCGACGAGCTCCGCGAAGCGCGCGTAGAGCTCGTGCCGCTCGCCCTTCACGGCCTTCACGAGCGCGTGCGCCGCGGTGACGCTCTCCTGGAGCGCCTCGACGACGTCCGGATCGGTCGCGTGCGGCTCGCCGCCCTTGCGGAACTTGTAGAAGCCCGGGTTCTCGAGCGCCGGCTTCTCCGCCGAGCTCGCCTCGAGGCGCGCGAGCGCATCGCGCTCGAGCTCGTCGAGCGAGATGCCGCCGATCGCCGACGGCGTGCCGCCGAAGAACCGCTTGCAGAGCCGCCGGTCGAGCCCCACGGCTTCGAAGAGGCGCGCGCCGCGGTAGCTCGCGACGTCCGAGATGCCGACCTTCGACATCACCTTCAGCACGCCGTCCTCGAGCGCGCGCAAGAGGCGTGCCTGGGCCTCGGCGGGCGTCGGCCGGTCGCCGCCGACCTTGTCCGTCTCGGCCAGCCTCGCCACCGTCTCGAGCGCCAGCCGCGGGCAGACGACGTCGGCGCCGTACCCCACGAGCGTCGCCACCATGTGCGTGTCCCGCGTGTCGTCGGACGAGACGAGAAGCGAGCACGTCGTGCGCAGCCCGCGCTCCACGAGCCGGCCGTGCGCCGCTGCGACGGCGAGGAGCGACGGCACGGGCGCCCGCTCGCGGCCCGTCGCCGCGTCGGTGAGACAGAGGACGGTCGAGCCGGCCTCGGCGAGGGCGATTGCCCGGTCGGCGACGCGCTCGACCGCGGCGCCAAGGCCTTCGGCGGCGGTGAACGTCGCGTCGATCTCGTCGGGCTGGAGCGCCGCGAGGCCGTCGGGCGTGACGAGGAACGAGGGCAGGACGGCGAGCGGCGGCAGCCCGCCCTCGGCGTCGAGGGGCGCGCGCGCGCCGACCAGCGTCGCGACGGACATGACCGTTCGCTCGCGGTAGTGGTCGATCGCGGGGTTCGTGACCTGCGCGAAGCGCTGCCGGAAGTACGACGCGAGCGGGCGCCCTCGTCCCGCGAGCGGCGCTATCGGGGCGTCGTCGCCCATCGAGTAGACGGGGTCCTGGCCCGTCTGTGCGATCGGGCGCAGCATGAGCGAGAGCTCTTCGCGCGTGTAGCCGTGGAGCACGTGGCGCGCGCCGAGGTCGGCCTCGGGCGCGGGGAGCGGCTCGCCCTGCTCCGCAAAGCGCACGCTCTCGTCGACCCACGCGGCGTAGGGCTTGCGCGAGGCGAGCTCACGCTTGAGCTCGCCGTCGAAGAGCAGGCCGCGGCGTGGGTCGAGCGACAGGAGCTGGCCGGGGCCGAGCCGGGCGCGGCGCACGGCGACGCCCTCCGGCAACGGGACCGCACCGGCCTCGGACGACACGGCGACGAGGCCGTCCTCGCACACGGCGACGCGCAGCGGGCGCAGGCCGTTCCGGTCGAGCGCCGCGCCGCAGACCACGCCGTCCGAGAACACGAGCCCGGCGGGCCCGTCCCACGGCTCGGCCAGCATCGCGTGGAAGCGGTGCATCGCGCGTTGCCGCTCGTCGATCCGCGGGTCGTTCTGCCACGCGGGCGGCACGAGCAGCGTGACCGCCTCACGGACGTCGAGCCCGGCGCGGACGAGCAGCTCTAGCGCGTTGTCGAGGAGCGCCGAGTCCGACCCCGACGTATCGAGGGCGGGCGCGAGATCGGGATCGACACCCCGGGCCCGTTCGCGTGCCTCCATCCAGGCCACGTTCCCGTCGATGGTGTTGATCTCGCCGTTGTGGCAGAGGAAGCGGAACGGCTGCGCGCGCTCCCAGCTCGGCTCGGTGTTCGTGGAGAACCGCTGGTGGAAGATCGCCCACGGCGCCGCCCACGTTCGGTCGGCGAGGTCGGGGTAGAAGCTCGCTAGGTGCGTGGCCGCGCAGAGCGCCTTGTACGTCACCGTCCGGAAGGAGAGCGACGCGACGTAGACGCCCTCCACGCGCTCCGCCCTGCGGCGCGCACGGTGCGCGCGGAGCTCGGCATCGGGCTCCGCGCAGGGCGCGAGCACGAGCTGGGCGATCCGCGGCATGCTCGCGGTGGCCGTCGAGCCGAGCGCCGCGACGTCGGTCGGCACGTCGCGCCAGCCGAACGGCTCGAGCCCCTCGGACCGGCACGCCTCCTCGACGATGCCGCGCAGCCACGGCTCGCGCAGGAAGCACATCGCGAGCCCGGCACCCTCGATGCCCGTCAGGGACTGCTGCAGCGGCAGCAGCAGCCCCGCGCCGTCGCCCGTGACGCCGTCGGCGGCCCACGCGCCCCGGTGCGAGACCGCCGCGAGGCCGGCCAGAGCCCGGTCGACCAGCTCGCGCGACGCGCGGCCACGCGCATCGGCGACGAGGCCGATGCCGCAGGCGTCTCGCTCGATTGTCGGGTCGTGGAGGGCGTGGCTCACGTGGGGTGCGACCGCCTTTCGTGGGTCGGCGTCGAGGTTCGATCCCGCCGGGTGTCGGCTGCTAGCGGGCGGAGGCGGGTGGTCGCCGGCTAGCGCCGTTTGGAGGCGATGAACGCAATCGGCGAAATCGGGGCTACCGAAGCCCCTGCCGGCCGATCACGAAGAGTCGTCGCCTTGCGAACCATCGATCATCGATCGTAGACGCCCGGACGGCCAGTCGCAAGCTGGACCAACGGAGAATTGACACCCCGTCTCCCTTCCGGCACTCTGGGTGACGATGACGCTCTGCCACGCCGTATCCGTACGTCCTCTCGTACCGCGCCCGGCGGTAGCGGTCGGCGGCGGCATCGAGCTCATCGCGATTCTCCCCTTCTAGGGGAGATCGACGCTCACGCGCCATTCGTGGCGCACACGCCGACCGAGACCCCAGAAGAGGTGCGTCTGCCGGGCGTACCGAGCGAGAGGAGCACCACCTCATGAACGTCACTCCCCCGACAACCCGTCTCCACCGATGACCGGCCGCCGGACGTACGTGGTCGCGTGCCTCGCCGGCCACGGGATCGGCCCCGAGATCACGGCCGCCGCGAGCCGCGCACTCGCCGGCCTGGGCCGCGAGCACGGCTTCGCGATCGAGGAGCTGCATCCGCCCTTCGACAGCGAAGCGCTGACCCGCTCGGGTCATCCCCTGCCCGCGGCGACGCGCCAGGCGACGTCGAGCGCGGACGCCGTGCTCGTCGCCGGTGATGCCGCCCCGGCGCTCGAGGGGCTCCGTGCGGCGCTCGACCTCGGCGCGCGCGTGACCCGTGTGCTGGACGACACGGGCGAGGCGACGACGTTCGCCCCGCTCCACGACGGGGCGGTCGACTGGACGCTCGACCGCGCGTTCGCCACCGCGCGCAACCGCGCGGGGCGGCTGACCTCCGTGGGCGTGTCCGGGGATTGGACTGCCCGGATCGACCGGGACGCCGATCGTCATCCCGGCGTCGAGGTGGAGCACGTGCCGCTCACCGAGGCGCTCCACCGCCTGGCCGCAGGGTCGACCGGCGTGCTGGTCGCCGAGGGCGTGCTCGGCGATGCCCTCGCCGCGGCCCCGCGCCTCGGCGGCCGCCGCCGGCTCGTCGCCTCCGCCTACCTCTCGCCCACCGGGCCGAGCCTGTTCGGGCCTGCGCAGGGCACGGCGAGCGACCTCGCAGGGCACGGCGTCGCCGATCCGAGCCCCATGCTCCTCGCGACCGCGCTGCTTCTCTCCGAGGGGCTCGGCCGTGTCGCCGCGGCCGAGGCGCTCGAGGAGAGCCTCACGGCGGCGCTCCAGGCGTCGCGGCGGCCGTCGGACGCGGCGGGGCCGGGCGTCACGGCGACGACCCGCGAGTTCGTCGACGCGGTGCTCGCGCTCCTGCGCAGCGCCCGCCGCGACACGGAGTTCGCGCTGGGGGTCGGACCGTGAAGATGACCGGCGGCGACGCGATCCTCCGCTCGCTCGAGGCCGAGGGCGTCGACGTGATGTTCGGCATCCCCGGCGGCGCGATCATGCCGACGTACGACGCGATGGCCCGCGGGACTGCCGTCCGGCACGTCCTCGCCCGCCACGAGCAGGGCGCGGGGCACATGGCGCAGGGCTACGCGCGCGCGTCCGGGCGCGCGGGCGTGGCGATCGCCACGTCGGGGCCCGGCGCGACGAACCTCGTCACGCCGATCGCCGACGCGTGGATGGACTCGACGCCGCTCGTCTGCATCACGGGACAGGTGCGGTCGAACCTGATCGGCACGGATGCCTTCCAGGAGTGCGACATCACCGGGATCACGATGCCGATCGTCAAGCACTCGTGGCTCGTCTCGGACGTCCGCGAGATCCCGGCGACGATGAGGGCCGCGTTCCACGTCGCGCGATCGGGCCGTTGCGGGCCGGTGCTCGTCGACGTGCCGCGCGACCTGCAGGAGGCGACGCTCGACTTCGCCTACCCCGACGACGTCGACCTCCCGGGCTGGCGGCCGCCGACGAAGGTCCATCCACTGCAGATCCGCGAGGCGGCCCGCGCCGTCGCCCACGCCCGCAAACCCGTGCTCTACGTCGGCGGCGGGACGCTCAACGGCGACGCCTGCGCGGAGCTCGCGCGGCTCGCCGAGGCCGGGACGCTCCCGGTCGTGACGACGCTGATGGGCAAGAGCGCGTTCCCGGAGACGCACGAGCTGCATTTCGGCTGGCCGGGCATGCACGGGACGAAGTGGTCGAACCTCGCGATGAACACGTGCGACGTCCTCGTCGCGATCGGCGCGCGGTTCGACGACCGCGTGACGGGAAAGCTCTCGGCCTTCGCGCCCGGAGCCACCGTCGTGCATCTCGACATCGATCCGGCGGAGATCTCGAAGCTGCGCGACGCCGACATCCCCGTCGTGGGGCCTCTGCAGACCGCCGTCGGCGAGCTCGCGGACGCCGTCGCGGCGCAGCGCGCCGAGGGCGCGCCCGTGCCCGAGGCGTGGCTCTCGCAGCTCCGAGCCTGGCGCGAGGAGTTCCCGCTCCGCTACGACACGAGCGAGGAGTGGCTCAAGCCGCAGCAGGTCGTGCAGGCGCTGCAGCGCCTCACCGCCGACACGGACACGATCGTCACCACGGGCGTCGGCCAGCACCAGATGTGGGCGATGCAGTACGTCCTCTCGGAGCGGCCGCGCAGCTTCATCACGTCGGGCGGGCTCGGGACGATGGGCTACGGGATTCCCGCTGCGATCGGCGCCAAGGCGGCGCGCCCCGAGGCGACCGTGGTCTGCGTCGACGGCGACGGCTGCTTCCAGATGACCGCCCAGGAGCTCGTCACGTCCGTGCTCGAGGACCTGCCGATCGTGGTCGTGGTCGTCAACAACGCCCACCTCGGGATGGTCACCCAGTGGCAGGACATGTTCTTCGACGGGCGGCGCTCGCACGTGCACCTGACCTCCCAGGTTCCGGACTACGCCCGCCTCGCCCAGGCCTACGGCGGCGTGGGCATGGTCGTCACGGACGAGGGCGAGCTCGAGACCGCGCTCGAGGAGGCGCTCGCGCTCGGGCGGACGACCGTGGTCGACTGCCGCGTCGACCCCGCCGAGCAGGTCTTCCCGATGATCCCCGCAGGCGCAGCCGCGCTCGACATGCTCGAGTACCCCGGCGCCGGCACGACCGTGGAAGCGAGGGCGCTGTGAAGCACACGCTGTCCGTCGTCGTCGAGGACCGTCCGGGCGCCCTGACGCGGATCACGACCATGTTCGCGCGGCGCGCCTTCAACATCGAGTCCCTCGCGGTCGGCCCCACCGAGCGGCCCGGGGTCTCCTGCATCACGATCCGCGTCGACTGCGCGCAGCACTCCCTCGAGCAGATCGAGAAGCAGATCCACAAGCTCGTCAACGTGCTCCGGGTGACGGAGCTCGTCGCCGGCGAGGCGGTCGAGCGGGAGCTGCTCGTCATCCGCGTCTCGGCTGCGCCCGAGAAGCGCGCCGAGCTCGTCACGACGGCCGAGGCGCTCGGCGGCCGCCTGCTCGACGTCGGCGCCGACGCGGTCGTGCTCGAGCTCACCGGCACCCCCGAGGAGCTCGACGCCTTCCACGAGCTGTGCCAGCCGTACGGGATCGTCGACCTCGTCCGCACGGGCCGGATCGGCGTTCCCCGCGCGTCCGCGCGCAGGCGTCCCGCCCGACGGCTGGCCGCGATCAACTGAGCCGCGGCGAGCTATACCTCGCTCTCCATCCAGCGAAAGGACACGCATGGCCACGATCCTCCGCGACGGCGATCTCTCCCTCCTCGACGGCAAGGTTGCCGTCGTCGGCTACGGGAGCCAGGGTCACGCCCACGCGCTCAACCTGCACGACTCCGGTGTCAAGGTGGTCGTCGGCCTGCGCGAGGGCTCGTCGTCGTGGCGCGATGCGGAGGAGGCGGGGCTCGAGGTCAAGGCGATCTCGGAGGCGGTGCGCGGCGCCCAGCTCGTCTCGCTGCTCCTGCCCGACCAGGTGCAGCCGCAGGTGTTCACCGAGCACGTCGAGCCGGAGCTCGGTTCCGACGCCGCCGTGCTCTTCGCACACGGGTTCAACGTCCTCTACGGCCGCATCGCGCCGGCCGCCGGTCACGACGTGATCATGGTCGCGCCCAAGGGGCCGGGGCACGTCGTGCGACGGCTGTTCACCGAGGGCTTCGGCACGCCCGCGCTGATCGCGGTCGAGCAGGACGCCTCCGGCCGCGCGCGCGACCTCGCGCTCGCGTACGCCGTCGGGATCGGAGCCGCCCGCGCCGGGATTCTCGAGACGACGTTCAAGGAGGAGACCGAGACCGACCTGTTCGGCGAGCAGGCGGTGCTCTGCGGCGGCACGACCGAGCTGGTCCGGGCCGGGTTCGAGACGCTCGTGGCGGCGGGCTACCAGCCCGAGATCGCCTACTACGAGTGCCTCCACGAGCTGAAGCTGATCGTCGACCTGCTCTGGGAGGGCGGCTTCAAGCACATGCGCTGGTCGATCTCCGACACCGCAGAGTTCGGCGACTACGTGAGCGGCCCGCGCGTGATCGACTCACACGTGCGCGAGCGGATGCAGGCCGTCCTCGACGACATCCGCTCGGGGGAGTTCGCGAAGCTCTGGATCGCCGAGATGGACAGCGGCGAGGCCGGGCTCCGCGGCCATCGGGCGGAGGCCGCCAACCAGCTGATCGAGCAGGTCGGGGAGGAGCTGCGCTCGCTCATGCGCCGCGAGGACGCGAGTGCAGTCGGTTGACGTTCCCGTAGCGCTCCTCGGCTACGGGACGGTCGGCGCAGCCGTCCACCGCCTGCTCGCCGAGCAGGGCGACGAGATCGAGCGAGCCACGGGCCACCGGCTCCGGGTCGTCCGGGCGCTCGTCCGCGACCTCTCCCGCGAGCGCGGGTTCGACGCAGGCCCGCGCGTGCTCACGACCGATGTTCGCGACGTGCTCGACGACCCGTCGATCCGTCTCGTGGCGGAGGTGATGGGCGGGGTCGAGCCGGCCGGCGACCACGTGCTGTCGCTCCTCGGCTCGGGCCGCTCGGTCGTGACGGCGAACAAGCAGCTCGTCGCGCGCCGTGGGGCCGAGCTCTTCGCCGCGGCGGCCGCAGGCGGGGCGCAGCTGCGCTTCGAGGCCTCGGTGTGCGCGGCGATCCCCGTGATCAAGGTGCTGCGCGAGTCGCTCGTCGTCACCAACGTCCACCGCGTGCTCGGGATCGTCAACGGGACGACGAACTTCATGCTCTCCGCGATGAGCGAGGGCCAGTCGTACGCCGAGGCGCTCGCCGAGGCGCAGCGGCTCGGCTACGCGGAGGCCGACCCGACCGACGACGTGGGCGGCCTCGACGCCGCTGCGAAGATGGCGATCCTGGCGACCGTCGCGTTCGGCACGCGCGTCCCGCTCGAGTGGGTCGAGGTGCAGGGCATCGACGCGCTCCGCGAGGAGCACGTGGAGGCGGCCCGTGCGCTCGACATGCGGGTCAAGCTTCTCGGCCGGGCGACGCTGGCGCACGGCCGCGTCGACGTCCGGGTCGGACCGGCGTTCGTCGACGCCCACCATCCGCTCGCAGCCGTCGACGGGCCGTTCAACGCGGTCATGCTCCAGGGAGACGCGATCCGCGAGATCACGCTCGAGGGGCCAGGTGCAGGAGGAATCGAGACGGCGAGCGCCGTCGTCGCAGACCTCGTCTCGATCGTCGGGACGACGGGGACCGGCTTTCTCCAGGGCGATCCGGTCTGGCGGCAAGTCGAGCGAATGTCGCCCGGCGAGCTCCCGTCGCTCTGGTACCTGCGCGTGCTCGTGGACGACCGCGCCGGCGTCCTCGCGCGGCTGGCCCACGAGCTCGCCGTCGAGGGGGTCTCGGTCGCTCGCCTCGTCCAGCAGCCCGCGAACGGCCACGCCGTGCTCCACGTCGTCACGCACGAGGCGCCCGCCGGCCGGGTCGAGGCCGCCCTCACCGCGATCCGTGCGTTGCCCGATTCGCGCGGCGAGGCGACCGCCCTGCCCGTCGTCTCCGAGCGCGGCGTCGAGCAGCTCGGCTGGGCATGACGTTCCGGCTGCGCCGGAATCGTCTAGAAGTCCAGGCATGTCTGCGCCCCTGATCGAACGGTTCCGCGATCGCCTGCCGGTGACGGCGGCAACCCCGGTCGTGTCGCTCGGCGAGGGCTCCACGCCGCTGCTGCGAGCCGACCGTGTCGCCCGAGCGGCAGGCGTGCGCGAGCTGTGGCTCAAGTGGGAGGCGTCGAACCCGACGGGCTCCTACAAGGACCGCGGGATGACGGTGGCGGTCTCGAAGGCACTCGAGGCCGGGGCCGAAGCCGTGCTCTGCGCTTCGACGGGGAACACCGCGGGGAGCGCGGCGGCCTATGCCGCGCGCGCGGGGATTCCGGCCGTCGTGCTCACCCCCCAGGGGGCCGTCTCCGGGGCGAAGCTGGCGCAGACCCGGATGCTCGGCGCGACCGTCCTCGAGGTGCGCGGCGACTTCGACCAGGCGCTCGCCGCCGCACAGGAGCTCGCAGCGCGCGGGACGCACGTGCTGGTCAACTCGCTCAACCCGAACCGGCGCGAGGGGCAGAAGACCGCCGTGCTCGAGATCGTCGAGGAGCTGGACGGGGCGCCGGACGCGTTCGTGCTCCCCTACGGCGGCGGCGGCAACACGTCGTCGTACGCGCAGGCGCTCCGCGAGCTGGGCCTCGCGACGCCGATCGTCTCCGTCGAGGCGACACGGCGCCGCGAGACGCTCGCGACGGCGATCCGCATCGGCGACCCCGTGCACGCGGAGGCCGTCGCGGCCTCCGGGGCGCGCGTGGTCTCCGCGACGGACGACGAGCTCGTCGCCGCCTGGCGCGCGCTCGCCGCCGAGGAGGGCCTCTTCTGCGAGCCGTCGTCCGCGGCGGGGCTCGCCGCCGTGCTCCGTGGCGACGTCGAGGGTGAGCGGCTCGTCGTCACGATCACCGGGCACGGGCTCAAGGACCCCGCGATCGCCGATCGTATGGCGCCGCCGCCGGTGCAGGTCGAGCCCGACGCCGACGCGATCGCCGCTGCCGCGAGACGATGATCGTCCGCGCGCCCGCCACCTCGGCCAACCTCGGCCCCGGGTTCGACTGCGCGGCCGTCGCGCTCGACCTCTGGAACGAGCTCGAGCTGACGGACGGCGCCGGCGTCGTGGTCGAGGGTGCGGGCGCGGGAGAGCTGCCCGAGGACGCGACGAACCTCGCGGTCAGGGCGTACGCGCTCCTCGCCGACCCGACCGGCAAGCTGTTCCGCTTCACGAACCGGATCCCGCTCGAGCGCGGGCTCGGCTCGTCCGCGGCGGCGATCGCGCTCGGCCTCGCGGCCGCTCGGCCGCACGCGACGCCGGAGGAGCTCCTCGCCGCGGGCCTCGAGCTCGAGAGCCACGCGGACAACCTCGCCGCCGCGTTGACCGGTGGCGTCACGCTCACCTGGGACGGTCGCGTCGCGCGCATCGCGGAGAGTCTTCCGCTCACGCCCGTGGCGCTCGTTCCCCGCGGGCGGACGTCGACGGAGGCCTCGCGGCGGGCTCTTCCGTCCTCGATCCCCCACGCCGACGCGGCGGCGAACGCGGCGCGCGCGGCGCTGCTCGCAGCGGGCGCGGTCGCCGGCGACGCCGAGCTCTTCGCGGCCGCCCTCGACGACCGGCTGCACGAGCCGTACCGCCCGTCACCCACGCTCGAGGCAGTGCGCGCCGAGCCGCCGCCCGGGTCCCGCGGCGCCACGCTGTCGGGCTCCGGGCCGACGGTGATCGTCTGGGCCGACGACGCGGAGACCTGCGCAGCGGCGCTCACGAGCCGGTTTCCCGAGCACGAGGTGATCCGGCTCGCCGTCACGCCGAGAGGAGCGCTGTGAGCCTCCGCCTCGTCGACTGCCGCGCGCGCGCGGCCTACGAGGCCGGACACGTGCCCGGCGCCGTCCACCTCGACCCGGAGGCCGATCTCTCGGCGCCTGCGCTCGATGCGGCGACGGGCGGCCGGCATCCTCTGCCGGACCCACACGTCCTGGGCGCCGCGTTCGCGAACGCGGGCATCGGGCCGGGCACGTTCGTCCTCGCGTACGACGAGGGCACGGGCTGGGCCGCGCGCTGCTGGTGGCTGCTCCGCCACCTCGGCCACGACGCGGCCGGGGCCTTCGACGTCCGCGCCTACGAGGGGCCGCTCGAGACCGAGGAGCCACGGGTCGAACGGGCAGCGTTCGTGCCCCACGTCCGCACCGACGACCTGATCGAGGCAGAGGAGATCCTGGCGCGCCTCGGCGACCCGTCGCTCGTCCTGCTCGACGCGCGCGCCCCGGAGCGCTGGCGCGGCGACGTCGAGCCGCTCGACCCCGTCGCCGGGCGGATCCCGGGCGCGCGGAACGCGTTCTTCGAGGAGCCTCTGCCTCCTGGCGCGGCGGAGCCGCCGGAGATCGTCGCGTACTGCGGCTCGGGCGTGACCGCGGCCGTCGTCGCCCAGCGGCTGGTACTCGCCGGGCGCGACGACGTCAGGCTCTACCCCGGATCGTTCAGCGAGTGGTGCCGCAACCCGTCAAACCCGATCGAGCGAGGAGACCCCACGTGACGACCGCCTACGACACGCCGTCCGACCCCGCGAAGCGCCGGAGCGCCGCCCTGACCGACGGGCCCGACCGGGCGGGTGCCCGCGCGATGCTGAAGGGCACAGGCTTCACCGACGAGGACCTCGCGAAACCGATCGTCGGCGTCGGCACGACCTGGATCGAGACGATGCCGTGCAACCTCAACCAGCGCGACCTCGCGGTGCACGTCAAGCGGGGCGTCCGCGACGCGGGCGGGACACCGATGGAGTTCAACACGATCGCGGTCTCGGACGGCGTCTCGATGGGAACGTCCGGGATGCGGGCCTCCCTGATCTCGCGCGAGGCGATCGCCGACTCGATCGAGCTCGTTGCGCGCGGGCACCTGTTCGACGGCCTCGTGATGCTCGTCGCCTGCGACAAGACCAATCCCGGCGCGGCGATGGCCGTCGGACGGCTCGACATCCCGGCGATCGTCTCCTACACGGGCTCGATCGCGCCCGGCCTGTACCGGCAGCGCGAGGTCTCGATCGGCGACGTGTACGAGGGCATCGGGGCGCACGCAGCAGGGAAGCTGTCGGATGCGGATCTGCACGAGCTCGAGTCGGTCGCATGTCCGGGCGCCGGCGCGTGCGGCGGCCAGTTCACGGCCAACACGATGTCGACGATCCTCGACTTCCTGGGCCTCTCGCCGTTCGGCACGAACGGCATCCCCGCGATGCACCGTGCGAAGGACGAGGCGGCCTACGAGCTCGGCCGACTCGCGGTGCAGCTCGTGCGGGACGACGTCACGCCGCGCTCGCTCGTCACGAGGGAGTCGTTCGAGAACGCGGTCGCCTCGGTCGCGGCCACGGGCGGCTCGACGAATGCCGTCCTGCACCTCGTCGCGATCGCGCGCGACTTCGGGATCGACTTCACGATCGACGACTTCGAGCGGGTGTCCGCGCGAACGCCGATCGTCGCGGACATGAAGCCGTGGGGCCGCTGGCACGCGAACGACGTGTACGCGGCCGGCGGCGTCGCGCTCGTCGCGCGCGAGCTGAAGAAGGCCGGCCTGCTCCACGAAGGCGCGCGGACGGTCGACGGCAAGACGCTCG
The DNA here is from genome assembly GCA_963742525.1 of uncultured Actinomycetes bacterium. GTDB lineage: Bacteria > Actinomycetota > Thermoleophilia > Gaiellales > Gaiellaceae > Gaiella. Next base: position 22,523 of record CAVUMD010000003.1, read on the forward strand.
GCGAGCACGCCGACGGCGCCGTGGAGACGGAGGGGCAGACGGTCATTCTCCCGATCGAGACACCGCTGAAGGCGCGCGGTGGCGTCGCCGTCCTCTACGGGAACCTCGCCCCGGAGGGCTGCGCGGTCAAGCTCGCGGGCCACGAGCGCACCGTGCATCGCGGGCCGGCGCGTGTCTTCGACTCCGAGGAGGAGTGCTTCGCGGCCGTCAAGGCAGGCGGGATCGTCGCCGGCGACGTCGTCGTGATCCGCTACGAGGGCCCGCACGGCGGGCCGGGAATGCGCGAGATGCTCCACGTGACCGGCGCCATCGTCGGCGAGGGCCTCTCCGACTCCGTCGCGTTGATCACCGACGGCCGCTTCTCCGGCGCGACGCACGGGTTCATGGTCGGTCACGTCGCCCCGGAGGCGTCCAAGGGCGGCCCCCTCGCGGCGCTGCGCGAGGGCGACACGATCGTGATCGACGTCGACCGCCACGTGCTCGACGTGGAGCTGAGCGAGGACGAGCTGGCCGCCCGTCTCGCCGACTGGACGGAGCCCGAGCCCCGCTACCGCCGCGGCGCGCTCGCGAACTACGCGACGCTCGTCTCCTCTGCATCGCACGGCGCCGTCACCATCTCCCGCTACGAGACGGCCTGAGAGGGCGTATGCGTTCGGATCGGCGTCCGCCGGGCTACGATCGCCGTCTGATGGGCGCATACACGCACCTCAACCTCGAGGACGTCGACGACGCGGCCGTGGGGTTCGGCCTCTCCCCGAGCCTCGAGGCGCGCTTCGCGCGGAAGCCGCTCGGAAGCAGCGCGCTCGGCGTGTCGCGCGAGGTCCTCGCCCCGGGGTTCCGAGTGCCCTTCGGGCACACACACCGGGACCAGGAGGAGGTGTACGTCGTCGTGCGTGGGAGCGGCCGGATGAAGATCGGCGACGACGTCGTCGATCTCGCCCAGGGCGACCTCGTCCGCGTGTCGCCCGGCGTCTGGCGCTGCACCGAGGCGGGCGACGAAGGGCTCGAGATCCTGGCCGTGGGCGCGCCGATCACCGAGGAGAACGACGCCGAGATCGAGCAGGGCTGGTGGGCCGAGGACGACCCGTCCGGATCGTGAGCGCGTAGTCCGCGCCTCAGAGCTGCCGCAGGAGCGCGAGCATGCCGTCCGTGCCGTCCACGACGACGTCGGCGGCCGCCAGGAGCTCGGGCGGCGCCTCGGATGAGCGGACAGCGACCCGGACGCCGAGCTCGAGGCCGTCGAGCCCGCCGAAGGCATCGAGGTCGGTGCGGTCGTCGCCCGCGTAGAGCGCCCGGCGCGCGCCGGCACGAGCGACGAGCGCACGGACGGCCGTGCCCTTGTGCGCGTCCACGGGCGGCCGCACCTCGAGCACCATGCGTCCCCAGCGCGGGACGAGGCCCTCCGTCTCCGCCGCGGCGGCGACCCGGGTGAGATACGCGCGCGCCGCGGCCTCGTCGTCGGCGCGGCGGAAGTGGAACGAGACCGAGAGCGGCTTTCGCTCCGCGGGCCAGTCGACGCCGCGGGCGAACTCGGCGATGCGGCCCGCCCACGCGGCCGCCTCCGGCGCGAGCTCGAGCCCGTGCTCGCCGACGACGGCCACCCCTGCCACGCCGACCATCAGCTCGACCTCGCTCCGCGGACGGCCGCTCACGCAGGCAACGAGCGCGTACCGCGCGGCGAGCCTCGCGAGCTCGTCTCGCGTCTCCTCCGGAACGTGCGCGTCCTCCGGCCGGGCGGCGATGGGCGCGAGCGTGCCGTCGACGTCGAGCAGGACGGCGGCCCGCTCGGGCTCCGCGGCGAGCTGACGGAGCGGGTCGTCGGGCATCGCCGACCAGGATACGAGCGCTGCGCTGCGAACGGCGTTCCATGACCGCTCGCCTGGCGCTGATCGGCCTCGTCGCCGGCGTCTTCTCGACCCTCTTCGGGGTCGGCGGCGGCATCGTCGTCGTCCCGTTGCTGGTCGCGCTGGCCGCATTCCCCACACACACCGCCGCCGCCACCTCGCTCGGCGCGATCCTCGTCACCGCGACGGCGGGCGCGGTCCTGTACGCGGCGCGCGGCGAGGTGCGCCCGTGGTACGCGGCGCTCGTGGGCATTCCCGCGGTCGGCGGAGCGCTGCTCGGGACCAATCTGCAGCAGCGTGTCTCGGGAAGCGCGCTGACGCTGGCCCTCGCAGGCCTGCTCGTCGTCATCGGCGTGTGGCTGATCCTCGGATGACGACGTGGACCATCGTCGCCGCGATCGCCCTGGGGCTCGGCGCCGGGGTGCTGTCCGGCATGTTCGGGGTCGGCGGCGGGATCCTCTTCGTGCCGACGCTCGTCCTGCTCGGACTGGGGCAGCTGGAAGCATCGGCGACCTCGCTTCTCGCGATCGTTCCCACGGCGGCCGTCGGCGCATGGCGGCAGCGTGCGTACGGCAACCTGAGGATTCGCGCCGCGCTCGTCGTCGGCGTCGTCTCCGTCCTGGGCGCCGAGGTGGGCGTGCAGATAGCGACCCGGATCGACGAGAGTCTCCTGCGACGGCTGTTCGGTCTGCTCATGATCGGTGTCGCAGCGCAGCTCGCCGTCCGGACCGTCCGCCAGGGACGCCGCTACCCTGACGGGTCGTGAGGGCCGCCCGCGCCGCAGTCGTGCTCGTGCTCGCCGCCGTCGTCGTGGGCATCGCGGCGGCCGCGCCCTCGCCACAGACCGCTGGCGCCACACAGGCGACCGCGCTCGTCGCCCAGGTCGCTGTCCCGGGCCAGCCCGGCGGCGCCACGAGCCCGGTCGTCGCCCCGCCGACCACAAGCGGCGGCGGTGGATTCACCTACCCGCCCGACGGCTCCGTCCTGCGCGTCGGCACGTCGACGGCGACCTCGACCGCCCAGTCGGGGACGTCGTCCGCCGCCGAAGGGGTCGTCAAGGCGCTCGCGATCTCGGTGTTCGCAGGCGAGATCACGGCGGACGCCGTCGACGTGCGCGCCGGGGCAGCCGCGGGGACGGCCGGTGCGACCGGCGACGTCGGCACATCGACGATCACCGGCCTGACGGTGCTCGGCCAGGCCGTCACACCGAGCGGCAACGTCCAGCTTCCGCTCGCGGACTGGGGAACGCTCGACGTGCTGTCCTCGACGCGCTCGACGTCCGACGTGCCGCGCTCGGCGGAGAGCACGGTGACGGGGCTCCGCATCAGGCTCATCGCCGAGCACGACGGCCTTCCCGCGGGGACCCAGATCGTCGTCGGCTCCGCGACCGTGCGCGCCGTCGCCCTGGCGACGCCCGCAACCCCACCGCCGGCACACATCGACGGCGCGCCGCGCGCGGCGCCGACGGTTCCGGGGTCGTCCAAGCCGCGTCGCGTCGCGCCTCCGCCGAACGCGCCCAAGGAGCCCGGCCGGTCGATCCCGGGCGCGCCGCCCGAGGTCGTGCGCGCAGCTCCCGAGGTGACGGCGCGCCTGTCACGCGGCGGATACGTGTTCCCGGTCTTCGGCCCCGCCGCGTTCGGCAACAGCTTCGGCGCGTTCCGGGGAGACGTCGCCGGCAAGTGGCACCACGGCGAGGACCTCGTCGCGCCGGCCGGTACGCCGCTCCTGGCCGTCGCGGACGGAACGCTCTTCTCCGTCGGGTGGAACGACATCGGGGGCTGGCGGCTGTGGCTACGGGACGACGCCGGGAACGAGTTCTACTACGCGCACCTGAGCGCCTACTCGCCGCTCGCCATCGCCGGAAAGCGGGTGAAGGCGGGCGACGTGCTGGGCTTCGTCGGCGACTCGGGCGACGCCGACGGAGGCGTGACCCACCTGCACTTCGAGATCCATCCCGTCGACCTCCTGAGATACGGGTACGACGGGGCGATCGCGCCGTACCCGTTCCTCGTGGCGTGGCGTCGCGCGGACGACGTCTCGTTCTCCGAGGGACGCACCTACGTGCTGGGCCAGGACGGGCTCGCAGGCCCGCCGGGGGCTCCCGTCGCGTCCGCCCAGGCAGGCGCCGTGCTGCTCTCGGCCGAGGACATCTCGACCGCAAGCGGCCTGGTGCCGGGGGCGCTGAAGCGGGCGCTCGCCGGCGGCGAGGCCCGCTCCCGCGCTCGTCCCTAGCTCGTCGCCTTCGCAGCCTTCGCCTTGACGTCCTTCGCCGTGTCGGCGGCGGCGTCGACGGCGTCCGCGGCAGCCTCGCTCGCCCCGCCGTTCGTCGTCTCGAAGGACTCGAGCGGCTGGAGGTCGTCGTTGCCCGCGATCATGTCGAGCAGCTTCTCGCGCGTCTGGGGGCCGGTCCAGGGGTTGTAGAGCGCGCCCGCGATGACGCCGGCGAGCAGCACCATGTTCCGCCCCTTGTGGGTCTTCTTCTTCTTGCCCTGGAGCGTGTCCTTGGCGCTCATCAGGTCTTCGATCGCGCGGCGCATCTGCTCCTGCGCCTTCTTGTCGGTCGCGAGGGTTCTCGCGGAGCCGCTCACGCCGTTCTGCTTGGCGAGCGGCCCGTAGAGCTCGCGCGCGGCGCCGAGGGCGTCCTTCAGGTCCTTGCGGAAATCCTCGTCCTTCAGCGCCCGCTCGAGGTAGGGCTTCACCAGCTCGAGCGTGTCCGTCATCTTTGCCGCCTTCTTCGCCATCTCGCGGCCTTCCTTTCTCTCGTTGAGTCGTCGCCGAAGTATTACCCGCAAAGCGCTTCTACGATGCACGACGTGAAGAAGGTCAAGCGAATCCTGCTCGCGCTCGCCGCCGCGGCTGCAGCGCTCGCCTACGTCTGGGTCGCCGCGGTGCGTGCGGTGCCCGGCGTCAGACGCCGCAAGGCAGAGGCCCGCGCGCGGCGCCATCGCTGAGCGGCCGCCGGCGCGCGCGGACGAGTACGATCGCCCGTCATGAAGGGGCTCGTTTGTGCGGGGGGCGAGGCGACGCGGCTCGGTGAGCTGACGCGCGTCGCGAACAAGCACCTGCTGCCGGTCGGGAGCTGGCCGATGATCTACTACCCGCTGCAGCTCCTCGAGCGCGCGGGGATCGAGAGCGTCCTCGTCGTGACAGGGAAGGGCCACGGCGGTCAGATGATCGACCTGCTCGGCGACGGCCGCCTCACCGCGCGCGGGTCCGAGGAGCCGCTGCTCTCGCTCGACGTCACCTACAAGGTGCAGACCCAGCCGGGAGGGATCGCGCAGGTCGTCGGGATGGCACGCGACTTCGCCCGGGACGAGAGACTCGTCGTCGTGCTGGGCGACAACATCTTCGAGCGCTCCCAGTCGGCCGCGATCGCGGCCTGGGCGTCCGGCGGCGACCGGGCGATGATCTTCGTGAAGGACGTCCCCGACCCGGAGAACTTCGGCGTCGTGGTCTACGAGGACGGCCGCGTGGTGGACATCGTCGAGAAGGCGGGAGTCGTCGACAAGCGCTACCCCGCGCCGCCCACCAACGAGGCCGTGGTCGGGCTCTACTGCTTCCCGCCCGACGTCTTCGACGTGATCGAGCGCCTCGAGCCATCCTCGCGCGGCGAGCTCGAGATCACCGACGTCAACCGCCACTACGCGCAGCAGGGACGCCTCGACGTCGTCCGGGTCGAGGGCTGGTGGGAGGACGCAGGCAAGCACTGGCAGCACCTCGCCGAGATCGGCCGCCGCGTCGACGAGACGGGGGCGAACGGATGAGCGTCGACGGCGTCCGCCGGATCCCGCTCCGGCGCTTCGAGGACGGGCGCGGCTGGTTCTGCGAGCTCCGGCGCGACAGCGCGCTGCCGAAGCCGACCGTCCAGACGAACCTCTCCTTCTCGCGGAAGGGTGTGATCCGCGGCCTCCACTTCCACGAGCGCGGCCAGGACGACCTCTTCGTCTGCCTCCAGGGCACCGCCCGCGTCGTCGTGCTCGACCGGGTGAGCGGCGCGACGTTCACCGAGGACATCGGCGACGAGAATCCCGTCGCGATCTACGTCCCCGGCCACCACGCGCACGGCTTCGAGGCGCTCACCGACCTGCTCTTCTGTTACCACGTGACCGAGGAGTACGACCCGGCCGAACCCGACGAGCACGGCGTCCCGTGGAACGACCCGCGGGTCGCGCACCTGTGGAGCACGACCACACCAACCCTCTCGGAGCGCGACGCCGCACCCTGATCACGGGCGCGGGCGGACAGCTCGGGCACGCGCTCGTGCGGGCGTTCGGCGACGACGAGCTGCTGGCGCTCGACCGCGCCGGGTGGGACGTCCGGCACGAGGCGCCGCCGCTGCCGTGGACGCCCGACCTCGTGCTGCACGCTGCCGCGTGGACGAACGTCGACGCCGCCGAGGACGACCCGCAGGATGCCGCCGCCGCCAACGTCGGCGGGACGGCGCACGTCGCCGCCCTCGGGCCGCCGCTCGTGGCGTTCTCGAGCGACTACGTCTTCGACGGGGCGAAGGCCGGCGCGTACGTCGAGTCCGACGCTCCGGCGCCGCTCTCCGCCTACGGCCGCTCGAAGCTGCACGGCGAGGCCGCCGCCGGAGAGCGGGCATGGGTCGTTCGCTCCTCGTGGCTCTTCGGCGAGACGGGCCACAACTTCGTCCGGACGATGCTGCGGCTCGGGGCCGAGCGGGACGAGGTCGCGGTCGTCGACGACCAGCGCGGCTGCCCGACCTACGTCGGGCACCTCGCGGACGCGACGCGCGAGCTGGTGGACGCCGGGGCCGGGTTCGGGATCTGGCACCTCGCGGCGGCGGGCGACTGCACGTGGGCCGATTTCGCCGAGGCGATCTTCGAGGACGGCGGCCTCGACTGCCGGGTGCGGCGGATCACGACGGCCGAGTTCGGCGCGCAGGCGCCGCGGCCGAGGACGTCGATCCTCCGCAGCGAGAAGGGCGCGCCAGAGCTGCCGCACTGGCGCGACGGGCTTCGGGCCTGCCTCGCGGCGCTCGGCTACGGCTGAGCTCGCGCGGCGAGCGCGGTGATGCCCGCGAGCCCGCGCGCCATCGCCCAACCGCAGTTCCCGGCGAAGAGCGGCCGCAGCACGGGCGTGAGGCGCCGAACGAGCCGGGCCGGGGCGACCGCCTCGACGCACGTCGGCTCCAAGCACAGGCGGTACGGCAGCCGCCCGCGTGGCAGGAGCCGGGCGCGCTTCCGGGCGCCGCCGGCCCGGGATCGCCCTCGCCTTCGAGGAAGGCCTCGCCCCACCACTCGGGGTACTCGCGCGGACACGAGAGGAGCCCGTAGAGCCACTCGTCCACGAACCTGTACGCGGCCATGACCCTTGTTCGCCGCACGAACGGGATCGGTCCCCGCGCGTCGACTACCCTTCCGCGATGCGCGTGCTCGTCACCGGCGGCGCCGGCTTCATCGGCTCGCACTTCGTCGCGACGGCTGGTCGCAGGCGGCGACGACGTCGTCGTCCTCGACAAGCTCACGTACGCCGGCAATCCCGCCAATCTGGAGGGCACCGGGGTCGACCTCGTCGTCGGCGACATCGCCGACCCGGACGCCGTCGAGCGCGCCGGGAAGGGCTGCGAGGCCGTCGTCAACTTCGCCGCGGAGACGCACGTCGACCGCTCGATCCTCGGCCCGCAGGAGTTCGTCCACACGGACGTGCTCGGCACGATGACGCTGCTCGAGTGGGCGCGCGCGAACGACGCGCGGTACGTCCAGGTGTCGACGGACGAGGTCTACGGCGACCTCGAGGCAGGGGGGCGTGCGCTCGAGGACGATCCGCTCCGGCCTTCCAGCCCCTACAGCGCCGCGAAGGCGGGCGGCGACCTGCAGGTGATCGCGTACGTGCGGACATACGGCGTACGCGCCTCGATCACCCGCGGTGCGAACACCTTCGGCCCGAACCAGTACCCCGAGAAGCTCGTGCCGCTCTTCGTCACGAACGCCCTCGAGGGCGAGCCGCTCCCGGTCTACGGCGACGGGAAGCAGGTGCGCGAGTGGCTGCACGCCGAGGACCACTGCGCCGGCGTCGAGCTCGTGCTGCGCGAGGGCGCGCCCGGCGAGATCTACAACATCGGCGGCGAGGACCACGAGAACCTCGAGGTGACGCACCGGATCCTCGAGCTGACGGGGGCCGACCCGTCGCTGATCCGCCACGTCGAGGATCGCGCGGGACACGACCGCCGCTACGCACTCGACGACGGGAAGCTGCGCGCGCTCGGCTGGGCGCCGCGCCACTCCTTCGGCGAGGGTGGGCTGCCCGAGACGGTCGAGTGGTACACGGCGAACCGCGCCTGGTGGGAGCCGATCAAGTCCGGCGAGTACCGCCGCTACTACGAGGAGCAATACGCCGAGCGGCTCCGGGCCTAGCCGCTCGCGGTCGAGACACAGCTCATGCGCCGGACCGCCGCACTTGCTGCGCTGCTCCTCCTGAGCCTCGGCGTCGCAGCCGCCGCGACCGCGCCGAAGCCGTCCAGCTCCGGTGTTCGTCCTCGCCGGCGGTGGATGGGGTCACGGCGTCGGGATGAGCCAGTGGGGCGCCTACGGCCAGGCGACGGCCGGCCGCGACTACCGGGAGATCCTCTCGACGTACTACCGCGGCACCGCGATGGGCACGGCGCCCGACACGCTGCTCAAGCGGGTACGCGTGCTCGTCGCCGACGGCCTCGCAAACGCCTCGGTGGCGAACGTCGCGGCGGTCTTCGACGCGGCCGGAAAGCGATACCCGATCGCCGGCGGGACGATCACCGCAGGCTCCGACCTGGAGCTCCCGGTGGGCAAGGACGGCAAGCAGGTGGCGCTCGCCGGCCCCGTGACGATCCGTGCCGCGAAGGGCGCGTTCCTGTCCTACGGGGGCAAGGAGTTCCGCGGCGACCTGCGGGTGGCGGCGGTCGGTGGGCGCGTGCAGCTCGTCAACGTCGTCGGGCTGGAGGCGTACCTCCTCGGCGTCGTCCCGGGCGAGATGCCGAAGGACTGGCCGCTCGCGGCGCTCGAGGCGCAGGCGGTCGCGGCGCGGACATACGCGGTCGGCCACATCGTCCGCGGACGCCCGTTCGACCTCTACTCGGACTGGCGTAGCCAGGTCTACTACGGCGTCGGCTCGGAGGCGCCCGGCACCACCCGGGCCGTACGCGAGACCCGCGGGCAGATCCTCACGTACGACGGCGCGCCCGCGCAGACCCTCTACTTCTCATCGAGCGGAGGCAGGACGATCAGCTCGCTCGACGCCTTCGGCCTCGATCTCCCCTACCTCGTCTCGGTCGACGATCCGTGGGACGCCGCGTCACCGAACCACGCGTGGACGCCGCGACTCCTGACCGGCGCCCAGCTCGCGGCCCGCTTCGGCCTGAAGGACCCGGTCGCGGACGTCGCGTACGTCCCGGGCACGCCCGGGAAGCCGGCGGCCGTGCGGCTCACGACGGCCGACGGCCAGACGAGCACCCCGCGGCTCAGCGACGTTCGGTCACGCCTCGGTCTCAAGTCGACGGGCTTCCGTCTCGGCACCTTGCGGCTCGACCCGCCGGCCGAGCCGAAGGGCACCTCGTCCGTCGTGCAGCTCACCGGCGTCGCGCGCCAGGTCGAGCGTGCGACGCTCGAGCGCCGGACGCCCGACGGGACGTGGGTGACGGCGAAGCGCCTCTCGCCGGCGGCGGACGGGACGTTCGCGGTCAGGCTCCGCGCGAGCGAGACGACCGTGTACCGGCTCTCCGCCGACGGCCTCGCCGGTCCGCCGCTGACGGTCCGGGTCACCGCGTGAGCCGGCGCGCCCTGCTCTGGGCGCTCACCGTGGGTGCCGCGCTCGCTCTTCCCGCTCCGAGCGTCGCCGGCCGGACGACGGTCGGGCTGCGCCCGGGCGCCGACCGGAGTGCCGTGTCCGCGGCGATCGAACGTGCGACAGGCGTGCGCCCGACCACCCTCGCGCCGCTGCGTGCGCTGTCCGTCGAGGCCCCGGCGGCGGCGGTTCGCGACGTCGCCGGCGTGGCCTGGGCCGAGCCCGATCGCGTGCGGCGGGTCTCCTTCGTCCCGACCGACCCGCTCGCGCCGAAGCAGTGGTACGCGGTCGCCAACCGGGCGTACGACGCCTGGGAGACGCCTCCGCCGCTCGCTCCGGTCCGGGTCGCCGTGATCGACTCCGGGATCGACCTGACCCATCCCGACCTCGCACGTCAGGTCGCGGTGGCGAAGAGCTTCGTCGGAGGGACGGCCCAGGACACGCGCGGCCACGGCACGATCGTGGCCGGCATCATCGCCGCGCAGCTCGACAACGCCGTCGGCATCGCGGGCCTTGCCCCGGCGGCGGAGCTGGTCGTCGCCAAGGTCGTCTCCCCGAACGGCACGATCTCGGTGCAGGCGGAGTCCCGCGCGATCCACTGGGCCGTCGACAACGGCGCGCGTGTCGTCAACGTCAGCCTCGGGGGGCTTCGCGATCCTCGCAACCCGAGCCGCGACACGTACTCCCGGCTCGAGCAGGAGGCGATCGCGTACGCCGTCAAGCGCGGAGCCGTCGTGGTCGCCGCCGTCGGCAACTCGGACCAGGCGCCCCGGACGCCGTGGCGCTTCGCGAGCTACCCGGCGGCGCTCCCGCATGTGCTCGGGGTAAGTGCGCTCACGCGTGGCGGCGCGTCGCCGGCGTTCTCGAACCGCGACGCCGTCTACAACGACGTGGCGGCCCCGGGCGAGGACATCCTCTCGACGTTCCCGCGGTCGCTGACCGGCGAGCGCGCCGCGTGTGCCGACCAGGGCTACACGCCGTGCGCGACCGACGAGTTCCGCCCGCCGGAGGGAACGTCCTTCGCGGCCCCGCAGGCGAGCGCCGTCGCGGCGAACCTCCTCGGGGCGCGGCCGCTGCTCCGCCCCGAGCAGGTGACGGCGATCATCGAACGGGCCGCGGTCGACGCGAGCGCGCAGACGGGCTGCCGCGCCTGCGCTCCCGGGCGCGACGCCTACACGGGGTGGGGTGCGCTCGACGCGACCGCCGCCATGACGGCGCTCGGCGGACCGCTGCCGCCGCGGGATGCCCACGAGCCCAACGACGACGCCGGCGAGGACGCCTATCGCCTCTACTTCCCCGCCGGCGAGAAGGCGCGGTTCGTGAAGGCGTCGCTCGACTTCTGGGACGACCAGGACGACGTCTACGCCGTCTACCTGCACACCGGCGAGAAGCTCTACGCCTCCCTCGTGCCGGCGCAGGACGCCAAGGTGGCGCTCGCGCTCTGGCGGCCGGAGACGGTCGCGGTCGCCGATCTCGCGCGGCAGGACCTGCGCGTCCGCCTCTCGAACAAGCCGGGCCGCCGCGAGCGGCTCGCCTGGAAGGCAGACCAGACCGGCTGGCACTTCCTCCAGGCGCGGCTCACCGCGCCGTCCGTCTCGCCGGTCGCCTACCGGCTCTCGATCGTCCGCACGCGCTGAGGGCGCTCAGCCGGGGAGCAGCTCGTCGTCGGGAACGTCCCGGATCACACGGGCGGGGCTGCCGACGACGACCTTGCGGGGTGGCACGTCCTTCGTCACCACGGCACCCGCGCCGACGAACGCCTCCTCGCCGACCTCGACGCCCGGGCAGAGGATCGCTCCGCCCCCGACGCGCGCGCCTCGACGGATCGTCGGCCCCTTCATCAGCTCGAGCCGCTTCTCGGTGCGACCCATGAAGTTGTCGTTCGTCGTCACGACGCACGGAGCGACGAAGACGTCCTCCTCCAGCGTCGAATACGCCGTGACGTACGCATCCGCCTGGATCTTCGTCCGCGCGCCGATCGTCGTGTCGTTCTCGACGAGCGAGCCGCGGCCGACGACGACGTCGTCGCCGATCGTGACCCGTTCGCGCACGCAGGACTGGTCGCCGAGAATCACCCGCGCGCCGACGCTCGAGCCGGCGAACACGATCGCCCCGGTCGAGATCACCGTCGCGTCGCCGACGACGGTGGGCGGCAGCGGCTCGCGCTTCGCCGTCGAGCGGGGCGAGAGCGTCGGCTGCTTGCCGACGACGGCGTGCTCGAGCACCTTGACGCCCTCGCCGAGCACCGTCCCGGGGTGCACGACCGCAGTCGGGTGGATCTCGGCGCTCAGGCCGGCGCTCCCGTGCGAAGCGAGATCGTGAGCCGGTCGAGCGCCCTGACCACCGCCAGCCCGTCGCGCGCCTCGCGGTGGTCCCCGGGACCTTCCTCGACGAGTTGCAGGAAGTGCTGCAACTCGAGGCGCAGCGGCTCGTCGTTCGCGATCTTGGGGCTCGAGATGTCGCCCGTCCGCGTGCGCCACTCGCCGTACGTCGACGCGGGCTCCCACGGCGCCTTCTCGTACACGGTGACCTTCCGCTCGAGCTCCATGTCGTCGAAGACGACCATCTTCTCGCGCCCGACGACGGTCATCCTCCGCATCTTGTGCGGGTCGAGCCACGAGAGATGCATGTGCGCGACCTTGCCCGAAGGGAACCGCAGGAAGCAGAAGACGACGTCCTCGATCCCCTCCTGCAGGTAGTCCATGCCGTGCGCGACCGCCTCGCTCGGCTCCTCCTCGAGGAGCCAGAGGATCACCGACAGGTCATGGACGCCGAGCGACCAGAGGGCGTTCTCGTTGGAGCGGATCACGCCCAGGTTCTGCCGGTTGCCGTAGACGCAGGCCACCTCGCCGAGCTCGCCCGAGTCGACGAGCTCCTTCACCCTGCGGAGGCCCGGGTGGTAGAGCAGCAGGTGGCCGGGCATGAGGACGCGATCGCGGGCCTCGGCCATCGCGACGAGCTCCTCCATCTCCTCTCCCCGCATCGCGGGCGGCTTCTCGACGAACACGTGCTTCCCGGCCTCGAGCGCCTGCCTCGCGAGGCCGTAGTGGGTGGGAACCGGCGTCGCGATCACGATCGCCTCGACGTCGTCGTCGGCGACGAGGTCGTCGAAGGAGCCCGTCACCCGCGCGCCCGGATAGCGCTCGGCGTACTCCGTGCGCCGGGCCTCGTCGGTGTCGCAGATCCACGCGAGGTCGGCGAGCTCACCGACGACGCGGACGACGTTCTTCCCCCACCCGCCGACGCCCACGTGGGCGACGCGGGCCGTCAAAGCTTCCAGACCTTCTCGCTCTGGATCCCGGCGCGACCGGTCGCGTTGCGCAGGTCGACGACGAGCTGCGCGTCGTCCACGAGCTTCGCGTAGTCGATGCCCGAGTGCGCCGTTGCGATGACGACGGCGTCGTACGCGGTCGGCTCGAAGGGAACCGAGGCGAGTGCGATCCCGTCGGCCGCGAACGACGGCACGTGGGGATCGTGGTAGGCGACCTCGGCGCCCGCGTTCTGGAGGAGCTCGATCAGCTTCACGGCCGGCGACTCGCGCCAGTCGGAGATGTCGGCCTTGTACGCCACTCCGAGGACGAGGACGCGCGAGCCTGCGAGCGACTTGTGGGCGCCGTGGTTCAGCGCCTGCGAGACGCGCGAGCGGCAGTAGTACGGCATGTTCTGGTTGACCTCGCCGGCCAGCTCGATGAACCGCGTCGCGAAGTCGAACTCCCTCGCCTTCCAGGTGAGGTAGAACGGGTCGATCGGGATGCAGTGGCCGCCGAGGCCGGGCCCCGGCTGGAAGGCGGCGAACCCGAACGGCTTCGTCGAGGCCGCGTCGACGACCTCCCAGATGTCTATCTCCATGCGGTCGCAGAGCTGCGCGAGCTCGTTGACGAGCGCGATGTTGACCGAGCGGTAGATGTTCTCCAGGAGCTTCGTCAGCTCCGCCGCCTCGGGCGACGAGACGCGATGGATCGTGTCGACCGCCGAGCCGTAGAGCTCCGCCGCCGCCTCCGTCGACGCGTCGTCGATGCCGCCGACGACCTTCGGGACGGTCTTCGTCGTCCAGTCGGTGCGGCCCGGATCGACCCGCTCGGGAGAGAAGGCGAGGTGGAAGTCCTTCCCCGCCTCGAGGCCTGACTCCCGCTCGAGGATCGGCAGCACCTCACCCCGGGTCGTCCCCGGGTACGTGGTCGACTCGAGCACGACGAGCTGGCCGGCGCGAAGCCGCTTGCCGATCTCGGCGGCGGCGTCGCGCACGATCGACAGGTCCGGCTCCCGCTGCTTGGAGAGCGGCGTCGGCAGCGCGATGAGGATCGCGTCCACGTCCCGCAGGACGTCGTAGTCCGTGGTCGCGCCGAGCCCGCGCTCGGAGACGAGCCCCGCCAGCCTCTCGGAGGAGACGTCCTCGATGTAGCTGTCGCCGTTCCGCAGGCGCTCGACCCGGCGCGCGTCGACGTCGACGAGGACGACGCGGCGTCCTGCCTCGGCGAACACCTGCGCGAGCGGGACCCCGACGTACCCGGCCCCGACGATCGCGACCTCGTACGTCGCAGCCTCGGGAGCGGTGTCCGGTGCGGTCGTCTCGGGCGTCGCCACAGCGCGCGAATGCTACCCGCGCGACCTGACCGTCAGAGCCTGCCGAGCGCTCTCGCGATCCGCTCCGCGGCGTGGCCGTCGCCGTAGAGCGGCGGCGCGTTCTTCGGGAACGCTGCGAGGCGAACCGCCTCCTCGATCGCGTCGGGGTCGTCGTCCACGAGGACGTTCGCGCCCTGCTCCACGGTGTCGACCCACTCGGTCGAGGGGCGCATCGTCACGCACGGGACGCGGTACCAGTACGCCTCCTTCTGCAGTCCGCCGGAGTCGGTAGCGATCACCCGCGCCTGCGACGCGGCGGACGCGAAGGCGAGGTAGCCGAGCGGCTCCCGGAGCTCGACGTTCGGCGCGAGCGCGATTCCTTCGGCTCGGAGCACGGACGCGGTGCGCGGGTGGGCCGGGAAGACGACGGGAGCCTCGATGCGGGACAGCCCGTCCGCGATTCGCCGGAGCCGGGCCGCACGGACGTTCGCCTCGCGGTGGACGGTGGCGACGACGTACGCGCCACGCTCGTGCGGCGGCGCGACGCGCTCGCGCGCGATCGGCGCGAAGCGAAGCGTCGCGTCGGCCATCACGTCACCGACGACGAGCGACTTTCCCGCGACTCCTTCGGCGGCGAGCGTCGCGACCGAGCGCTCGTCGGGGCAGAGCAGGAGCGACGCGAGGCGGTCGACCTCGATCCGCGCCCGCTCCTCCGGCATCGAGAGGTCGCCGCTGCGGAGGCCCGCCTCGACGTGCGCGAGGGCGATCCCGACGGCGGCCGCCGCCCGCGCTCCGGCGAGCGTGGAGTTCGTGTCGCCGAGGACGACGACGGCGTCGGGCCGCTCCGCCTCGACGACCCTGCGAACGGCGGGCGTCAGCGCGTCGACGTCGGCCGTGCGGAGGTCGAGCCGGTGCGCGGGCTCCGGCAGCCCGAGCTCCGCGAAGAAGACCTGCGAGAGCTCGGCGTCCCAGTGCTGGCCGGTGTGGACGACGACCTCGTCGATGCCCGCCTCGCGGAACGCCATCGAGAGCGGGGCCGACTTGACGAACTGCGGCCGGTTGCCGACGACGGTCAGGACGCGCATCGCGCGCCAGCGTAGTTGCCGAAACATCGCGCCCCGCCCATCCTGTCCGCGTGAGCCATCCCGACCTCCCGGCGGAGCAGGCGTACATCGACCACGCGTACGAGTGCCTCGACCGCATGCGCGCCGTCGTCGAGCGTGCTGCCGGCGCGACCGACAGCGAGATCGCGGCGCTCGCCCTCGAGGCGTGGGCTGCGCGGAGACTCAGAACGTTCGAAGACGCGGAGCGTGGGCTCTGCTTCGGGCGTCTCGACTTCGAGACGACACCGAGGCCGCTCTACGTCGGCCGGCGCTGGGTGCACGACGACGACGCAGACGCGCTACTCGTCGTCAACTGGCAGGCGCCGGCGGCACGCCCGTTCTACGTGGCCACGCCGGAGAACCCTCTCGACGTCACTCTCCGCCGCCGGTTCCGAACGGAGGGTCGGCGCCTGCTCGACCTGAGCGACGAGAAGCTCGACGGGTCGGGGTCGGTCGTCGGCGGCGACTTCCTCCTGGACGAGCTCGAGCGGAGCCGCGAGCCGCGCATGCGCGACATCGTCGCGACGATCCAGTCGGACCAGTACCGGCTCATCACCCGCGGGCCCGTCCCGCCGCTCGTCGTCCAGGGCGGGCCGGGCACCGGGAAGACGGCTGTTGGCCTGCACCGGGCGTCGTACCTCCTCTACTCGCACCGCGAGGAGCTCCGGCGCGTGCTCGTCGTCGGGCCCAACCCCACCTTCATGGAGTACGTCTCGCACGTCCTGCCGACGCTCGGCGAGGAGAGCGTGGAGCAGCGGGCGGTCGGGGAGCTGGTCGACGGTGTCGAGGCGACGATCGTCGACCCGCCGGAGGTCGAGCGGCTCAAGGGCGACGTCCGGCTCGCCGAGGTGCTCGCGCGCGCAGCGGAGGCGCGTTCGGCCGCGCGCCCGGAGGAGCTCGTGGCGCGGATGGAGGGCGAGTACGTCCGCGTCCGCGAACGCGACGTGCGGGAGCTGGTCGAGCGCGCCCGCGAGGAGCTCGGGCTGACGGCACACGCGCGCGAGCGGTTCCGCATGGACGTCCTCCGGCGCTTCTACGAGGACTACGGCACGAGGCTCGGCGGTCTCGCCTGGCGCGACTTCGCCGAGGTCGAGCGCTCGCTGAACGCAAAGGGCTTCCTCCCCCGCTGGCTCGACCGGGTCTGGCCGGCCGCCGCCCCTGACGCCCTCGTTCGCTCCCTCCTCACCACGCCCGCACGCCTCGCCGAGGCGGCGGAGGGGATCCTGGACGACCCCGCGCAGCGCCTGCTTCGCCGTCCACGGTCGGGCTTCGCGTGGAGCGACCACGACGTCCCGCTCGTCGACGAGGCTCGCGCGCTGCTTGCCGAGCCGCCTCGCGCGTTCGGGCACGTGATCGTCGACGAGGCGCAGGATCTGACCCCGATGCAGCTCCGGATGGTGGCGCGCCGCGCCCGCGCAGGCTCGGTCACGATCCTCGGCGACATCGCGCAGGCGACGGGCCCCGTCGTGCATGACCGCTGGGACGAGGTGGTCGCGTACCTCGATGCGGCGGACACCGCCGAGGTCGCGGAGCTACGCCATGCCTACCGCGTCCCGGCCGAGATCATGGAGCTCGCCCTCCCGCTGCTCGACGTCGTCGCGCCGGACGTGGCGCCGCCTGTCGCCTTCCGCACCGGCGCAGCAGCACCCCGGATCGAGCAGGTCGACGAGGACGACCTCGTGACCGCGGCCCTCCGCGAGGCGCTCGCGCTTGCGACCGAGGAGGGCCTCCTCGCGGTGATCCTGCCGGACAGCCTCGTCCCGCACCTCAGCGGGCACTCCGCGTACGACGACGGCATCCCCCTGCTCTCGCCGCGCCGGGCCAAAGGGCTCGAGTTCGACCATGTCGTGGTCGTCGAGCCGGCGCTGATAGCGGAGGGAGAGACGGGGCTCCGCGAGCTCTACGTGGCGCTGACCCGGCCGACGAAGACACTCGTCGTCGTCCATTCCCGCCCGCTGCCGGCCGAGTTGTCCACGCGACACTCCGACTGAGCCTCTCCGTTGCCCGACCGCGCCCGCCGTGCGAAGATCGGACGCCCGCCGAGCCGCGATCAGGAGGACACCATGGAGGCCACCGCTCGAGAGCTGCCGTTCCCCGTCTGGCTGGCGGCGATCTTCGGGTTCGCCAAGGCCGGCTTTCTCGCGCTGATGGGCGTCATCGGCGTGTTCGCCTGGGACGACGTGACAGACCCCTGGGGGATCGGGTGCCTCATCATGGCCGCCCTCTTCGGCATCGCCTCGTACCTGCTCATGCGCGGCAACCGCGTCGCGCGCATCGTCCTGGCGGCCCTCGCCGTGATCGGGGGCGTCACCGCGATCGTCTTCGCCTTCATCGGTCCGACGAGCGCGATCCTCCCGTCGATCACGACGGCCGTGCTCGCCGCGATCGTGATCTGGCTCCTCTACGGCCTTCGGTCGTCGAACGAGTACTTCGGCACGTAGCGCGCCTCCGGCGGCTGTCCGTCAATGACCGAGGGGCTCGAGCGAGCGCTCCTCGGCGCAATCGACCGCCCAGTCTTCGCAGATGTCCCGGAGCCGATCGCCCTGGGACGCGGCGGCGTCGGCTTCCGCGACCACCTGATGCACGATCGTCTCCGCCTCCGGGGTCATGTCGTGGGTGCGCACGGCGTGGACGCGGACGCGCGCCGCGACGTCGAGCAGGCGGCGCGCCAGCCGGTCGATCTCCGCGAGCGTCGCCTCACGGCCGGTGAGCGGCCCGAAGTTGACGACGATCTCGGGCGTACCGCCCGCACCGGGCCGGATGAATGCGATCGTCGGATTCATGTCGCCGTCCTACCCTCCGCGATGCGGGCCGAATCCATCCCGACGAGGGAGGCGCCTACGTCTCGGGATGCACCCCGGTCACCTGCGGGACGGACGACCGCGAGGCAAGGCCCTCGAACGCAACGGCGGCGCCCACGGCGCAGGCGGCGATCACGAGAGCCATCGGGAGGGCCGTGTCGCTGCCGCCGAGCCCGACCAGCGGGGCCGTGAACGCTCCGAACGCGTACTGGCTGACACCGAGGAGTGCGGCGGCCGTGCCCGCCACCTCGGGATGGTCGGTCAGCGCGAGGGCCAGGGCGTTCGCCTGGACGAAGCTCCAGCTGGCCATCTGCAGCATCAGCGGCGCCATCACCGTCGCGAGATCCGCCTTCGGCAGCGAGACGATCACGACGAGTGCGACTCCGGCGACGACCAGCATGACGAGGCCGACCCGGAGGAGGCTTCGAGGCGAGCGGGTCGCGAGCAGGTGGGCGTTCACCTGCGCGCCGGCGACCAGAAAGACCGCGTTCAGCCCGAAGAGCACGCCGTAGAGCTGCGGCGAGGCGCCGTACACCTCCTGGAGCACGAACGACGAGCCAGCGACGTAGCCGATCATCGCGCCGCCGCCCAGCCCGACGATCAGCACGAACCCGACGAACCTCCGATCCGCGAGGAGCTGCGCGAAGGTCCGGAGCGTGATACCGAGGCCGGCGGCGCGACGTCGCTCGCGCGGCAGGGTCTCCGGCAGCAGACGGGCGCCGATCGCCGTGAGGGCCAGCCCGAGTACGGCGAGCGCGACGAACACGCCGCGCCAGGACGTGAAGCGGAGAAGCTGTCCGCCGACGACCGGCGCGAGGATCGGCGCGAGGCCGATCACCATCATCAGCCGGGAGAGGTAGCGCGCGCCGGCCGCGCCGGCGTAGAGGTCGCGGACGATCGCCCGACCCACCGCCACGCCGACGGCAGCCGCTGTCCCCTGGACGAGCCGCATGCCGGCGAGCACGAAGAGGCTCGGCGCCAGGCTGCACGCGAGCGTCGTGACGGTGAACACCGCCATCCCGGCGACGAGAGGCCGGCGCCGCCCGTGGACGTCGCTCAGCGGGCCTGAGAGCAGCTGCCCGAGCGCCAGCCCGAGCAGGTACGTCGTCACCGTGACCTGGGCCGCCGACGGGCTGACGCCGAAGTCGCGCGCGAGCTCCGGGAGGCCGGGAAGGTAGGCGTCCATCGCCGCCGGGCCGATCGCCGAGACGCTCCCCAGCACGACGAACAGCCGGAGGGCCGACCTGCGGCCGCCGCCCAGCGTCAGCGCCCGATCACGTCGCGAAGCGGCACGCCCGGTGGGCCGCCGCCGTCATCCCCGCGCCCGTCACGACGGTCACGCCGATGAGTCTATGGACGCCGAACCTTCGACCGTTGGAACAGGCGGGGGGAACCCCTGGTTCCCCCCGAGCCCCCTCGTCACCCACGCATGGGCCGTGAAGGATTCGAACCTTCGACCTTGGGATTAAGAGTCCCCTGCTCTACCAACTGAGCTAACGGCCCGCGGACGGGGAAGTGTAGCGTCGGAGGAGCGAGGTCTTGTGGCCTCGCGGGACGACGAAAGGGGTCGAAGTGAAGACGATGGCGACGCTCTCGGTCGCCGTGCTGGCGTTCGTCGCGGCGGGGACCGCGGCCGCGGACTCGACGCCCGTGGGGCCGCTGCCCACGCCCGCGGTGACGACGGTGACGACGGCGAAGGGTTCGCTCGTGGCGGTCGGCCTGCCCGCCCGACCCGCGGGGACGGGGCTCGTCTGGCGGGTCGCGCGGCCGCTCGACACGCGCGTCGTGAGGCAGGTCGGCGAGGCCGGCGTGGGGCCGTCCGTGGTGCTCGTATTCCGGGTCGTCGGCCGTGGGCGCGCCTCGCTCCACTTCGCGCTGACCCGAGGCGACGCCTCGGGGAAAGCCGTTCGCGCGGTCCGTTACGACCTCCGCGTGACCTGACCGGCCGATCCCGGGTCTGATGTAGTCTCGCGAGCGGTGATCCACCGGGGCGCCTTGATCAGGATGGTCGTGATCGCCGTGGTCGCGGCGGTGATCGCGAGCCTCGTCGCGGTCCTCATCCGCTGGCTGCCCGAGTCCGCCTCCGAGGAGATGGACCGGATCACCTTCGTCTTCTGGTTCGCGACGATCATCTGCATCGGGATCTTCGCGCTGGTCGCGGCGGTGATCATCGAGGCGGTGTGGGCCTTCAGGGTCCAGCCCGACGACGACACCGACGGGCCGCCCATCCACGGGAACACGAAGCTCGAGATCGCGTGGACGGTCGTCCCCGCGATCCTCGTGATCGCGATCGGCGTCGTGAGCGCGGTCGTCCTCTCGAAGAACGCGAACGCGGGAAGCGATCCGCTCGAGGTGAAGGTGTTCGCGCAGCAGTTCGCGTGGAAGTTCGAGTACCCGGGGAAGGTGCAGAGCGAGGAGCTGGTGATGCCACTCCACCGGTCGGTCGAGTTCGAGATGCAGTCGGCGGACGTGATTCACTCGCTCTGGATCCCGCAGATGGGCCAGAAGCAGGACGTCGTTCCGGGCATCACGACGAAGATCGTGATCACGCCGACACGTACCGGGGACTTCACGCTCATCTGCACCGAGCTCTGCGGCCTCGGCCACGCGACGATGCGCGCGCCGGTTCGCGTGCTCGAGCAGGCTGCGTTCCGGCGCTGGCTCGACGAGCAGCGCGCGGCCGGCGCCGGCGCAGGCGCAGCGACCGGCGGAGCAGGCGGCGGACAGAGCAGCGGCGGCTCGTCGGCGGCGGGCGACGCCGCGCTCGGCAAGACGACCTTCGCCTCCGCG
The DNA here is from genome assembly GCA_963742525.1 of uncultured Actinomycetes bacterium. GTDB lineage: Bacteria > Actinomycetota > Thermoleophilia > Gaiellales > Gaiellaceae > Gaiella. The sequence goes on from CAVUMD010000003.1 coordinate 43,403, forward strand.
GGCTGCGGGGGCTGCCACACGTTCAAGCCGGCGGGCACCGACGCACAGGTCGGGCCCGATCTCGACAACCTCGTCGCGGACGCCAAGAAGGCGGGTGAGCCCGAGGATCAGTACATCAAGCAGTCGATCGTCGATCCCGGCGCCGTCATCGTCACGGGATACCAGCCGGGCGTGATGCCGACGACCTTCGGAAAGACGCTCTCGCCTGCGGAGCTCTCCGGGCTCGTCGCGTTCCTGAGCGGGAAGGAAGCCAATTGACCTCCACCCTCGACCAGCACGGCCAGCACGAGCTCCAGCAGGGGCACCCCGCCCCGCACAGGCGCGGCATCTTCATGCGCCCCGGCTACGTGCGCGCGCTGTGGGTCACGCCGCTCTTCTTCCTGATCGGGATGTACATCGTCGTCGCGCTCCGTGCGCTCGCCGGATGGGATCCCGTCTACGACTGGGAGTACATCGTCCTCGTCGCCGGGATGGTCACGGCGCCGATCGGCTTCCTGCTCGGGATCGGGACGTTCGACTACTGGCTGTACTGGATCTCGGGCCGACAGACCCTCGTCGACGACCACGCGAACCACGGCGCGTACAGCTGGAAGGACTACTTCAAGGTCAACACCGACCACAAGGTGATCGGGATCCAGTACCTCGTCACGACGTTCTTCTTCTTCATCGTCGGCGGGTTCCTCGCGATGCTGTTCCGGGCCGAGCTCGCGGAGCCCGGGATGCAGTTCTTCGACACGCAGACCTTCAACGGCCTCGTGTCCGCGCACGCGACGCTGATGATCTTCGTGTTCATCATCCCGGCGTTCGCCGGCCTCGCGAACTTCGCCGTGCCGCTCATGCTCGGCGCTCCGGACATGGCGTTCCCCCGCCTGAACGCGCTCTCCTTCTGGATGCTGCCCGTCGCGGGGACGCTCTTCCTCGCGAGCTTCCTGGCGCCCGGTGGGGCGTTCGCGACCGGCTGGACGAGCTACGCGCCGCTCGCCTCCGAGCAGCCGTTCGGCCAGGTGTTCTTCAACATGGGCGTCCAGTGGGCGGGGGCGTCGTCGATCGCGACCGCGCTCAACTTCCTGGTCACGATCATCACGATGCGCGCGCCGGGCATGACGTTCTGGCGGATGCCGCTGCTCGTGTGGGCGAACTTCACGACGTCATTGCTCGTCGTGATCGCGACGCCGTTCATCGCCGGGTCGCAGTTCTTCGTGATGTTCGACCGGGTGCTGCACACGAGCTTCTTCACACCGGACAACGGCGGCTACGTGCTCGGCTACCAGCACATCTTCTGGTTCTACTCGCACCCGGCGGTCTACATCATGGTGCTACCGGGCTTCGGGATCATCTCCGAGATCATCTCGGTGTTCAGCCGCAAGCCGATCTTCGGCTACCGCCTGATGGCGGTGTCGCTGATCGGGATCCTCGTTCTCGCCTTCTCGGTGTGGGCGCACCACATGTTCGTCGCGGGCATGGCGGACTGGCTGCGGATCCCGATGATGATCTCCACCCTGTTGATCGCCGTGCCGACCGGGATCAAGGTGTTCTCGTGGCTGGCGACGCTGTGGGAGGGGAAGATCCACCTGAACACGCCGATGCTCTTCGCACTCGGGTTCATCTCGACATTCGTGATCGGCGGCCTCTCGGGCGTCTACCTCGCGGCGGTGCCGATCGACATCCACGCCTCGGACACGTACTTCATCGTCGCGCACATCCACTACGTGCTCTTCGGCGGCTCCGTGTTCACGATCTTCGCGGGCATCTACTACTGGTTCCCGAAGATGACCGGCCGGATGTACGACGAACGACTCGGCAAGCTCCACTTCTGGTCGACGTTCATCGCGTTCAACGTCACGTTCTTCCCGATGCACTGGGTGGGGCTCGACGGGATGCCGCGGCGCGTGGCCGATTACGCGGCGACGTACGGTGCGCTGAACATGGTGATCTCCGTCGCCTCGTTCGTCCTCGGCGCGTCGGTGGTGATCTTCGCCTACAACATGATCACGAGCTGGGCGCGCGGGCCGATCGCCGAGTCCAACCCGTGGCGCGCGATGACGATCGAGTGGCAGGTGTCGTCTCCGCCGCCGGTGTTCAACTTCGACGAGATCCCGCAGGTCGTCGGCGGCCCGTACGAGTACGGGGTTCCCGGCGCCCGGCACGCCGTGCTCAAGGGCGGCGCGCTCCAGGAGGCCCACGTATGAGCGAGCCCGAGACCAAGCACGTCCTCGTGGTCGCGAACGAGACACTCGCCGGCGAGGAGCTGCTCGACGCGGTTCGCCTCCGGGCGGATCAGGGGCCGATCAGAGCGGTCGTGATCGCGCCGGTCAACGAGCCCAGCGCCGGGTATGTCGTCTACCGCAACTCGCGGCGGGCAACGGCCGGACGTCGCGTCGACCGGATGGTGGCCGCACTCCGCGCGGCCGGAATCCCGGCCCACGGCGATGTGTTCGAGGGCGGCCCCGTCGCGGCGGTCGAGGACGTGCTCGCGCTGGAGGACATCGACGAGCTGATCGTCTCGACGCATCCCGAGGAGAAGTCGGGCTGGCTCCGGAAGCAGAACGTCCTCGGCCAGCTCAGGCGCCTCGCCGGCGATCGGCCGTTCCAGCACGTCGTCTCGGACGTGACAGCGCGCTCGGGCAGGGCCAACGTCCTCGTGATCGCGAACGAGACCGTTCTCGGCGAGCCGCTTCTCGACCGCATCCGGCAGCGCGCCGCGGAAGGGCCGGCCGGCTTCCTCATCGTCTGCCCGCAGAGCGATCCGACGGCGAGCGAGTACCCCGAGGCAGAGCGACGCCTCCGAGCCGCCCTGGCGACGCTGCGCGACGAAGGGATCGAGGCGCACGGCCAGATCGCCCATCCCGATCCGTACACGGCCGCGATGCAGATCGTCGAAGACGAGCGCGTGGACGAGATCATCGTCTCGACCTTCGCCGGCGAGCGCTCGGGCTGGCTGCGGCGTGACGTCGTCGACCGCCTGCGCAAGGACGCCGGGGTCCCGGTGGAGCACGTCGTCGCGGCGGCGCCGGTCGGAAGCGGTGCGGCATGAGCGCGCACGCCGAGGCCGCCGGTCACGAGCACCACGGTCCGCCGCTCGCGAACCGCAGCTCGCGGCTCGACCCGGCGACCCTCGGGATGTTCCTCTTCATCGCCTCCGAGGCGATGCTCTTCGGCGCGTTCTTCACCGTCTACTTCTTCGTGCGGGTCGTCAACCCGGACGCGCCGGCCACGTGGCCCCCGCCGCCCTACCACTTCCCGATCTTCGTCGCAGGCGTCAACACGGCGATTCTCGTGACCTCGAGCTTCACGATCCACTGGGCGACGCAGGCGATCAAGCGCAACGACCGGAACGGCCTTCGCGCAGGACTCGTGCTGACCATCCTCCTCGGCAGCGCGTTCCTCCTCACGCAGATGGTCGAGTACGCGCACGTCGGGTTCAACACGAGCGACGGCGCGTTTGCGTCGGTCTTCTTCGGGCTGACGGGCCTGCACGGTGCCCACGTCTTCGTCGGCCTCTCGCTCCTCACGATCGCGGCGGTGAGAGCCTTCAAGGGTCACTTCTCGGCGGAGCATCACCACGGGCTCGAGATCCCCGGCATCTACTGGCACTTCGTCGACGTGATGTGGATCATCGTGTACTTCGCGGTCTACATCCTCTAGCCGCGGACTCGCGACATCGGGGCGCATGCGCTAGAAACGTGCTGTGAAGAACCCGCTGCGCGACGAGGCGTCTGCCTTCCGGGTCGTGTTCCTGACGCTCGGCGGCGCGGTTCTCGTCGCGCTGGGAGCCTGGATCAACACGTGGCTCGGAGTCGCCGTCTTCCTCGCGCTCGTCGTCGTCGCGCTCTTTGCGATCCGCGGCGGCATGCGCCCGCGGCCCCCTCAGGCGCACGTGGTCCACGAAGGCGGGCCGGAGCGGAAGATCCTCGTCGTGGCGAACGAGACGGTTGCGGGCGGCGAGCTCCACGCGCTCCTCGGGCGCAAGGCGGAAGGGGTCAGCGAGGACGTCCTCGTCGTGTGCCCGGCATTGAACTCGAAGCTCAACACGTGGACGTCGGACGAGGACGGCGCGCGGGCCGCGGCACAGGCGCGTCTCGACTCGAGCCTCACGCGGCTCCGCGAGTCCGGGATCGCGGCGCGCGGCGAGATCGGCGACGGCGACCCGCTGCAGGCGCTCGAGGACGCGCTCCGGGTGTTCCCCGCCGACGAGGTCGTCGTCTCGACGCATCCACCTGGCCGCTCGCACTGGCTCGAGCAGGGGGTCGTCGAGCAGGCGCGGCTCCGCTTCGACGTCCCGGTGACGCACGTGGTCGTCGACCTGGCAACGCAGCCGGCGCGGTGATCCGGCTCGAGCCGGTGGCGGTCGAGCACCTGCCGCTTCTCCGTTCGCTCGTCGCCGACCCCGCAGTCCAGCGCTTCACCCGCATCCCCGTCCCGCCGCCCGCGGCCGCGGTGTCGCCACCGCGGCGCTCGGGCTGCTCACCCACTGGGCGTTCGAGGAGCTCGGCGCCGAGCGGCTCGAGCTCCCGATCTCCGTCGACAACGTCGCTTCCAAGAGGGTCGCCGAACGGTGCGGGTACGTCCGCGACGGCGTGCTGCGGTCGCTGTACGTCAAGGAGGGCCTCCCCGACGACACGGAGGTCTGGTCACGCCTCCCGGGCGACCCGCCGGCCGGCCCTTGGCTACTTGCCGGCGTTCTCGGAGACGAACGTCGCGACCGCCTCGATCTGAGCCTTGCTCAGCTGGCCCTTGAACGAGGGCATCCCGCCCTGCCCGTTCGTCACTCGGTCGACCGCGAGCTCTTTCGACGGCTTGGCGTCGTCGAGGTTCGGCCCGACGGTCCCGTTGGAGCCGGCGGCCGCGAGCGTGTGACAGCCGCTGCACCCCGCCGACTCGAAGATGGCCTTCCCGTCGGTCGACCCGCCCGGCGGCGCCGGCTTCGGCGGGTTCGCGGGGTCCATGGGCTTGCCGCTCGCGTCGAGGCCCGCCACCGACGCGACGTACGTCGCGACGTCGTCCGCGTCCTGGCCCTCCACGATGTTCGCGGGCATCCCGGGCGCGCCGGTCGACGGCGTCGTGACCGGGTAGGCGATCTGCGCGCGCACGACCTGCAGGATGGTGTCCTCGCCGAGACCGTCGATGCGCGACTGGACGAAGGCGTAGTCGAGGTCGGGGCCGATCGCTCCCGTCGTCCCCGCGTCCCGCAGCGTGTGACACGACCCGCAATTCGAGACGAACAGCTTCTCGCCCTGGATCTTGTCGCCTGTCGGCTCCGTGTAGCCGACGGTGTCGCTGCAGGCGGAGAGACCGAGCGCGGCGACAAGGCCGATCAGAACGACCGCGATCGCCCGGCGGCGTCTCGCCGGGGTGCTGGGGGCAGGCTGCTCCACGCGGGAGCGAGTCTATCCCGAGGCGGACGAGGCGGCGGCGCGGAGCTGCGTCAGCTGCTGGCGGACGACGCCCGCGCTCGGATCGTCCGGCGCGAGCTTCAGGAACCGCTCGTAGGCAGCGATCGCCGTCGCGGCGTCGCCGACCTGCTGGGCCGCCTGCGCGAGCTCGAGCTGGGCGTTCGGGTCGTTCGGCTGGAGCGCGACGAGGCGCTTGTACGCGTCGACGGCAAGCGTCGCCTCCGTCTGCGCGTCCTGGAGCGCAGCGCTGATCTCACCACTCGCCTGCGAGTTGACCGCCGTGCCGACGCGGTCGGGGAAGATCGACTGCCCGGCAGGACCGGTCAGAAGCGGGAACCCCTGCGACGGCGCGCGGAAGGCCGCGCGGACCTGGAGGATCTGCGCGTCGCGCTGACGCTCCGTGGCGCGTGACATGTGGAGGCCGGCGAGCTCGCGATATGCGGTCTCGTCCTTCGGCTTCAGGTCGATGGCCGTGTTGAGGGCGACGATCGCCTCGGCGGTCTGGCCCTCCGTCTCGAGCGCGGTCGCGTAGTCGCGCCAGGCCTGCGCATCCTTCGGCTGCTGCTCCGTCGCCTTCCGGGCGTCCGACACGGACTGCGCCGTCGAGCCGTTCGAGTCGCGGAAGATGTCGCCGACGCCGGTGCCGCCGGCGCCAACGCCGAAGACGACGAAGCCCAGGCCGAAGACGAGCGCGAGGAACACGAACATCCACTTCGCGTGGCGCCGCAGCCGCGGGAAGAACATCGTGTCCTCGATCGACGGCGCGGTCGAGCCGCGTGGCCGCGCTGGCGCTACCGCAGCATGCGGCTTCGCGCTCTTCGGGCGGCTCTTCTCGAATCTGGCCATGGGCTCGTGCCTCGCCGGTAGCGGTCCTCGCCGGCTACGAGAGTAGCTGCAACCCGATCCGGCGACCCGCCGAGGACGGCGGCCACAACAGGATCTTCAACGGGCTCGAACGGCGAGCCCACGAGGGAGACGGCCGTCAGGTCGGCCCACTTGCCCGGCGCGAGAGACCCCACGTCGCCGTCGAGGCCGAGCACCCGCGCGCCGCCCATCGTGGCCAGCTCGAGCGCCGTTTGGGCCGTGAGGGCGTCGGGGCGCCGCTCGCGCGCGCGGGCGGCCACGATCGCGGCACGCAGCTCGTCGAACAGGTCGAACGACGGCGTCGACGCCGGGCTGTCCGTCGCGATGCCGACCGTGACGCCCGCAGCGAGGAGATCCCGCAGCGGCGCGACGCCGCAGCCGAGGATCCCGTTCGACCGCGGGCAGTGCGCAACCCCGACGCGGTGCTCCGCCAGGAGCGCGATCTCGTCGTCGTCGACGTCGACGCAGTGCGCGGCCATCATCCCCGGCCCGAGCAGCCCGGCCTCGGCGAGCATCCGGATCCCCGTCCGGCCGGGGGGCGGCACGAGCATGTCGGCGAAGGCAGACCAGTCACCCGAGCCGTCGAGCAGGAACAACCGCTCGGCGACGCTCTCGCCGAGGTGGGTGGCGAGCGGCAACCCGAGCGCGGCGCATTCGGCGTAGAGCTCGACCGTGCAGGTGTAGGGCGCGTGAGGCGACACGCCGAGGCGAACGCGGTCGGAGAGCACGGGCTCGACCCGGTCGCGCAGCTCGGCGAAGCGCTCCATCGCCGTTGCGTCCCGGCCGAAGACCTCGAGGTAGACGGTCGCACGCAGGCCCGTTGCGTCTGCCGCCTCGGCGGACGCCCCTGCGAAGCTGCAGTCGCCGACGGTGGTGATGCCGGAACGGAGGCACTCGTGCGCCCCGTCGGTCGCGATCGCGCGCATGTCGTCGAGGTCGAGCAGGCTCTTGCGCCCGACGTGCAGGCCGATCCACGACGAGAACTCGAGCCCGTCCCCGAAGCCGGCGTAGACCGCGTACTCGAGGTGCGAGTGGCAGTTCACGAAGCCCGGCAGGATCACGCACCCCGGGAACGCCTCGCCCTCGCCGAGGTCAGCGACGCTGCCGACGGCCGCGATCCGCCCGTCGTCGCCGATCGCGACCGCGCCGTCGCGTATCGGGTCGCCCTCGACCGGGACGACCCAGTCGGCGGAGACGAGCCTCACGTCTGGAGCTTCTGCACGGGACGCGGAAGGAGGGGGCCCGTGGGGAACCATGGGTTCCCCCACGCAGGACCCAGTCGGCGGAGACGAGCCTCACAGGGCTTCGGCGGCCGCCCGCTCCCAGCGCCGCTCCATGAACACGGAGATCCAGATGGAGGCCTCGAAGAGCACGAGGAGCGGCACCGTCTCGAGCACGAGCGACACCGGGTCGACCGTCGGCAGCAGGATCGCGAACGCGAGCATCCCGACGTAGCCGATCCGCCGGTTCTTCCGGAGGCGGTCGGCCGTGAGGACACCCAGGCGCACGAGGCCGAGGATGAAGATCGGCATCTCGAACGCGATCCCGAACGCGAGGAGCGTGAGGGTGACGAACGAGAGGAAGTAGCTGGCGCGGATCTGCTCGGTGTAGAGCTCGGAGTCGTAGTCGACGAGGAACGTCAGCGCCTTCGGCAGGACGATCGCGTAACAGAACAGGACGCCTGCGACGAAGAGGAGCGTCGCGAGCACGACGAAGACACCGAGGACCCGCTGCGTGTCGTCGCTGACGGCAGGCGCGAGGAAGGCCCAGAGCTGCCAGAGGAGGATCGGCAGGACGATCGCGATCGCGGCGTAGAAGCTCACCTTGAGGGAGGTCGTGAACGGCTCCGTGACCCCCAGCGTCACGATCGGCGTGCCCTCGGGGACGAGGTCCATCAGCCGGCCGATGAGCTGCTCGTGGAAGGCGTACGCGATCGCGAACGCCGGGGCGAGCGCGATGATGCAGATGAGCAGGCGGTGCCGAAGCTCCGTGAGGTGCTCGACGAGGGTCGCTTCCTCGTCGTGGCTCAGGCGCCGCGGCACAATCCGGCGGGCCATCGCGCGGGGGTGGTCTTAGGAGACGGTGTCGCGCTCGCGCGCGGGGGTCGTGGTCGTCGTCGCGGCCGGCTCGGCGGGCGGCAGCTCCGCTACCTCGTCGATCGGGTCGTCGTCGTCGTCCTTCCCGGACACCGAGTCCTTGAACTCGCGCATCCCCTTGCCGAGCTGCCGGCCCATCTCGGGCAGGCGCTTCGGCCCGAAGACGAGGAGCAGCACGAGCAACAGGATCAGGAGCTCCCAGATACCGATTCCGAAGGGCATGCGCAGAGGGTAGCTACTGCCCACACGCATTGCGTAGACGCTGCGTTAAGCGGAAGTCCCGTGGTCAGTGCGCCAGCCGTCGCGGCCGGAGGCCCGCTTTGCGGGCCGAAGGCCGGACGCCCGTGATCCGTGCGGGGGGCGCCACTGGGTTCCCTCGCCTGGGTCCGGCTACCATCGATGTAGGCGCGCGCACGGGAGGAACGTCGGCGCACCTGCTTCTTCGAGACCTGCAACCGAAGGACGAGAGTGGCACTGCTCGAGATCACGAACCTGCACGTCGCGCTGGAGGACGGCACCGAGATCGTCAAGGGTGTCGACCTCGCGCTCGACACGAACGAAAAGCACGCGATCATGGGCCCGAACGGCTCGGGCAAGTCCACGTTCGCCTACGCGCTCATGGGTCACCCGGCCTACGAGATCACCGACGGCGACATCCGCCTCGACGGCGAGTCGATCGTGGAGCTCGCGGCCGACGAGCGGGCGCAGCGGGGACTCTTCCTCGCGTTCCAGTACCCGCACGCGATCCCGGGCGTCACCGTGACGAGCTTCCTGCGCAGCGCGATCAACGCGAAGCGCAAGGCCGCGAACGGCGGTGAAGAGGATCCCGTCCCGGTCAAGGAGTTCCGCACCGAGCTGCTCGAGGCGATGGAGCACCTCAAGGTGCCGCGCGAGCTCGCGCAGCGCTACTTGAACGACGGCTTCTCGGGCGGCGAGAAGAAGCGCGTCGAGATCCTCCAGATGGCGATGCTCCGGCCCCGGATCGCGATTCTCGACGAGACCGACTCCGGCCTCGACATCGACGCGCTTCGCATCGTCGCCGAGGGCGTCAACACGCTCGTCGGCCCGGACATGGGCGCGCTCGTGATCACCCACTACCAGCGGATCCTCAACTACGTGACGCCCGACCACGTGCACGTCTTCGTGGACGGGCGGATCGTCGCCTCGGGCGGCGCAGAGCTCGCCCACAAGCTCGAGGCGGAGGGCTACGAGGCCTTCATGCCCGCGGGCGTGGCGGTCGAAGGAGGCGCGTCCGAATGAGCCAGAGCGAGACCGAGACCGTTCGGGACATCCGCGCAGACTACGGCTACGGCTGGCACGTCGACGACACGTCGACGATCTACAAGGCGCCCAAGGGCCTGACGCACGAGCTGCTGGACGTCATCTCCGACCACAAGTCCGAGCCGGACTGGATGCGGACGATTCCGCCACCAGAGCCTCGACTACTTCGTCGCCCGGCCGATGCCGGGCTGGGGCGCCGATCTCTCGGGGATCGACTTCGACAACATCCACTACTACTTGAAGCCCACCGAGAAGCAGGTGGACAAGTGGGAGGACCTCCCGGCCGAGATCCTCGACACGTGGGACCGGCTCGGGATCCCGGAGGCCGAGAAGAAGTACCTCGCTGGCGTCGGCGCGCAGTACGAGTCGGAGGTCGTCTACCACAAGCTCCAGGAGGATCTCGAGCGCAAGGGCGTGATCTTCCTCGACATGGACTCGGGGCTGCGCGAGCACGAGGAGCTCGTCAAGCAGTACTTCGCGACGATCATCCCGCAGAACGACAACAAGTTCGCCGCACTCAACTCGGCCGTCTGGTCGGGCGGCTCGTTCATCTACGTGCCGCCGGGCGTCTCGATCGAGATGCCGCTCCAGGCCTACTTCCGCATCAACGCGGAGAACATGGGCCAGTTCGAGCGGACGCTGATCATCGTCGACGAGGGCGCCTACGTGCACTACGTCGAGGGCTGCACCGCCCCGATCTACTCGTCCGACTCGCTGCACTCGGCGGTCGTCGAGATCGTCGTCAAGAAGGGCGGCCGCTGCCGCTACACGACGATCCAGAACTGGTCGAACAACGTCTACAACCTCGTCACGAAGCGCGCCGTCGCCTACGAGGACGCGACGATGGAGTGGGTCGACGGGAACCTCGGCTCGAAGGTGACGATGAAGTACCCGGCCATCTGGCTGATGGGCGAGGGCGCGCACGGCGAGGTGCTCTCGATCGCGTTCGCCGGCAAGGGGCAGCACCAGGACGCGGGCGGCAAGGTCGTCCACGTCGCGAAGAACACCACGAGCGTGATCACGTCCAAGTCGATCTCGAAGAACGGCGGGCGCGGCGGCTACCGCGGCCTGCTCGAGGTCGCGAAGGGCGCCACCGGCTCGAAGTCGAAGGTCGTCTGCGACGCGCTGATCCTCGACGAGGAGTCGCGCTCGGACACGTACCCCTACATCGACGTCGAAGGAGAACGACGTCGACCTCGGCCACGAGGCGACCGTCTCCAAGATCGGCGAGGAGCAGCTCTTCTACCTGATGAGCCGCGGGCTCTCGGAGGCCGAGGCGAGCGCGATGATCGTCGCCGGCTTCGTCGAGCCGATCACCAAGGAGCTCCCGCTCGAGTACGCGGTCGAGATGAACCGCCTGATCCAGTTGCAGATGGAAGGCTCGGTCGGCTAGCGCCGCCCGGGCCTCGAAGGCGTGGATATCACCAGGGCAGATTTCGTCGCAGTGCCCTCGACCGACTGGGAGCGGTCGCGGGCGTTCTACGTCGACACGCTCGGGCTTCGGCCCGACGAGCACGCGCAGGCGGAGTTCTGGACCGGCGACCAGTGCTTCGGGATCTGGGAGCCCGCGACGTTCGGCATGGAGTTCGCGCCCCAGCGCAACGGGCACATCGCATTCCATGTCGACGACGTCGCCGCGGCGCGCGCCGAGCTCGAGGCGAAGGGCGTCGAGTTCTTCGGCGAGACGCTCGACAGCGGCGTCTGCCACATGGCCTTCTTCCGCGACCCGGACGGCAACGACCTGATGCTCCATCATCGCTACGCCCCACGCGCGGAAGGGAGCGCCGGACTCATGATCACCGTCGAGCGGAGCGACTTCGTCTCGGTCCCCGTCACCGACCTCGAGCGCTCGACTCGGTTCTACGCGGAGACTCTCGGCCTCGAGCAGGTCGGGGCACGGGTGGCGGGCCGGAGTTCGTGATGCTGCACCCGAGGTACGCGCCCCGTGAGAGCTGAGCTCCTCGACCGCTACCGCTCGCTCGCGCTTCCCACGACGCGCGACGAGCACTGGCGCTTCACCAACCTCGAGGGCTTCGACCCCGACGCCTGGACGGCCGAGGCCTCCGCCGCCGCCACGGTGCCGTCCATGCTCGACCTCGACGTCGCAGCGACCGCGACGATCGACGAGGCCGGCGTGCACGTCTCCGGCGCGGTGGACGGCATCGTCTTCGAGCCGCTCCGTGACGACAACCCGCTGATCGGCTCGCTCGTCAAGCCCGACGACAAGTTCCGGGCCCACAACGCCGCCGCCTGGCAGCACGGGCTCCTCGTACACGTCGCTGCGGGTGTCGCGCTCGAGAAGCCGCTCTACCTCCGCGTCGCGAGCGGCGTTCAGGGCGCATCGCTCCTCTGGCGCGTCCTCGTCGTCGCCGAGCCCGGCTCTCGCTTCACGCTCGTGCAGGAGCTCACGTCGGCGACGGACGACCTCGAGGCGTACGTCAACGGCGTCGTCGAGGTAGTCGTGCGCGACGGCGCGAAGGCCGAGATCGTCAACGTGCAGCGGCTCTCGCGCCGGTCGTGGCTGTTCGCGTCGTGCCACGCGCGCGTCGAGCGGGACGCCGAGCTCGACTGGGTCGAGGGCGGCTTCGGCTCGTCGCGCGGCAAGGTCTGGATCCAGAACGACCTCGCCGGCCGCGGCGCCACCTCACGCGTCACCGGCGCGTACTTCGCCGACGGGTCACAGCATCTCGACTACGACACGTACCAGCTGCACGCGGCGCCGGACACCACCTCGGACTTCGCCTTCAAGGGGGCGCTCCGCGACACGGCGGCGACCGTCTGGCGCGGGATGATCCGGGTCGAGGAAGGCGCTCAGAAGACGAACGCCTACCAGGAGAACCGCAACCTCCTGCTCTCGAAGACGGCGACCGCGAACTCGATCCCGGGCCTCGAGATCCTCGCCAACGACGTGCGCTGCACCCACGGCGCGACGCTCTCGCAGGTCGACCGCGAGCAGCTCTTCTACCTCATGGCCCGCGGCCTTCCCCGCTCCGACGCGGAGCGGCTGATCGTGCGCGGGTTCTTCCAGGACGTGCTCGACCGGATCGAGCTCGACCCGGTGCGCGACGCGCTCGGCGCCGCCCTCGAGGCGCGCATCCCGCAGAGTTAGCCGCAGCGCTTGATCCCCGCCTGCGGCGTCTGGCTGTCGCGGTCGCAACTGCCTCATTGCCGTGAGGTCGAACGCCCGGTGCTGGGCTGGCATGCTGGCCGTCGTGCCGTGCTCGTGCTGCGCCGGTGAGTCGCTCGACATCTTCGGCGAGAAGGGCCGCCCGCCGGGCGCTCCGGCGGTATCTCCGCAAGGGCCTCGGCGGAACCGACGCGATGCAGATCGCCGACGTGGGCGGCAGAGGGCGGCCTCGATGGCGCGACGGTGATGGAGGTCGGCGGCGGGATCGGCCAGATCCAGGCCGAGCTGCGTACGCCGGGGCGCCGAGCGCGGCAGCGTCGTCGAGGTGGTGGACGGGTACGAGGAGGCAGCGCGGGAGTTCGCGGCCGCGGTGGGGGTCGCCGACCGAAGCTCGTTCGTGCTGGCCGATCTCGTGGAGACCCCTGACGCCGTCGAGCCCGCCGACGTCGTCGTCCTGCGTCGCGTCGTTTGCTGCACTCCGGTCGGGCCGTCGGTCCTCGGCGCCGCGGCCGGTCGCAGCTCGCCGCACGTTGCTCGCAGCTACCCCCGCGACCGTGGGCCAACAGGTCGTTCGCCCGCGTCCAGAACGCGTTCTTCGCGCTGATGCGCAGGCGGTTTCGGGCGTTCGTCCATCCGCCGGACGCGCTCGAGCGTGCCGCGGTGCGGCACGGACTCGTCGCGTCGGCGCACGTCGTCGCGGCGTCGTCTGGGAGACCGCGCAGTTCGTCGCCGACTCCTGACACATTCCTGACGAACCGCTCAGGCTCCCCTCACGGTGCCGCCCTAGGGTAGGAGTCATGCGGCTCCTCGCCATATTGGGACTGCTCGCGGCCATCGCGATCCTCGTCCTGCAGTAGACGCGCTCGAGTCACGCCGCCGGACGGGAGGCTCCCGGGGCGTAGGCTTGACCGATGGAGATCGGGCTGTTCCCGCTCGGGATCGTCCTGTTGCCCACGGAGCAGGTTCCGCTCCACATCTTCGAGCCGCGCTACCGCGAGCTCATCGCCGAGTGCCTCCAGGGCGGGCAGCCGTTCGGTCTCGTCTACGCGGACGACGACGGCCTGCGCCGGACGGGAACGCTGGCGAGCGTCGTCGAGGTTGTCGAGCGCTTCGAGGACGGCAGGCTGAACATCGTCGTCGAGGGCGGCGACCGGTTCCGGCTCCTCGAGCTGACCGACGGACGGAGCTTCCACACCGGCACGGTCGAGCCGCTGGCCGACAACGACGAGCTGCCGGATCCGGCCGACGTGACACGAGGGATCGGGCTCTTCGCGCAGCTCGTGGAGCTCACCGGCGCGGAGGTCGAGGTGCCCGCGGAGGACATCGTCCAGCCGTCGTTCTCGCTCGCCTCGAGATTCGAGCTCGCCCCCGAGCTGAAGCTGGAGCTGCTCGAGGAGACGAGCGAGCGCGTGCGCCTGAAGCGGCTCTGCGAGATCCTCGAGACGGTCGCGACGGCCGTCCAGCGCCAGCGGGAGACGGCGGAGGTCGCCTCGCGCAACGGGCACGTGCGCCCCCACCGCAGCTGATCCGCATCCCTGCGACTGGGCCGCAGCGGCCGCTGGCTACGATGGCCGTGTGACCTCCACCACGCTTCCCGCGCTCGACGCGCACCGGCTGCGGGCGGACTTCGCCGTCTTCGAGGAGCTCTTCGACGGCCGCCCTGTCGCGTTCCTCGACTCCGCGGCCTCGACCCAGAAGCCGCACCAGGTGCTCGACCGGATGCGCACGTTCTACGAGCACGAGTACGCGAACGTGCACCGCGGTGTCTACCGGCTCGCAGAGCGCGCGACGGAGGGATTCGAGGGCGCGCGACGGACGGTCGCCGGGCTGCTGAATGCGCCGTCCGAGAAGGAGATCGTCTTCACCCGGAGCGCCACCGAGGCGATCAACCTCGTCGCCTACGCGTGGGGGCTCGACAACCTCGGTCCGGGCGACGTCGTCGTCATCACGGAGCTCGAGCACCATTCGAACTTCGTGCCCTGGCAGTACATGGCGCATCGCACCGGCGCGAGCTTCCGCAACATCCCGATCGACGACCTCGGGGAGCTCCAGCTCGACGCGCTCGACTCGATCGCGGGCGAGGGCAACGTGAAGGTCGTCGCGAACAACCTCGTCTCGAACACGCTCGGCACGATCAACCCCGTCGAGACGCTCGCCGCGTGGGCGCACGAGCAGGGCGCGATCATGGTGGTCGACGCCGCCCAGGCAGCGCCGCACCGCCGCGTCGACGTGCAGGCGCTCGATGCAGACTTCGTCGCGATCTCGTCGCACAAGCTCTGCGGGCCGTCCGGCATCGGCGCGCTCTGGGGCAAGCGGGAGCTGCTCGAGAAGATGAGCCCGTTCAACCTCGGCGGCGAGATGATCCGCTCCGTGGGGCTCGAGAGAACGACCTTCAACGAGCTGCCGCACAAGTTCGAGGCGGGCACGCCGGCGATCGCCGAGGCGGTCGGCTTCGGAGCGGCGATCGACTACATCTCCGAGATCGGCCTCGACGCGATCGAGCGCCACGAGCACGTGCTGGTCGAGCAGGCGATGGCCGCGCTCGACGAGCTGCCCTGGGTGCGGGTCTTCGGGCCGCCGCCGGAGCGCCGCGCCGGGATCGTGTCGTTCGACGTCGAGGGCATCCACCCGCACGACGTGGCGCAGATCCTCGACTGGGAGGGCGTCGCCGTCCGCGCCGGCCATCACTGCACCCAGCCGCTGATGACGCGCCTGGGCGTCTCCGCCACGACGCGCGCGAGCTTCTACCTCTACTCGATCCCCGAGGAGATCGACCGGCTGATCGCCGGGCTCCACAAGGTCAAGGCGTCGCTCGGCTGATGAGCGAGTTCGAGCAGCTCTACCGGGAAGTGATCCTGGACCACTACAAGGCGCCACGGAACCACGGCGTGCTCGAGCCGCACGACGCCATCGCCGAGGGGCAGAACCCGCTCTGCGGCGACGAGGTGACCGTCTCGGTGCGCTTCGGTGAGGGTGACGTGATCGAGAGCGTCGGCTTCGAGGGCCGCGGGTGCGCGATCAGCCAGGCAGCGACGTCGATGCTGACGGACATCGTCAAGGGTCGAACCGCCCAGGAGGTCTCGACGATGCCGAAGGAGGAGCTCCTCGACGAGATCGGCATCCCGCTCACCCCTGTACGGCTCAAGTGCGCACTGCTCGGTCTCGGCGTGCTCAAGGTTGCGCTGCACCGCGCGAAGGGAACGCCCCTCCCGGACGAATGGGGCACGTCGTCCGGCGAGATCTCGCTCATTTGATGGAGATCGAGGCGCTCCCGCTCGAGGAGCTGCCGGACGGGTCGATGCGGCTCATCCCGGCGGACGCCCTCACCACGATCGGCCTCTACCACTGCCAGGGGAAGCTGCACGCGATCGAGGATCGCTGCACGCACGACGACGGCCCGCTCTGCGAGGGCGAGTGGGACTGCGAGGCCTGCGAGGTCGTCTGCCCGCGCCACGGGTCGCGCTTCGACCTGCGGACGGGCACGGCGCTCTCGCTGCCGGCGTACCTGCCGGTCCCGACCTATCCCGTGCGCGTCCGCGAGGACGGGATGATCGTGATCGACGTCGGCAGCCCGCCGACGCCCTGACTACCCCGGGGCGAGCTGCTCGCGCATCCGCTCGGCGACCGCCTGCGTCGCGTTCAGCGGCCGCAGCATCACCGTGAGCGAGGCGATCCTGCGGTCGACGTCCAGGCGGAAGATGTCGACCCCCTCGACCTCGAGGCGGCGTCCGCCGGCGTCCTGGACGCTCGTCTCGAACTGCAGCGTGACACCGTCCGGCTCGTCCAGGTAGCGATGCGTGTAGCGGAGCTCGCCGAAGACCTGGAGCACGGCCGCGAGCACGAGTGTCGTCGGGCGTCGTCCGACGGTCGGCCGGAAGAGCGCCGGTGACCTGAACGTGACGTCGTCCGCGAGGAGCGATTCGACTGCGGCGACGTCCGCAGAGGCGACGGCGGCCTCCCAGCGCTCGACGAACTCCTCGGTCGCCGTCACACCCACGGCGACACCCTACGCTCCTCGGCGCCGCTCGCGATCGATCATCTACGCTCGACGCATGCTCGACGATCGCGTCCGCTCCGTGCTCGCACGAATGGAGGCGGAAGAGGCCGCCGACCGTGAGAAGGACCTTCCCGTCTCCGAGCGCTCGCTGGCCGTCGGGCCGGACTCCGGCCGCCTCCTGTTCGCGCTCGTCGCGCCGAACGCCGGCTGCGAGGTCCTCGAGATCGGCGGCTCTCGCGGCTACTCGACCGTGTGGCTCGCCTCGGCCGCACGCATCCTCGGCGGCCGGGTCGTCACCCTGGAGCAGGAGACCGGCAAGATCGAGGCGTGGCGCCGGAACATCGCCGACGCCGGCCTCGAGGAGTGGGCGGAGCTCGTCGAGGGTGACGCGAAGGAGACCCTGCCCGAGCTCGAGGACGGCTTCGACGTCGTCTTTCTCGACGCCTGGAAGGACGACTACGAGCTGCTGTTCGGGCTCGCGCGGACGAAGCTCGACCCGGGCGGGATCGTCGTCGCCGACAACGTCACGACGAGCTCGACCGTCGAGGCCTACGCGGCGGCCCGGCAGGCCGACCCCACGCTCGTGTCCGTCACCGTGCCGATCGGGCACGGTCTCGAGGTCACGACCGTGCTCCAGCCCTGAGCGGCGCGCCGGAACAGAGGTGCGGGAAGCCGCACTGGTGCCCCGTCCACCCGCGTTGCTATGGTGCGCCTACCGCGGAAAGGAGGTGGTCGGGTGTCAGATTCGTGTAGTACCGGCAGTGGAGGTACCAGCGGGTAGAGGCGTGTCCCCGGGACCTACGGGGAATCGCCATAGCCACGCGTAGGGGACTCGCGCTCTCGCGCCGCCGACCACCTCGGTCAGGCAGGAAGCGCCTCTACCAAATCCAACGTTGGTGCCGCAATGCACAGGGGCCGCCTCCGGGCGGCCTCTGGCATTAGTGCTGCTGTGCGGCAGCCGCGCGACGCAGTTGCTCGTCCAGCGCGAGGAGCTCGCCGAGCCCGAGGCGCCGCATCGAGGCGCCGCCGTCGCCGACCACGTTGTCCGGGCCCTCGAGCATCCGCAGCTGATCGCGCGTCAGGAGCGCAGGCGGCAGCCGCTCGAAGAGCGCCGCGGGGCCGCGCGCGAGCCAGAACGGCACGTGCATCGCCGGACGGCGTGTGCCGAGCGCCGCCTTGATGCGACGCCAGAGCTGGCTCCAGGTGACGGCCTCGGGCCCTCCGAGCTCGATCGGGTCGCCGATCCCGTCCTGCTCCACGGCCAGGCGGACGGCGCGTACGAGATCGTCGACCCAGATCGGCTGGACACGCTGCGTCCCGGGGCCGATCACCGGCGTGACCGGCGCCAGGCGGGCGAGCTTCAGGAAACGAGGCAGCGCGCCCCCGTCCGTCCCGAAGACGAAGCTCGGCCGCAGGACGGCGTGGTCGACACCCGACGACGCGACCGCCTGCTCCGCCGCCCACTTCGCCCGGAAGTACGGGACGGTCGCGCCGGGCCCCGTCCCGAGCGCGCTCATCAGCACGATGCGGCGGACGCCGCTCTCGCGCGCCGCCTCGACGAGGTTCCCAGTGCCGGCTGCCATCACGCGCTCGAACGTCGCCGGCGCGCCTGCGACGATCGCGACGAGGTGGACGATCGTGCGGACGCCGCGCGCCGCTGCGAGCAGCGAGGCCGGGTCGTTGACGTCGCCACGGATCAGCTCGCAGTCGATGCCTTCGAGCGCGGAGGCCCCGCGCGCCGACCGCACGAGCGCGCGCACACGCACGCCGCCGACGGCCAGGTCGCGGACGACGTGGCGCCCGACGAAGCCGCTCGCGCCGGTGACGAGGATCATCCGCCAAAAATAAATATATAAATATTTAATTATAATATTTATAATTTTTAACTATTATTATTATTTTTATTAAGTAAATTGAAAAAGTTGTTAATGATAATTAAAATATAATATAAGTAAGGTAATTATAATAAAATTAATATAAATTAATAAATTATGATAAGTTAATTATAAAATATAAATAGAATATATATAAATTAAATTATTTTGTATGTTAAAATTGTATAGTTAATTAAGTTACGATTTGGATGTAAAAGATTTAAATTGGTTTGATGATAAATTAATAAATTTTATTTAAAGTTGTATATTTTTTATTATGTGTTATAGTAATAAATTAAAGAATAAAATAAATAATTATTGTTAAAAAAAATGTAAAAAAAAAAGTTTTATTATTTTATAAAATATTAAATAAATAAAAAAAAAAAAAAATATATATTAAAAATTAAAAAAAATTGAAATAGATATATATTATATAGTATAATGATATATAATTATAAATAGGATAATTTGTTAAATAGATATATTTATATAATTTAAAAAGTCCGTGAAGTTCTGCCAGTAGCGGCTCGGCGTCGGGCCGCGCTGCCCCTGGTACTTCGAGCCGAGCGCCCCCGATCCGTACGGCGTCTCGGCCGGCTCGGACATCTGCACGAACGACAGCTGTCCGATCTTCATCCCCGGGTAGATCGTGATCGGCAGGTTGGCGACGTTCGACAGCTCGAGCGTCACGTGCCCGTCGAACCCCGGGTCGATGAAGCCCGCCGTCGAGTGGATCAGCAGGCCGAGCCTGCCCAACGAGCTCTTCCCCTCGAGCCTCGCGACGAGGTCATCCGGGAGCGTGACGCGCTCGAGCGTCGAGCCGAGGACGAACTCGCCCGGGTGGAGGATGAACGGCTCCGTGTCCTCGACCTCGACCAGCTCCGTCAGGCCCTCCTGCTCCGCCTTCACGTCGATGTACGGGTACCGCGAGTTCCGGAACACGCGGAACAGGCGGTCGACGCGGACGTCGAGGCTCGACGGCTGCATGAGCGCCGGGTCGTACGGCTCGATACCGATCCGGCCGGCCTCGACGAGACGCCGGATCGCGCTGTCCGAGAGCACCATCGAGGCGGATCGTAGACTCCCCGCCTCCGCCGACGCCTGCTGCGATCCCCTACACTCAGGGATCCGGTGTCCATGCTGTATCCATCGCTCGACCCGAACGAGCGCTTTCGCGATCGTCGAGAGTCCACGCGGCGCCGGAAGCGTCGGCGCCGCGCTGTCGTAGCCGGAATCCTCCTGCTGGCGGTGCTCGCCCTCGCGGGCGGGATGACGCTCGCCGGGAAGGGCGGGAAGGCGGGCACGGGTGCCGGGACGCAGGCGGCCTCGCACGTGCCGACGACGCTCCAGGTCGCCGCGCGGCCGCGGCCGCTGCCGGTGGAGATCCGCGGGGTGCACGTCACGGCCGCGCTGGCGTCGATCCCCGGCAAGCTCGCGGAGTACGAGGCGCTGACGAAGGTCGGGCTGAACACGATCGAGCTCGACGTCAAGGACGAGGGCGGCGAGATCGGCTTCAACCCGTCCGGTGTCGCGCTGGCGCGGAAGGCGGGCGCGGTCCGCGACTACTACGACCCGCGCAAGGTCGCGCGCGAGATGCACCGCAAGGGCATCTACCTCATCGGGCGCGTGGTCGTGTTCCAGGACCCCTACCTCGCGCGCTCCCGGCCCGATATGGCGATCCGTCGCCCCGACGGCTCGATCTGGGCGACGAGCGCCGGCCTCGAGTGGGTCAACCCGTACGACCGTCGCGTGTGGGACTACGCCGTCTCGGTCGCAGCGGCTGCGGCCCGCTCCGGGTTCGACGAGATCATGCTCGACTACGTCCGCTTCCCATCTGACGGTGACGTCGGCGCGGCGGTCTACCCCGGCCGGACGAGCGTTCCCAAGGGCCGTCTCATCGCGAACTTCGCCGCGTATGCGCAGCAGCGCCTCGCGCCGCTCGGCGTTCGGGTCTCGACGGCGCTCTTCGGGCTCTCGGCCACGCGCGACATGGGCATCGGCCAGGTGCCGCGCTGGATCTCCCGGCACGTCGACCAGGTCCACCCGATGTCCTATCCGGCGCTCTACGGCGGCGGCGAGCTCGGCATCCCCTCCCCGAGCGCCGAGCCCGGCGAGACGGTGTTCCGCACGCTGATCGACTTCAAGCGCGAGATGCGCGGAAGCGGGGCGCAGCTCGTCCCGTGGGTCCAGGACTGGAGCTACCGGCCCGAGCAGGTGATGCAGCAGATCCGCGCGGCGCGGCTCCAGGGTGCCAAGGGCTTCCTCCTCTGGAACGCCTCGGGGATCTACACGAAGAGCGCGCTGGCGCCGCCGTCCTGAGCGGGCACGTCAGGGCGCGAGCCTGACGCACGTCCAGCCGTCCCGTGAGCGCTCGTAGCGGGCGCGGTCGTGGAGGCGGTTCGGGCGGTTCTGCCAGAGCTCAACCGCTTGGGGGACGAGCCGGTACCCGCCCCAGAACGGCGGCAGCGGCACAGGCGCGTCCCCGAATCGCTCCACGGCCGCGGCGAGCAGCGCGTCGAGCTCGGCGCGGTCGGCGAGCGGACGGGACTGGGGCGATGCCCACGCCCCGAGCCGGCTCTCGCGTGCCCGCGTCTCGAAGTAGGCAGCGGACTCCTCGGCGGAGAGCGCGACCACGATTCCCTCGGCGCGTACCTGGCGGCGGAGCGGCGGGCCCCAGTGGAAGACGAGCGCGGCGCGTGGGTTCTCGGAGAGCTCGGATCCCTTGCGGCTCTCGCGGTTGGTGTAGAAGCGCAGGTCGCCGTCTTCCACGCCGCGGACGAGCACCATGCGCACCGAGGGGCTGCCGTCGCGCGTGGAGGTCGCGAGCGCCGCGGCCTCGGGCTCGAACAGCTCGGCGGCGCGCGCCTCGGCGAGCCAGCCGGCGAGGGGCACGAGTGGATCGCGGCCGAGCTCCTCGATCCACGCGTCCATCACGCGAATCTACTGTCGCAGGGCTCGGATACGCTGGCAGCGATGGCTGCCACGCGCACGATCGAGATCCGCACCGAGATACCCGGGCCCCGCTCCCGGTCGATCGCGGAACGCGAGGAACGCGTGATCGCGCGTCCCCTGCTCGTCCACCTGCCGATCTTCGCCGAGCGCGCCGAGAACGCGACGATCACGGACGTCGACGGCAACGTCTTCGTCGACTTCGCGGGCGGTGTCGGGGTCGTGAACGCCGGACATGCCCATCCGCGCATCGTGGAGGCGGTCGTCGAGCAGGCGGCCCGGTTCCTCCACACCGATTTCACCGTCGTCCCCTACGAGGCTGCGGTATCGCTGGCCGAGCGGCTCTGCGCCCTCGCTCCGATCTCCGGCGAGACGCGCGCGGCGTTCTTCAACGCCGGCACGGAGGCGGTCGAGAACGCCGTCAAGCTCGCCCGCCTGCACACCGGACGGCCGGGCGTGATCGCCTTCGAGGGCGCCTTCCACGGGCGCACGCTGCTCTCCATGACGATGACGTCGAAGTTCCACCCCTACAAGACCGGAATGGGGCCGTACGCGCCCGAGGTCTACCGCGTGCCGTACCCCGACGAGTACCGCGGGCCGGACGCCGCCGAGGCGCTCGCCCGGCTCGAGCGGCTCTTCGAGACGCACGTCGCGCCGGAGAACGTGGCGGCGATCGTCATCGAGCCCCAGCTCGGCGAGGGAGGGTTCGTCCCCGCGCCGCGCGCATACATGGAGGGGCTGCGCGCGATCTGCGACCGTCACGGGATCGTCTTCGTCGCCGACGAGGTCCAGACCGGCTTCGGCCGGACAGGGCACATGTTCGCGATGGAGCACTTCGGCGTCGAGCCCGACCTGATGACCGTCGCGAAGTCGATCGCGGCGGGCCTTCCACTCTCCGGCGTGATCGGCCGGGCCGAGATCATGGACGGCGCGCACGCGGGGGCGATCGGCGGCACGTACATCGGCAACCCCGTCGCCCAGGCGGCCGCACTCGCCGTCCTCGACGTCTTCGAGGAGGAGGATCTCGTCGCACGCGGCGTGCGTCGTCGGCTCGCGGATCCGCGAGCGCATGCTCGACTGGCAGCAGCGCTGGCCCGCGATCGGCGACGTCCGCGGTCTCGGCGCGATGCTCGCGATCGAGCTCGTGACCGACCCGGCGACGAAGGAGCCGGCGCCGGACCACGCGCGCGCCGTGATCGACGCGGCGCTCCAGCGCGGGCTGATCCTGTTGAAAGCCGGCGTCCACGGGAACTGCATCCGCGTCCTCTGCCCGCTCACGATCGAGGACGCCGTCCTGGACGAGGCGCTCGAGGTCTGGGAAGAGGCGCTGGCCGGCGTGCTCGGTTAGGGCCTCAGTACTCGAGGCCCTTGCGCCGCTCGTGGCGCTCGAGCGCCAGCTCGACGAGGCGGTCGAGAAGCTCCTCGTAGCCGATGCCGGAAGCCGCGAAGAGTCGTGAGTAGAAGCTCGTCGCCGTGAAGCCCGGGATCGTGTTGAGCTCGTTCATCACGACCTCGCCGTCGGAGGCGCGGACGAAGAAGTCGGCGCGGGCCATCCCCTCGCACGACGTCGCCACGAACGCCGCGACGGCGAGCTCGCGCGCCCGCTCGATCTGCGCCTCCTCGAGGCCCGGCGGCGGCACCACGAGCTCCGAGCCGCCCTCGTCGTACTTCGACGAGTAGTCGTACCAGTCGGCGTTCAACGAGACGACCTCGCCCGGGAGCGAGGCGACCGGTGAGGGAAGGTTGCCGAGCACGCCGACCTCGATCTCCGTGCCGTCGACGAACTCCTCGACCATCACCTTCTCGTCGTGGCGACGGGCACGCGCGACGGCGTCGTCGAGCTCGCTCTCGTCGCGTACCTTCGAGATCCCGACCGAGGAGCCCATGTTGGCGGGCTTGACGAAGACCGGGTAGCCGAACGGGTTCGAGACCGGCTCCCCGAGCCGGAGCGCGACGTGGCGCGCAACCGGGATGCCGGCGCCGCGCATCAGCGTCTTGAAGACGTCCTTGTCCATGCAGACCGAGGAGGCGAGCACGCCGGGGCCGACGTACGCGACGCCGGCGAGCTCGCAGAGGCCCTGGACGGTGCCGTCCTCGCCGAACGGGCCGTGGAGGATCGGCAGCACGACGTCGACGGCGCCGAGCGTCGCCGGGGCGGAGTCGGCCGGCACGGGAAGCGTCTCGGCGGTCGTCGTCGCGGGCAGCGCCGCACGTGTCTCGCCCGTGGGCAGCGCCCAGCGGCCGTCGCGGCCGATCTCGATCGTCCGCACGTCGTAGCGGGCGGGGTCGAGCGCGGCAGCCACGGAGGCGGCCGACGCGAGGGAGATCTCGTGCTCGCTCGACCGGCCGCCTGCCAGGACGGCGAGCCGGATGCGGTCGCTCACGGAAGGGTCGGGGTCGTGCCGCCGGGAGTCGTGGTCGTCGTCGTGTCGGTCGACGTGGTGTCGGTCGACGTCGTGTCCGTCGTCACATCGGGCGGCGGCACGAACTGTCCGACCGTGAGTGTCACGACCGACTTCGGGTCGGCCTGCGTGTTGCCGCCCGGATCCTGGGACATCACGAGGCCGTCGAGCGACTCGTCGTCGGTGTCCTGGCGCACGACGGAGACCCTGAAGCCCGCGGCGCGGAGCGTCGCGCGCGCGCCCGCGACGGTCTGCAACGAGACGTCCGGCACCGTGACGGTGGTCGGGCCCTTCGAGACCGAGAGCGTCACGGACGAGCCGTTCGAGGCGGTCGAGTTGCCGGGCGGGCTCTGGTCGACGACCTGGCCGGCAGGCTGGTCGCTGTCGACGTCCACCCGGCCGACGGTGAAGCCGGCTGACTGGAGCTGGGCGGCGGCGGAGTCGTAGCTCTGACCGATGACGCTCGGCACCGCAACCGGCTTCGGGCCGGACGAGACGTTGATCCGAACCGAGGAGCCGGCGACGACGACGACACCCGGCTTCGGGTTCTGGGCCGTGACCTGGTTCGCCTGCTGCGAGGAGCTCACCTGTACCACGTTGGGCTCGAGCTGCAGGCGGGTCAGCTCCGCCACCGCGGCGTCGCGCGACTTGCCCACGAGGCTCGGCACCGTCACCTTCGGCTTGCCGCTGGAGACGAGGATCGTGACGATCGACCCGCGCGGCTGCTTCGTCCCCGGCTCCGGGTCCTGCTGGTACACGTAGCCGGGCTGGACGTCCGCGTTCGGCAGCCGCCGCACGTTGTGCTCGAAGCCGTCCGCATCGATCAGCGCGACGGCCTTCTGCTCGAGAATGCCGGTGTAGATATTGACCGCGACCGGCTCGTTCGCGTCGATCTGGTCGCGAATGTTGTCGTACAGGAGCCAGCCACCGATCCCGAGCGCAATCGCGGCTGCCGCGGCGACGAGCCACGGCCACCAGGCCCTGCCGGTCTTGACCTGGCCTTCGTAGGCGCGATAGCGCTCGTCGCCGCCGTAGCCGGCCGGTCTGGGCTGGACGGAGGTCTGCGCGGTCGACTCGCCGCGGAGCACCATCGTCGCCGCCTCCTCCGTCTCCGGCCCCACGGCGTCGCCCCGGCCGACGAGCTCGAGGTCGCGGTCCATCTCCTTCGCGGACCGGTAGCGATCGGCGGGCTCCTTCGCGAGGGCCCGAAGGACGACGAGGTCGAGGTCGTGCGGGACCTCGGAGCGGATCGACGACGGAGCCGGCGGCACCTGCGAGAGGTGCTTCATCGCGATCTCGACCGGCGTCTCGCCCGTGAACGGCACCTTGCCCGTGAGGAGCTCGAACAGGAGGATCCCGGTCGAGTACAGATCGGACGACTCGTCTACCGGCGCGCCGCGCGCCTGCTCGGGCGAGAGGTACTGGGCGGTGCCGATGATCGAGCCCGCCTCCGTCATCTGACTCGACCCGGCGCGCGCGATGCCGAAGTCCGCGACCTTGACGCGCCCCTCGTGGTCGACGAGGACGTTGTGCGGCTTGATGTCGCGGTGGACGATGCCGTTCCGGTGCGCGTAGCGGAGGGCTGCGAGCACCTGCCGGACGTAGGAGATCGCGACCGGGACGGGGCACGGGCCGCGGGTGACGATCAGCTCCTTGAGCGTCCGCCCTTCGACGTACTCCATGACGATGAAGTACGAGCCGCCGGCCTCGCCGCGATCGAAGATCGAGACGACGTTCGGATGCGAGAGACCGGCGGCGTGCGTCGCCTCCCGCCGGAAGCGCTCGACGAACTGCGTGTCGTTCGCGTAGCGGTCGTGGAGCATCTTGATCGCGACCTTGCGGCCGAGCTCCTGGTCCTCGGCGAGCCAGACGTCGGCCATGCCGCCGCCGCCGAGCTTGCGCTCGAGGCGGTAGCGGCCCGCGAAGATCGTGCCCCGTCGCTCGTCGATGGTCGCCATCAGGTCTCCAAGGGTAGATGCTCGATCGGGAGAATCCCTGCCGCCGGGCCGTTCCGCGGCGCGACGCTCACGGGTTCGCCGCCGGCTTGAGAAGTGCCTCCATCACGGCCCGCGCGATCGGTGCGGCCGTCGCGCCGCCCGTCAGGCTCTGCCGCTCCAGCGCGACCGCGATCGCGACCTGCGGACGCTCGCCGGGCCGGCCCGCGAACGCGATGAACCAGGTCGTGTTCTGCCCTGCGACGCCCGTCTCGGCCGTGCCGGTCTTGCCGCCGATCCGGTAGCCCGAGATCTGCGCCGCCGTCCCGGTGCCGCCCTGCACGGCGCTCACCATCATGTTCGCGATGTCCCGCGCGTTGACCGGGCCGACAGGCCGGTCCATGCGCTCCGGCTCCGTCTTCGAGACGGTCGTGCCCCGGGGCGACACGATCCTGTCGACGACGTACGGGCGCATCAGGATCCCGGCGTTGCCGATCGCCCCGGCGACCATCGCCATCTGGAGCGGCGTCACGAGCATGCGCTCCTGACCGAACGCCATCCGGCCGGCGTCGACGTCCGAGTTCCGCTTCGGATACCAGAGCTCGCCCTTGTCGTAGAGCCCGCTCGGGTAGCGCTCGCCGTCCGGCGTCTCGAGCGGGGGGCGCTCGTAGAAGCCGAACTTCTTCGCCTGGTCGAGGATTCGCTTCGCCCCGAGCGCCTTGCCCATGTTGCAGAACACGGAGTTGACGGAGTACTTGAGCGCCGTCGCGAGCGAGAGCCGCCCGAACGGCCGGCTCGTGTCGAAGTTGTTGACGCGCTTCCCGTAGGCGATGCAGTAGCCGGGGTCGTCGAACTCGGACTCCGGCGTGAAGCGGTTCGACTCGAGTGCCGCCGACGCCGTGACGACCTTGAACGTCGAGCCCGGCGGGTACAGGCCCTGGGAGGCGCGGTTGACGAGCGGAGCGGCAGGGCGACAGGCGGCAGTGATCTTCGAGATCGCGCCGAAGTCGTTCTCCACGAGATTCGGGTTGTAGCTCGGCGACGACGCCATCACGAGGAGCCTCCCGTCGCGCGGGTCGATCGCCGCGACCGCCCCGCACGTCCTGCCGAGCTGCTCGAGTGCGACCTGCTGTCCGTGGAGGTCGAGCGTCGTGACGACGGTGTCGCCCACGATCGGCTTGCCCCGAGCCTCGTCCAGCTGCCGCTCGACCAGTCCGCCGAGGTTCCGCTCCGTGCCCGTCAGGACGCCGTTCAGCGACTTCTCCAGCCCTGCGCGGGCGCGCGAGACCGTCGAGTAGCCGACCACGTGCACCGCCAGCCGGCCCTGCGGGTAGCGGCGGAAGTAGAGCTTCCGGCCGTTCCGCTTCACGACCCGGTTCTTCGCCAGCACGCGCCCCGGCGCGAGGATCAGGCCGCGTCGCACCTGGAACTCCGCGACGCGCTGGATCTCGTTGTCCTGGCGCGACGCGAGTCCCGGTCGCGCCCAGGTCTGCCAGTAGGTGGTGCCCACGATCAGCGCGACGATGAGCGCCATCGCCGTCCAGCCCACGCGGATCAGCTGGCGGTTCACGTCGGCGCCGTCCGCACGGCGCGGTGGGAGACGAGCAGGAGCAGCGCCAGCATCACGAAGTTCGAGACGACGCTCGAGCCGCCGTACGAGATGAACGGCAGCGTGATGCCGGTCAGCGGCACGATGCGCAGGACGCCGCCGACGATGATGAACGTCTGCAGGGCGAAGCCGAACGTGAGCCCGGCCGCGAGGAGCTTCGAGAACCCGTCGTGGGCCACGAGCGCGACGCGCATCCCGCGCGCGACGAGCGCGAGGAACAGGAGCAGCACCGCCGCCGCGCCGATCAGGCCCAGCTCCTGCGCGATCGCCGAGTAGACGAAGTCGGTCTGGAGGTACGGGATCAGCGGCGTCCCGTCGACCGTCTCGAATGTCCCACGGCCGATCCCGGTGCCGCCGTAGCCGCCGTTCGCGATCGAGTACAGGCTCTTGACGAGCTGGTACGAGTCGCAGTTCTGGCGGTACTCGAGCAGGCCGTTGATCGAGCAGTGGACCTTCTCGTCGGTCCACGGCTGCAGCCAGACCGTGACGCGCTGCTGGACGCGGGACAGTGAGTCGTAGAGCAGCGCCGACCCCCCCGCGAAGAGCGCGAGGCCGGCGAGGACGAAGGACAGGCGGCCGGTTGCCGCGTACACCATCGCGAGGAAGATCCCGAAGTTGAGGAGCGCGGAGCCGAGGTCGCTCGTCTGGACGAGCACGAGCATGGCGGCGCCCCAGATCACGAGCAGCGGCCCGAAGTCCTTGAGCCGTCCGCGCGCGAGGGCCTCGCGCTTGTCGCGGAGGTAGCCCGCAAGGAAGATGACGAGGAAGATCTTCGCGATCTCGCCCGGCTGGAACCGCAGCGGCCCGATGTCGACCCAGAGCTTCACGCCGTTGACGCGCTGCCCGAGACCCGGCACCGACGGGAGCATCAGCAGCACGATTGCGGAGATCCCGAAGACGTACTTGTAGCGCTCGAGGACGCGGTAGTCGTAGCGCAGCCAGAAGAGCACGAGCGCGAAGGCGGCGACCCCGACCGCGATCCAGACGAGCTGGCGACGGCCGTCCTCCGGTTCGATCCGGTAGACGAAGACGAGCCCGATCGCGGAGATGAGCGCGACGAGCGGCAGCAGGGTCGGGTCGGCGTCGGGCACAGTCCAGCGCGCGACGAGGTGGGCGACGAGGAAGATCCCGCCCAGCAGCGCCGCCCAGGGCAGCCAGCCGTAGTCGACCGTCGCAAGCCCGGAGATCCACGCGCTCGCGAAGGCCGTCGAGGCGACGAGGCCCGCCAGGAGCAGCGTCGCGAGCTCGCGGTTTCGCGCGCTCATCGCAGGAAGGTCCACCAGATCGCCAGGGCCGCGACCGCGAGGATCGCGAGGATCAGGAGCAGAGCCGGCCAGCGGCTGCCCTTGCCCGCGCCGTGCCGCTGGACGCCGTCGAGCGCCGACTCCGAGGTGACGTCGTCGGGCCCTGCAGTCGGCGCCCCCTCGGGCCGTGCCTCGGCCGCGGCGGGCGCCGTCGTGCGCGGCGTCCCCTCGATCACCTCGAAGACGACCACGGTGACGTTGTCCTCGCCGCCTGCGGCATTGGCCGCGCGGACGAGCGTCTCCGCAGCCTGATACGGGTCGAGATCGGAATCCGCGAGCAGGAGGGCGATGGCGTCGTCGCGCACCATGGCGCTCAGCCCGTCCGAGCACAGCAGGATGAGATCGCCCGGTGCGAGCTCGAGGGTGCGCGTGTCGACCTCGACCTCCGCCTCGGTGCCGAGCGCGCGTGTGATCACGGAGCGGTGCGGATGGACGGCCGCCTCGGCCTCGGTCAGCCGACCCGTGCGGACGAGCTCCGCGACGAGCGAGTGGTCCGTCGTCAGCTGCTCGAGCACGCCCTCCCGGTAGCGGTAGCCGCGGGAGTCGCCGACGTGCGCGAGCGTCAGCGTGCCCGCGTGCTCGTCGACCAGCGCCACGGTGGCGGTCGTCCCCATGCCCGCGACGGCCGGATCGGTGAGCGACCGCTCGAAGATCCGCGCGTTGGCCG
This sequence comes from uncultured Actinomycetes bacterium, assembly GCA_963742525.1. Lineage (GTDB taxonomy): Bacteria > Actinomycetota > Thermoleophilia > Gaiellales > Gaiellaceae > Gaiella. Next base: position 72,900 of record CAVUMD010000003.1, read on the forward strand.
CGCGCACGGCGCTCGCAACGGCTTCCGCGTCGCCCGCCCCTGCCCCTGCCTCCTCGATGGCTGCGGCCGCGAGCCGGGACGCGAGCTCGCCCGCCTGCGCGCCTCCCATACCGTCGGCGATCGCGAAGAGCGGCGGCTCGCACACGAACGCGTCCTCGTTGCGCCGCCGCCGACGTCCCGTGTCGGTGACCCCGGCCGCGCGTCCGACGATCATGCGCGGCCCTCCACGAGCAGGTCCGTGTGTCCGATCCGGATGACGTCGCCCGGCTGCAGGAGCCGCGCGCTCGTCACACGCGCGCCGTTCACGAACGTCCCGTTCGTCGAGCCCGCGTCCTCGACCCAGAGGCCGTCCATCCGGCTGTCGATCGTCGCATGGCGGCTCGAGACGGTCGTGTCGGCATCGAGGCGGATGGTGCTCTCGACCGCCCGCCCGACCAGGGCGCTGTTGGTGAGCTCGATCGCGGTACCGGGCTGGAGCGCCGGGCTCTGCAGCACGACGACGCGCCGCGCGGCGCTGATGCCGGCCGCGGCACGAAGAGCGGCTGCGTCCGCCGCCGGGATGACGATGCTCTCCTGCGGCGCCCCCGCAGACAGCCCCCGCGTCGCCGAGCGGACGACGAGCCAGACGAACAGATAGAGCAGCACGAGGAACGCGACCTTGAGGCCGAGCAGGGCCTCGTCGACCGTGACGGCCATGGTCACCGCAGCGAGCGTCCGAAGACGAGCTCGGTCCCGCCGATCGTGATGCGGTCGCCGTCGTCGAGCCGCTTGCGTCCCGCGACTCGCCGACCGTTGACCTCGGTGCCGTTCGTCGAGCCGAGATCCGCGACGACCCACGCCGTCGGCCCGTCCTGGACGAGCTCGAAGTGGCGACGGGAGACGTTCCCGTCGTCGACCCGCACGTCGCACTCGCGCGACCGTCCCACGACGACCTTCCCCGTCGTGACCGGGATCGTCCTGCCGTCGACGGTCAGCGTGACGCGTTCCCGGACGACCTCCTCGGGCGGCCCGTCGTCGGCCGTGAGCGGGACTTCGGGCCGGTAGACCATCGTCGCGGCGGGCGCCTCGACGACGGGTATCGCGGGCGGCGGCACGGCGAGTGGGGGCGCGGGCGGCGGCACGGCGACTGGGGACGCGGGCGCCGGCAGCGCCGCGGGGCCCGCGTCCCGCTGCTCCTCGGGCTGCGCCACCCGTGTCGCGATCCCGAACTCGCCCATCGCCAGATCCTCGTCGCTCTGGAGCAGCACCCGCGGCGGCGCGAGCAGGGCGTAGCCCTCGCGCCGGGCGTGCTCGACGAGGTACTCCTGGAGCTCGCCGACGAGCGACCCCTCGTACGCGGCGAACTGCTCCCGGTCGGAGGGTGACAGGTAGAGCGTGTACTCGTTCGGCACGTAGACCCGGGAGACGGATACCGAGCGGTGCTCGTCCATCTCCTTCGCCAGCTTGCGGGCCAGCTCGACCGGTTGGACATGCGTCCGGAACGCACGACCGAAGACCCCCTCGAAGAGGCCCTCGATCGTGCTCTCGATCGCGCGCAAAACGCTCATGACAGGGGGCGCCTCCCCCGGGCGAGTCTAGCCGCCACGCCGTCGCAGAATCGTGCCGAGATACGGTCGCGCGACGAGCAGGCCGCAGAGGAGCAAGGTGCCGAAGACGAAGCCGACCCAGGGGATCGAGGGCGCCCAGGCGAACACGAGCGTCAGCTGAAGCGCGCCGAGACCGGCGATGCCCCACGGCCCGCGTGAGAGCGCCCACGGGAGGAGCGCCGAGACGATCCCGAGCGCGAGCGCCGTTGTGGCGATCGACGTCGAGTCGCCGAGCAGCGTGCCGAGCGCGTGGAGGACGTCGGTCGGGCGCTCTGTCTCCGCGATCCCGAGATCTCCGACGGCGGTCCCCGTCAACGGCAGTCGCCTGCCGGAGAGCCCGGCGACGGCCGCCGCCGCGCAGACGCCGACGCCGGCGTGCAGACCACGGCGCCACCATCCGCGAGCGGGCTGGACGGCCAGGGGCAGGAGCGGCAGGAGCCCGAGCGCGCCGAGGAGCGGGCCGGACCAGAACGCGAGACCTGCACGTGGATCGCGCCAGGTCACGGCCAGCCAGGCGAGCGCGAGGACGCCGTAGACGACCGCGGCCGCCTGCGCGGCGTTTCCGAGCGGGAACACCGGGGCCGCCAGGGCCACGGCGAGCCCGAGCCGTGGCGCACGGAACGCGGCGAGGCCCGCAGCGACCGCGAGAGCGGCGAGGAGCGGTTCTGGCCAGAACGGCAGTAGCGAGCCGCCGACCGCGGTCGCGAGCGACGCCGTGCCCGCCGGGGCGAGGCGCTGCCAGAGCGGGACCGGCGCGGCCTTCGGACGGGGCGGCTTCGCGACCCGGGCAGCACGTGCCGGCTTCCGCTCGGGGCGTGGCCGCGAGAGCGGGACGACGAACGCCTCGCGCAGGTCGGCTGCGAGCCGGGCCGCCTGCGGCCGCTTGGCGGGATCGACCGAGAGCGCGGCGTCGATCGCGGCGAGCAGACGCCGCGGTAGGTCACCGCGTCGCGCGGAGAGGGGCGGCGCCCCGGACGCGATCGTCGAGGCGACCTGCGGGAGCGGCACGCCCCAGAACGGATGGCTGCCGGCGAGGGCCTCCCAGAGGATCACGCCGACCGCCCACACGTCGCTCCGCTCCGAGGCCTCCTTCCCGGAGAGCCGCTCGGGTGAGATGTACGCGAGCGTGCCGGGAACGTCGCCGACGGCGGTCAGAGTGTCCGCCTCGTCGAACTGCGCGAGCCCGAAGTCGAGCACCCGCACGGAGATGTCGTCGGTGTCCTCCACCAGCACGTTCGACGGCTTGACGTCGCGATGGACGATTCCGCGCCGGTGCGCGTGCGCGAGCCCATCGAGCATCTGCGCGGCGATCTCGACCGCCGCCGCGTCGTCGACGTCCTCCGCACGCAGGACCTCGCGCAGCGTCCTGCCCCGCACGTACTCGTAGGCGATGTAGACGTGGCCCGCGTCGCCGCCGAAGTCGTAGGCGCGGACGCACCGTTCGTGGCGCAGCCGGGACGCGGCCTCCATCTCGCGCGCCGCGCGCGCCGCGCGCTTTCCCTCACGGGGAACGATCTTGAGCGCGACCTCGAGCCCGGTCTGCTCGTCCTGGGCGAGCCAGACCGATCCCGAGCCTCCGCGACCGAGCGGCTTGAGCGGCCGATAGCGGTCGAGGACGAGCGCTCGGTCGGGGAGTGCGAAGGCTGCGGACGACACCGATAACCGTCCTTCGCCGTACCAGGGGAACGTCCTCCGCCGCCGAATCTCCCGTACACTCGACCGCTGACAGGGCTCGACCGAACGTCGAGCGCCACCGGCCCGGCCGGGGTTTGACCGTGACCGTGCACGACGACGACATCCTCGATTTCGACTTCGTCGACGACGAGACGCGCGAGATCTCGCCGCCGTCCCGCACGGGTGGACGACCCTCCGGCGGCGGTCCGCAGGGCGGTGGCGGGGGCGGTCGCGGGCCGCAGTTCCGGGCGCCGCACGGGATCACGCCTCTGCTCCGACTCGCGGGGCTCGTCGCGCTCGCGATCCTGGTCGTCGTGCTGCTCGCGGTCTGGGTGCAGGGCTGCGCCGGGACCGACGACCAGACGGCGTACAGTGACTACCTCGCGAGCGTCGGTGAGGTCGGCAACGACTCCGCCAAGGTCGGTGCCGATCTTGCGACTCTCCTCACCACCCCGGGGCTCACGCAGACGGAGCTCGAGACGAAGCTCGGCGGCTTCGTCCAGCGCCAGCAGCTCGACGTCGAGCGCGCGCGTGACCTGAGCCCGCCCGGCCCGCTCACGCCGGCCAACGGACACGCCGTCGAGGCCCTCCAGCTGCGTGTCTCCGGCCTGCAGGGCCTGCTCGACACCTTCCGTGCGACGAAGGACACCGACGACCAGGCCGCGGCGGGCGAGCAGCTCGCGGCCTGGGGAAGCCGGCTCGAGGCGAGCGACGTGATCTGGAAGGACCTCTTCCAGGGCACCGCGCAGGCGACGATGGCGTCGGAAGGCGTCGAGGGCCTCACGGCGCCTGCCTCCGTGTTCGTCGAGAACGCCGACCTCTACACCGCACGGTCGATGAGCTCGATCTGGCAGCGCGTGCACGGGGCGTCGACCGGCGGCACGCCGAGCGGTCTGCACGGCAGCGCGCTCGCGTACACGAAGGTGCTGCCGCAGGGCGTCCAGCTCTCGACGACGACCGAGACCAAGATCACCACCTCGGTCGACACCGCGTTCGAGGTCGGCGTGACGAACTCGGGCGAGTTCCAGGAGGTCGGCGTCCAGGTGAAGCTGACCATCCCGCGCCAGCCGAGCCCGATCGTGAAGACGGGCACGGTGGACGTGATCGACCCGGGTGAGACGAAGACCGTGACGTTCTCGGACTTCCCCGACTTCCCCTACCAGGAGAACGCGACCGTCCAGGTGACGATCACGCCGGTCGACGGGGAGACGAAGACCGACAACAACACGGCCGAGTACCCGGTGATCTTCCAGATCGCGCCGTCGTGAGCCTCGAGCTCGGCGTGGCGATCGCGGCCGTCGCGGTCTCGGCGATCGCCCTCGTCGCGACCTTCGGCGCCTGGCGCATGGTGCGGTCGCTTCGGCGCGACCAGCAGGCGATCCTCGGCGGGTCGACCGCCGACGTGGTCGACTTCGCCGTCTCGCTCCAGGGCCGTATCGACGATCTCCACCGGGCCGTGGACGAGGTGGCGGCCGGCCTGACCCGCGTCGACCGCAGGGTGGACGGTGCGGTGACGAACACGTCGGTCGTCCGCTACGACGCCTACCGGGACGCCGGCGGGCAGCAGTCCGCGTCCTTCGCCTTCCTCGACTCGACCCGCAGCGGCACGGTCGTGACGGCGATCCAGGGCCGCGACTATGCACGGGTGTACGTCAAGGAGCTCGAGCGGGGGCGCCCGAGCCTCGCCCTCTCCCCCGAGGAGGCCGAGGCCGTGGAGCGCGCGATGGCGCGGTAGGCGGGATCGCCGGGCCAGAGCGGGGTTGCGGCGCTGCTACATTCGCGCCGTGAGTCACGTGCTCGTCCTCAATGCGAGCTATGAGCCGCTGAACGTGTGCTCGACACGTCGCGCGCACGTGCTCGTCTGGAAGGGCAAGGCGGAGGTCGTGGAGCGGCTCGACGAGCCTCTCCGCACCGCGACGAACACCTACACGCGGCCGCACGTGATCCGGCTCGTGGCGTACGTCCGCGTGCCGCGCTCGGTGAAGCGCCGCATCTCCCGCCGCGCCCTCTTCGCGCGCGACGGCTGGCGCTGCGTCTACTGCGGCGACAGCGCGGGACGGCTGACGCTCGACCACGTCGTGCCACGCTCGCGCGGCGGCGACTCCGTCTGGGAGAACGTCGTCACGGCCTGCGCGCCGTGCAACCTGCGCAAGGGCGACCGGCTGCTGGAGGAGACGCACATGAACCTCGCGCGGCCCCCGCGCGCGCCGTCGCCCGTGCTGTTCATCAGCCTTGCGCTCCACCGCGTGCCGGACGCGTGGCTGCGCTACCTCCCGGCGGCCGAGACGGCTGCCGAGGCGGCGTAGGCCCCGACGGTCACGCCGCCACCGTCTCCCAACCCTCGTCGCGATCCGCGCGGTAGGAGCCGAAGACGCGGAGCCGCGCGGTCTCGGCCTGCATCTCGGCCAGCGCGGCGGCCACCTCGTCGTCCAGCGGGTGGCCGCCGAGGACGCAGTCGAACCGGTAGTCGAAGGGCCGGGACGGGATCGGGCGCGAGACGAGCTGCACCATGTCGATCGAGCGTCGCGCGAGCGGCTCGATCGCGTGGTGAAGCGCCCCCGGGCGGTGGTGGGTCTCGAAGGTCAGCGCCGTGCGCCACTCGCCGTGGCGGCGGTCGAGCCGCGTGTACGGCGCCAGCGCGGCGAACCGCGTGTAGGCCGCATGGTCGCCGACGTCGTCCGCGATCACGGCCAGCTCGTGCATCCGGGCCGCGCGGACGGACGCGATCGCGACGACCGACGGTTCACCGAGCTCCGCCACCGCCGCGGCCGCGTCGCCCGTCGTCGCCGCGACGACGGCGGTCGCCCACGGCATCGAGGCGAGCAGGCGCCGGCACTGGTCGAGCGCCACCGCGTGCGAGCGGATCTCGCGGACGTCTTCGAGTGGCAGCTGCGCCGGCCCGACGAGGCAGTGGCGGATCGGGAGGATCGCCTCAGCGACGATCGAGAGCGCCGAGTCGTACAGGAGGTCGTGCGTCTCGTTCACGGGGCCTACGAGCGAGCTCTCGATCGGGAGCACGCCGTACGTGCACGCCCGCTCCGTGACTGCCTCGACGACGTCGTGGAACGATGCCTGCGCGACGAGGCGGGCCGCGGGAAAGAGGCGGTCGCAGGCGGCGGCGCTGTGCGCTCCCTCGCGTCCCGGATAGGCAACGGTGTTGTGGTCGGGGGTCATGGGCTCAGCCGATCTGCGCGAGAACGGCGTCGCCGACCTCGCGCGTCGTCGCGGTGCCGCCGAGATCGGCCGTCGTCACGCGGTCGAGCGTCTCGTCGACCGCACGCTCGAGCGCGCTCGCGTCGTCGGGCCGGCCGAGGCCGTGCCTGAGCATGAGCGCCACCGAGCGGAGCATCGCGGCGGGATTCGCGATGCCCTGGCCCGCGATCTGCGGCGCGGACCCGTGCACCGGCTCGAACAGCCCCGGACCCTCGCCGCCGAGGGAGGCGGACGCGGCGAGGCCCAGGCCGCCCGTGACCGCCGCCGCCACGTCGGAGAGGATGTCGCCGAACGTGTTCTCGGTGACGACGACGTCGATCGTCCCCGGTGCGTTCACGATCGTCATCGCGAACGAGTCGACGAGGGCATGGTCGAGCGGGACGTCCGGGTACTCGTCAGCGCCGACCTCGGTGACGACGTCGCGCCAGAGCCGTGAGGTGTGGAGGACGTTCACCTTGTCGACCGAGGTCAGCCGCCCGCCGCGCTCCCGGGCGATCGCGAAGGCGCGCCGGGCGATCCGCTCGACCTCGGGTCGCGTGTACTCGCAGGTGTCGAACCACGTGCCGTCCTCGCGCGTGCCCTTCTCGCCGAAATAGAGGCCGCCGACCAGCTCGCGAACGATCACGAGGTCGATCCCCTCGGCGCGGGCGGGCCGAAGGTTCGCGTAGACGCCGAGCTCCCTCCGCAGGCCCAGCAGGCCCTGCTCCGGCCGCACCGCCTGCCCTTCGAGCTCGGGGAGGCCGACGGCGGCGAGGAGCACGGCGTCGGCCTCCCGGCACGCCGCGAGCGTCTCGTCGGGGAGCGGCGTGCCCTGCTCGAGGATCGCGTTGCCACCGAACGGGTGCTCGGAGTGTGCGATCCCGAGCGCGTCGAGGACGCGCGTCGCCTCGGCAGCGACCTCCGGCCCGATCCCGTCGCCGGGGAGGACGGCAATGCGGGTCACGCGAGGCCGTGAGTCGTCTCGTACGCTGCGATCGCGTCCTCGTGCTGCAGCGTGAGGGCGATCTCGTCGAGGCCGTGCAGAATCCGTTGGCGTGTCGTCTCGTCGAAGTCGAACGCCACCTCGCGGCCGTCGGGCGCGACGATCACGCGCCGCTCGAGGTCGACGCGCATCTCCGAGCCGGAGTCGAGGTCGACGCTCTCCATCAGCCGCTCGACCTCGTCGGCCGGAAGGGCGATCGCAAGCATCCCGATCTTCCCTGCATTGGTGCGGAAGATGTCGCCGAACGACGGGGCGATGACCGCGTCGAATCCGTAGTCCTGCAGCGCCCAGGCGGCGTGCTCGCGCGAGGAGCCACAGCCGAAGTTGCGACCTGCGAGCAGGATCGACGCGCCGCGGAACTCCTGCCGGTTCAGCTCGAAGCCGGGGCGCTCGTCCCCGTTCTCGTCGAGGCGCCAGTCGTAGAAGAGGAACTGCCCGTAGCCGGTGCGCTCGATGCGCTTGAGGAACTGCTTCGGGATGATCTGGTCCGTGTCGACGTCCGGGCGGTCGAGGACGGCGACCGTACCCGTCACCTCGCGGAGCGGCTTCATGCGGTCACCGGCTCGCGGTCGAGCGTGCGCACGTCCACGAACCTGCCGTGGAGCGCGGCCGCGGCGGCCATCTGCGGGCTGACGAGGTGCGTGCGCCCGCCGCGACCCTGGCGGCCCTCGAAGTTCCGGTTCGAGGTCGAGGCGCAGCGCTCGCCCGGCGCGAGGATGTCCGGGTTCATGCCGAGGCACATCGAGCACCCGGCGAGCCGCCACTCGAAGCCCGCGTCGAGGAAGACGCGGTCGAGCCCCTCCTCCTCGGCCTGACGGCGCACCGTCGCCGAGCCCGGCACGACGAGCGCCTTCACGCGCTCGTCGACCTTGTGCCCCGCGACGATCGCTGCCGCGGCGCGGAGATCCTCGATCCGGGCGTTGGTGCAGGAGCCGATGAAGACCCGGTCGACGCGGATGTCCTCGATGCGCTCGCCTGCGCGGAGGTCCATGTACCGGAGCGCGCGCTCCGCCGCGATCCGGTCGTCCGCGTCCTCGAACGAGGCCGGGTCGGGAACGGCGCCCGTGACGGGGACGACCATGCCGGGGTTCGTGCCCCAGGTGACCTGCGGGACGAGCTCGGTGACGTCGACGACGACGTGCGTGTCGTACTCCGCTCCCGGGTCGCTCGCGAGCGAGCGCCAGTCCTCGATCGCCCGCTCGAAGGACGCTCCTCGCGGCGCGTGCTCGCGGCCCTCGAGGTAGGCAAAGGTCGTGTCGTCGGGAGCGATCATCCCCGCGCGCGCGCCCCACTCGATGGACATGTTGCAGACGGTCATCCGCTCTTCCATCGAGAGCGCGCGGATCGCGTCGCCCGCGTACTCGACGACGTAGCCGACGCCGCCGTCGACCCCGACCTGGCCGATCGCGCCGAGGATCACGTCCTTGGCGGTCAAGCCCGGGGGCAGCTCGCCGGCGAGCTCGAGGAGCATCGTCCTCGGCCGCTGCTGGTAGAGCGTCTGGGTGGCGAGCACGTGCTCCACCTCGGACGTGCCGATCCCGAACGCCAGGGCTCCGAACGCGCCGTGGGTCGAGGTGTGGCTGTCGCCGCACACGATGGTCTTGCCCGGCTGGGTGAGCCCGAGCTCCGGGCCGATCACGTGGACGATGCCCTCGTGCCCGGACCCTGTTCCGTGGAGACGGATGCCGAACTCCTCCGTGTTGGCCCGCAGCGCGTCGAGCTGTGCCTTCGCCATCGGGTCGCTGACCGGCCCCGGGAGCGTGGGCACGTTGTGGTCCATCGTCGCGACGGTCAGGTCGGGACGGCGAACGCGCCTGCCGGCGAGGCGGAGCCCCTCGAACGCCTGCGGCGAGGTGACCTCGTGGACGAGGTGGAGATCGACGTAGATCAGCGCCGGGCCGCGCTCCTCCTCGAGGACGACGTGCCGCTCCCAGACCTTCTCGAAGAGGGTCTTCGCCATCCCGCCAGCGTACCCCGGCGGCTCTACGCGGCAGCCTGCCGCGCGTCGAGGAACGCCTCGGCGTCGGCGGTGATGTGCTCCGGCTTGTAGGTGAACGCGACCGGGGCCAGCGTCTTGAGGCCGTCGCCCGTGACGAGGAGCACGACGCGGTCGTCGCGGTCGACCTCGCCCGCCTGCACCGCGGTCCGCAGCGCTCCGAGGGTCACGCCGGTGGCCGTCTCGCCGAACACGCCCGTCGTCCGCGCGAGGAGCGCCATGTTCTCGCCGACCGCGTTCTCGGGCACGGCGTGGATCGCGCCTCCCGTCTCCCTGGCGGTAACGACGGCGAAGTCGCCGTCGGCCGGGTTGCCGATCGCGAGGGAGCGGGCGATCGAGTCGGGCCGCACCGGGGTCACGGGCTTGCCCTCGCGGAACGCCGTCGCGACCGGCTGGCAGCCCTCTGCCTGCCCGCCGATCTGCCGCGGCGCCTGGCCGTCGAGCAGGCCGAGCTCGCGGAGCTCCGAGAACCCCTGACCGACCTTGTGGAAGAGCGCGCCCGAGGCGACCGGGATCGCCACGACGTCGGGCGCCCGCCACCCGAGCTGCTCGGCGAGCTCGTACGCGAGCGTCTTCGAGCCCTCCGCGTAGTACGAGCGGAGGTTGACGTTGACGAAGCCCCAGGGGAGCTCGAACGACAGCTCGACCGAAAGCCGCGAGCAGTGGTCGTAGTGCCCGTCGACGGCGTAGATCGTCGGCCCGTACACGGCCGCGGCAGCGAGCTTCTCCGGCTCGAGGTCGGCGGGCACGAAGACCGCGGCCTCCATCCCCTCGGCGGCCGCGCGGGCCGCGACGGCGCCGGCGAGGTTGCCCGTCGAGGAGCACGACAGCGTCCGGAGGCCGAGGTCCTGCGCCTTCCGCGCGGCGACCGCGACGACGCGGTCCTTGAAGGAGTGCGTCGGGTTGGCGGTGTCGAGCTTCAGCCAGAGCTCGCCCACGCCGATCTCCTGGGCGAGACGCGGTGCCGGCACGAGCGGGGTCAGCCCCGGAGCGAGGCGCGGCTCGTTCGGAGCATCGACCGGGAGGAGGTCGGCGTAGCGCCAGAGTGACGGTGGCCCGGAGGCGAGTCGCTCACGCGTTACCGTCGCGCGCAGGAGGTCCCAGTCGTAGACGGGGTCGAGCGGCCCGAAGCACGTGCGGCAGGTGCCGATCGCCTCCAGTGGGTGCTCGGTCGCGCAGACGCGACAGGAAAGGGAGATGGCTGTCACGGTGGATCCTCCTTCGTCTCGCTCGACACATCCGTCCGGGTTTGGCACCCTGGCCCCCATCGGGGCGGGTTGCCGAGGCGTCACAGGGCCGGTCCCTCAGCCTCTCTCGATGTGGAGCGGGACGTGTCCCGCGCCGCTCGGGAGCGTATCAGGCGACGGCGCGCGATCGCGCCTCGCGCCTGAGGACGTCCCAGGCGAGGCGGACGTCGTCCTCGGTCGTCCGCGCGTTGCCGATCGCGAGTCTGAGCACGAAGCGGCCGTCGAGGCGCGTGTGCGAGAGGAACATCGTCCCCGTCGCGTTGACCCGTTCGAGCAGGGCTTCGTTCTCCCCGTCGGTGCCCTCCAGCCGGAAGCAGACGAGCGAGAAGTGCCTCGGCGCGCAGATCTCCCAGCCCGGCTCGGCCTGCACCCAGCCTTCGAACAGCTCTGCGAGACGGACGTGCTCGCGGATGACCGCCTGCAGCCCCTCGCGCCCGTGACAGCGCAGGACCGCCCAGAGCTTGAGCGCACGAAAGCGCCGGCCGAGCGGCATCCCGTACTCGCTCAGGCTCACGACGTCCTCGCTCACGCGCAGGTACTCGGGCACGAGGCTGAACGCGTTGCGGAGATCGTCGGGGCGGCGCGACCAGAACGCGGAGCAGTCCATCGGCGTCAGGAGCCACTTGTGCGGGTTGACCCCGACGGAGTCGGCACGCTCCCACCCGGTGAAGAGCGGACGCAGCTCGGGGCAGACGGCGGCGCTCCCCGCGTAGGCGGCATCGACGTGGAGCCAGACGCCGGCGTCGGCGCAGAGGTCGGCAAGCACGGGGACGGGATCGACCGCGGCGGACGACGTCGTCCCGATCGTCGCCACGAGCGCGCAGGCGTCGGTGAGGTCGACCCGGTCGACCCGCATCGCATGGCTCTCGTCGCCCGGCACCGCCCGGACCTCGAGCTCGAGCAGACGCGCTGCCTTCGCGGTCGAGGAGTGCGTGTGCTCGGAGCAGACGACGACGCGCTTGCCCGGCGACGCCGCCCGAGCGGTCGCGAGCGCCGTGATCAGTCCGGTCGAGGCGGTGTCCTCGATATGGCCGTGGAGACCCTCCGGCAGGCCGAGCAGGTCGGCGAGCCAGGCGAGCGTCACCTCCTCGAGCTCCTGGAGCGCGGGCGAGGCGCGCCAGAGAATCCCGACCTGGTTCAGCGCCGCGACGAGGAGCTCGGCGAGGATCCCCGGCTCGGAGGCCGTCGTCGCGAAGTACGCGAAGTACCGCGGGCTCTGCCAGTGCGTCAACCCCGGCATCAGGACGTCGTCGAGGTCGCGCAGGACGGCCGCGAACGGCTCCGGCCCGTCGGGCGCCCGCTCCGGGAGAGCGGCCCGGATCGCGCCGGGCTCGACCTGCGACAGCACCGGCAGGTCGCGCACGCGCTCGAGGTACGACGCCGCCCACTCGAGCGCAGCGGCGCCGTCGTCGCGGAAGTCGCTCACGGCCGCAGCTTCGCGATCTCGCGCCAGGAACGCGTGTTGAGCACCTGCTCCTTCGTCAGCCAGGCACGGCGTGCCTGCGCGACGCCGAGCTCCCGATAGCCGAGTGCCGCGATCGAGTGGGCGTCGGTCGTCACCGGCACGAGCACGCCGGCCTCGCCCGCAAGCCGCGCGTGGACGTCGCGCATGTCGAGCCGGTCGGGCTGGCTGTTGATCTCGAGCGCCGTCCTCGTCTCGACCGCCCGCGCGACGACCTGCTCGATGTCGACCTCGGCGCCCGCGCGGCGGTTGAGCTTGCGGCCGGTGAGGTGCCCGATGCAGTCGACGTGAGGGTGGTCGATCGCAGCGAGGATCCGCTCCGTCGGGCTCTTGTCGAAGGCGTGGTGGAGCGAGGCGACGACCCAGTCGAGCTCCGCGAGCAGCTCGTCGTCCACGTCGATCGCGCCGTCCGCGCGAATGTTCGCCTCGACCCCCTTCAGCACCTTGAACGGCTTGACGCGCGCGTTGACCGCGTCGATCTCCCGCCACTGCGCCTCCATCCGGCCGTCGCGGAGGTAGTGCGAGTGGTCGGTGAGCGCGAGGAAGCGGTATCCGTTCGACCGCGCGGTTCGCGCCATCTCCTCGATCGACGCCTTGCCGTCCGAGGACCAGTCGGAGTGGCAGTGGAGCTCGCCGACCAGGTCTCCGACCTCCACGAGCACCGGCAGGCTGCCGTTGCGCGCTGCCTGGAGCTCGCCGGAGCTCTCGCGCAGCTCGGGCGGAATGGGCTCGTAGCCGAGGAAGCGGTAGAGGTCGTCCTCGTCGGCGAAGCGGTGCACCTCGCCCGTCTCGACGACCGTCACGCCGTACTCGGAGATCGAGAGGCCGCGCCTCTGCGCCTCCTCGCGGAGCGCCACGTTGTGGTCCTTCGAGCCCGTGAAGTGCTGGAGCAGGCTCCCGAAGTCCTCGGGCGGCACGACGCGCAGGTCGAGCCGGAGGCCCTGCTTCGTGACGACGGTCGCCTTCGTGTCGCCGCGCGCCGCGATCTCGAGCACCCATGGCAGGGTGACGAAGTGCCCGATCAGCGCGGCCGGGTCGGTCGCCGTCGCGATCACGTCGAGGTCGCGAAAGGTCTCGCGCCCTCGGCGGACGCTCCCGGCGCCCGAGACCTCGACCGCTGCCGGATGGGCGCGGAGCTCCTCGACGACCTGCCGGACCACGGGAAGCCCGACGCCGAGCAACCCTCGCCGCTCCGGCTCCGGGCCGAACCCCTTGGCGAGCGCCTCGAGGATCCGCTCCTCGCTCTTCGCGCCGAGGCCCTGGAGCGTCCGCACGCGCTGCTGCTCGGCCGCCACGCGCAGCTCCTCCAGCGTGGTCACGCCGAGCTCGCGCCAGATCCGCGCAGCCGTCTTCGGCCCGAGCCCCGGGAGGCGAAGGAACTGCCGCACCTCGGCCGGCACCTCGGCCCGTCGCTTCTCGAGCGCGGACATCGAGCCGGTCTCCGTCATCTCGACGATCTTCGACTCGATCGTGGCGCCGATCCCCGGCAGTTCCTTCGCAGTGCCCTGCAACGCGAGCTCCGCGACCGACGCGCCCGTCTCGCGAATCCGCGTCGCCGCGCGGCGGTACGCGAGCACGCGGAACCCCTGCTCGCCGAGGATCTCCGACACGTCCGCGAGCTCGTCGAGCGCGTCCGCGACGTCTGCGTTACGCGGCAGCGGCGGCATCCGCCGATCATAGGGACGGGCCTGCGGCCGGTGGAGCGGGCAGACTCCGCCGATGGGCGCGAGCCGTGCACTCGTCTGCGTGCCGACGTACAACGAGCGCGACAACGTCGAGGCGCTCGTCCGTGCGCTCGGCGAGGTGATCGACACGACGCGCGACGGCGTGCTCGTGATCGACGACGGGTCGCCGGACGGGACCGGCGAGATCGCCGACCGGCTCGCGGCGGAGCTGTCGTGGCTCGACGTGCTCCACCGAACGCGCAAGGAGGGGATCGGCAAGGCCTATCTCGCGGGCTTCGAGCGGGCGCTCGAAACGGATGCAGAGCTCGTGCTCGAGATGGACTGCGACTTCTCACACGACCCACAGGACGTCCCGCGCCTGATCGCGATGTGCGAGGAGGGCGGGGCCGACCTCGCCCTCGGGTCCCGCTGGGTGGCGGGTGGCGGCACGGAGAACTGGGGCCTCGTGCGGCGGGTGATCTCGCGTGGCGGCTCCCTCTACGCTCGTATCGTGCTCGGCGTCGGCATCCGTGATCTGACCGGCGGGTTCAAGTGCTTTCGCCGCACTGTCCTCGAGACGATCGACCTCGACGCGATCGCCGCGCGGGGCTACGGATTCCAGATCGAGGGCACGTACCGCGCGCTCCTGGCCGGGTTCGGGGTCGTCGAGATCCCGATCGTGTTCGTCGACCGGCGCGTTGGCGAGTCGAAGATGAGCGGCGCGATCGTCCTCGAGGCGATGCGGCAGGTGCCGGTGCTGCGCTGGAGGGCGCTGCGGGGGAACCTCTAGTGCTCGACGTCACGGACGCGACGTTCGCGACGGTGGTGCTCGAGTCGGACGTGCCCGTGCTGGTGGAGTTCACCGCGCCGTGGTGCCGGCCGTGCAAGGCGATCGAGCCGTTGCTCTCGGAGATCGGCAGCGAGTACGGCAGGCGCCTGCGACTCGCACGGCTCGACATCGACGTCAACCTCGGCGTGCCCGCGCGCTACGGCGTCCTCTCCCTGCCGACCGTGATGATCTTCGTGGCGGGCGAGCCGGTGGAGGTCGTCCACGGCGCTCAGCCCCGCCGCCGCTACGCGGACGCGGTCGCCCGGGCCCTGGCCGCCTAGACATCGTCTACCCTCGCGCCGTGGTCGACACGGCCGTCGTGGAAGAGTTGCTCGCCGCGATCGGCGCGCGCGACGGGGCGGGAATCGCCTCGTGCTTCGCGTCCGACGCGAAGCTCCGGGCGCTGACGCCCCACCGGCTGCGGGAGCTGGCCGGGCCGGACGCGATCGCCGGCCAGTACGGCTACTGGCTCGATCCACTCGAGTCGTTCGCACTCGTCTCGGGCGACGTCACGACGATCGCGGACCGGGTACGCCTCCGTTACCGGTTCCGCGGCCGCGACCCGGCGAAGGGCTGGCAGGAGAACGAGCACACCGCGTACGCGACGGTCGAGGAGGGACGCGTGGCGGCGCTCAACCTCACGTGTGCCGGATTCCGCCCGTCGGAGTTGCCGGGCTGACCGCGGCGCAGACCTGGGACGCACTGCTCGACGACACGGTCGAGGTGGCCTACCGCGGATCCGAGCCGTCGCGCCCTGGTCGGACGCAGCCCCTGCCGACGGAGCTGCACGCATCCGTCGTCGAGGCGCTCGCGCGTCGCGACGTCACGGAGCTGTACGCGCACCAGGCGGCGACCTGGGAGGCGGCCTCGTCCGGCGAGAGCGTCGTCGTGACGACGGGAACGGCCTCAGGTAAGTCGCTCGCGTTCTCACTCCCCGCGCTCGACGCGATCGCCCGCGACCGCAGCGCGCGAGCCCTCTTCCTCTACCCGACCAAGGCCCTGGCACAGGATCAGGCGCGGTGGCTCGCCGGGCTCGGCCTTCCCGGGCTGCGGCCCGCGATCTACGACGGTGACACGCCGATCGAGCAGCGGGCGCATGTACGGCGAACCGCGAACGCGATCCTCACCAACCCCGACATGCTCCACGTCGGCGTGCTGCCGCACCACGACCGGTGGGGAGACGTGCTTCACAACCTCCGTGTCGTCGTCGTCGACGAGGCGCACGTCTACCGCGGGGTGTTCGGCTCGCAGGTCGCGAACGTCCTGCGGCGGCTGCGGCGGCTCGCGCTGGCGTATGGCGCCGACCCGCTCTTCGTGCTTGCGTCCGCGACGATCGCCAATGCGGGCGAGCTCGCGTCGCGCCTCACCGGCCTCGAGGTACGAGTCGTCGACAGCGACACGGCGCCGCGCGCGGAGCGCGACATCGTCCTCTGGAATCCGGAGCTCCTCGACCCGGAGCTCGGCATCCGTGCGAGCCCGCTCGGGGACGCGTCGAGGCTGCTCGCAGAGCTGGTCGGGCACGGCCTGCGCACGATCTGCTTCACGAAGAGCCGCAAGACCGCGGAGCTCGTCCACCGCTTCGCGAGCGACCGCCTCGACAGCGCGACGGCGCGACGGCTGGCCCCCTACCGCGCGGGATACACACCGGAGCAACGCCGTGACATCGAGCGGCGGCTCGTCGACGGGGAGTTGCTCGGCGTGACGGCGACGGATGCGCTCGAGCTCGGGATCGACGTCGGCTCGCTCGACTGCGCGATCTCGGTCGGGTTTCCGGGCACTGTCGCGTCCCTGCGGCAGCAGTGGGGCCGCGCAGGGCGACGGACCCGCGGCCTCGCGGTGCTGATCGCGAGCGAGGACGGGCTCGACCAGTTCTTCGCAGCGGAGCCGGAGGCGCTACTCCGGCGAAGCGTCGAGGCGGCGCTGATCGACCCTTGGACGCCGCGGATCCTGGACGGGCACGTGCTCTCGGCCGCGTACGAGGGGCCGCTGACGCCCGCGGACGCCGCCGTGCTCGGGGCCGAGGCGCTCGAGCGAGCGGCCGTCCTCCCGGAGCTCGAGTCGACGCCCGCCGGCTACGTCTGGCGAGGGCGCGACACGCCTGCCGCGCGGCTGTCGCTGCGGTCGGGCGACCCGGAGTCGTTCGTCATCGTGGACGAGACCACCGGGACGCTGCTCGGGACGGCCGAGCGCGAGCGCGCGTTCTCCACGGTGCACACGGGTGCGGTGTACCTGCACCTCGGCGAGTCGTACGGCGTCACCGTCCTCGACCTCGAGACGCGAACGGCGCTCGTCCGCCCGATCGCCGTCGACTGGTACACGCAGCCGCGGAAGGAGACCGAGACCTCGATCGTCGAGGCGCTCCGAAGCCGGCGCATCGGCGGCGTCGAGCTCCACCATGGACGGATCGACGTCTCCGAGCAGGTCGTTGCGTACCAGCGGAAGGCGATCGCCGACGGCAGCGTGATCGACACGACGCCGCTCGACCTGCCCGCAACGTCGTACGAGACCGAGGGCATCTGGTTCTCTCCGGGGCCGGCGCTGCTCGCCGGCATCGAAACGATGCCGACCCTCGTCTCGGCGCTCCATGCCGCCGAGCACGCGCTCATCTCGCTGCTGCCGCTGTTCGCGATGTGCGACCGCTGGGACATCGGCGGGCTCTCGACGAACGTCCACGAGCAGACGGGCCTGCCGACGGTGTTCGTCTACGAAGGGCATGCGGGAGGGGTCGGCATCGCAGAGCGCGGCTTCGACTGCTTCGCCGAGTGGGTGGCCGACACCGCGCGTCTGCTCGGGCGCTGCCCGTGCCAGTCGGGCTGCCCGTCGTGCGTGCAAAGCCCGAAGTGCGGGAACCTCAACGAGCTCCTCGACAAAGCGGCGGCGCTGACCCTGCTCCAGCGGATGGGCGACGCGAGATGACGGGTGCAGGCGCGCACTCCCTGCGACGAACGCGTGTCGATTCCGGCCGTTCCCGATCGTCTTCCATCCGAGACGGGCACCATCCACGAACCGGAGGTATCGCATGGAGTACCTGGCCCTGATCCACGCCGATCAGAGCGTCTGGGAGACGATGACGGACGTCGAGCGCGACGCCGCGTATGAGCAGTACGGCGAGTTCGCCGACGCGGCGCGGGCCGCTGGGGTCCTCGTCGGCGGCGAGGAGCTCGCGTCGACGGCGAGCGCCACGACCGTCCGCGTCCGCGACGAGCAGCGCCTCGTCACCGACGGGCCGTACGCCGAGGTGAAGGAGGCGCTCGGAGGCTTCTTCATCCTGGACTGCCCGTCCTTCGACGACGCGCTCGACTGGGCCGCGCGCATTCCCGCGGTTCATCATGGCGCCGTGGAGGTTCGTCCCGTCCACGTCGATCCGGAGGCCTGACATGAAGTACGCGATGCTCGTCTACGGCGACCAGTCGGCATGGGCGGAGCTCGACGAGGACGACGCCGCCCGCCTGCGCGGCGAGTCGATGCCACGCTGGCTCGCGCTCTTCGAGGAGATGGGGAAGGCCGATCCCGGAGTGGAAGGCCGCGAGCTCGCGGCGGCGACCGACGCGAAGGTCGTCCGTGTCGTCGACGGCGACCGCGTCGTCACCGACGGCCCGTTCGCCGAGACGAAGGAGCAGATCGGCGGGCTCTTCGTGACAACACTGCCCGACCTCGACGAGGCGATCCGGATCGCCGCGCTCGTTCCGGCCGCGGAGACCGGCTCGCTCGAGATCCGGCCCATCGTGGAGCGCTGACCACGTCCCTCGAGGCCACATTCAGGGAGGAGTGGCCTCGTGCAGTTGGGATCCTCACCCGCGTCCTCGGCGATCTCGCGCTCGCCGAGGACGCGGTACAGGACGCCTTCGCGAAAGCGATCGAGCGCTGGCCGCGAGACGGCACTCCTCGCTCGCCCGGCGCCTGGATCGTGGCGACCGCCCGCAACGGTGCCATCGACAGGATCCGGCGCGAGCGGACGTTCGCCCGCAAGGCCGAGCTGTTGGCGCGGCTCGAGGCCGTCCCGGCCGAGGAGGAGGCCGACGTGAGCACGATCCCGGACGAGCGGCTCGCGCTGCTCTTCACGTGCTGCCACCCGGCCCTCGCCGTCGACGCACGGATCGCGCTGACGCTACGCGAGGTGGGCGGCCTCGAGACGCGCGAGATCGCGCGTGGGTTCCTCGTCGGCGAGACGACGCTGGCGCAGCGCCTCGTCCGCGCGAAGCGCCGCGTGCGCGAGGCGGGCATCCCGTTCCGCGTCCCACCCGACGATCTGCTCCCCGACCGCGTGCCGGACGTCCTGCGCGTGATCTACCTCGTGTTCAACGAGGGGTACGCCGCAAGCGGTGGTGACGCGCTGGTGCGCGCCGACCTCTGCGCGGAGGCCATCCGCCTCGCGAAGCTCCTGTGCGTCCTGATGCCGGACGAGCCCGAGGCGTTCGGCCTCCTGGCGCTCCTTTTGCTCCAGGACTCGCGCCGCGAGGCACGCGTCGGGCCGGACGGGGAGCTCGTCCTGCTCGCCGACCAGGACCGGGCGCTCTGGGATCGCCGGGCGATCGACGAAGGGCTCCGCGTCCTGCGTCGCGCGGAGGCGCACGGACGCCCGGGGTGGTACCAGCTCCAGGCGTCGATCGCGGCCGGGCACGCGGAGGGAACGGATCCTCGAACGATCGCCGCGGTCTACGACGCGCTGCTCGAGATCGATCCGTCGCCGGTCGTGAGGTTGAACCGGGCGGTCGCGATCGCGCTCGCGGGCGACGTCGCGCGGGGTCTCGAGTTGCTCGACGGGCTCGAGGAGTTGGACGGCTATGCGTACCTTCACGCGGCTCGCGCCGACCTCCTTCGGCGCCTCGAGCGCGGCGACGAAGCTGCCGCGAGCTACCGCGCGGCTCTCGAACTCACCGACAACGCGGCCGAGCGGCGCTTTCTCGAGCGGCGCCTGCGCGAGGTCGACGGCCCGGAAGTCAGGGCGTAAGGAGCAACTCGAGAGCACGGTCGACAGCCTCGGATGGGCTTGCGGCAGCGATCACGCCCTCCACGGCCGGCCCGTCGCCGAGCTGCACGACCGGGCGGCCGAGCCGGAGCGCGAAGCTGATCTCGGCCAGCGTCCCGTAGCTCCCGCCCACCGCGATCACCGCATGACCGGACGCCGCCACCGCGAGGTTTCGCGCATGGCCGATGCCCGTGACGACGACGTGGTCGGCCCACGGGTTGGCGTCGCAATGCGCCTCGCCGGGGAGGATGGCGATCGTCGTCCCTCCCGCCGCCTTCGCGCCACGATGGGCCGCGGCCATGACCTCGCCGAGCCCGCCAGTGACGACCGTGCAGCCGCGCTCCGCCAGCAGGCGGCCGACCTCCTCGGCCTCCTCGACTCGACCTGGCCCGCTGCCGACGACTGCGACCTGCCGCGCATTCATCGTGCGATCGTAGAGCGGATGCCGGATCGGCTCGTGACCGACGTCTCTGCGCTGTACGGGCTGCGGCTCGGCACCCCGCGGCTCGAGCTGCGCCTCGGCAGCCGGGCGGAGCTGGAGGCGCTCGCCGAGGTCGCGAAGGCGGGCATCCACCCGCCGCACGAGATGCCGTTCGCTGTCCCGTGGACCGACGCGAGCGATGACCCGGACTTCGTCACCGGCTTCGTCGCGCACCACGAGGAGACGCTTGCGGCATGGACACCCGAGGAGTGGAGGCTGAACCTCCTCGCATTCCACGACGGCGCGCCGGTCGGCACGCAGGCGCTCCGCGCCACGGGGTTCTCGGTCCACCGCACCGTCGACACCGGATCGTGGCTCGGAGTCGCCAGCCAGGGACGCGGGCTCGGCACGGAGATGCGGGTCGCGGTGCTCGAGCTCGCGTTCGGCTGCCTCGGAGCACGCGCCGCGTGTTCCGGGTGGCTCGAGGGCGGCGCCGCCCAGTCCGCCGGCGTGTCGGCGCGGCTCGGCTACCGGGAGATCGGCACGCACCTGGAGCGACCACGCGGCGAGCCGGTGGCGCACCACGACCTCGTCCTCGACGCCGCCGAGTGGGCCTGCCCCTTCGCCGTGGAGATCGTCGGCGCCGAGCCGTGCCTGCCGCTGTTCGGCGCGACCGGACGATGAGGCTCAGCGAACCGCGCGGAGGGCGGCGCCGAGCGACTGGCCACCCTCGAGGACGGGCGCGAAGAGATCGCCGTCGCGGCGGACGCGCTCGAGCACGACGTCCATCGTGAACGAGTCGAGGTCGAGCCCGGGCACGACCTCGTCCCAGCGGAGCGGCGTCGAGACGGGCGCTCCCGCCCTCGGACGCACCGAGTAGACGGATGCGGTGGTCTTCCCCGGCCCGTTCTGGTTCGCGTCGACGAGCACACCGCGGCGTTTCGCCCTGGTCCACTCGGTCGTGACGAGACCCGGGTGCGCGCGGGCGAGGGCGCCGGCGACGATGCCGGCGAACTCGCGCACCTCGTCGAACCCGTGACGGCGGGCGATCGGGACGAGGACGTGGATCCCCCGCGAGCCGCTCGTCTTCGGCACGGACTCGAGCCCGAGCACGTCGAGCGTCTCTCTCACGAGCAGCGCCACCTCGACCACGTCCTCGAACGTCGCTCCCTCCGACGGGTCGAGGTCGAACATCACCCAGTCCGGCCGCTCGGGTCGATCGGCGCGCGAGGCCCAGGTGTGCATGTCGATGCACCCCATGTTGACCATCCAGAGAAGGGCGAGCTCGTCGTCGACGAGCGCGTAGTCGATGACCTTCTTCTCGCCTTCGCGCGTCGACGCAGGGAAGGCCGCGGTCTCGATCCAGTCGGGGATGTGCGACGGCGCCTGCTTCTGGAAGAAGCTCTTGCCCTGCCAGCCGTCGGGGTAGCGCTTCATCGTGAACGGCCGCTTGCGCAGGTGCGGGACGAGGGCCTTCGAGACGTCACGGTAGTAGGCGAGGAGCTCGCCCTTCGTGATGCCCTCGTCCGGCCAGAACGGCTTGTCGAGGTTCGAGAGGCGCAGCGTCCGCCTCCCCCTGCGGATCTCCTCGGCGATCGGGGGCCGCTCCACGGGCACATCGTCGCGGATCCCGAGAAAGACGGGCGCGCGAAGCCGGCCCTCCCGCGTGCGCTCGGCGAAGGTCACCTCGGCGGCAAGCGTCGGCTCGACCCAGGTCACGTCCGCGGCGCGCACACGGGGCATGCGCGGCGTCGCGACGAGCGGTGACGTGGGGCGCGACAGCGGCCGCAGCACGGCCAGCAGCGACTCGACGTCTCCGTCGCCGATGCCCGACCCCACATTGCCGGCCCAGTGGAGCCCGTCCGCTTCCCGCCGGCCGAGGACGAGCGCGCCGAGCTTCGCCCGACGCCCCGTCCCCCGCGTGAACCCGACGATCGGGAAGTCGTCCTCCTGCCTGAGCTTGAGCTTCTGCCACTCGGGTGTCCGCCGGCCGGGGCGGTACGGCGCGTCGGCTCGCTTCGCGACGACGCCCTCGAGGCCCTGTGCAGACGCGGCCTCGAGCAGCGCCGGCCCGTCCTCGAAAGCGGGCGACAGGCGCACTGTGTCGGACGCCGGGTCGAGGACGTCCTCGAGGAGCCGTCTTCGCTCCTCGAGCGGGCGCAGGTACACGGGCTCGCCGTCCAGCACGAGCAGGTCGAAGACCATCAGGACGAGCCGGCCCGATCCCGACTGCAGCGACTCGAAGCGGGCGGTGCCCGACTCGTCGAGCGCGCAGACCTCGCCGTCGAGCACGGCCGACGGCGTGCGCACAGCGTGCACGACCGCGCGGGCAACGTCGCGGAAGCGCTCGGAGAGGTCCTTGCCGTTCCGGCTCGTGAGCGTCGCGACCCCACCGCGGAGCGCGACGAGGGCGCGGTAGCCGTCCCATTTCGGCTCGTAGAGCCATCCGGCACCGGTCGGCAGGCGCTCGGTCAGTGACGCGAGCTGCGGGCGGAGCTCCGGGACCGGTGCTGCTGCTTCCGCAGCGTCCTTGCGGAGCAGGAGCCAGTTGCGCTCGTCGCCGTCCAGCCGGGCGGGGACGAGCGTCCAGACGCCGTCGACACGCTCGCCGTGCAGGTGGACGGTCAGTCCGCCGTTCCGCTTCTCCTCGAGCAGCTCGTACGTCCCCCGGTCCCAGATCTCCACCGTTCCCGCGCCGTACTGGCCGGCGGGTATGACGCCCTCGAACGAGCCGTAGTCGAGCGGATGGTCCTCGACGTGGACCGCGAGATGCCGCTCACCCGCCTCGAGCGGAAGGCCCTTCGGCACCGCCCAGCTCGCGAGCGCGCCGTCCCGCTCGAGCCGCAGGTCGTAGTGGAGTCTCCTGGCGTCGTGGCGCTGGATCACGAACACCGGTGCGCCGCTCGATCCATCGCCGCCGAACGGCTCGGGCGTGCGCGCGGGATCGCGCTTGCGCCGGTAGTCGCCGAGCTCGGCCATCACTCGCGATCATCCCACGGACGGCTTGCCCGGAAACGGCACCAGTCCTTCACACCTTCGCAACACGTGGAGGAAAGTCCCTGGAAATTCGGTTGTATTGCGGTCGGGGATAAGCCTGTGGAAAGTGTGGAGAGCGCGTCAGCCGGTCAGACCGACGCGAGGACGCCCATCGAGCGGAACTTCGCCCTTCGAGCGCGCCGCAGCTCGTCCGCGGGCACGTCGGTGAGCTCGTCGAGGTGTGCGACGAGCGCCTCGCGGAGAAGCACGGCAGCCGCGTCGTGGTCGACCTGGGCACCGCCTTCGGGCTCGGGGACGATCCCGTCGATCACCCGCAGCTCGAGGCAGTGCGCGGCGTCGGGCTTGAACGCCGCCGCAGCCTTGTTCGCCTGCGAGGCATCGCGCCAGAGGATCGACGCGCAGCCCTCGGGCGAGATGACCGAGTAGATCGCGTTCTCCTGCATCAGCACCCGGTCGGCCACCGCGATCGCGATCGCGCCGCCCGAGCCGCCCTCGCCGATCACGACCGAGACGGTCGGCACGCCCAGTCGCAGCATCACCGCCTGCGACCGTGCGATCGCGCCGCCCTGGCCGTGCTGCTCGGCGGCGATGCCCGGATAGGCGCCCGGCGTGTCGACGAGCGTGACGAGCGGGAACCCGTGCCGCTCCGCAAGCTCCATCGTGCGCATGGCCTTCCGGTAGCCCTCGGGGTACGCCATGCCGAAGTTGCGGGCCGCGCGCTCCTTCAGGTCACGGCCCTTCTGGTGCCCGACGAGCGCGATCGTCCGCCCGTCCAGCGAGCCGATTCCGGCCACGATCGCATGGTCGTCCATCCGGCCTCGGTCGCCGTGGAGCTCGAACCAGTCCTCGAGGATCCGCTCGACGTAGTCCAGCGTGTACGGGCGCTTCTCGTCCCGGGCAAGCAGGACGCGGCCCCAGATCTCCTCGTCGGTGGTGTCCTCGCGGAGACGTTCGAGCTGCCGCTGGAGCCGCTCGAGCTCGGCGGAGAGCCTCGTGCCCCGCAGGAGCTTGACGCCGGAGAGCTGCGCCAGCCGGTCGCGCAGGCCGAGCTCCGCTTCCTGGCTCACCTCTCCGCCCCGAAGAGGCGCAGGAGCCGCGCGAGGGTGGTTCGCAGGTCGCCGCGCTGCACCACTGCGTCGACGTGGCCGAACCGAAGGTTCGACTCCGCGAGGCCGAAGTCGTCCGGGAGCTTCTCGCGCGTCGTCTGCGCCACGACCCGGGGGCCGGCGAAGGACGTCAGCGCGCCCGGCTCGGCGAGGATCACGTCTCCGAGGCTCGCGAAGCTGGCGGTCACGCCGCCGGTCGTCGGATGCGCGAGCACCGAGATCAGCACCCCGCCTGCGTCCTGCAGGTCCCCGACCGCCACCACGGTCTTCGGGAGCTGCATCAGCGCGAGGATGCCCTCCTGCATGCGGGCGCCACCCGACGCCGAGACGGAGATCAGCGCACCGGCGTCCTCGGCCGCCCGCTCGCAGGCACGGGCGAACCGCTCTCCGACAACGCTTCCCATCGAGCCGCCCATGAACGCGAAGTCCATCGCGGCGACGCGGCAGGGGTGCCCCTCGACCGCTGCGCGGCCGGTCAGGATCGCGTCACCGAGCCCCGTCCCGAGCTCCGCCTCGGCCAGCCGCTCGACGTACGGCCGGAGATCGAAGAACTCGAGCGGGTCGGCCGACCGCAGGTCGCCGTCCTCCTCGTCGAACGTGCCGGGGTCGGCGAGCTGCGCGATTCGCTCGCGCGCACGGACGGGAAAATGGTGTCCACACTGCGGACAGACGCGGAGCTGCTCGGCGAGCTCGTCGTCGCGATAGTGCGAGCCGCAGCCCGGGCAGGTGTTCGGATGACCGCCAGAGCCATCCCGCCCGGACGGGTCCGACTTCTTGTGCTCGATCGAGACGTCGATGTTCCCGGTGGTCGACACCTCGGGCATCTTAGTGCCGTTGTGTCAGAGCCCGGCCGCGGCGGCGAGCCCCTCCAGGATCGCCCGATCGGCGCCCGGCGCGAGGCCCGTCAGCCCGAGGCCCGCGACCCGTCTCCTGCTCGCCACCTCGAGCAGCAGCCGCTCCACGTCGTCCAGCCCCAGGCCTCCCGGCGCCGGCATGAACACGGGCAGCAGGCCTGGCTCGAGGACGTCGAGGTCGAGCGCGACGTAGACGGCGTCTGCGCCGTCGAGCGCGCGCGAGAGGTCGTCGTCGATCCCGTGCTCTGCGACGTAGGCGCGCTCCGGCGGGTCGAGGTCGCGGGCGCCGACGAGCGCGACGTCGTCGGTCCGGACGCTTCCCTCGTCGATCGCCGTCCGCAGCGGCATGCCCCAGAGGTTCCCGGATGGCGAGCTCTGGGGCGTGTTGAGGTCGCCATGGGCGTCGATCCAGACGACGGCGAGACGGCCGTGCCGCGCCGCGAGCCCGCGGATCGCGCCGACGTGCGCGCAGCAGCAGCCTCCGAGCACGAGCGGACGCCGTGGAATCCCGCGCGCGATCGCGTCGGACTGCTCGTCGAGCGAGTCGCGGTCCACCACGAGCGCCTCGGGATACGCCAGCTCGGTCCGTGCCGCCTCCGCCATCGGCTCCCCACCGTCTCCCCACGCGCGGGGGACGCGGACGAGCCCGGCCCGGAAGACCGCGCCACAGCTGTGACATTCGTAGACGTCGTCGAAGGCCACGGCGGTCAGCGTCCGGCAGTGCGGGCACCGTGCGCGAAGCGCGCTCACAGCACCCGCTCCCACGTGTCCGAGCGGCTCGTCGCGCGCATGCCGACACCTTCATAGAGCGCGATCGCTCCCGTGGTGTTCTCGCTGTCGACCCCGAGAGCGGCTCGTTGACGCCCGATCGAGCGGAACAGCCCGAAGCTCTCGAGCAGGAGCGCGCGCGCAAGGCCGCGGCGCCGCCACGGACGGCGGACCGCGAGAACGCCGACCCATCCGAGTGTCCGGTCGTCGCCCCGCGACGGGGCGCTCATGCAGAGGGCCGCGATCTCGGGGCCGACCTGGACGAGCCGCCACAAGGACGTGTCCTGGTTCGGCCCGAGGTTCCACGTGCACCAGTCCGCGAAGCTCTCCGCGACGAAGCCCCAGTGATCCGCGAACGCCTCCACGTACGCGTCGTAGACGGCCCGTTCCTCGCCCGGCCCGAACGGCCGGGACGTGAGGCCACCGGGCCACACGGGCTCCTCGGTCGGCGTCCCCAGGTCGATCTCCATGGTGAAGGAGCTCCGGACGACCCGGAAGCCGTGCCGCGACAGAGCCGCCCGGTAGTCGTCGTCACCCTCGTTCGCGGGCGCACGGATGCACGCGCCGACGTCGCCGAGCTCGTCCGCCCGCCGCTCTACTTCCTCGAGGAGGCGTTCGACGATGCGCCCGCGGCCCGGCGGGACGCGAAGGTCGACGTTGACGACGTCGCGCTCCGCGCCGGGGGCACTGACGTCCGCATAGCCCACGATCTTCCCGCCCTCGACGGCGAGGAACATGTCGCGCGCCGGATCGAGATCCTCGAGCTCGAACCATCGCTCGACCCGTTCCCCTGTCTCGTCGCCGGGACGACCCGTGGCGGCGGCGTGGGCGTTGAGGACCTCCGCGATCCCCGCAGCGTCCCGCGGCGTCGGTGCGCGGACGGCGAGCTCAGCCGGCGGCACGGAGCTCCTTCTGCCAGACGTCCGCCTGCCAGAGGACGTGCATGCCCGCGCGCTCGTAGAGCCGCGTCGCGCCGGTCGGGTTGTCGACGTCGACACCGAGGGCGACCGTCGTCTCTCCGGTCTCGCGAAACCGCCGGAACGACTCGCGGAGCAGCGCGAGGCCGAGACCGCGTCGTCGCCAGGCCGGCCGGACGCCGAGCGTCCCGACGAACCCCCAGTTGCCGTTTCGCTTCGCGTAGTTCCGCGAGAACGCCACGACCTCGTCTCCCGCCCAGACGACCGGCGCGAGACCAGGGTTGAAGCCGCTCGGGCCGAACGCCCGCCTGCGCCACGCGTCGTAGTCGAGCGTGACGTAGTCCCACTCCTCCGAGAATGCATCGATCTCCGCTGCGTAGAGCATCGGCCCGTCGCGGTCCGGCTCGAGCGGTCGCAGCTCGGCGCCGTCCGGCCAGACGGGATCGGGCTGCGGCTCGGTGACGTCGATGACCATGCGGAAGAAGCTCCGCGCGTACTCGAAGCCCCGGCCGGCGAAGACGCCGGGCGCGCGCTCGTCCCCCACGAGGTGCGCCGCCTCGAGCACGATCCGCTCACCGTCCGGCCACTCGGGACGGAGCTCCCGCACCCGCTCCTCGAGTGACTCGAGGAGACGCGTGCCGACGCCTCGGCCGGTGAGCTCGGGATGGACGTACGCGTCACCGAGGAAGCGGCCTCTCTTCTGCTCGAGAAGGTGGGCCACGCCGGCGACCCGACCGTCGATCGTCGCGAGCCAGGCGTCCCGCTCGACATCGAGCCCCGCCCACTCCTCCCTGAGCTCGTGCGCCGTCCAGTCGGTGTCGCCGTAGACGGCGATCTCGGATGCCTGAAGGACTGCCAGTGCGTCGTCGAGGCGGTCCGCGCTGGGTCGCACGAGGTCCACCGCGGGAGCGTACGGGCCGTCGACCGTGCACGTGGTGCGGCACGCCGCACGCTCGCCTACCGTTGTGTGGTGCAGGCGCTCTCGATCCGACCGCTCGTCGCCGAGGACTGGGCGGACGTGGCGCGGATCTACGGCGCGGGCCTCGAGACCGGCGTCGCGTCGTTCGAGACACGCATCCCGTCGTGGGAAGAGTGGAATGCGGGCCATCGCGAAGCGCCGCGGCTCGTGGCCGAGGCAGACGGCGCAGTCGCCGGCTGGACGGCGGTGTCGCCCGTCTCACCCCGCGCCTGCTACCGCGGGGTCGTGGAGCACTCGGTGTACGTCGATCCGGCGGTGCGGGGACGCGGCATCGGGAGAACCCTCCTCACGCGACTGCTCGCCGACGCACCGGCACACGGGATCTGGACGATCCAGACCTCGGTCATCGCCTCCAACGAGGCGAGCCTTCGCATCCACGAGGCGGTCGGCTTCCGCGTCGTCGGCCGCCGCGAGCGGATCGCGGAGCGCGACGGCGTCTGGCACGACACGATCCTGCTCGAGTACCGCCTCGCCTGACGCAGGAGGTCAGGCGCGCTCGTCCGGGTCGCTTGTCCGAAGGAGGGGGCTCGGGGGGAACCATGGGTTCCCCACCGTCTGAAGACGACGCAGGCGTTGTGGCCGCCGAAGCCGAACGAGTTGGAGACGCCGATCTCGACCTGCTGCTCGCGCGACCCGTTCGGGATGTAGTCGAGGTCGCACTCCGGGTCGGGAACGTCCTGGTTGATCGTCGGCGGGAGCACGCCCCGCTCGAGCGCGAGGATCGTGAACGACGCCTCGACCGCGCCCGCCGCTCCGAGGCAGTGGCCGGTCGCGCCCTTCGTCGACGAGACCGGGGTCGCGTACGCCTTCTCCTCGCCGAGCGCGAGCTTGATCACGCGCGTCTCGGCGCTGTCGCCGACGGGCGTTGACGTGCCGTGCGCGTTGACGTACCCGACCTCGTCGGGGGTGATCCCCGCGTCGTCGAACGCCATCTGCAGCGCCCGCGCAGGACTCGCTCCGGTGGGGTCGGGGTCCGACACGTGCGTCGCGTCGGACGAGAGCCCGTAGCCCAGGAGCTCCGCGTAGATCTTCGCGCCACGCGCCTTCGCGTGCTCGAGCTCCTCGAGCACGACCATCGCCGCCGCCTCGCCCATCACGAACCCGTCGCGCTCGAGGTCGAAGGGGCGCGAGGCCGCCTGGGGGTCGTCGTTGCGGCGGGAGATGGCACGCATCGCGCCGAAGCCCGCGATCCCGACCCGAGAGACGGGCGCCTCGGTGCCGCCGCAGATCATCACGTCCGCGCGGCCGAGGCGAATCGCATCGAGGCCGTCGCCGATCGCCATGTTGGACGCGGCGCAGGCCGTGCACTCCGAGAGCAGCGGGCCCTTGGTGCCGAGCTCCATCGACACCCAGCCGGCGGCGAGGTTCGGGATGATCTGCACGATCGAGAACGGGTTGACGCGGTCCGGCCCGCGCGAGTCGAGCACCTGGATGCATGCCTCGAACGACTTCAGGCCTCCGATGCCGGTCGCCACGGCTGCGCCGATGCGGTCTGCCTCCGGCGCGATGTCGAGCTTCGCGTCGGCCTCTGCCTGCCGCGCCGCGGCGAGGGCCAGATGCGTGAAGCGGTCCATGCGGCGCGATGCCTTGTACTCGATGTAGTCCGTGATCTCGAGGTCCTTCACCTCGCACGCGAAGTCGACCGGGAATCCTGTCGGGTCGAACTGCGTGATCTTCCCGGCGCCAGACTCCCCCGCGATCAGCGCGGACCAGCTGTCCTCGACGGTGTTGCCGAGCGGCGTCACCATGCCGAGGCCGGTCACGACGACGCGGCGCCTGCCGTTGTCGCTCACTCGAGCCACGCTACATCCCGAGCCCGCCGTCGACGAGCAGCACGTCGCCGGTGACGAACGCCGCCGCGTCGGAGCAGAGGAAGCGCACCGCGCCCGCAACGTCCTCGGGGTCCCCGAGTCGCCCGAGCGGCGTGTTCGTCAACATCGCGGCGGTCGCCTCCTGGGGCAGCACGTCGGTCAGCTGCGTCTTCACGTACCCCGGAGCCACGACGTTCGCGCGCACGTTGCGGCTTCCGAGCTCGCGGGCGAGCGACTTCGTGAAGCCGATGATCCCGGCCTTCGAGGCCGCGTAGTTCGTCTGGCCCCAGTTGCCGTGCACACCGACGATCGAGGAGATGTTGACGATCGACCCGCCGCGCTTGCGCATCATCGGCCTCGCCGCCGCGCGGCAGGTGTAGAAGACGGACGAGAGGTTCGTGTCGATCACGGTGCGCCAGTCGTCGTCGCTCATCCGCACGAGCAGGCCGTCGCGGGTGAGGCCCGCGTTGTTGACGAGGACGTCGAGGTCGCCCGCCGCCTCGACGAGCGCCTTCGCCGATTCGGCGTCGGACACGTCGGCCTCGACCGCGCGACCGCCGATCTCGGACGCGACGGCCTCCGCCTCCTCGCGGCCCGTGCGGTAGCCGACGACCACCTCGGCGCCTGCACGGCCGAGCTCGAGCGCGATCGCGCGCCCGATACCCCGTGAGCCGCCGGTGACGAGGGCGAGCTTCCCCTCGAGCGACGCGAACGAGCTCACGAGGTGCCGAGCGCCTCCTTGACCTTCTCGAGGCTCGCGAGGTCGTTGACGGAGAACGTCCGGGCGCCGCGGTCGATGCGCTTGACGAGCCCGGAGAGGACGCTCCCCGGCCCGATCTCGACGAACGTCGTGACGCCGCCGCGCATCAGCTCGCCGGCCGCCTGGGTGAAGCGGACGGGGGCCGTCAGCTGGTCGACGAGCAGCGCGCCGAGGCGCTGCGCCGGCTCGATCTTCGCCGTCACGGTCGACATGAAGGGCTTGACCGGGTCGGTGAAGCGGATCCGGTCGATCGCGGGCTTGAGCGCCCGCCCCGCCTGCCCGACGAGCGGGCTGTGGAACGCGCCGGAGACCTTGAGGCGGATCGCTCGTCGCGCGCCGAGGCTCTCGGCCTCGGCGCAGCACTCCTCGACCGCGTCGTTCTCGCCGGAGACGACGATCTGACCGGGGCAGTTGTAGTTCGCGGGCCAGACGCCGAGGATCTTCCGGCAGAGGGTCTCGACCAGGTGGTCCTCGAGCCCGAGGATCGCGGCCATGGCCCCGGGACGCTCCCGCGCGGCAGCGGCCATCGCGAGCCCGCGCTCGCGGACGAGGCCGATCGCCTCGCCCTCGGACATCGCGCCGACCGACGCCAGGGCGGCGAACTCGCCGACCGAGTGGCCGACGACGACGTCGGGCTCGAGGCCGGCCTTGCGGACCGCGGCGAGGATCGCGAGGCTCGTCGCGACGAGCGTGGGTTGCTGCACCTCGGTCTCGACGAGCTCGTCGAGCGGCGCCTCGAAGCAGAGGTGCGCGAGATCCATCCCGGTCGCCTCGGAGCCGATGCGGTACACCTCCATCGCCTCGGGCACCGCCTCGGCGATCTCCCGGCCCATTCCGACCTCGAGCGAGCCCTGGCCCGGGAAGCAGAACGCAACCTTGGTCATGACGTTCTCCTGTCCGTCCATTCCATGAGCGCCGAGCCCCACGTCAGGCCGGCTCCCATGCCGGTCATCAGCACGAGGGCGCCGTCCCGCAGCCGTCCGTCGGTCCGCGCGTCGGCCAGGGCCAGCGGGATGGAGCCTGACGACGTGTTGCCGAACCGATCCACGTTCACCACCGTTCGCTCGGGAGGGACGCCGAGCTTACCGACCGCGTGGTCGATGATCCGCTTGTTCGCCTGGTGCGGGACGTACACGTCGATCTCGTCGATGGTACGGCCGCATTCGGCGAGCACGGCCTCTGCCGACGAGACCATTACCCGTGTCGCGAACTTGTAGACCTCACGGCCGTTCATCTTCAGCATCGACTCGGGATTCTCGAACTTCCGCGACCCGCTCCCGGGGTACTGGAGGTGGACGCCCCCGCCCCCGTCGGCGCCGAGCTCGAATCCCAGAAAGCCGCCGTGGTCGACCGGCTCCATGACGACGGCGCCCGCGCCGTCCCCGAACAGCACCAGCGTGGAGCGGTCCGTCCAGTCGAGGATCGAGGACAGGACGTCGCCACCCACCACGAGGGCGCGGCGGGAGAGACCGGACGCGAGCATGCCGTACGCCTGGGCGAGCGCGTACATGAACCCCGTACAGCCCGCGAGGAGGTCGTAGGCCGCCGCGTTCTCGGCGCCGAGAGTGTCGGCCATGAGCGCCGAGGCGGTCGGGAACATCATGTCCGGCGTCACGGTGGCGCAGATGAGGAGGTCGATGTCGTCGGCCGTCGTGCCCGCGTCGTCGAGCGCGGCACGGGCCGCGGGCAGCGCGATGTCGGTCAGCGCCTGGTCCTCCGTGATCATGCGGCGCTCGTGGATCCCCGTGCGCTCGACGATCCACTCGTCGGACGTCTCCACGTACTGCGCGAGATCGTCGTTCGTCACGACGCGCTCCGGCACGTGGACACCGAGCCCGGTGATCCCGATCCGGGTTCCGTTGGCCGAGCCGATCATCCGACGTGGGGGAACCCGTGGTTCCCCCACGAGCCCCCTCCTTCCTCGGTTCCGCAGGGGTTCCCGGAGCTTGGCCTCCCGGCCGGCAAAGCCGGCCTCCGGCCGCACAGGGTCGCGCACAGCACACTGGTCACTGCAGAGATCATCGTTCCACCGCGAAGGTCAGCGTGCCGCGCGCCGCCAGCTCGGAACCGACGTGCGCGGTCGCCTTGCCACGGCCGATCGGGCCGCGGACCTGGTCGATCTCGCACACGAGCGAGAGCGTCTCGCCGGGCGAGACGACCCGCTTGAAGCGGCAGTCGTCGATCCCCGCGAAGAAGGCGATCCGGCCGCGGTTCTCGTCCTCGGCCAGCACCGCGACCGCCCCGGTCTGCGCCATCGCCTCCACGATCAGCACGCCGGGCATCACCGGCCGCTCGGGGAAGTGGCCGGCGAACCACCAGCCGTCCTCGGGGACCCGGTACGTGGCCGCCACGCGCTCCCCCGGCACCATCTCGACCACCTCGTCGAGGAGGAGGAAGGGCGCGCGGTGGGGCAGGATCGACTCGATCGCGTCGCGCCCGAAGGGCGTGGCGGGGGTCACGTCGCGAGTGTACTCGGGACGGGCGCCAGGCCCCTTGCCTCAGCGCCTGAGGGTCGAGGCGTTCCCGGCCACGTCGCGCGCGACCACGACCAGCGTCCGCAGCCGCTCGATCCGCGGGATTCGCACGGCGCCGGGCCCTGTTGTCCGCATCACGCGGCGGGCACCGTTGACACGAACCTCGAGCGTCGCCGCCTCCGACACCCAGATACGGGGCGGTATCGCCGACACGACGCGCACCACGGGCGCGGTCGCGTCGACGGCGAAGGGGAGCTCCACGGTCGCGGTGCCCACGGCGTCGACCACCTCGATCGACGCGACGTAGGGCCCGTCGAGCGCCTTCCCGACTCGCTTCGAGCCGTCCCACGTCACGCTCTGAGTGCCCACGTCGACCGCAGCGGCGAACGGCGTCGCCACCCACTTCCCGCCCCGCACGATCCTGACGGTCAGCGTCGCCGGCGCACCGAGCGGAACGTCGAGCGACAGCGTGTCGTTGCGCCCGTCGCCGTTCGGGGTGATGGCGGCGGCGGCGAGGGTGATGAGACCGAGCGTCCGCGTCACGGTGACGGGCACGTCGACGGTGGCAGAACGGCCGCCGGTCGCGTTCGCCGTGACGTGGACGAGGTACGCGCCGTCCGCCAGGTCCTTGCCGTCGAGCACGACGCTGCGGGCCCCCGCGCGCCGCCACTGCCTCGGCTCGAGCTGCGCGACCGTCGCGCCGCCTGCGTCGAGGACGCTCACGGCCACGTTGGCGTTCGCGCTGAGCGTGTACGAGATGGTCGTGGTGTCCGCCTGGCCGTCGCCGTTCGGCGTGATCGTCGCGGGGTCGGCCCGCGGGCCGGTGAGAGCGAGCGCGGCCGCAGCGGTCCCCGACAGCGAGCCCGTCGCCGCGGTCGCGGCGGGAGACGAGATCTCCCATCGGGTGCCCGCCGGCACCGGGCCGTCGGCAAGCCATGTCCAGTCGACCGTCGCGCCGGTGCCCTCGCCGCGCCCGAGCTCCGTGCCGGCGGGGCCGGTGATCCGCACCGCCCAGGGGAGCGGCGACGACAGCTTCGCGGTGAAGCGCGTGCCGCCCGACTCGTCGGCCGCGACCGCGGGCGTGTAGATCTTCGGCAGCCCCAGCGCCGCGACCCGCTTGGCGATCCCCGGGATCAGGTCGTAGAGCTTCTGGCCCGGACAGGTCGTCAGTCCGGTGTCGCGATGGCCGGAGATCGCGCGCAGGAAGACCGGGATCCCGGGGCCGAACCGCTCGTTGCCCGACGAGATCCCGTTGAGCGTCCCGAGCGGATCCACGTGGGCGAGGTCGAGCCGCCAGGCGAGCGTCTTCACGAGCGCGTCGACGGCGGCAGCCGACGGGTCGGCCGTCCGGAAGTCGCCCATCACGGCGATGCCGAACGACCCGGTGTTGAACCCCTTGGCGTGGGCGCCGACGACGTTCCGGTCGACCCCGCCCGCCCGTCCCTCGTAGACGGTGCCGAAGCGGTCGACGAGCGCGTTGTAGCCGATGTCGTTCCAGCCGTTCCCCTTCACGTGGTAGAGCTCGATCGCCCGCACGATCGCAGGCGCTTGGAGCCGCGTGTAGCCGTTGGTGCCCGCCGTGTGGTGGACGTAGGCCATTCGGAGCGCATCCGCGTACTGCGGCTTGGCCCGAACGATCGACTCGTCGGCCTGCCAGCCGCTCCGCGGCACGATGCGCGGTAACCCCGCCGCCGCGGCCGTCCGCAGCGGCACCTTCGAGACCGGGCTTCGCACCGTCAACGCCCGCGCGCGCGTGACCTGCCCGATCGCCCGCACCTCGAGCCCTTCGCCGCGGCCGACCCACACCGGCTCACCGAGCCGCCAGCCCCGCATCGCCCGCGCCTCGCGGCTCGTCGCGTCGGGCGTGTCCTCGACGTCGGCGCGTACGGGCCGCCACGCCGACCACCCGCGTGCCGTCCGGATCCGCAGCTCGAGCCGACCCGAGCCTTGCCAGTGGATGCCGACGAGCTGGAACGGGCTCGCCGCGGTCACGGCGGCAAGCGAGCGCTCGCCGTGGAGCGGAAGCTCGCGAACCTGCAGCGTCGCGAGGCCCGCCGAAGCGGAGGCGGGTAGCGCGAGGGCGAGCAGAACGGCGAGGAGAAGTCGGCGGGGCATCGTGGGGAGAGTCAGCGTGACGCAGCACGCCTTCTCCGACAACCCCCTCCACCCTTCCCTGACGGAATGCTTACGCGGCCACGGCGGGCCATGCGGCCGTTGCTAGAGTCGAAACCGACGTGGACGCGCGCCCCGTGCGAGCGCTCGGAACTCTCCTCGCGGCGGTCGCCGCCGCGCTCCTCCTTGCGTTGCCCGCCGCCGGCGCCGCGCCGCGCGTGCTGGTCGTCGAGTTCGACAACGACGTCAATCCCGTGACGCAGGACTACCTCCAGGAGGAGATGCACCGCGCCGAGCGAGGCGGGTTCGCCGCGGTCGTGATCGAGATGGACACGCCGGGCGGCCTCGGGTCCTCCATGCGCGAGATCGTCAAGACGATGCTCTCGCTGAAGGTCCCGGTCGTCGTCTACGTCGCGCCTCCCGGCTCGAGCGCGGACTCCGCGGGCGCCGTGATCGGACAGGCCGCAGACATCCTCGCCATGGCGCCGCAGACGAACATCGGCTCCTCGACTCCGATCTCGGCGACCGGCGGGAACCTCGGCAGCGACCTGCGCAAGAAGGTGATCAACGACGCGGCCGCCTACGTGGCGGAGCTCGCGCGCGAGCACGGCCGCAACGCCGACGCGGCCGAGGCGATGGTGCGCGACGCGGCGAACTTCGGCGCCCGCGAGGCGCTCGAGAAGGGCGTGATCGACGTCATGGCGCCGACGGTTCCCGCCCTGCTCGAGAAGATCGACGGCACGAAGACCGTCCCCAAGGGGCTCGTCCTGCACACGGCCGGCGCACAGGTGGAGCGCGTCGAGATGGGGTTCTGGAAGCGCGCGCTCGACGTCCTGATCGACCCGAACATCATCGCGCTGATGCTCTCGCTCGGGCTCGTCGGCATCCTCGTCGAGCTGTGGAACCCCGGGCTCATCCTTCCCGGCACGGTCGGCGTGATCTCGCTCCTCGTCGGCCTGTACGGGCTCCAGGTCCTGCCCGTGTCGGCGGCAGGAGTCCTCCTGATGCTGTTCGCCGCGGGGCTGTTCGTCGCCGAGGCCTTCATCGTCAGCCACGGCGCCCTTGCGCTCGCAGGCGCGGTCACGTTCGTGATCGGCGCGCTGATGCTCTTCGACCCCGCCGGGCCTGCCTACCAGGTGTCGCTCTGGACCGCGCTCGCGATCGCAGGAACGCTGGTCCTCCTGCTCGGCGTCGCGCTGACCCGCGTGGTCAAGGCGCGCCGGAACCCGGTCGAGGTCGGTGCGTCGACCATGGTGGGCGGAGAGGCCGTCGTCCGGCGCGACGGCTGGGTCGCGCTCGGCGGGGAGCTCTGGCGCGCGCGCTCCGCCGACGGCGTGCCGCTCGTGCCGGGCGAGCACGTCACCGTCGAGTCCGTCCAGGAAGACCTGGAGCTCGTCGTAGGATCACCGAACCCGACCGAAAGGGCCTGATGGACATCGCGCTGATCGTCGTCGCAATCGTCGTCGTCATCCTCCTCGTGATCCTCTTCGCGGCCGTGAAGATCGCGCGCGAGTACGAGCGCGGCGTGATCTTCCGGCTCGGGCGGTTGCTCCCGGAGCCGAAGGGGCCGGGGCTGTTCGTGCTCATCCCGTTCGTCGACAAGATGGAGCGGGTCGACCTGCGCACGGTGACGCTCAACGTCCCGCCGCAGGAGGTGATCACGAAGGACAACGTCCCGGTGCGGGTCAACGCCGTGGCGTACTTCCGGATCGTCGAGCCGAAGGCCGCGATCGTCCAGGTGGAGAACTACATGGTCGCCACGTCCCAGATCGCACAGACGACGTTGAGATCGGTGCTCGGTCAGCACGTGCTCGACGAGCTGCTCTCCGAGCGCGACAAGATCAACCAGATCCTGCAGGGGATCATCGACGAGGCGACCTCTCCGTGGGGGATCAAGGTCTCGGTCGTCGAGGTGAAGGACGTCGAGATCCCCGCCGACATGCAGCGCGCCATGGCCCGTCAGGCCGAGGCCGAGCGCGAGCGGCGCGCGAAGGTGATCTCGGCCGAGGGCGAGTACCAGGCGTCGGAGCGGCTCAAGGACGCAGCGGCGGTCATGGCGCAGCAGCCGATCACCGTCCAGCTGCGCTACCTGCAGACCCTCCTCGAGATCGGCGCGACGAACAACTCGACGATCGTGTTCCCGATCCCGATCGAGTTCCTCGAGACACTCGGGCTCCACAGGCCGAAGGAGTCGTAGCGCGTGCGGACGCTCGTCGGCGTCCTCCTCGTCCTGCTCGTCCTCGCGCCGCTCGCCGCTGCCGCCGTGCGCGGCGTGCGGCGCCTTGCGTGGACGGATCACGTGGAGGACGCCGGCCGTACCACCCTGCAGACCCTCGTCGAGGGCCTCATCGTGCTCGCCGTCCTCGTCGTCGGCGTTCTGATCCTCGTCGCGCTGCTCGACTGAGCGCCGCTCGGGTCAGGCGCCCTCGGCGTCGAGCGCTTCGGACACCTCTGGCACCTCGGGCACGTCGGGCGCCTCGAGCAGCGGCCCCTCCTCCTCGTCCTCGCCCACGACGGGCGCGAGGCTCGAGACCGTCTCCTTTTCGCGGAGGCGCATCACGATCACGCCCTGGGTCGCCCGGCCGGAGCGCTTGATCCCGTCCGTGGCCATGCGGATCACGGTGCCGCCGTCGGAGATCAGCATCACCTGGTAGCCGTCGCGGACGATGCGGGCGCCGGCCAGGCGTCCTTTCGCCTCGACGAGCTGCACGGTCTTCACGCCCATCGTGCCGCGGCCCTTCACCGGGTACTCGGACACGCGCGTCCGCTTGCCCCAGCCGTTCTCGGTCACCACGAGCAGGTCGGCGTCGTCGGAGGCGATGTCGACCTCGATCACCTCGTCGCCCGCGCGGAGCTTCATCCCCGCCACGCCGGACGCAGGCCGGCCCATCGACCGGACGTCCTTCTCCGAGAACCGCACCGCCTGCCCCATGCGCGAGACCATCAGGATGTCGTCCTCGCCGTCGGAGAGCCGGACGCCGATCAGCTCGTCGTCCTCGCGCATCTTGAGCGCGATGATCCCGTCGGCCTTGAGCGGGGTGTTGTACTCGAGGAACCGCGTCTTCTTGACGATCCCCTTCTTCGTCGCGAAGACGAGGTACTTCGCCTCCTCGAAGTTACGGGTCGCGATCACCGCGCGTATCAGCTCGTCCTGGCGCAGCGGCAGCAGGTTGACGATCGCGCGTCCCTTCGACTGGCGTGAGCCGAGCGGGAGCTCGTGCACCTTGAGCCGGTAGACCTTGCCGACGGTCGTGAAGAAGAGGATGTAGTCGTGGGTGGACGCGACGAAGAGGTGCTCGATGTAGTCGTCGTCCTTCATGTCCATCCCCATCACGCCGATCCCGCCGCGGCGCTGCTCGCGGTAGGAGGTGACCGGGAGGCGCTTGATGTAGCCCGACCGCGTGATCGCGATGACCATGTCCTCCTCGGCGATCATGTCCTCGAGCTCGAGCGACCCCTCGCCTGCGGCGATCTCGGTGCGCCGGTCGTCGTTCTTGCCGAAGCGCTCCTTGAGCTCGACGAGCTCCTCGCGGATGACGCCGTCGATCCGCTTCTCGTCGCCGAGGACCTCGCGGAGCTCGCCGATCCGCTCCTGGAGGTCTGCGTAGTCGTCGGAGAGCCGCTTCCGCTCGAGGCCCGTCAGCGCCCGCAGGCGCATGTCGAGGATCGCCTGGGCCTGGATCTCCGAGAGGGAGAACTTCTCGATCAGCGACTCGCGTGCCTCGTCGGTCGACGCCGAGCCGCGGATCGTCTCGATCACGGCGTCGAGGTTGTCCAGCGCGATCAGGAGGCCTTCGAGGACGTGCGCGCGACGCACCGCGTTGCGCAGCTCGTACTTGAGCCGCCGCGTGACGACCTCGCGCTGGTGGTCGAGGTAGTGGCGGACGAGCTCGAGCAGCGACAGCGTGCGCGGGACGCCGTCGACGAGCGCGACGGCGTTGTAGCCGAACGTCGTCTGCAGCGCCGTGTGCTTGTAGAGCTTGTTGAGGGCGACCTGCGGGATCGCGTCGCGCTTGAGCTCGACCTGGATCCGCATGCCGGACTTGTCCGACAGGTCCTTCACCGCCGACGGGTTCGGGATCTCGGTGATCACGCCGTCGCGGACGAGCCCCGCGATCTTGTAGATCACGCCGTCGTCGCCGCCCTTCTTCACGCCGTAGGGCAGCTCGGTGACGATGATCGCCGACTTGCCGCCGCGGAGCTCCTCGACGTGCGCGCGCGCCCGGACGAGGATCCGGCCCCGGCCGGAGCGATAGGCCTCGCGGATGCCCTCGCGGCCCAGGATGATGCCGCCGGTCGGGAAGTCCGGGCCCTTCAGGTGCCGGCTGAGCCGGTCGACGTCCGCCGTCGGATCGTCGATGAGAGTGACGATCGCGTCGACGACCTCGCCGAGGTTGTGCGGCGGCATGTTCGTCGCCATCCCGACCGCGATGCCGGACGAGCCGTTGACGAGGAGGTTCGGGAACCGGGCCGGGAGGACCGACGGCTGCTGCGCGGTTCCGTCGTAGTTCGGCTCGTAGTCGATCGTGTCGTCCCCGATGTCGCGAAGCAGCTCCATCGCCATCGCGGACAGGCGGCACTCGGTGTAGCGCTCGGCGGCTGCGGGATACCCGTCGACGTTGCCGAAGTTCCCCTGCGGGTCGACGAGCGGATAGCGCAGCGAGAACGGCTGCGCCATGCGGACGAGCGCGTCGTAGATCGCCTGGTTCCCGTGCGGGTGGTACTTCCCCATCGTGTCGCCGACGACGCGGGCGCACTTGATGCGCGGCCTGCCCGGCTGGAGGCCGAGCTCGTTCATGGCGAAGAGGACGCGCCGGTGCACGGGCTTGAGGCCGTCGCGCACGTCCGGCAGCGCGCGCGACACGATGACGCTCATC
This sequence comes from uncultured Actinomycetes bacterium, assembly GCA_963742525.1. GTDB lineage: Bacteria > Actinomycetota > Thermoleophilia > Gaiellales > Gaiellaceae > Gaiella. The sequence continues at coordinate 112,598 of CAVUMD010000003.1, forward strand.
GCGTAGTCGAGGAAGCTCGACCGCATCTCCTCCTCGAGCTCGCGGGTCTCGATGCGGCCGGCGCCGAGCGGGTCGTTCGTCGACATGTCCCTAGACGTCCAGCTTCGCGTACTTGGCGTTCTGCTCGATGAACAACCGGCGAGGCTCGACCTCGTCGCCCATCAGCATCGAGAAGACCTGGTCGGCGAGCGCCGCGTCCTCGACCGAGACCTGGACGAGCACGCGGTTCTCGGGATTCATCGTCGTCTCCCAGAGCTCCTCGGCGTTCATCTCGCCGAGGCCCTTGAAGCGGCTCACCTGGATGCCCTCGCGCGCCAGGTCGACGATCGCCGTCCGCACCTCGTCGAAGGTCTGGGCGGTTCGGGTCTTCTTGCCGAGCGTGATGGTGAACGGCGGGGCGCCGACGATGTCGAGCAACCGCACGTAGGTCTTCTGGAGGCCGGCATACACGGGGGAGGCGAACATCGAGGCGGGAAGCTCGAGGTGGGTGGCGGCGTTGGTCTCGCGCTCGACGAGCTTCGCGCGGAGCACGAGGTCCGGCGTCCCGTTCGGGAGGACCGCGTCATGTGTGCCGGCCGAGGCCAGGTCGTACTCCTCGTCCCCGAGCGACGGCAGCAGGCGCTCGACCTCCTCGAGGGTCGACGCCTCGTGCTCGGCGAGGCGATGCTGGATCACGAAGTCGGCCGCGGTCGCGCCGTGGTCGGCGCGGAGCCGCGACATCCAGCCGTCGAGCTCCGTGAGCGCGCGCACCAGGCGCTGGTGACGGGCCTCCGTGACCTTGAACGACTGGCCGTTGCGATCGGTCACCTCGGTGTCCTTCGCGCGCTCGCGGACGAGCAGCTCCTCGAAGTGCGCCTCCTTCTCGATGAAGCGCTCCTGGTTGCCGATCTTGACGCGGTAGAGCGGTGGGACGGCGGCGTAGATGTGCCCGCGCTCCACGAGCTCCTTCATCTGGCGGAAGAAGAACGTGAGCAGCAGCGTGCGGATGTGCGAGCCGTCGACGTCGGCGTCGGTCATGACGACGATCCGGTGGTAGCGCAGCTTTTCGATGTCGAACTCCGGGCCGATCCCACAGCCGATCGCGGTCACGATCGACTGGATCTCGAGGTTCGAGAGCACCTTGTTGATGCGATTCTTCTCCGAGTTGATGACCTTGCCGCGGAGCGGGAGGATCGCCTGGAAGTTCTTGTCGCGCGCGTCGACGGCGGACCCACCGGCCGAGTTCCCCTCGACGAGATAGAGCTCACAGCTCTCGGGATCGGTCGACTGGCAGTCGGCGAGCCGGCCGGGCAGTCCTCCGCCCGCGAGCGCGCCCTTGCGGGAGACCTCGCGGGCCTTGCGGGCCGCCTGCCGCGCGCGGGCGGCGTCGATCGCCTTCGCGATGACCTTCTTGCGCTCGTTCGGGTGCTCGTGGAGGAACTCGGCGAGCTTCTGGTTGACGACCTGCTGCACGAAGCCGCGCACCCAGGGATTGCCGAGCTTCGTCTTGGTCTGGCCCTCGAACTGCGGCTCGCGGAGCTTCAGCGAGATCACGGCAGCGAGGCCCTCGCGGACGTCGTCGCCCTCGAGGTTCGCCTCCTTCTCCTTGAGCTGGCCCTCGTCTCGCGCGAACTTGTTGATCGTCGACGTCAGCGCGGCATCGAAGCCGGAGCGGTGCGAGCCGCCCTCGATCGTGTTGATGTTGTTCGCGAACGAGAAGACGGTGTCGGTCGTGTACTTCGCGTTCCACTGGAGCGCGATCTCGACCGAGCCGCGACCGTCGTCGTCGTCGGCCTCGAAGTAGGCGATCGACGGATGGATGGGATCCTTCTCGGAGTTGACGTGGCGGACGAAGTCGCGGATGCCGCCCTCGTAGTGGAACTCCTCCGACCACTCGCCGCTGCGGTCGTCGGCGAACCGGATGCGGAGCCCGCGCGTCAGGAAGGCCGTCTCGCGGAGGCGCTGCCGGAGGGTGTCCCGCGAGAAGTCGAGCTCCTCGAAGACCGACGCGTCCGGCAGGAACGAGATGGTCGTGCCGGTGTCGCTCTCGTCCGTGGTGCCCGTGACGTCGACTCCGGTCACCGGGTTGCCGCGCGCGAACTCCTGCCGGTAGATCTTCCCGTCGCGGCGCACCTCGGCGACGAGCCACTCGGACAGCGCGTTCACGACCGAGACGCCGACGCCGTGGAGGCCGCCGGAGACCTTGTAGCCGTCCCCGCCGAACTTGCCGCCCGCGTGCAGCTTCGTGAGCACGACGGTGAGCGCCGAGAGGTCCTGATCCTCGATCACGTCGACCGGAATCCCCGCGCCGTGGTCGACGACCGTCACCGAATGGTCGGGGTGCAGCCGCACCTCGACGAAGTCGTTGCGGCCCGCGAGCGCCTCGTCGACGGCGTTGTCGACGACCTCGTAGACCAGGTGGTGGAGACCCCGTGAACCGGTTGAGCCGATGTACATCCCGGGCCTGAGCCGAACGGGCTCGAGGCCCTCGAGAACGGTGATGTCCTTTCCGGTGTACGCGGTCTCCGTCACAGCCCTCCTGAAGAGAAAAATGCCTGCAAAACAGGGGTTTTGCGGCGTCGGTGAAGTATATCAGACAGCGCGGCCGTCGCGGGCTGCCGAGAGGCTCGCTGCGGCGGCGCGGCGGACCGCCTCGCGCAGCGCCGGATCGTCGATCGCGGCGGTCAGCAAGGCCGCCCTTGCGTCGTCTTCGGGCGTCGGCGGAGGGACCGGCTGCGGCTCGTGATCGTCGGCTCCAGGGGAGGGCACCGGGCCGGGTGCGAACCGCAGGGCCGGAGGGGTCGCATCGCCGAGCTCGGCACGGAGCTTCGCGCGGATCTCCTCCTCCAGCCGGCCGAGCTCGAACGCCCAGGTCGAGGACTCCGCGGTGATGTGCAGCGTGCCGTCGCGCGCCACCCGCTGCGGCCACGCCGCGCGCGCGATGGCGGGCCCGACCGCGTCCGGCCACGCGCGCGTCACCGCGGCGAGCACTCCGGCATCGGGAACGCCCGCGCCCCGCAGCGCGCGGCGCACGGATCCGTCCAGGCGCTCCATCAGCCCGACTCCACCGAGCCCGGTGTCACGACCAGGAGCTGCGCCGGAGCGAGCGGAAGGGCCTCCGCGCCGGTTGCCGTCACGAGTGTCTGCCCGCTCGCGCCGAGGCGGTCGCTGAGGACGCGGCGGCGCTCGGCGTCGAGCTCCGAAAGGGCATCGTCGAGGAGGAGGAGCGGCGGCACGCCGACCTGCTCGGCGAGCACCTCGGACTCGGCCAGCAGGAGCGACAGCACGGCCATCCGCTGCTCACCCTGCGAACCGTACGTCGCGGAGGTCGCGGTCGCCGGCGAGGATGCGGATCTCGTCGAGGTGCGGCCCGAGCCCGGTGGTGCCGCGCTCGAGGTCACGCGGCAGGCGCTCGTCGAGCGCCGCCCGGGACGGCGGCTCCGCGTCGTAGCCGAGCGATGCCGACGCGAGCCCGAGCTCGCCCGCGCGCTCGGCAAAGGCCGGCGTCACGAGCGCGAGCACCCGGGCACGCGCCTCGACGAGCTGTGCCGCGAGCGCCACGACCTGGTTCGTCCATGGCTCGAGCGTCGAGGCGTCGGACATGGCTGCGGCGACGCGTCGCAGGCCGGCATTGCGCTGCCCGAGCGCGGCGGCATATGCGGTCGGCAGGTCCGCGCGGGCGGGAAGCGTCCGCGCGAGCACGCGGTCGAAGTACGCGCGGCGAGTCGCGGGGCCGCCCTTGACCACCGCGAGCCGGTCGGGCGTGAAGGCCAGCGCGTGGAGGTGGGAGCGCAGCTCTTCCGCGGACGCGAGGGCGGCGCCGTTCCAGCGGATCCGCTTCGGCTCGCGTGTGGAGATCCTGACCTCCGACGCGACCGAGACCGCGCCTCGGCGCCCCGACACGCGCGCAACGGCCTCGTCCGCGCCACGACGGACGATTTGGCTGTCCTGACGCGTCCGGAAGGAGAGCCCTTGCGCCGCGAGGTGCACCGCCTCGAGCAGGTTCGTCTTCCCCGCGCCGTTTCGGCCCGTGACGAGGACGAGCCCTGGCTCGAGCTCGAGCTCGAGCCGCGGATACGAGCGCACGTCGCGGAGCGCAACCTGCTCCACGATCAGGTCGGGAGCCTCCTCAGACGCTCAGCCTGCGAGCCGGATCGGCATGATCAGGTACCAGAAGGCGTCGCCGTCCGCGCTCAGGAGACCGGGCCGAAGCGGGTTGATGAGCTTCAGCTGGACGCCGTCGGACGTCACCGACTCGAGCCCCTCGCGGAGGAACTCCGCGTTGAACCCGATCTCGAGCGGCTCTCCCGCGTAGGCGACGGCGAGCGTCTCGCGCGTCTCGCCGACGTCCTGGCTCTGCGCGGAGATCGTCAGCTCGCCCTCTGCGAAGCGGAGGCGCAGGGGCGTGTTGCGCTGCGCCATCACCGCGGCGCGGCGAACGACCTCGAGCACCTCTGCGCGGTTCACCTCGAGCTCGACGTCGAAGGTCTCCGGCTTCAGCTGCGCCACGTTCGGGAACTGTCCGTCGATCCTGCGGGTCGTGAGCCATGCATCCCCCGCACCGAAGATCACGTGGTTCTCGTTCACGCCGAGCTGCACCGTCTCGGTTCCCGTCGCGACGCGCCCCAGCTCGTCGAGCGCCCTGGCCGGGATGATCGCCTCGAGCTCCGGGCCGGCGGTCTCGAGCTCGGTCTCCTTGACGGCCATCCGGTACGAGTCGGTCGCCGCCATCGTCAGCTTCGAGCCCTCGAATCGGACGAGAATCCCCGTGAGCACCGGGCGGGACTCGTCCCGGGACGCGGCACGCGAGACGCGCTGCACCGTGTCGAGCAGCGAGGCGGAGTCGATCTCGTGCAGCGGCACGTCGATCGCGGGCAGCTTCGGGAAGTCCTCGGCCGCGAAGACGTTCATCCGGCCGGCGTACGAGCCCGCCTCGATCGTCGCGACGCCGTCCTCGGGCTTGTGGGCGATCGTCACCTCGCTCGCAGGCAGAAGTCGGACGACGTCACCGAGCAGCTTTGCCGGGACGACGATCGCGCCCTCGCCTTCGACGGTCGCCGGAACCGTGGTGCGGAGCGAGAGCTCCATGTCCGTGGCCTCGACCTCGAGCAAGCCGTCCCTTGCGCGCAACAGGATGCCGCCGAGCACCTGAACGGCGCCCCGCGCGGACGACGCTCTTCCGACGAGCGCCAGCCGGCTTGCCAGCGCGTCTCGCTCGACGACAACGCGGATCCCCGAACCCACGGCGATGTCCGTTTCCATCATTTCTCTTTTAAACCTTTCGTCGTAGTCATAGGGAGTGTGGACGACGGGGAAGACGGAGCCAAACGCTGTGGCCATGCGGGATCGGCCGGTGGGTCCCGGAGGGCCGGATGTCCACCGGACCCCCAGCCCGGCGTGGTCGCCGGTCCACTCGAGCCGATCTATCCACGGTGCTTGATCCTGGCCGTGAGGTCCTGCACGAGGTTGTACACAGCCCTGTCCTCCTTGATCATGCGCGTGATCTTGGCGTTCGCGTGCATCACCGTCGTGTGGTCGCGGCCGCCGAACTCGGTGCCGATCTTCGGGAGCGACGCGTCGGTGAGCTCGCGGGACAGGTACATCGCCACCTGGCGCGGATAGGCGACGGCCTGGGAGCGGCGGGGGCTGACGAGCTCCTGCACAGTCAGCGAGAACCGCTCGCAGACCGCCTCCTGGATCCGGCCGATCGTGACGTCGGGAAGGTCACCGCTCGGCGGGAAGAGGTCGCGCAGCACCTGCTCGGCGAGCTCGACGTCGAGTGGCAGCGCCGTCAGGGACGAGAACGCGACGACCCGTGTGAGCGCACCCTCGAGCTCACGGATGTTCGTCGTGACCCGCCCCGCGATGAACGTCAGCACCTCCGGGTCGGTGACGGCGATCCCGTCGGTCGTGACCTTCTTGCGGAGGATGGCGATGCGCGTCTCGAGATCCGGAGGCTGGATGTCGGTGATCAGGCCCCACTCGAACCGCGAGCGCAGCCGATCCTCCAGGGTGGCGATCTCCTTCGGGGGGCGGTCCGACGAGATCACGATCTGCCGTCCCGCCTCGTAGAGCGAGTTGAAGGTGTGGAAGAACTCCTCCTGGATCCGCTCCTTGCCCTCGAGGAACTGGATGTCGTCGATGAGCAGCACGTCGTAGGCCCGGTAGCGGTGCTTGAACCCCTCGATCCGCTTGTCGCGCAGCGAGTTGATGAAGTCGTTCGTGAACGTCTCGCTCGTCACGTACCGGGTCGTCAGACCGCCGGCGTGATCGCTGACGTACGCACCGATCGCCTGCAGGAGGTGCGTCTTGCCGAGCCCGGTGCCGCCGTAGATGAAGAGTGGGTTGTAGGCCTGTGCCGGCGCCTCCGCGACGGCCAGGGCCGCCGCGTGCGCGAAGCGGTTCGACGATCCGATCACGAAGTTGTCGAACGTGTACTTCGGGTTCGAGCCGGGTTGGCCGTCACCCCCGCCGGCAGTCGCCGGCGCGGCAGCGACCGGTCCGCCCACCTCACCGTCGGCCTCCACCACCTCGAGCGTCACCTGCGTCTCGCGTCCGAGCGTGTCCCGCACGGCGCTCTGGAGGAGGCCGAGGAAATTGCTCGTGATCCAGGTTCGCGAGAACTGGTTCGGGACGGCGAGTACGAACGTGTCGTCGCGGAGCGCGACGGGTTGCGCCGAGGCGAACCACATCACGTAGGTCGACTCGTTCAGCGTGTCCCGGAGCCGTCGGGAGACGTCGTTCCAGAGCTGCTGTGCGGTCGGCTCCACGGAGTTGTCCACGCGCAGCTCGGTGCTCCTTTCGGGGGACGAAGGAGCGGCGAGCATACCACCGTCGTGGACCCGTGTCCTAAGCTCGAACGGGCAACGCCGTAGCCCAAAAAGAGCCGCGATTTGCAGGGTTTTTATGCGTCTCCACACAGATCTCCACAGGTGTGGACAAGCGTCCTTGCCGTGCCCTCCCGGGCGACGCTCGTCCGCCGTGAGCAGCCATTTCGAACCGGTCGCCATTCCGTCGCGTTGTGGATAACCGGCGCCCAGTGAAGCTCGTCTATACTCCGCGCTCCGCCGCGCCCCGAGGTGCGGGCCACGTTCGAGCGAAGGGCTCCTCTCCGCCGTGAAGCGCACGTACCAGCCGAACGTCCGCCGCCGCAAGCGCAAGCACGGGTTTCGTGCGCGCATGTCGACCCGCGGCGGGCAGGCGATCCTCAAGCGCCGGCGCGCCAAGGGGCGGAAGCGCCTCTCCGCCTGAGCCCTGCGCCGTGGAGCGCCGGCAGCGCCTGTCCCGTTCTCGCGACTTCGACGCCGTCTACCGTCAAGGGCGGTCGGTTTCGACGCGCTCGCTGACGCTGCACTGGTTCGCCCGCGACGAGGAGGCGGAAGGCGTGCCACGGCTCGGCCTCGCGATCCCTCGCGCCGTCGGGTCGGCTGTCGCGCGCAACCGTCTCAAGCGCCAGCTCCGTGCCGTCTGGGTCGAGCTCGGGACCGACGTCCCGTCCGGGAGGGACTACGTCCTCGCCGCGCGCCCAGGCCTCGCCGAGGCGGCGGAGAGCCGCGGCCACGAATGGCTCGTCGAGCAGGTGCGCGAGGTGATCGGCAAGGTGCACGCATGAGGTGGATCGGCATCGGCCTCGTCCACGCCTGGCGGCACACGCTCGGCCTGCTGACACCAGCCGGGACGTGCAAGTACCACCCGAGCTGCTCGCAGTACGCGCTCGACGCGTTCCGTGAGGTCGGGCTCGTCCGCGGCGGGATCCTCGCCGGCTGGCGGCTCCTCCGCTGCAACCCCTGGAGCCACGGCGGCGTCGATCGCGTCTCCGACCGGACGCTGTTCCGGCCGCGCGCGCAGGAGAAGCGGGTGCGTACGTGATCGACATGGTCGGCATCGTCAATCCGCTGCGGCCGATCGAGGACTTCCTCACCAACCTCCTCGAGTGGCTCCACACGACCGCCGGCTTTTCCTGGGCGTGGTCGATCGTCGCGCTCGTCGTGATGGTGCGCCTCGTGCTCGTGCCCGTGACGGTGCGACAGATCCACTCGATGCAGAACCTCCAGGCGCATGCGCCGGAGATGAAGGAGATCCAGCAGCGCTGGAAGGGAGACAAGCAGCGGCAGAACGAAGAGCTCATGAAGTTCTACCGCGAGAACAAGATCAACCCGGCCGCGTCGTGCCTGCCGATCGTCCTCCAGATCCCGATCTTCATCTCGCTCTTCTACGTCCTCAAGGGCTTCGAGCGAGAGGTGTTCCCGAGCTACCCGGGGTCGAGCCTCGACTTCATCGGGCTCGTGAACATCACCCAGCCGACCAAGGACGGCTGGGGACCGTTGCTTCTCGTGATCTACGTCGCGAGCCAGCTGACGTCGTCGTACTTCATGGCGGCGACGATGCAGAAGGCGCAGCGGATCATGATGATGGTGCTGCCGATCGTCTTCGTCCCGTTCATCCTCAACTTCCCGACCGGCCTGATGATCTACTGGCTGACGACGAACCTGTGGACGACGGGGCAGGGCGTCGTGACGCGCCGGATGATGCCCCGACCGAATCTCGGCGCACAGCCCAAGAGCTCGCGGACGCCGCCGAAGGAGCCTCCCGCCACACCGGCCAAGGCGACGCCCTCGAAGCGGAAGCCCGGCGTGCCGACGACGGACAGCGCAGCGCCGGTCAACGCCGGACCGCCGAGGCGCGTGAAGCGGAAGCGGAGCGGCGGCAGCAAGCGGCGATGAGCGACGACGTCTCCGTCGAGGCGACGGGCGAGACCGTCGGCGAGGCCAAGTGGGCCGCGCTCCGTGAGCTCGAGCAGCTCGCGCCCGGGATCGACCGGGAGACAGTCCGCTTCCAGGTGGTGAGCGAGGGCGAGCGTGGCCTGCTCGGGGTCGGCTACACCCCGGCACGGGTGCTCGCGACGGTCGAGCGGCCTGCCGGGGCTGTTGCATCTCCTGCGGAGTCGTCTCCCGAGGACGACGGCGGCGAAGGCGCCGTCGCGCGGGCCTTGCTCGAGCGGTCGCTCGCAGCGCTCGGCGTGACGGGCACCGTCGCTGTCGTCGAGGAGGACGACGCGGTCACCGCGACCGTGTCGGGGCAAGACCTCGGCGTCCTCATCGGGCGCCACGGGCAGATGATCGACGCGCTGCAGTACCTCGCGAACACGATCGCGCACCGCGCGGTCGGGGAGGATCGCCGCCGGATCGTGATCGACGCGGCCGGGTACCGCGCGCGCCGCGCGACCACGCTCGAGTCGCTCGCGCAGCGCAGCGCCGAGCAGGCCTCCGCGACCGGCCGTCCCGTCGAGCTCGAGCCGATGAGCGCGGTGGAGCGGCGGCTCGTCCACGAGGCGCTGAAGGAGGATCCGGAGGTCGAGACGGAGAGCGAAGGCACGGAGCCGCACCGCTACGTCGTCGTGCTGCCGCGGCGAACCGTGGACTGAGCAACGGCTGCGCGGCCTCGCTCCCTCGTTCCGCGAGTGAGACTGCGCACGTGCCGACCGACCTCCTCGACCGCTGGCTCACCGCCCTCCTCGCGACCCCCGGCCTGACCGCGCTGCGCGACCCGGATGACGCCCGTCGCGCCCTCCTCGACGACGCGCTTCGGGGCGTGCCGCTCGTCGAGCGGGAGGACGGGCCGATCGTCGACGTGGGCTCGGGCGGCGGAACACCGGGAATCCCTCTCGCCGCATCCTTGGCCGAGCGGGAGGTGACGCTCCTCGAGGCCGAGCGCCGCAAGTGCGACTTCCTCGAGCAGTGGACGGCGGAGCTGCCGAACCTTCGTGTCGTCTGGGGCCGCGCCGAGGAGCAGCCGCTCGAGAGCTACGGCGTCGCGGTCGCGAAGGCGCTCGCGCACCCGCCGACCGCCGTCGAGTGGTGCCTGCCGCTCGTCCGCGAGGGCGGCGCCGTCGTGCTCTGGGTCGGCCCCTCGCTCGACGAGGACCGGGTGGCGACCGCCGCGACGCAGATCGCCGGCCGGCTCGAGCTTGCGCCGGTGGGCTTCCTGGTCGTCCGCAAGACAGGCCCGACCCCGCCGGGCTTCCCCCGCCGCACGGGCGTCGCTCGCAAGCGGCCGCTCGCCTGAGGTCGGCCGTTTGCCGCCGCCGTTCGACCGGCGAGGGGCGTCCGGTTGCCTGGCTACCGTGGGTCTGTGCCGGCCCGGATCTACGCGATCGCGAATCAGAAGGGCGGCGTCGGCAAGACCACGACAGCCGTCAATCTCGCCGCCTGCCTGGCAGAGGCCGGCGAGCGATGCCTGATCGTCGACCTCGACCCCCAGGCGAACGCGACCTCGGGGCTCGGGCTCCGCGCCAACGGCCACTCGACGCTCGACCTCCTCGACGGCACGCCGCTGGGTGAGCTCGTCGACCCCGGCCCCCTCGCGAACCTCGACGTCGTGCCGGCCAAGGCCGAGCTCGCGGCGGCGACCGTGCATCTCTCCGCACTCGAGGGCGGAGAGCGCTACCTGGCCGACGCGCTCGGCGACGAGGCGACGGAGCCCTACCGCTTCGTCTTCCTGGACTGCCCGCCCTCGTTCGGCCCGCTGACCGTGAACGCACTCGCCGCGGCCGACAGCGTGATCGTGCCGGTCCAGGCGGAGTACTACGCACTCGAGGGACTCTCGCAGCTGCTCGGCTCGATCGACCTCGTCAAGCGGCGCCTCAACCCGCGCCTCGGCGTCGCGGGGATCCTGCTCACGATGGTGGACGGTCGGACCCGTCTTGCGGAGGACGTCGAGCGGGAGCTCCGCTCGCACTTCGGGGATCTCGTCTTCACACAGACCGTGCCTCGCTCGGTGCGCCTCGCCGAGGCGCCGAGCCACGGGCTTCCCGCGATCGCCTACGACCGCCGCTCTGCCGGCGCCGAGGCCTACTGGAAGGTGGCGATGGAGCTTGTCGAGCGCAGCTGAGACCCCCGCTCCCCGCCGCGGCCTCGGCCGTGGGCTCGAGGTGCTCGTCGGCGGCGCCGCCGGGGGAAGCGAGCTCCTCCACCTGCCGATCGACGCGATCCACCCCAACCCGCGCCAGCCGCGCCGACGATTCGAGCCGGAGGCGACGTCGGGCCTCGCCGCATCGCTCCGCCATCAGGGAGTCCTGCAGCCGATCGTCGTCCGGCCGCGTCCGGAAGGCGGCTACGAGCTCGTCGCGGGTGAACGCCGCTGGCGCGCCGCCCGGGAGGCCGGTCTGGAGACGCTGCCCGCGCTCGTCCGCGAGACCGACGACCGGGACACCCTCCTGCTCGCGCTCGTCGAGAACGTGGCCCGCGAGAACCTCTCGCCGGTCGAGGAGGCACGCGCCTACGCAACGCTCCTCGACGAGTTCGAGCTCTCCCTCGGCGAGGTGGCCGAGCGGGTCGGCCGGTCGAAGCCCGGCGTCTCCAACAGGCTGCGGCTGCTCGAGCTTCCCGAGGAGGTGCTCTGGATGCTCGCCCGGGGCGAGCTCACCGAGGGCCATGCCCGTGCGGTGCTCGCGCTCCCCGACGACGACGCGCGGACGCGCCTCGCCCGCCGCGTCGCGCGCGACGGCCTCACCGTCCGCGCCACCGAGCGCGCCGCCCGGGACGGCGGCGCGCGCAGGCGACCCCGGTCGACGCCCGTCGACCCCGCTCTCGCCGAGCGCGCCCGGGCGGCCGCCGAGCGGATCACCGGGCTTCCCGCACGCGTCGCCGCGGGCAAGCTCGAGCTCCATTTCGGCGACGAGACGAGGCTCGAGGAGCTCGTCGAGACGCTCGAGGCGCTCTGACGATGCACGATGCGAGCGGGGAGCCGACCGCTACACTCGGCATCCGCGCGGGCGATTAGCTCAGTCGGTTAGAGCGCCGCTCTGATAAGGCGGAGGCCCCTGGTTCGAGTCCAGGATCGCCCACTCACGCGGTGCACCCTCGCACTCTGTCCGCCTCGCTTGCCCCCAGAGGGCAGGGCTACACTGACACCCGGGTCATGCAGGAGATGACGGTCTACGGCGTGAGCTTCGACCTCGTCGGCAAGCAGCCGATCGTGCTCCTGCGAACCGCCGGCGGGAGGACGTACCTCCCGATCTGGATCGGCCACCCGGAGGCCGCGGCGATCCTCATGCGCCTCCAGGGACAGGAGCCGCCGCGTCCGCTCACGCACGATCTCGCGTGCGCGATCATCGACTCGCTCGAGGCCGAGGTCGACCGGGTCACGGTCACCGAGCTCCGCGACAGCACCTTCTACGCGCGCATCACGCTCGTCCGCAACGGCACCGAGATCGAGATCGACTCCCGGACGTCGGACGCGATTGCGATCGCGCTCCGCGCCGACGCCAAGATCTTCGCGGAGGACGACGTGATCGAGGAGTCCGGCGTCGAGTTCGAGGGCGACGAGCCCGATCTCGACTACGCCCACCGCGTGAGCCTCGGAGAGGTCGACATGGACGAGTTCCGGCAGTTCCTCGACACCGTCTCGCCCGACGAGTTCGCGACCGGCTCCGAGGACGCGCCGGACTGACGCGGGCTACGTGCCGCCGAGCTCCCGCTTCGTGAGCGCGAGGAGCTCGTCGACGAGGCGCTCGAGCCCCTGCTCCGAGAGCGGCCCCTCGTTGAGGCGTGCGAGCCCTTCGCGAAGCCGGCGCTCGCGGTCGGGATCGAGCCGCGCATCGCCGCGCTCCGCCTTCAGCCGCCAGAGCTCCTCGACGAGCCGCAGGCGGTGATTGACCGCGCCGACGATCTCCGCGTCGTTCGCGGCTATCTCGGCCCGGAGCTCCTCGAACCGGTCGCTCACGTCGACACCGCCGCGATCAGGGCCGCGCCGTTGAACACGCCGTGCAGGATGATCGACGGGTACAGGCTGCCGGTCTTGAAGCGCAACCAGGCGAGAATCGCCCCGAAGATCGAGAGCACGGGCAGCGCCGCGAAGAGCCCGTGCGCCAGCCCGAAGGCGAGTGCCGTCACGACGATCGCCGCAGTCACCCCGTAGCCGTCCCGCACCGCTGCGAACCCGAGGCCCCGGTAGGTCAGCTCCTCGACGAACGGCGCGACGAGCGCGACGACGACGAAGTTCGCCACGAACGGGGCCGCACGCGACGAGTCCCATCCGTCGGGCACGAGGCCCTGCTCCTCGCCCGCCTTGAGGAAGATGTTGAGGATCGCCCCGAGCACCCAGATGGCCGCGAGCGCCGCCAGGATCCATCCGACCGCCCGACCCCACGAGTCCGGCCGGCGCAGCCCCAGCGTCGCCGGCGCGATCCCGCGAGCGAGGGCGAGCACGATCGCGAGGATGATCCCGTACTGCACCAGCGCGGCGGCCGCGGTCGACCACTGGTAGAGCACGTCGTCCGGTGGCTTGCCGCTGGCGAGGTTGGCCGCATACGAGAGCGCGGCGAGCGCACCCACGAGGATCGCCCAGCCGACGAGGCGGGGGCGGGGAACCTCCGTCAGGCGACCCAGTACCACAGCGCCCATCGAACCACGCCGACCGCCAAGCCTGCCGCGAGAACCGCGACGGCCGCCACATGCACCCGCCGGTCACGGCCGAGGACCGCGAGCGCCACGAGGCACGGGAATGCCACGAGGGCGAACCGCGGGAACGAGTAGAGCCCGCCGAGCCGCTCGGACGGCAGCGCCATCGGGATCGCAAGCGCTGCGAGGGCGTAGAGCGCGTACGGCGCGCCGAGGACCTGCCAGGAGAGGACGGCGAGCGCGACCATGGCCACCGCCAGCACGGGTCCCACGACGTCACCCTCGCCGATCGCCTGGACGAGACCGCCCAGCGGCCCGAGCGGGGCGAGCGAGCGCTCCCAGAGCTTCTGCGCGTCCAGGAACGCGAGCCCGTGACCGATCCAGAGCTCCAGCACCAGTGGAAAGAGGAGGAACATCCCGATCGGGGCAAGGAGCAGCGCGAGGTTCCTCACGCGCCGGTCGCTCCGCCATGCGAACACGGCGAGCGCGGGGAGCAACGCGATGCCCTGCGCGCGGGTGAGCAGCGCGAGGCCCGACAGGACGGCGGCCCAGCCGAGGCGCCCGCGCTCGGCGAGCACGAACGTCGCGACCGCGAGCAGGAGGAACAGCGACTCGCCGTACACGGCACCGAGGAAGAACGAGGTCGGGAAGAGCGCGAGGTAGAGGACCGACCGGGACGCGTCGCGGGCGCCGAGCCGCTCCGCCACGAGCCGGTAGAGGAGAGCGAACGCGGCGGCGCACGCGACGAGCGAGACGACCAGGCCGGCGAGCAGGAAGCGATCCCCGAGCGCGCGGCCGAGGCCTGCGACGAGCAGCGGGTAGCCGGGGAAGAACGCGGGTGTGCTCGAGGGCCAGCTGTACCCGCTCTCGGCGATGCGCAGGTACCAGTTCGAGTCCCAGCGCGCCCACACGTCGGCGGCGGCGCCGAGCTCATGGAGCCGAGGCGTGTCCCACCGGCCGCGCGAGGGGTTGAGCTCGTCCTCGAAGAGGAGCACCGTGCCCGCCGCCAGCGCCCAGATCGCAAGCCGGCTCCAGACGAAGATCCGAAGCGCCGGCCACGACGCTGCGAGGGCGCCGCGCACGCTGCGACGATAACGCGGCACGGAGCGCGAGGGGTCGCGTCCCGTACGCGGAAACCGGTACAGGACGTGGCTACCATCGCCGCATGAGCCGCTCGAGGCGCTCCCGTCCGGGTCGCGCGCCCGCGCCGGCCGTCCGCGTGCGCCGGCGGCGTGCCCGGCCCAAGCGCGGGCGGAAGCTCGCGCTCGTCCTCGTGCTGCTCGCGCTCGTCCTCGTCGCCGCGGGCATCGCGGCGGGCGGCGCGGTGCTCGCCTTCGGCTCGAAGTGCGACCTCGACGCGCTCCGCCCGACGCGGATCGGCCAGAACACGTTCGTCTACGCGGCGGACGGCTCGCTGCTCGGCGTGATCCCGGCCGAGCGGAATCGGGAAGTCGTAGCGCTCGGCAAGATGTCGCCGTGGCTCCGCCAGGCGACGGTCGCCATCGAGGACCGCCGCTTCTACGACCACGGCGGGATCGACGCGGAGGGCATCGCCCGCGCGCTGTGGCGGGACATCAAGGCCGGGGAGGTGGTCGAGGGCGGCTCGACGATCACCCAGCAGCTCGTCCGCAACCTCTACATCTCGAACGAGCGGACGGTGCAGCGCAAGGTCACGGAGGCGTGCCTGGCCGTGAAGCTCGACGACGCCTGGTCGAAGCAGAAGATCCTCGGGAGCTACCTGAACTCGGTCTTCTACGGGAACCTCGCCTACGGCGCGGAGGCGGCATCGCGCACGTACTTCTCCCGCACGGCGCGGACCCTGAGCCTGCCCCAGGCTGCGCTCGTCGCCGGGCTGCCGCAGGCCCCGACGACCTACGACCCCCTCACCGACCCCGTGCGCGCGCTCCAGCGTCGCGACCAGGTCCTCGACGCGATGCTCCAGGAGTCGATGATCACCCCGGCCCAACACCGCTGGGCGCGCCGGCAGCCGATCGGGCTCCGCCCCGGCCGCCTCTACGAGCAGATCCGCGAGCCGTACTTCTTCGGCTACGTCCGCGACCAGCTCGTGAAGGCCTACGGCGCGGAGACGGTCCGCTCGGGCGGTCTCAAGGTGTACACGACGATCGAGCCGCGCTGGCAGCGGCTCGCGCAGAAGGCGATCGCCGACACGCTCACGCGAAAGGCCGATCCCGCCGCGGCGATCGTCTCCATCGACCCCGCGAACGGCGCGATCCGCGCGATGACGGCGATCGTCCCGGGCCGGGCGAACAACCAGTTCAACCTCCTCTCGCAGGCGCGCCGCCAGCCGGGCTCGACCTTCAAGACGTTCGTCCTCGCCGCCGCGGTCGAGCGCGGGATGGACCCGTCGTCGACCTACTACGTCTCCGCACCGTTCACGTACCGCCCGCGGGCAGACGGCAACTGCGACGACGGAAGCTGGTGGTGCGTGCGGACCTACGACTCGAGCTACACGGGCTGGACGTCCGTCGAGCGGGCGACCCTGCGCTCCGACAACTCCGTCTACGCGCAGCTGACGCTCGACGTCGGCCCGGCACGGGTCGCCTCGATGGCCCGCCGGCTCGGCGTTCGCACGCCGCTGCAGGTGAACGGCGCGTTCCCGCCTGCGATGGGGCTCGGCTCGGTCGCGGTCTCTCCGCTCGACATGGCGTCGGCCTATGCCACACTCGCCGCCGGAGGCATCTACACCGAGCCCACCGCGATCCGCAGGGTGATCCTGAACGGCAAGCGGGACGACCGCTGGGCCGCGCATCACCGCCGCACGCGCGTCGTTCCCGACGGCGTCGCATCGGTCGTGACGCGCATCCTCGAGGACAACGTTCGCTACGGGACGGGAACCGCCGCGGCGCTCAGCCGGCCCGTTGCGGGCAAGACCGGCACGACCGACAAGCACGCCGATGCCTGGTTCGTCGGGTTCACGCCAGGCCTATCGACCGCTGTCTGGATGGGCTACACGCGCGGCGAGGTGCCGATGACGAACGTCCACGGCATCTCCGTCTCGGGCGGGTCGTTCCCGGCGCAGATCTGGCGCCGGTTCATGGATCCCGCGCTGGCCGGGCTTCCGGCCCGCGAGTTCCCGGAGCCCGCCCAGCCGGTGGTGTTCCAGCAGTGGCACCGAGGGCCGTCGGCGCTCTCGTACGACCCGTACTACGTGGCTCCTCCGAGCGCGCCGACGACCACCCAGGAGGAGACGACGACGCCTCCGCCGCCGAAGGACACGTCGCCGAAGGTTTCGGCGACGCCGGCGCAGGACGCCGCGCCGTCGCCGGCCGCCGCGAGCACGAGCTCCGGTCACGGAGGCGCCTCCGCCAACGGCGGCCGCCCTCCCGAGCCGTGACCTCCAGGTCGGCGCCGCTCGCCGCGGGCGTCGTCACGGCCTGTCTCGTCGGGATCGCGTCGGCCACGGCGTGGCGCGACGGCTCGCCGCTCGTTCCGCGGGAGGGCGGTCTCGCCGAGCAGGGGACCGCCCGGCTCTTCCTCGCCCTGGTCGCCGCAGCGTTCGTCGCGTACCTCGCCGGCCTCGTTCTCCTGCGACGCCGTTCGCTCGCGCTCCGCGCCGCGATCCTCGTCGCGGCCGGCGTGCAGCTCGTTCCGCTCGCGGCGCCGCTCCTGCTCTCGACGGACGCCTGGACGTACTGGGGCTACGGCTGGATCGCGGCGGAGGGCGGCGGAAACCCGTACGTCGACCCGCCGTCGGCCTTTCCCGAGAGCCCGGCCGCCCCCTATCTCGGCGCCGACTGGCGCGACACGACCAGCGTGTACGGCCCTGCGTTCACGCTCGTCTCCGAGCCGGTCGCGCGGATCGCGGGCTCGTCCGCCGATGCGGCCGCGTGGCTCTTCAAGAGCCTCGCCGCGCTCGCCGTGCTGTTCGCGACCGTCGCCGTCTCCCGAAGCTCCCGACGGCCCGCGCTCGCGGCCGCGTTCGTCGGCTGGAACCCCGTTCTGGCGATCCACGCGGGCGGCGGTGGCCACAACGACGCGCTCGTGGGTGCGCTGGTTGCGACGGCCGTCGCGCTCGGCGCGCACCGCCGGTCGTCGGCGAGCGGCGCCGTGTGGGCGCTCGCGGCGCTGTTCAAGTGGGTGCCGCTCGTCTTCTTCGCGCTGGCGGCGCTCGCAGCGCGCGCCCGCGGGAGTTCGACGGGCGCGCTCGTCCTGGTCGCGACCCTCGTCGCCGGCGGCGCGGTTGCCACGTGGCGCTACGGCCTCCACTGGCTCGGCGCGCTCGGCCCACTCGCCGAGAACGCGGTGCGTCGGACGAGCTATGCCCTCCCCTCGCGCCTCGAGCAGCTCGGCCTCCCGCACGGGGTGGCTCTCGGGACTGCGTTCGCCCTGCTCGCCGCGGGGCTCGCCTGGCTCGCCCGGGACGCACTCGCCGGGCGCGCGCGGCTCGGGTCCGCCGCCTGCCTCGTCCTCGCGACGACGCCCTATCTCGCCGTCTGGTACCTCGCGTGGGCGGTGCCCCTCGCGGCACCGGAGGACGACGACCGGCTCGCGCGGCTCGCGGCGCTCGGCCTCACGGCATACCTGCTGCCGCAGACGATCCCTCATTGAGGCGGAGCACGACGATCCCGTCCTCGTCGAACACCACGCGGTAGCGCCCGCTCGCCCGAAGAGCGGCGAACGCACGACCGAACGGGCCCGGGGCGTCCGCCTCGTCGCGGTAGCTCGGGCGTTGCTCGTCGACCGCGACCCAGGTCGCGTCGCCCAGCACCGGGAAGCTGAACACGCGCCGCCGCTCGGACAGGTGCGCTCCGAGCGTGTTCGTCGCGCTCACCGGCGCCCGGGGAGGAATCGCCGCGACCGCCCTCGCCGCTACCCGCGCGTGATGCCCCACGACGTGCTCGCGCGTCGCGAGGTCGGAGCCGAGCGGCACGTCGCGCCAGACGGGAAGCGGGCCGAGGAGCACACCCGCGAGGAACGTCGAGACGACGACGGCCCTCCCCTCCGGCCGGTTCGCCCACGCGTAGCGCCGCCGCAGGCGCGCCGCGCCGAGAACCGCGGCGACGAACAACCCCGGCAGCGCCCCGGCCGTGTAGTGGAAGTGGATCGACGTCTGCGTCCGCGTCCCGGAGAGGAGGTTCAGCAGCAGCTCGGGCGCGGCGGTCAGCGCCGCGAGCGGTGCGAGCAGCGGCAGGCCGAGGAGCGGGACGAGCAGCCGCGCGAGGTACCCGAGGTCACGACCGCTCGTCAGCGCGTCGGCGATCGCGCCGGGGTCGGTGAGCGTCGTCGAGGCGATCCCGCCCGGCGAGCCGCCGACGGCGTCGTAGCGGCTCTCGAACGGCGACCCGCCGCCGGGGGCGAAGTGCGGCACGACGATCGCCACCGCAACGAGGGAGACGACCGTTCCCGCCACCGCGATCGCGAGGCCCGCGCGCCGCCTGCCCGGTCGCAGCGCGTACCAGAGGCCGATGACGGCGACCACCAGGCCGATCTGCTCCTTCGTCAGGCAAGCGAGCCCGGCCACCACGGCGAACGCGACGAGCCGGTCGGAGTCCAGGAACCAGAACCCCCAGAGCAGCAAAGGCGTCGCGAGGGCGACGGGGTGGAAGTCGTCGAGGACGAGCCACTGCGTCGCCGGGTGGAGAAGGTAGGCGAGCCCGAATCCGGCCGCGGCCCAGTCGGAGCGGAGATGCCTGCGCGCCAGGAGGTAGAGGGGGATCGCGCCCGTCGCGACCGCCAGCGCCTGGGCGACGAGGAGCATCGACGCGTCGGGCCAGACCCACCAGAGGGGAGCGAAGAGGACGACGATCGGGTCGAAGTGGGCGCCGAGCCGGGAGATCTGGCGTCCCGTGAGCCCTGTCACCGACAGAACGTCGCCGTGCGCGGTCGACCACACCGCCTGGACGAGGTTGCCGACGTCGAAGCGGCCGGTCCAGAAGGCGCGGTGCTGCAGGACGGCGAGCGCGCCGAGCCCGGCTGCGAACGCGGCGCACCCCCCCGCGACGAGCCGCGCGGGACGCGTCATCGGCTCGCGGCCGCCCGCTCGAGCAGCGACCGCCAGCGCGCGCCGAGGACGTCCTCCGAGGCGTGCGCCTCGAACGTCTCCCGCCCCGCGCGCGCCACCCGCTCGGCCAGTGCGTCGTCGGCCGCGAGGCGTCGCACCGCCCCGGCGAGCGCCTGAGGGTCTCCGGGAGGGACGAGGATCGCGTCCGCACCATCGGTCAGCAGCTCCCGCGCCGCCGGCGTGTCGGCCGTGACCACGGGCCGCGCACACGCGAGCGCCTGGAACACCTTGTTCGGGATCACCCGGGCCCCCTTGTCGCCCGTCCCGAAGATGCCGAGAGCACAACCGGCGGCACGGTAGGCGTCCGGCAGCTCCTCGTACGGAATCCAGGGGACGTGCTCGACATTCGTGGGCCGCCGATCGAGCAGCCCGGCGAGCTGGCCGTCTCCCACGACCCGGAATCTGACCTCGGGCACCTGCGCTGCCGCAGCGAGGATCGTCTCGAGACCGTGGAGCGGGATCAGCTTCCCGACGAAGAGGACGTGGAACGGCTCCGGCGGGTGCCACCCGGGCCGGAAGAGCGGCTCGTCGGCGCCCACGAGCGCGACCGCGACCCGCTCCTCCGCCAACCCGAAGGCCCGGCGGAAGAACGCGGCGTGCGCCTCCGTGTCGGCGACGACGAGGTCGGCCCCCCTGAAGGCGCCGTTGTCCACCGTGCGAAGGATCCCCGCGGCGGGCGAGCGGGGCCGGAAGCGACCGCGATCGCCGACGAGCGTGTCGTGGAGGGAGACCAGGGGGTTGAACACGACCGGCCGGCCACGCGCCGTCCGCTTCGCGGCGGGCATGTCGAAGTGCCCGGGGTAGCCGACCACGACGACGTCGGCGTCGTCGTCCCTTCGCCGCGCGAGCGAGCTCTCGGCGCGGGCCATCCGCGCGAGCTGCCCGAGACCGAGCGACCAGTTGTGGCGCCCCCAGACCTCCCGGTGGCGCTCCACCACCGTCACCCCCGCGCGCCGCAGGCACGAGACGACCTGCGTGTTGCGGGGGGACGAGCGGTCGTACGTCCCGAAGTAGAGCGCCTTCACCCGCTACCGCAGGATCTCGTCCACGAGTCGCGACCGCCGGTCGTCGAGCGCGCGCAGCCGCTCGCGGTGCTGGCTCGTGAGCAGCTCGGAGAGCAGGCCGAGCGAGAGGAACTGGATCCCGACCACGACGAGGAGCACGCCCAGCAGGAGCAGCGGCCGCTTGCCGATCGGCTCACCGGCGATCTTCTCGATCGTCAGGTAGACGAGGATCCCGGTTCCGATCGTGCCGAGCAGCAGCCCGAGGCCGCCGAAGAGGTGGAGCGGGCGGTGGCGGTAGCGGCTCATGAAGGTGACGGTCAGCAGGTCGAGGAACCCGCGCGCGTACCGCTCCATGCCGTAGCGGCTCCGACCGTGCTCCCGCGGCCGGTGGTTGACCCCGAGCTCGGTGACTCGGAAGCCGAGGTCGTGCGCGAGGACGGGGATGAAGCGGTGAAGCTCGCCGTAGAGGTCGAGCTCGCGGGCGACGTCCACCCGGAATGCCTTCAGCCCGCAGTTCATGTCGTGCAGGCGGACGCCGGAGAGCCAGCCGGTCACCGTGTTGAAGATCCGCGAGAGCACGCGCCGGGCGAACGGGTCGTTGCGGTGCGTCTTCCACCCCGTCACGAGGTCGTACCCCTCGTCGAGCTTCGCGAGCAGCCGGGGAATCTCGGCGGGGTCGTCCTGCAGGTCGCCGTCGATCGTGACGACGACGTCGCCCTCGACCTCGCGGAACCCCGCGTCGAGCGCGGCCGCCTTGCCGACGTTGCGGCGGAGCCGCACGACCCGGATGTTCGGCGCGCTCGCGTGGAGCCGGACGAGCGCAGCGTGCGTTCCGTCGCGCGAGCCGTCGTCGACGAACACCACCTCCCACGGCTCTCCGCGCTCGGAAAGCGCGTGGGAGAGCTCGTCGTAGAGCCGCTCGACGGTGAGCTCCTCGTCACGGACGGGGACGACGACAGAGATCACGCGCCCGAGCGTACCCCGTGTGTACCGTCAGCGCCGTGGCCGATCCCGTCTCCGTCGAGGACGCGCTCGCGCACGTCCTCTCGCGCGCGCAGCCGCTCCCGGGCGAGCCGGTCGCGATCGCGGAGGCCGCGTGGCGCGTGCTCGCGGAGGACGCGCGGGCTGCCGTCGACCTGCCCCGCTTCCCCAGCTCGGCGATGGACGGGTTCGCTCTCCGGGCGGCCGACACGCCCGGGACGCTCCCGATCGTCGCGCACGTGGCCGCGGGGAAGCCGGCCCCCCGACCACTCGGCGCCGGTGAGGCGATGGGGATCGCGACCGGCGGTGTCGTGCCGGAGGGAGCGGACGCCGTCGTGCCGGTCGAGCTCGTCACCGAACGCGACGGCGCCGTGCAGGTGCCTGCCGCGGCCGAGCCGGGCGCGAACGTGCGACCCCTCGGCGGCGACGTCCGGGCCGGCGACCGTGTCGTCCAGGCGGGCACGACGCTCTCGCCCTCTCGCATCGCGGCGCTCGCAGCCGCGGGCGTCGCCCAGCCGGTCTGCGGTGCGCGACCCCGGGTCGCCGTCGTCGCCACGGGCACCGAGCTCCGCTCGCCCGGCGAGCAGCTCGGCGACGGCGAGATCTACGAGTCGAACGGCGTGATGCTGGCGGCCGTGTTCCGTTCCGCGGGCGCCGAGGTCGCGCCCCACGAGACCGCCTCGGACGATGCGGCCGTCCACCGCACCGCGCTCGAGCGCGGTCTCGAGGCGGACGTCCTCGTCACCTCCGGCGGCGTGTCGGTCGGCCCGCACGATCTCGTCCGCCGCACGCTCGCGGATCTCGGTGCGGAGGAGGTCTTCTGGCGCGTCGCGATGCGCCCCGGCAAGCCGATCTCGTTCGCCACCCGTGGCCGCACCCTCGTCTTCGGGCTGCCCGGGAACCCCGTATCGTCGCTCGTGGGCGCGCTGCTCTTCGTCGTGCCGGCGTTGCGCGCTCTGCAGGGGGCGCTCGACCCGGCGCCGCAGTTCCGACTGGGCGTCCTGGGCGCGTCCGCCCGCCGGAACCCGCACCGCGACGATTTCCAGCGGGCGCGCCTGGAGGTGTCCGAAAGGGGTGCGGTGCTCCAGCCGATCGAGGGGCAGGACTCGCACATGATCGTGCGCGCCGCGGCCGCCGACGCGATCGTCCACGTTCCGCGCGGCGACGGCGAGCTCGCCGCGGGCTCGTCGGTCCGCTACCTGCCGCTCGGCGCGGCGTAGCGGCCGGCGGCGATCGCGCCGACGAAGCTCGCGACGGCCGCCCATGCCGCGAGTGCGAGCGTGGCGCCCCAGGGGACGACGCCGGTCGTGAGGAGCGACGCCGCGTAGAGCGGCGCGCGTAGCCCGAGGTCGAGCTGCTTCGCGAGGACCACGACCGCGAGCACCGGCCCGGTGAGGCCGATCCCGAAGGTCACGTCCGTGAGCCAGCCGGGGCCGCGCCGGAGCTGCGGAAGCGCGAGCCATGCGTAGAGCGACGGCAGCAGGAAGACGAGGGTGTACGGGGAGACGAGCGCCGTCCAGGCGGCGATCGCGAGGAGCGCGACGAACGCGACCGCGTACGCGGCGAGATCCTCCTCGGGCCGCGCGCGAGCCCGCGGGATGAGCCGCGCCCGGGCCCGCAGCCAGACGAGCGCCGCCGCGCTCAGGCCCAGCGCGATCGCCCCGACCGGCCAGCGGTCGACGGGCGGTTGGTCGGGCGGCGGCGGGAGCTGCGGCGAGACCGGAAGCGCGCCTGCGAGAGCCGCGACGCCGAGCAGCACGAGGAAGACGAGCCAGAGCCCGAACCGCCGGCGCAACGCACGCCCGGCGGGCGCGAGCGCGAGACGCCGCCGGCGGCAGCGGGAGAGGAGGTCGAGCGCCGCTCCGCCGAAGGGGACGACCGCGACCAGGAGCAGCAGCGCGAACGCCCAGCCGCGGACGGCGCGCTCCCCGAGGTAGATCGCGCCGCCGGTCGTCGTCGGCAGCTCCACCGCCGCATCGAGCGAGGTGAGCAGCGTCTCCGACGCTCGGCCCAGCTGCGTGAGTCGCGTGCGGTCGAGCCCGGCGATCTCGTCGCCGCCGGGGGGCGTGCCGCCGTCGGGTGCCGTCGTGATCCGCACGGCGGGGATCCCGCCTCCGAGCGCGGGTGCCTGCGCGCCGAAGCCGAAGGGAAGCCCGAGTGAGACGACCTGGTCGAGCAGGCCCGGGTGCGCAGGCGCGTTCCCGCTCTCGACGGCCACGCGCGCGTCAGCAGTGCGGACGAGCGCCGGCGGCGGAGAATGCGCGGCGAGTCCACCGAGCTCGAGCCGGGGCTCGGCGCTGCCGGCTATCCCGTCGAGCGAGACGAGCGCGACAGCCCGGCGGGCGAGCGGCGAGTGTTGGGTGAACCGCGCGACGCCGAGCGATCCGTACGCACCGCCGTCCGCCGAGAGGAAGACGAGCGTGTGCAGCGGCGTGCGCGCGGATTCGGTCGTCCCCGCCGTCGCGTAGGCGCGCGCCAGCTCGACGAGGGCTGCGGTTCCGCTCGCGTCCGAGTTGGCGCCCGCGCTCAGGCCGTTGTTGTCTCTATGCGCAACGAAGACGATCGTCTCGTCGAGCGTCCCGGGGACGACGGTCACCAGGTTCCGGAGCTCGACGCGACCGAGTCCCGCGACGTCCTCGCGCCAGGCGTCCTCGCGGACGGCGAGCCCGTAGAGCGCGAGCTTGTCGCGGTACCACTGCGCCGCAGTGGCCGCCCCCGGCGACCCGGGAACGCGGTTCGCGTTGTCGCCGGCCAACTCGACCGTCAGCGCTGCCGCGGTCGCGCCGTCGAACGCCGGCGGGAGGTCGGGGGCGGGTAGCGGCCCCGTCCGCGCCATCGTGAACACGACGAGCAGCAACGGCAGCGCCAGGAAGGCCGCGAGATTGCGGGCGAGCCGGAGGTCGACGGGCCGTTCGATCGAGCCGCGCCGCGGCCTCCGCTTGCTCGTCCCGAGGCGGGCGGGCTCCATGCAGGGGGCTATAGTAGGGCCGAGCAGGCCCGCACGTCCGCGTTGGGGGCGCGTCAACCACAATGCCCGAGCCGTCCTCGACCATCCTGCTCGTCGACGACGAGGACGCGATCCAGTCGCTTCTCACCTACCCGCTCGAGCGGGACGGGTACCGGGTCGTCCAGGCGCGCGACGGCGACGAGGCGCTGCGTCGCTTCGGCGAGGAGACCGTCGATCTCGTCGTCCTCGACATCATGCTGCCAAAAGTCGACGGGCTCGAGGTCTGCCGGCGCCTTCGCTCGGAGAGCACGGTGCCGATCATCATGCTCACCGCCCGCGACGACGAGCTCGACAAGGTGCTCGGGCTCGAGCTCGGTGCCGACGACTACATCACGAAGCCCTTCTCGATCCGGGAGTTCCGCAGCCGCGTGCGTGCGCTTCTGCGCCGTGCCGCGACACCGCACCATGCGAGCCGTCGCGACGAGGTCGTCCACCGCGGCGACGTCGTGATCGACCTCCCGCGCCGCACGGTGGAGGTACGCGGCGAGCCGATCCAGCTGACCTTCGTCGAGTTCGAGCTCCTCGCGCTCCTGGCGAGCGACCCCGGCATCGTCTTCAGCCGGAGGCAGCTGCTCGAGCGCATTCGGGGAAGCGCGGACTACCGCGAGCCGCGGACGATCGACGTGCACGTGCGGCACCTGCGCGAGAAGATCGAGCGCGACGCTCGCGAGCCCGAGCTGATCCTCACCGTGCGCGGCGCCGGGTACCGGTTTCGCGACGGCGTCGCGACGGCGGGATGAGCCTCCCGGGCGGAATCCGCACGACGCTGGCGGTCGCGCTGCTCCTGATCGTGGGCGGCGCGCTCGGCGGGGCGTACCTGATGGTCGTGCCGTCGCTCGAGCGCAGGCTCGTGGCGGAGCGCCTCGACGAGCTGCAGCGCGACGCGGAGGCGACCGCGTACTCGTACACGCGGGCCGACGCGCGCGGCGACTTCAGCGACCCGCTGGCCATCGACAGCTTCGCCGACACGGCGTCGCTCCTGTCCAACGCGCGCGTCGTCGTCTACCAGGTCTTCGGTCCGGAGCCCCTGTCGATCCGGGCGCTCGCGGACTCGGCCGCCAGCGCGGGCTCCATCAGCGACGACTCGGTCGGCCTCCAGTCCGCCCAGGACTCGCGCATCGCCCGCGGACGTGTCGAGCGCCGCGACAAGCCGTATGCCGAGGTCGCCGTTCCGCTCGTCTCCGGCAACGTGCTGCTCCTCTCCACGCCGATCGAGGACCAGCTCGCGACGGTGCGCGTCGTGAAGCGGCGGCTGCTGTACGCGACGGGCGTCGCGGTCGCGATCGCGGCGATCCTCGGGAGCGCCGCGGCGACGCTCCACGCGCGCCGCATCCGGCGCCTCGAGCGTGCCGCCAACCGGATCGCGGAGGGCGAGTTCGACGAGCCCGTGGTCGATCTCGGCGACGACGAGCTCGGCGAGCTCGCGGCCGCCTTCGAGCGGATGCGCGTCCAGCTCGCGCAGCTCGACATGGCGCGGAAGGAGTTCGTCGCGAATGCGTCGCACGAGCTCCGCACCCCGCTCTTCTCGCTCGCCGGGTTCCTCGAGCTGATGGCCGACGAGGACCTCGACGAGGAGACACGCGCGGGGTTCCTCGCGACCACGCGAGAGCAGGTCGACCGCTTGACGAAGCTTGCGGCCGACCTGCTGGACCTGTCGCGGATGGACGCCGGGCGGCTCCGCGTCGAGCAGGAGGAGGTCGTGCTCGCCGACGCCGCGCGGGTGCTCGCCGACGAGCTGACCCCGCTCGCCGAGTCGACGGGTCACCGACTCGTGCTGGAGACCGACGAACGCGCGTGGGCGCTCGCGGACGAGGAGCGCGTCCTGCAGATCGGCCGCTCGCTCGCCGTCAACGCGCTCACCCACACGCCGCCGGGCACGGAGATCGTCCTCACGACCGCCCTGCGCGCCGGTCGGGCGGAGCTCGCCGTTGCCGACGACGGGCCGGGGATTCCCCGCGAGCACGCGGAGCGGATCTTCGACCGCTTCTACCGCGTCGAAGGCCCGCATGCCTCGGGCAGCGGTCTCGGCCTCGCGATCGCACGCCAGCTTGCCGAGCGGATGGGAGGCACCGTGGAGCTCAGCGGAACGACGGAGCAGACGACGTTCACGCTCTCGTTGCCGGCGGCGGCGGTGCAGGCGATCGAGCTCGCCGTTTCCACGTGAAAACGGCCTGAGCCGCCGTCGCCGTTTCCACGTGGAAACGCGACGGCCGTTGCTACGGTGGCCCGCATGGGTCGCATGGCAGCCGTGGGGCTCGCCGTCGTCGCCGCCGCGATCGGCGCCGGGGTGGCGCTTCTCGCCGGGTCGGTCGTCGGCGTCGGCGGGAGCACGACGACGATCGTCGAGACGAGCGCCGCTTCTGCGCCGTCGAGCACCACCACGCCGCTTCCGCCGCGCCTACCCGGCACGGCATTCGACCCGGAGGCGGTCTACGCCGCCCGGGCGCCAGGTGTCGTCACCATCTACGCGAATCTGGGAATCGACGGCACGGCGCAGGGCTCGGGCTTCGTCGTCGACCGCGACGGCGTGATCCTCACGAACGCGCACGTCATCACGAACGCCGCGGAGGCGCGGACGAACGTCCAGGGTGCCCAGGCGGTGTACATCGAGTTCGCTGACGGCGAGAGGATCGGCGGCCGCGTGGTCGGATGGGACCTCTTCAGCGACGTCGGAGTGATCCGCGTCAGGCCCGCCGACCACCGCCTGGAGCCCGTGCCGCTCGGGGACTCCGCGAAGGTCGTCGTCGGCGAGCCGGTCGCCGCGATCGGAAGCCCCTTCGGCAAGCAGAGCTCGCTGACCGTCGGCGTGGTCTCGGCGACGGGGCGCTCGATCGACTCCCTCGCGGCGGGCGGGTTCGCCGTCTCGAACGCGATCCAGACCGACGCGCAGATCAATCGCGGCAACTCCGGCGGCCCGCTCTTCGACGCCGACGGACGCGTGATCGGCATCAACGCGCAGATCGAGAGCACGTCCGGCACGAACGAGGGCGTCGGCTTCGCGATCCCGATCGACCTCGCGCGCCGCTCGCTGGACCAACTGCTGCGCGCGGGCAAGGTCCGGTACGCGTACATCGGCGTCTCGACGCAGGACGTGACGCCCGGGATCGCGCAGGAGTTCGGGCTCGGGGCCGACCGCGGAGCGCTCGTGACGCGCGTCGAGGACGGCTCGCCGGCGGCCCTCGCCGGTCTTCACGGCGGCTCCCGCACCGAGGCCTTCAACGGCCTCGACGTCACCCTCGGCGGCGACCTGATCGTCGCGATCGGCGGTACGAAGGTGGACAACGCCGACGACGTGTCGAGGCTCGTGACGACGACCCTCGAGCCGGGCCAGACGGTCACGTTCACCGTGCTGCGCGGAAAGCGGCGCATCTCGATCCCCGTCACGCTCGGCAACCGGCCCGCGTCGGGGTGATGGCCCGCGGCGGGCCGCTGATCATCGTCTCGAACCGCGGGCCGGTCGGCTTCCGGCGCGGCTCGGCCGGTGCCGTCGAGGCGTCCCGCGGCGCGGGCGGTCTCGTCACCGCCCTGCGCGCGCTGGTCGACGGGAACGACGTGACGTGGGTCGCGAGCGCGATGGGCGAGGTCGAGCGCGAGATCGCAGAATCCGGACGCCGAACGGAGGAGTCTGCGTCGGGCTCCGCGTTCTCGCTGCGCCTGGTGGCGCACGACGCCGAGGTGTACCGGCGCTTCTACGGCGTGATCGCCAACCCCGTGCTGTGGTTCGTCCAGCACGGTCTGTGGGATCTGAAGCAGGATCCCGGGGCCGACCTCGGCCCGGCCTGGCGCGAGGGCTACGTCGAGGCAAACCGGACGCTTGCGGCGGCCGTCGTCGAGGAGCTCGACCGTCTTCCGGACGCGCCGGTCTTCGTCCAGGACTACCACCTCTACCTCGTCCCGGCCCTCGTCCGTGCAGCGCGGCCCGAGGCGCGCATCGCGCACTTCACGCACATCCCGTGGGTGGCCCCGGACGCGTGGGCGGTGCTCCCACGCGACATCGGCGATGCGATCCACGAGGGGCTGCTCGCATGCGACAGCGTCGGCTTCCACACGGAGCACTGGCGCTCCGCCTTCGTCGACTGCTGCGGCACGCTGCTCGGTCGCGGTGCGGACGCCGAGCGCCTCTCACATGCGAATCCCATCGCCGTCGACGCCGAGGAGTTCGATGCCCTCGCCGCCGGCGACGGTGTCCGCCAGCGGCGGGACGCGCTCACAGCCGGGCGCCCCGAGATCCTGGTGCTCCGCGTCGACCGCGCCGACCCCTCGAAGAACGCGGTGCGGGGCTTCGAGGCGTTCGGGCGCCTGCTCGAGCGTGCACCCGCGCTCCACGGCCGGGTCGGGTTGCTCGCGCTACTCGACCCCTCGCGGGAGGAGATTCCCGAGTACGTGGACTACCGCGCCGCGATCGAGCGCGCCGCCGACGAGGTCAACGAGCGGTTCGCGAGGCCCGATTGGACGCCGGTCTCGCTGGTCGTGCGCGACGACTTCCTCGCCTCCATCGCGGCCTATCTCGAGTACGACGTGCTGCTGGTCAATCCCGTGATGGACGGCCTCAACCTCGTCGCGAAGGAGGCGCCGCTCGTCAACGACCGCGACGGCGTGCTCGTCCTCTCGCGCGGAGCAGGCGCCTTCGAGGAGCTCGCCGAGTGGGTCGTCCCGGTCGATCCTCTGGACGTCGAGGGCCAGGCCGCTGCGCTCGAGCGCGCGATCGGCATTCCCGAGGCCGAGCGCCGGTCGTGGCTCGACGGCATCCGGCGCCAGGTCCGGAAGCACGACATGGATGCGTGGGCCGACCGCGAGCTCCGCGAGCTCGACGCGCGCGCCCCACGACAAGGTGCCGGGGCTACGATGCGACCGTGAGCGCGGGCCCGGACGTCGCGAGCCGCGAGCTCGTCTCGATCGACCCGGCGACCCTCGAGCCGCTCGGTCGCGTTCCCGTCACACCGCCGGAGGAGCTCGCCGAGGTCGTCGCGGAGGCCCGCCTGGCGCAGGCCGCGTTTGCGCGCGAGCCGCTCCACGACCGCCGCAGACTGCTGGAACGCGTCGTCCACGCGCTCGTCGAGGACGCCGACTCCATCGCGATGACGATCTCGGCGGAGTCGGGAAAGCCGCTCGCCGAGGCGTACGCGCACGAGCTCGTCGTCTCCGCCGACGCGCTGCGCTGGCATGCGGAGAACCTCGGCTCCGTCCTTCGCGACGAGCGGCTCCGGTTCCCGCAGCTCGTCCTCCGACAGAAGCGTGGCTGGCTCCGCTACGAGCCGCTCGGCGTGGTCGGGATCGTGACACCCTGGAACTTCCCGCTCGCGATCCCGCTTCGCCAGGTGGCTGCGGCGGTCGCCGCCGGGAACGCGGCGATCGTCAAGCCGTCCGAGCTGACGCCGCTCTCGGGCGCCTGGGTCGAGGAGCTCTTCCGCCGCGCCGACGCGCCTCCGGGCCTCGTGCGGGTCGTTCAGGGAGCGGGCGACGTCGGCGAGGCACTCGTGCGGCATCGCGGCATCGCCGGCGTGGTGTTCACCGGCTCCGTCGAGGTCGGTCGCGCGGTCGCGCAGGCGGCGGCGGAGCGGCTCTGTCCTGTCGTCCTGGAGCTCGGTGGGAAGGACGCGATGCTGGTGCTCGACGACGCCGACCTCGACCGTGCCGTCGAGGGTGCGCTCTGGGGCGTCTACACGAACTGCGGTCAGGCATGCGCGGGCATCGAGCGGATCGCCGTCCCGCCGGGCCTCCACGACACGTTCGTCGAGCGCCTCACGGCGCGGGCGAGCGAGTTGCGGATCGGCCGCGGCGCCGATGCCGGTGTCGAGCTCGGGCCGCTCGTCAGCGAGGAGCAGCGCGCGCGGTTCGAGGGCCTCGTCGCGGACGCGGTCGAGCACGGAGCGCAGGTCGCGACCGGCGGCGGCCGGCCCAACACCGACCTTCCCGGCTGGTTCTCCGAGCCGACACTGCTCCTGGGCGAGCCGCGCGACGCGCGGCTGGCCGGCGAGGAGCTCTTCGGCCCGGCAGCGATCGTTGTCCAACTGGACACCGACGAGGCGATGGTGCGCTGGGCGAACGACTCGCCGTTCGGTCTCGGCGCCAGCGTGTGGAGCGGCGACAGGGCCCGTGCGCGCGCGATCGCGGATCGACTCGAGACCGGCTGCGTGTGGCACAACGACCACGCGTACTCGTTCGGCGCCTCGCAGACGCCCTGGGGCGGGAGGCGCGGCTCCGGCCTCGGACGCACCGGCTCGCGGCACGGGCTCTATGCGCTGTCGCACGTCAAGCTCGTCGACGCCGACCGCGGCCGGCTGACCCCGGGCTGGTGGTACCCGTACGGCGACCGCGCGGTCGACGGGTTGCGGGGGCTCCTCGGTGCGCTGTACGCGGACGGTGCCGGATCGCGCGTCCGCGCCGCCGTCGACCACCGCCGGGGACTCGTCCATCTCGCACGGAAGACGCTCCGGTGAGCGAGCTCTCGCACGTCGACGAGGCGACCGGTGATGTCCGGATGGTCGACGTCGGAGGCAAGCCCCTGTCGCGACGGCGCGCCGTGGCCCGCGGCAGGGTCGTGATGGACGCATCGACCGCGGCGCGGCTTCGATCGCTGCCGAAGGGCGACGCCCTCACCGTCGCGCGCATCGCGGGGATCCAGGCGGCGAAGCGGACGGGTGAGCTGATCCCGCTCTGCCATCCGCTGCCACTGACCGTGGTCGAGGTCGACCTCACGGTCGACGGGGACGGCGTGGCGATCGAGGCCGCGGCGGAGACCACGGCGCAGACCGGTGTCGAGATGGAGGCGCTCACGGCGGTCGCCGTGGCGGCGCTCACCGTCTACGACATGGCGAAGGCGGTGGACAAGGCGATGCGGATCGAGGGCGTCGAGCTCGTCTCGAAGACCAAAGAGCCTGTGTGAGCGCGCTGGCGTCGCCGCTCCCCGTCCGGCTCGCGCGTCTCGTCCGGCTCGAGCACACGGTCTTCGCGCTTCCCTTCGCGTACGTCGGCGCGCTGCTCTCCGTCGACGGGTGGCCGGGGATCGGGCCGCTGGCCTGGGTGACGGTCGCGATGGTCGGCGCCCGCACACTCGCGATGGGGCTGAACCGCCTCGTCGATGCGGAGATCGACGCCAGGAACCCGCGCACCGCGATGCGGGAGCTTCCGGCCGGCGCGCTCACGCGCGTGCAGGTCGGCGCGCTCTGCGTGCTCGCGCTCCTCGTCTACCTCGGCGCGGTGCTCCAGCTGGAGCCGATCGTCCGCTGGCTGTGTCCGATCCCGGTCGTGATGTTCGTCGTCTACCCGTACCTGAAGCGTGTCACGTGGCTCTGCCACCTCTGGCTCGGTGCCTGCCTCGGCCTGGCGCCCGTCGGCGCCTGGGTCGCGATCACGGGTGAGCTTCCGTGGCAGGCGTGGGCTCTCGGGGGCGCGGTCTGTCTCTGGGTCGCCGGCTTCGACCTGTTCTACGCGCTGTTCGATCTCGACCACGACCGCGCCTCGGGTCTCCATTCCTGGGCCACGCGATTCGGTGTGCACGGCACGTTCCGCGGCGCCCGCGCGATGCACGCCGGCTCGGTCGCGCTGCTCGCCGCGGCGGGCGCCGGCCTCGACGTCGGGACCTGGTACTGGCTCGGTGTCGTCGTCGTGGCGGCGCTCCTCCTCTACGAGCACCTGATCGTGCGGCCCGACGACCTGCGACGGCTCGACGCCGCGTTCTTCACGATCAACGGCGTCCTCTCGATCACGTTCTGCGTCTTCGTCGCGCTCGACACGCTGGTCTGAGCCTGCGATCACGCCGGCCGTGTGCGGCGGCACGCGCGTCTGTCGGGGAGGGAGGGCTCGTGTGCCGGTGGAGGCACGGTCGTCGCGCCCGCCACACTTCCGGCACGATCCCGGCACACATGCGTCACAGAGTTGTCGATAGCGTGGCATCAGGGCACCTGGGGTGCCCCTGGGGGACGTTACGCGACGTGCGCCGGGCAACGGCCGGAAGGTGCGGCGGCCTTGAGTGAGGCGGTGGTCCGCGCGGTGGGGCTCGAGAAGCGCTACGGGCTGCGCACCGTGCTCCGTGACGTCTCCTTCGAGCTCGAGTCCGGCGGCGCCCTCGTCGTGACCGGGCCGAACGGAGCCGGGAAGTCCACGCTGCTCCGGCTGATCGGCGGGCTCGCCGCGCCGTCACGGGGGTTGCTCGAGATCGGCATCGAACGGAGGAGAGTCGGCTTTCTCGGGCACGAGCCGCTCGTCTATCGCGAGCTGACCGCGCTCGAGAACCTCGACCTCTACGGACGGCTCTACGGCGTCCCGGAGCGACGCGAGCGCATCGGCATGCTGCTCGGGCGCTTCGGTCTCTGGGAGGCGCGGCGTCAGCGCATCTCCTCGTACTCACGGGGCATGACGCAGCGTCTCGCGCTCTGCCGGGCCCTGCTCCACGAGCCCGACCTCGTCGTGCTCGACGAGCCGCACGCGTCGCTCGACGACGACGGGCTCGCACTGCTCGACGCGGAGCTCGGCGCCCTTGCGGCCGCCGGCAAGACGCTCGTCGTCGCGACCCATGATCCGACGCGTGTCGCGGCGCTCGCGACGGGCAGCATCGTGCTGGGGCACGCATGACCGCCTATCTCGGCGACGTCGCCGCGCTCGCCCGGAAGGATCTTCGGCTCGAGCTCCGCGCGCGGGACACGCTCCCGGCGATGGCGCTCTTCGTCGTGGCGACCCTCGTCGTCTTCCATTTTGCGCTTCCGAGCGGAGCGAGCGAGGACGCGGCGTACGGCCTGCTCTGGGTCGCGCTCGTCTTCACGGCGTTGCTCGGCCTCGGTCGTGCGTGGGCACCCGAGAGCGAGGCGGGCGCGCTCGACGGGCTCGTGCTCGCCACCTCCGACCGCAGCGCCATCTGGCTCGGCAAGGCGCTCGCGACGCTCGCGTTTCTCCTGGCGGCCGAGATCGTGGCGCTGCCGGCGTTCGCGCTCTTCTTCGCGCCGCTGGACGGGCCGGCGCTCCTCGGGGTGCTGCTCGCGTCGGTCGGGATCTGCGCAGTCGGCTCGCTCGTCTCGGCGATGGCGGCCGCCGCACGAGGCCGGGAGGTGTTGCTACCGCTGCTGTTCTTGCCCCTCGCGATCCCGCTCGTCGTCGGCGGTGTCGGCTCGAGCATCTCGCCGGAGCCGGGGGCGTATCTCGCGTTCCTCGGCCTCTATGACGCCGTGTTCGCGATACTTTCGTGGGCGGCGTTCGAGTACGTCGTCACCGAATGAGCATCACGAGACCCTCTCTGTCAGCCCTCGCAGCGTTCGCGGTCGCGCTCGCCGCGGCGTCGGTCCTGATGACGTTCTTCGTGGCTCCCGAGGACGTCGACCAGGGCCTGTCGCAGAAGATCTTCTACGTCCACGTGCCGATCGCGCTCACGGCGTACGCGTGCTTCGGGCTCGGCGCGTGGAAGGCTCTCCGGCTGCTGCTCACCCGGGGGGAGCGCTACGACCTGGAGAGCTACACCGGAATCCATCAGGGCACGATCTTCGGCGCGCTCACCCTCGTGACCGGCTCGATCTGGGCGAAGGCGTCCTGGGGCGTGTGGTGGACGTGGAGCTCCAACCAGCTCGTCCTGTTCCTCGTGCTGTTCCTCTTCTACTGCGCGTACTTCATGCTCCGCTTCTCGATCGAACCCGGACCGCAGCGGGAGCGCATCTCCGCCGTGTACGCGCTCTTCGGCGTCGCGCTGATCCCGGTGAGCTTCTTCGCGATCCGGCTCGCGAGCGACTTCATCCATCCAACGGTGTTCACCCGGGACGGGCCGCAGATGACCGGCTCGATGTTCGCGGCCTTCTGCACCTCGTGGGCGGCGATCACGCTGCTCGCGTACGTCATGTACCGAACCGAGCTCGCCGGCAAGCGAACCGATGTGAACCTGCGGGACCTCCGAGAGGCGCTGGCGCGGTGAGCGCGGGCGAGAAGTACGTCGCCGCCGCCTACGGCGTCTTCCTCGTCTTCGTCCTCGTATGGGCGGCGATCATCGCGACGAAGCTCTCGCGACTGGAGCGCGAGACGGGAGAGCTCGCCCGGCTCGCACGCGCACGCACGTCGGCCGAACAGGGCGATGGCTGAGCTGCTCGTCTGGCCCGCGCTGCTCGGCTACAGCGAGGCCGCGTTCGCCTACGCCGGAGGCCTGCGGGGTGCGGGCAGATACGGCCGACTCGGCATCTGGGGCGTTCGGATCGGCTGGCTGGCGCAGACGGCGCTGCTCGCCGTGCAGGCGGCGACGTCCGACGGCTTCCCGTGGGCCACATGGGCCGGCGCGCTGAACCTCCTCTGCTGGCTCGTCGTCACCGGGTACCTCGCCTGGGGCAGCAACCCTCGCTATCGGCTGCTGGGGCTCGGGGTGATGCCCGTTGCGGCCGCGCTCCTCGTGCTCGCGTGGTTCGGCGGCGGCACCGGCGTCCACGACGTGGATGGGGCCGGATGGACGCTCGACGCGCACGTGGGCCTGATGCTCGCCGCGTTCGCGAGCTTCACCGTCGCCGCCGCCGTCGCAGCCCTTTACCTCTTCGAGGAGCGGCGGCTCAAGCGCCGAGATGCGCGCCTGCTACGCCTTCGCCTGCCGCCGCTCGAGGCGCTCGACCGGCTCGCGGCGCGGGTTGCGCTCGTCGGCCTGGCGCTGCTCAGCGCGGGCATCGTGGTGGGTCTCACCCGGCTCGAGGCCGGCGAGATCGACGTCGCGATGACGGTGACAGTGGTGCTGTGGGCTCTCTACGCGACCGCCCTCGTCCTGCGACGCGAGATCGGGCTCCAGGGCCGCCGGCTCGCGTGGTCACTCGTCGTCGGGTTCACGCTCGTCGGCGTCGTCCTTCCCCTGACCCACTTCGCGTCGTGAAGATCGCGCTCGCAGGCGTCTCGCATCACACGGCGTCGATCGAGCTGCGTGAGCGCGTGGCCATCGATCCCGAGGCCGCAGGGTCGTTGGCGAAGGAGCTCGCGCGGGGCGGCAACGGTCAGATCGAGGCGGTCGTTCTGTCGACCTGCAACCGCACGGAGCTCTACGTCGCCTCGCGCGACGGCGACGCAGGCGAGGTCGCGGATCGCGCTCTCCTCGCGCTTGCGGGAGCGGACGCGGGCGCGCTCGCACCGGTCGCGTACCGGCTGTCGGACGAGTCGGCGGCGCTGCACCTGTTCCGCGTCGCAGCGGGGCTCGACTCCCTCGTCCCCGGAGAGGGAGAGATCCTCGGCCAGGTGCGGGATGCCTACGAGGCGGGAGCCCCCGGCTCGCTGCTCGACCGGACGTTCCGCATGGCCCTGCACGCCGGCCGTCGCGCGCGTCTCGAGACGGCGATCGGCGAGAGCCCTGCGTCCGTCCCGGCAGCGGCGGCCGCCCTCGCGCAGCAGGTCTTCGAGGGCCTCGACGGCAAGCGCGTCGTGTTGGTCGGAGCGGGGAGGACCAGCGAGCTGACGGCCAGGAACCTCCGCTCGCGCGGCGCAATCGTGACGGCCGTCGTCAACCGCACGCTCGATCATGCAGAACGGCTCGCCGGACAGCTCGACGCCCGTGCGCTCCCGCTCGACGACGCGGCACAGGCAGTGATGGACGCCGACGTCGTCGTCTCGTCCACGAGCGCGCCGGGGTTCGTCCTCGCCGGGGAGCAACTCGTGTCAGCGTTGCGCTCACGGCGCGGCCGTCCGGTGCTGTTCGTCGATCTCGCGGTGCCGCGGGACGTCGACCCCGCGCTCGCGTCCGTCGATGGATGCTTCGTCTACGACGTGGACGACCTCGAGGCGGTCGTCTCTGCGTCGCTCGAGGGCCGTCGCGCGGAGGCCGTGCAGGCGGAGCGCATCGTGGCCGCGGAGGCAGAGCGGTTCCGCGCCTGGCAGGCCTCCCTCGCGGTCGTTCCGGCGATCGCGTCGCTGCGCGCGCTCGCCGAGGAGATCCGCTCCACCGAGCTCGCCCGCGTCGAGGGCAAGCTTCCCGAGAGCCAGCGTGCGATGGTCGACACGGTCACCGCTCAGATCGTCAACAAGCTGTTGCACCTGCCGACGATCCGCATGAAGGAGGCGGCCGTCACGCCTGACGGGCTGGTCTATGCTGACGTCGTGCGCCACCTGTTCGGGCTCCCGGAAGAGGACGAGGTATGACGCGCCAGGCTGTCGCTCACGCTCGGCCGTTGCCGCTCGTCGTGCCCACGGCCTTCGTCCGCATTCGGCCGCGCGGGTCGAGGGCGTGCGGCATCCCGGCGACGCACACCACCCGCCGCAACTGTGCTGCTTCGCGTCGGCTCGCGCGGTAGCAGGCTCGCGCTGACCCAGGCCGAGCGCGCGGCCGATGCGCTGCGCCGGCCGGGTATCGAGATCGCGCTGGTCCCGATCACGACCGCAGGCGACCGCGACCGGACGCGGCCGTTCGGCGAGATCGGAAGCCGCGGCGTCTTCGTCAAGGAACTGGAAGAGGCGCTCCTCGAGGGTCGCATCGACGTCGCCGTGCACTCGGCCAAGGACATGACCTCGACCGACGCCACGGGGCTCGCGGTCGGCGCATACCCCGCGAGGGAGGACCCGCGCGACGCGCTGTGCGGTGCGTCGGAGATTCGTCCCGGCATGCGGATCGGAACCGCGTCGGCACGACGCAGGGCGCAGCTCCTCGCACTCGAGCCGACGCTGTCCGTCGAGCCGCTCCGCGGCAACATCGATACGCGGCTCCGCAAGCGGGGCGAGCGCGGCCTCGACGCCGTGGTGCTCGCCGCGTGCGGCCTCGACCGCCTGGGCCTCGGCAGCGAGATCGGCAGGAGGCTCGACGCCGCCGAGATGCTCCCGGAGGCAGGGCAGGGAGCGCTCGCGCTCCAGGTGCGGGCCGGAGACGAGCACCTCGTCGCGGCGGCCGACGACCCGGAGACGCGCCGTCGCGTCGAGGCGGAGCGGCGCTGCGTCGCGACCGTCGGAGGCGGCTGCCTCGCGCCCGTCGCCGCGCACCACGACGGGACGGTGCTGACCGGCCTCGTGGCGGCCGAGGACGGAAGCTGGCTGGAGCGCCTGGAGGGCAGCGACCCGGAGATGCTCGGCCGCGAGCTGGCGGCGCTGGCCCGGTGAGGGGGAGCTGCGACGTGTCCTGCGATCGCACCTCGTCGCGCGACCGGGGTCGGCCGCGGGTCCGGCGCGGACGAGCGCCGGGCTTCCGCGCGAGCCGGAGCTCCCTCGAGCGTCGTTGCACAATCGGCACAGAGTCGGCCCAGACACGTCACGCGCTCGCCCCTACCGTCCGTGTCCCCGTGGGTGGGTGGGGGCTAGGGACGGGGAGAAGAGGTGCGACGATTGCGACGATCGAGACGCCCGGCAGGCCGGCTGACGGAGGCACGTGCCGGCGCACCGTCCCTCCCCGCGCGTCGGGCGGGCGAGCGACACCGCGCCGCGGGTGCTGACGCGTGGCACGAGTCGTCGTCACCCGGCCGGCCGGTCGCGAGGGCGAGCTCCTCGACGCGCTGCGGTCGGCGGGGCACGACGCGATCCACGTCCCGCTCGTCGCCATAGAGCGCGTCGGTGACGCACCGATCGAGGTCGGCGACTACGACTGGCTCGTCCTCACGAGCGCGACCGGCGCGCTGGAGCTCCGCCGCCGGATGCGCGGCGTCCCGAGACGTGTCGCCGCGATCGGCCCTGCGACTGCGAGCGCGTTCGGAGGCGCGGACGTCGTCGCGTCACCGTCCACCCAGGAAGGCCTCCTCGCCGCGATGCCCGCCGCTCCGGGCCGCGTGCTGTTCGCCGGAGCCGAGGGTGCGCGGCGACTGTTGCCGGAGACGCTCGACGCCGACGTCGTCGTGCTCTATCGCACGGTGCCGCTCGTGCCGCCGGCCTGGACGCCGTGTGACCTCGTGATCCTCGCGTCGAGCTCTGCCGCACGCTCCTTCGCGGCGTTGAGTCGGGCCACGCCGACCGTGTCGATCGGGCCCGAGACGACCCGGGCGGCCGGCGAGGCAGGTCTCACGGTCCTCGCACAGGCAGTCACGCCGGATGTCGCCGGCGTCGTCGAGGCCGTTCGACGCGCGCTCGCGACGTCGTAGACTCGACGCGTGGTCATCTGCTTCCTCACCGACTTCGGTCTCCAGGACGACTTCGTCGGCACCTGCCACGGAGTGATCGCGCGGATCGCCCCCGACGCGCGGGTGATCGACGTGACCCACGGCATCCCGCCGACCCAGGTGCTGCAGGGGGCGCTCGTCCTGTCCAGCACGCTCCCGTACATGCCGGCCGGAATCCACCTCGCGGTCGTCGACCCCGGTGTCGGGGGGGCGCGCCGGCCGCTCGCGATCGCGGACCGGGAGGGCCGCGTGTTCATCGGCCCGGACAACGGCCTGCTGCTCCCTGCCGCCGAGCGAGCGGGGATCGCGGAGGTGCGCGAGCTCGCGAACCCGGACTACGCGCTCGAGACCATCTCTCGGACGTTCCACGGGCGGGACCTCTTCGCGCCCGCGGCCGCGCACCTGGCGAACGGCGTTCCGCTGGCGGACCTCGGCCCGCCGTTGCACCCGGACGCGCTCGTGCGACTCGATCTGCCGAAGCCGGCGTTCTACGAGGACCGGATCGACGCCACGATGCTCTACGTTGATAGTTTCGGCAACATCGCGCTCAACCTGACGCGAGACGATGCGGAGCATGCGGGCGTCGTCCCGGGCTCGCGTGTCGAGCTCGAGCTCACGGGCGAGCGCTACTACGCCGTGATGGCGAGGACGTTCGCGGACGCCCGGCCCGGCGACGTGATCCTCTACGAGGACAGCTACCGCAACATGTCGGTGGCGATCAACCGCGGCAACGCCGCGTCGATGCTGCACGCGGGGCAGGGCCAGCCGCTTCGGATCCGGGTGCTTGGCCCCGCGGCGGGGATGCGCTAGGGTCGAGTTGCAGCGAAGAGCGTTCGCGGCGCGGTGAGCCGGCCCGGACGCTCTTCCCCGGTGCGACTCAGAGGATCGACTGGCCGAGCGCGCTCGCGGCGAGTTCGACCGCGATTGCCGCGCTGCCGTTCTCGCGGTCGAGGATCGGGTTCACCTCCACGAGCTCCAGCGAGCCGACGGCGCCCGACTCGGCGAGGTCCTCGCACGCGAGGTGCGCCTCGCGATACGTCAGGCCACCCTTCACAGGGGTTCCGACGCCCGGCGCGACCTCAGGGTCGAGGGCGTCGAGGTCGAGCGAGACATGGACGAAGCCCGGCCCGGAGACGCGGTCGATCGCTTCGGTGATCGCGCGCTCGATCCCGATCCGGTCGATCTCGGTCATCGTGATCGCGCGAATGCCCGTCTCACGGATCATCGCGCGCTCCGCGGGGTCGAGCGAGCGCACGCCGAGCAGGACCACGCGGCCCGGGTCGACGGCCGGCAGGGTCAGCCCGGGATGGGAGAAGGTGTCCCCCGCGCGCCCGAGTGCCGCGGCGAGCGGCATGCCGTGGACGTTCCCGCTCGGGCTCGAGGCCGGCGTGTTGAGGTCGCCGTGCGCGTCGATCCAGATGACGCCACCCGGCTGGCCCGCCGCGGCCCGGAGCCCTGCGAGCGTCCCGAGCGCAATCGAATGGTCGCCACCGAGCACGAGCGGCATCGCGCCGCTCGCGGCGATCTCCTCCACGATCGCCGCGAGGCCCGCACAGGCGTCGAGGATCTCCGGCAGGAAGCGG
Source organism: uncultured Actinomycetes bacterium (assembly GCA_963742525.1). Taxonomy (GTDB): domain Bacteria; phylum Actinomycetota; class Thermoleophilia; order Gaiellales; family Gaiellaceae; genus Gaiella. The sequence continues at coordinate 152,586 of CAVUMD010000003.1, forward strand.
GCGCGCTCGTCCTCGACCGCAAGCGCCTCGGGCTCCGGTGCCAGGACGTTCCCGCGGTCCACGACCGCGCATCCGAACGACACGAGCCGCTCCTCGAGTCCGGCATAGCGGATCGCGGACGGCCCCATGTCGACGCCGCGGCGGCCCTGCCCGAGATCGAGGGGCGCGCCGACGATCGTCACGGTACGGGGCGTGGCAGCCACGGCAGCGGAGGCTACCCGGCCGCCACGACGCGGTGCATGCCGCTCCGCGCCGCGCTCACGATCGGGTAGCGTCAGGCATGGCAGTCGAGCGCGAGGTGATGACGTGGGCCGATCTGGGCACCTCGACGCGCCGGCTCGCAGAGGCCGTGGCAGCGGACGGCTACGACCCCGACATGATCCTCTCGATCGCCCGCGGCGGCTTGCTCGTCGGCGCGGCCCTCGGCTACGCGCTCTCGGTGAAGAACGTCTACACCATGAACGTCGAGTACTACACCGGGGTCGACGAGCGGCTCGAGGTGCCGCGGATCCTCCCGCCCGCGCCGGACTTCGTCGACCTCCAGGACGCCCGGATCCTGATCGCCGACGACGTCGCGGACACGGGCCATACGCTCGAGAGCGTGCAGGAGTTCTGCGCGGGGAAGGTCGGCGAGGTGCGGATCGCGGTGCTCTACGAGAAGCCGCACACGGTCGTTCCCTGCGACTACGTCTGGCGGCGCACGGACCGTTGGATCGACTTCCCCTGGAGCGCGCCGGAGCCCGTCGTCGTGCGCACGCACGCCGCACGCGACGCCTGACACTCAGGCCTGCTGCGGAAGTGCCACCAGGAGGTAGGCGTCGAGAGGGTCGGCCTTGCCCTTGACACGCAGGCCGACCCTGGGCGTGACGATCGCGCCGTCGGGCAGCTGCCTGTACGTCGACTCGCCGATCAGCACGCCTCCGGGCGGCGCGAGCTGCTCGAGCCGCGAGCCGGTGTTGACCGCGTCGCCGACGAGCGGATACGCCACGTGACCGTCGCCACCGATCTCGCGCACCACTGCCTCGCCGCTGTTGACGCCGACCCGCATCGGCGGCCACGCCGAGTGACGCCCGGCCAGGACGGCGAGCTCCTGTTGCAGCGCGAGCGCGGCGCGCGACGCCCGCAGCGCATGGTCGGGCTGGTCGCCGCGGCTGTTGAAGACCGCAAGCATGCCGTCGCCGATGAACTTCTCGATCTCACCGCCGAACCGGCGAGTGATCAGCGGCGCGGCCCTGCTCCAGTACGCGTTCAGGACCGTCGCCACCTCGCCGGGTGACGAGCGCTCCGCGAAGCCGGTGAACCCGACGAGGTCGCCGAACAGAACGCTGATCTCCTGGCGGCGCTCGCGGGTCGTCGGCAGATAGAGGTGTCGGAAGCGCTCGTCGCGCCATTCGCGCCGTGCAGCCAGGCCGATGATCACATAGGCCGTGATGATCAGGCCGTGCCACTCCCACCAGCTTGCGTGCCACTTGCGCTCGCCCGTGACCGCCACGCCGATGAGCGCCTCCGAGAGGAGCAGGAAGCATGCGATGACGGCGGCGGGCAGCATGTTCCAGCGGCGCCGGTAGAGGTGCCAGTAGCGCGCGGCGCCTGCCGCGTACGACACCGTGCCGGCGATCGCGATCGCTGCGAGGAGACCTCCGTTGGCGGCCTCGTCGTCCTGTCCCCGAAGCGGGGGCACGCGTGCGACCGTCAACACGAGCCACACGGCCATGGCGCAGAGGACGGCGGCACGCAGCAGCCTTCGATGCCGGATCAGCGTCGGTGCGAGGCCCGGGCGCAGGTCGACGAAGGCCGAGCCGGCGGCGAAGATCGCGCTCACCATCAGCCCGACCGGGATCGCGACCTGGAAACCCGGATGGTCGCCGGTGAAGAGGATGTCGGGAGTGCCCAGGGCGTGGAGCCCGAGAAAGCCCCCGGTCGCCATGAACGCGAGGGAGAGCAGGAGCACGCGGGCGTCGCGGCGCCGATTTGCCGCCTCGCCCGCCGCGTAGCCGAGCACGAACGCGAGCGTGCCCGCGAACCCGAAGACGATGAAGTGGAGCCGGTAGTTCTCGAAGTGCGGGTCGAGGCGCGACCGGAGGAGCAGCGAGACGAGACCCACGAGCGGCAGTGCCGCGACGACGGTGCCCGCCACCACCGCCGCGCCGAGCCGCCCTCGCCCGGAGCGGAGCGCGTGCGCTCGGATGTCAGAGGATTCCATCGACCGGTTCCGTGGCGGATCGTGCGAGTTCCGACGCGGAGCGTGGCCGCGAGCAGACTTGAAGGGTCAGTACGCGGGAGCGCGCGCACCGGATTTCTCCGCGGCCCGCCTCCACGGCCCCGAGCCCGGATCGGGCTACACTGCCCGTCGGGGCGAGGTAGCTCAGCTGGTAGAGCACACGGCTGAAAACCGTGGTGTCGCCGGTTCAAGTCCGGCCCTCGCCATCTCCTCTCGCGGACGCGGCCTCAGTCCGGTCGCGCCGCGAGGGCGACCCGGGCGACCCCCGGTACGGCGACCGAGCCGTCCGCTCCGACCCACGCGCCGAGCCGTCGCTCGGCTCCTTCACGCACCGCCTGCGCCTCTTCCGGGCTCAGACGCTCGAGCAGCGTCGAAAGCATGCGCGACGTGTCCCTCACCGCGTCCCACCAGTCGTCCAGTGACGGCGACCTCCAGACGAGCCGCACCTCGTCGACCGTCTCGACGGTGAGGCCTGCGGCGCGGAGAACCTCCGCGAGCGCGCCGCTCCGCCGAGAGCCGGAAGGGGCCCGGGGCCGCCGGGTCGGGTCGCTCCACGAGGCCCAACTCGAGCGCGCTGCGTCCCGGCGCGGTCATCCAGTCGTTGTCGTCGGGCGATCCCCAGACGGCGAGGGCGGCGCGACCGTCGGCCCGCAGGACGCGCCGGATCTCGGCCGCGCGCCGCGTCCATGTCCGGGACGAGCATGAGGCCCCAGCGGCAGAGGATCCCGTCGACGGTGGCATCGTCGAACGAGAGGGCGGCGATGTCCTCGGTCCGGAACTCGACGTCGTCGAGGCCGAGCTCAACCGCGCGGCGGCGCGCCGTGTCGAGCATCTCCGGGGCGACGTCGGTGGTGACGAGCCTGCCGCCGGGCCGGACGAGCGGCGCGGCGAGGAAGCCCGTGTCGCCCGGGCCGGCCGCGAGATCGACGATCGTCTGCCCGGGACGCGGCCCGAGAAGCTCGACGAGGCGCTCCGACACGGGGCGGGTTGCCTCCCAGAACAGCGCCCGCTGCCGTTCCCAGCCGGGCGCGACTGCGCGCCAGGCATCGAGCTGCTGCTGCCGTGCGTCTATGCCGCCGTCCCTGTGAGCGCCGGGATCACGTGCTCCCCGTAGGCCTGCAGCGTCGCCTCCTGTCCGTGCGTCATCAGGTAGATCGAGAAGTGGTCGACGCCGATCGACTCGAGCTCGCGGAGCTTGGTCGTGATCTGCCCGACGTCGCCGAGGACGGAGAAGCGGTCGCAGATCTCGTCGGTGACGAACTCGCCGTGCTTGGCGCCGACGCGCGAGTGCTCGTCGTAGTCGTAGAACTTGCGCTTCTCGACGTAGTCGGTCAGCGCGTGGGGGACGACCGAGCCGTCGGTGCCGTAGCGCTCGATGAGGTCCTTGACGTGGTTCGAGACCATCGCCGGGAACCAGCGCGTCTGCTCGCGACCGTCCTCGATCGGCCCGACGTGGCTCGGCGCGCAAACGATGCACTTGAGCGCAGCCGGGTCGCGGCCCGCCTCCTCGGCGGCTGCGCGGGCGGTGCCCATGATCCACTGGATGATCTCCGGGTCGGCGAGCTGGATGATCACGCCGTCGCCGACGCGGCCGGCCACTGCGAGGGCCTTCGGCCCGTAGCCCGCGACCCACATCGGGATCTCCGGAAGCTCGGGCCGCACCCACTTGAGGTGGAGGTCCTTGTCGTTCCACTGCACTTCCTTGCCGTTCATGAATGGCTTGATCATCGCGAGGCGCCGCTCGAACTCCGCGACGCGGACAGGCTGCTGGCCGATATAGCGCCTGGCCGAGTCTCCGCGGCCGATCCCCATCACCATGCGGCCGTCGGAGATGTCGTGCATCGTCGCGTAGAGGCTTGCGAGCACGGTCGGCTCGCGCGTGCCCGGGTTCGTGACGAGGTGCCCGAACTTCATCGTCGACGTACCCTGGATCGCCATCGTCAGCTGGACGAACGACTCCTGCCAGAGGACGTGCGAGTCGTACGTCCAGCCGATCTCGAAGCCGTTCCGCTCTCCGAGCTGCATCAACTCCACGAGCCGTGAGGCCGGTGGGTCGGGCAGGACGGTGACGCCGAAAGAAAGAGCCATTTCTGAACCTCCGTCGTGTGCGAAGGAGTCAGTATCGGTCGTCGCCCGGCTCCGTGCCAGCCGAGCCGCCCCGCCACTCACGCGCGAGCATCGCGTAGACGAGCTCGCTCTGCCACTCGCCCTTGACCCACTCGTTCTCGACGAGGTGCGCCTCACGACGCATCCCGAGCTTCTCCAGCACGCGGGCCGAGCCTCGGTTGCGCGGCTCGAGTCGTCCGATCACGCGGTGCAGCCCGACGACCTCGAAGGCTCGCCCTGGCGGTGTGCGACGCTTGCCCAGAGAAGCGAGATGTCGCCGACGAGCTTCCCGTGGCTCGAAGCTCGACGGCCGCGCTCAACCATTCGCCTTCGCCCGAAGCGCGCTGCCGCGGTCTTGAGCGGAGGAGCTCACGGTCTCCTCGAGCGTTCGCGCGTCGTTGTAGAGCCAGCGCACGTTCTCCTCATCACCATGGATCGCATGCAACGCCTCGAGGTCGGAAGCCAGGAAGGGGCGGAGCAGCAGCCTCGCGGTCTCGATCGGCCAGGCGGGCTCGTGCACGCCGTCACCGTACGCAACGCTCGCGCCCTAGGACGGCAGGCGCCGGACGAACGGCAGGCCGCCGAGCGCGAGGAGCCCGACTGCGGCGAAGCCGGCGGGCCCGTCGCCGGGAAGGTCGAAGCCGAGGCCGACGAGAGGGGTTCCGATCACGATCGCGAGCACGGCGCAACCGTTGACGAGCGCGATGGCGGCAGCAGGTGCGTCCGGCCGGAGCCGCTGCGCGGCCTCGAAGATGACGGCGAACGGCAGCCCGGCGGCGAGGCCGACCGCGAGTGACCCGAGCGCCGAGAGCCAGAGCGGCCCGCCGGTCGCAAGCACGAGGGCGCCGGCCGAGATCGCGACCAGCGAGCCGCCCACGAGCCCTCGCCGCCGCGCGGGCCAGCGGTTCGCGAGTGCCCCGCCGAGCGGTCGCGTCACGATGCCTGCCAGAAGCACGAAGCTGCCGAGCGCGCCGGCCACGGCCGTCGTCGCACCGCGGCGCTCGAGTAGCGGCACGATCCAGTTCCCGGCGATCACCGCGAGTCCGAAGCTCGCCACCTGGAGCGCACCGAGCGGCAGCAGAGCCGCGTCCCCGAGCACGCCGCGTCTCGTCCGTCCCACCGGACGCACGCCGCGCACGCCCAGGACCACGATCGCCGCCGCCAGGGCGAGCGCGAGCCCGGTCGCGTAGGGCGCGCGCCAGCTCGTCGCGTCGGTGAGCGGCGGCACGATGAGGAGCGCGAGCCCGCCGCCTGCCATCGTCGCCCCTCCGTAGAGACCCTGGAGCACCGCTCCTCCTCCGCCGGCGCGGACGAGGTCGAGCCCGGCGACGAAGCCCGCGCCGGAGCCGAGCCCGACGACGAGCCGCCCGGCCACGGCGAGGCCGACGGACGTGTCGACGAGGAGGACGGCGTTCCCCAGAGCCGCAGCGAGGCAGGCGGCAAGCCCGACGCGCTGCGGGCCGAACCGATCGGACCAGATCCCGGCAGGGAGCTGCGCGGCGAGGTGCGTGACGAAGAGCGCGGTCGTCAGCAATCCGACGACCGCCAGGGAGGTGTCGTACGTGTCGGCGAGCGGGTCGGCCACCGCGCCGACGTTCGAGACGTTCCAGGTGAGGAAGCAGCCGATCGCGAGACCCGCGGCGACCGCCGTCCCGCGCGTCTCGCGACCGGGGGTTCTCGCAGCCGGGGTCACCACGCGGCGCGAGCCTACTCGTGGACGTGTCCCGGGGGCCTTCGACCGTCCACCCCGCTCGGCCGGGCACGAAATCGGCACGAACTCGGCACAGACACGCCACACCCTGTCGGATACGTTGTCTGTCATGGCGACCGTGACGACACCGTGGGGGAAGGCGACGAGCGTCGAGGAGGTCACCGTGCCTCAGCGGGCGGGGGAGCGGCGGTTCACGACGCGTGTCGAGCTGCTCGTCACGGCGACGGGCGAGCGTCTCGTGCGGTTCTCGTATGCGACGGATGGGACGTCGCGACGTGGCCCCGTCACGTTGCGTGAGCGCGATCTCGCAAAGCTCGGGGCGGTGCTGGAGCGGTCGCCCGAGCTACGGCAGGTGCTGGGGGTGGCACGGATGTGACGCGCGGTGGAATCCGCCGTCAGCGAGGCCCGAGCGCGTAGCCGGCCAGCCGCTCGCGCGCGGCGCCGATCAGGCCCTCGAGCAGCGGCGCCCCTCCTGTCGGGCCGAGCAGCGGGTCGACGGCGTGCTCCGGGTGCGGCATCAGGCCGAGGACGTTCCCGTCGTGGTTGGCCACCCCGGCAACCCGCTCCCGAGAGCCGTTCACGTCCTCGGCGTAGCGCAGCACGATCTGTCCGCGCTCCACGAGGTCGGCGTAGAGCTCGTCGTCGACGATCCAGTTGCCCTCGCCGTGCTTGACGGGGATCACGAGCTCGTCGCCTCGCGCCAGCCCGGACGTGAACGGGGTTCCGGTCGACTCCACGATGACGGTCACGTCCGCGCACAGGAACTCGAGCTGGCGGTTCGGCCGGAGGACGCCTGGAAGCAGCCCTGCCTCGCAGAGGATCTGGAACCCGTTGCAGATTCCGAGCACGGGGCCGCCGTCGGCTGCGAACCCGCGAACGGCATCCATCACCGGTGCGCTGCGAGCGAGAGCACCGCAGCGGAGGTAGTCGCCGTACGAGAACCCGCCCGGCAGGACGACGCCGCCGATGTCGGAGTCGAGCTCCGTCGTGGCGTGCCAGACCGCCGTCGCTTCGGCGCCGAGGTGCTCGAGGGCGAGCCGCGCGTCACCGTCGTCGTTCGACCCGGGAAAGGTGACGACCGCGATCCGCGGGCGCTGCTCGCTCACGTCGGGCCTGTCACGATCTCGAAGCTCTCGATCAGAGGATTGGCGAGCAGCTCCGCGCACATCCGCTCGACCTCGCCGCGGGCTGCCACCTCGTCCATGGCCGCGATCTCCAGGTCGACGAGCCGTCCGACGCGTGCCGCGCTCACGGCGAACCCGAGATGCGCGAGCGAGACCTGTACCGCGTCGCCCTGCGGATCGAGGATGCCCGCCTTCGGCCGGATCAGCACGGTGAGCCTCACAGGACGATCTCCGGATCCTCGACGTAGCGCGCGAACGGGATCCCGGTGAGGAGCTCGAACGCCTCGCGGTATCGCTCCCGCGTGCCGTCGACGACGTCGGGCGGGAGGGCGGGGCCCGGCGCGGTTCGGTCCCACCCCGTTCCGAGGCACCAGTCGCGAACGAACTGCTTGTCGAACGAGGGCTGCGGCCCACCCGGTGCGTACTCCGAGGCGGGCCAGAAGCGCGAGGAGTCCGGGGTCACGGCCTCGTCGGCCAGCGTCACGACGCCGTCGCCGTCGACGCCGAACTCGAACTTCGTGTCCGCCAGGAGGATTCCACGCTGTTCCGCATGCCGTGCGGCAAAGCGGTAGACGGCGAGCGCCGCCTCGCGCGCCGCGCGGTATCGCGCGCGACCGCAGAGATCCTCGGCGTCGCGTTCGGTGATGTTGACGTCGTGGCCCTCGGTCGCCTTCGTGGCCGGCGTGACGATCGGCTCGGGCAGGCGGTCGGACTCGCGCAGTCCCGGAGGAAGCCGCGTACCGCCGACCTCGCCCGTCGCGAGATAGTCCGTCCAGCCGGATCCCGCGAGGTAGCCGCGGACGACGACCTCGACGGGAAGCATCTCGAGCCGGCGACACTCGAGCGAGCGGCCGTCCTCGCGCAACGCGACGAGATGGTTCGGGACGAGATGGCGCGTCCGTGCGAACCAGAACGCCGACAGCCCGGTGAGCACGCGTCCCTTGTCGGGAATCTCGGTGGGGAGGACGACGTCGAACGTCGAGATGCGATCGCTGGCGACGAGCACGAGCCGGTCGTCGCCGAGCGCGTAGAGCTCGCGCACCTTGCCGCTGCCGAGATGCAGGGCCTCAGGCATGCACGGGAGCCGATCGTGTCGCCGCGAGCCCGCGCAGGCGGTCGAACACCGTGTGAACGTGAGCGGTGTAGGCATCCAGCGTGAACACGCTGTCGAGGTCGACCCGTGCGGCCAGGTCGGCGTCCGCGCGAGCGAGCTCCCTGAGGTCGAGCCCCTCCTCCCAGGCGCGCATCGCATGTCGCTGTACCTGCCGGTACGCGACGTCCCGGGACATCCCGCTCTCGACGAGCGCGGAGAGCAGCCGCTGGCTGAAGAAGAGCCCGTTCCCGGCATCGATGTTGGCGAGCATCCGCTCGGGTCGGACGACGAGGCCCTCGACCAGCCACGCGAAGCGCTCGAGCATGTAGTCGATCGCGAGGAACGAGTCGGGCAGCACGACGCGCTCGGCGGAGGAGTGCGAGATGTCGCGCTCGTGCCAGAGCGCGACGTTCTCGAGCCCGACCAGCGCATTTGCTCGCACGACGCGCGCGAGGCCGCAGATCCGCTCGGCCGTGATCGGGTTCCGCTTGTGCGGCATCGCCGACGACCCCTTCTGGCCACGTGCGAACGGCTCCTCGACCTCCCGTACCTCGGTGCGCGCGAGGTGCCGGATCTCGGTCGCGAACCGGTCGAGCGACGAGGCGAGCAGCGCAAGCGCGGACAGCAGCTCGGCGTGGCGGTCGCGCTGGAGGATCTGCGTCGAGCTCGGCGCTGGTTCGAGTCCGAGCTGTTCGCACGCGATCCGCTCGACCTCCGGGTCGATCGCCGCGTACTGGCCGACCGCCCCGGACAGCTTTCCGACCCGCATTCCGGCCACAGCCCGCTCGATCCGTGTTCGGTCGCGGTCGAGTCCGAACGCCCACCCGGCGAGCTTCAGCCCGAATGTCGTCGGCTCGGCATGGACGCCGTGCGTGCGGCCCATGCAGAGCGTGTCCCGATGCTCCTCGGCCCGGTCGACGACGGCGCGAAACGCGCGATCGAGCCCTTCGAGAACGAGCGCCCCGGCGTCCTGGACGGTGAGGGCGAGGGCCGTGTCGAGCACGTCGGACGACGTCAGGCCGAAGTGGAACCAGCGCCCGTCCTCGCCCAGCGACCCGGCAACGGCGTCGACGAACGCGGCGACGTCGTGGTTCGTCTCCCGCTCGAGCTCGGCCACGCGAGCGGCAGACGGCGGTTGCGCCACCGACCGGATGCGCGCGGCGGCGTCTCCGGGCACGACGCCGAGCTCGCTCCAGCCCTCGAGTGCCGCGAGCTCGACCTCGAGCATCCTGGCGAGCTTCGCTTCGTCCGACCAGACCTGGGTCATGGCGGGACGGGCGTAGCGAGCGATCACGCTGTCATTCTAGAGGGGGCGTCGGAGCGGCGATCCGTCACGAAGTTGGTGCAGTGTTGCCACACTCTCGTGACCCACTGTTGCCCATTTCGGCGATAGAATGGAAAGTGGGTGGTGGGATGGGGTGCCCCAAGGGAAGGGCGCTCTTAGCGGAAATCCGACCCTCACCCGACGAGAGCGTCGACGCGCGCGATGTCCTCGCGACGGCGGGCGCCCGGGATGCGGATGCGGTCGGCTGCCTCGTATGCCGCGGAGCGTGCGGCGGCGAGCGTTTGCCCCATCGCCGTCACGCCGAGGAGGCGGCCGCCGTTCGTCACGAGCCTTCCGTCGTTCAGCGCGGTGCCGGCATGGAAGACCAGCGCCCCATCCGCCTCGGCATCAGCGATGCCCTCGATCGTGGTGCCGCGGTCGCCGGAGTCCGGGTAGTCGCCCGCGACGAGCGCGACGGTCACAGCGGCTCCCGCGACGCGGCCCAGCACGACGCCTGCCAGCGACCCGCTCGCGGCCGCTGCCAACGCGGGCAGGAGATCGCCGTCGACGAGCGGAAGCACCGACTGCGTCTCCGGGTCGCCGAACCGGCAGTTGTACTCGAGCACGCGGGGGCCGTTCGCCGTCAGCATCAGCCCCGCGAAGAGCGTGCCGACGAAAGGCGTTCCTCGGCGAGCCAGCTCGCCGAGAACGGGCTGGATGTACGTCTCGACGAGACCGTCGAGCGCGTCGTCGCCGACGTCGGGAACGGGCGCGAACGATCCCATCCCCCCGGTGTTCGGGCCCTCGTCTCCGTCGTAGGCACGCTTGAAGTCCCTCGAGGGCGCGAGGGCGAGCGCATCCGTTCCGTCGCAGACGGCGAAGAGCGACAGCTCCGGCCCGTCGAGCAGCTCCTCCACGACGACGTCGCCGCCGAATCCGCGGGCGACCTCGATGCCGGCCGCCAGCTCGGCCTCCGTCCGGCAGACGACGACGCCCTTGCCGGCCGCCAGCCCATCCGCCTTGAGCACACACGGGACACGCGGGGAGTCGAGCAGCGCGGCGGTCGGGACGCCTGCCGCGGCCATCACGTCCTTCGCGAACGACTTCGACCCCTCGATCCGCGCCGCCGCGGCCGACGGCCCGAAGACGGTGAGCCCAGCGTGACGGAGCACGTCGGCGGCGCCGGCGACCAGGGGCGCCTCGGGACCCACGACGACGAGATCGACGGCGAGGAATCGCGCCAGCCCGAGCAGGCCCTCTGCGTCGTCGGCAGCGACCGGATGACAGGTCGCGAGGGTCGCGATTCCGGGATTGCCCGGCGCAGCATGGAGCTCGGTCAGCCCGGGCGACGAGGAGAGCCGCCACGCGAGTGCGTGCTCGCGACCCCCCGAGCCGACGACGAGGACGCGCATCGTGCCGTCTAGGGCTGGAGCGCGAGCACCGCATCGCGCGAGGCGCCGGTGCCGACCAGGGTGACGGGAACATCCAGCGCGTCCGCGACGAAGGAGACGTAGGCGGTGGCCGCGTCGGGGAGGGCGGTGCCGGCCAGGTCTTCGTTCCAGCCCGCGAGCGTCTCGAACACCGGCGCGCAGTGGTGGAAGTCGGACTGGTGGGCCGGGAAGTCTTCGGTCTCGGACCGGTCGGGGAGGCGGTAGCGCACGCAGACCGGGATCTCGTCGAACGACGAGAGTACGTCGAGCTTCGTCAGCGCGAGCGACGTGATGCCGTTGACACGGACGGCGAATCGCAGCGCCACGAGGTCGAGCCAGCCACAGCGGCGAACGCGTCCGGTCACGGTGCCGAACTCACCGCCGAGCTCGCGCACGCGCTCCTGCGCAGGCCCGTCGATCTCGCTCGGGAAGGGCCCCTCGCCGACACGGGTCACGTAGGCCTTGGAGACTCCGAGGACCTCGTCGATCCGCTGCGGCCCGAGGCCGAAGCTGACCGCGGCGCCGGCGGCGATCGGGCTCGAGGACGTCACGAAGGGATACGTGCCGTGGTCGAGATCGAGCAGCGTCCCCTGGGCGCCCTCGAAGAGGACGCGCCGCCCGTCGCGCAGGGCGCGATCGACGAGCAGTGAGGTGTCGGCCACGTAGGGCGCGAGGCGCTCTGCGTGCTCGAGCGTGCGCGCAACGACCTCCTCCGCGTCGAACGGATCGATCCCGTAGACGCGCTCCAGCCACACGTTCTTCTCGCTCGCGGCGAGCTCGACCTTCTCCCGCAGGATCTTCGGGTCGAGCAGATCCTGGACACGGATTCCGATGCGGGTCGCCTTGTCCGCATACGCGGGCCCGATCCCACGACGCGTCGTGCCGATCTGCAGCTTGCCCAGGCGCCGCTCGCGGGCGCCGTCCAGCGCAACATGCCATGGCATGATCAGATGCGCGTTGCCCGAGACGAAGACGAGCCCGTCCGTCCGGTGCCCGCGGGACTCCAGCTCGTCCAGCTCCCCGATCAGCACCTCCGGGTCGACGACGCAGCCCGCGCCGATCGCGCTGGCGACGCCGGCGACGATCCCCGACGGGATCGCGCGGATCTTGTACGTCTCGCCATCGACGACGATGGTGTGCCCGGCGTTCGGGCCACCCTGGTAGCGGCAGACGAGGTCGGACTCCTGGGCGAGCAGATCGACGATCTTGCCCTTCCCCTCGTCGCCCCACTGCGCGCCGACGATCACGGTCGCGGGCACGTGCGCCATTCTCGCACGCGCCGCGGCGCGCGGCGCCCTGGAGGCGAAGTGTCTAGCCTCGTGTCGTGCTCGTCGGTCGCACCCGGCTCGCAGCGGATCTCGTCGCGCTCGGTCTCCGGCCGGGGACGGTCGCCTTCGTCCACTGCCGGATGTCAGCGCTCGGGAGGGTGATCGGCGGCGCTGAGACGGTGATCCGAGCGCTCCTCGACGCCGTCGGGCCGGACGGAACGCTCGTCGCATACGTGGGCTGGCAGGATGGGCCGCCCGACGACCTCGACCTGCTCTCGCCCGGCGACCGGGAGCTCGTTCGCGCCGAGCAGCCCGTCTACGACGCGACCGTCGGACGCGCGCGCCGAGACCACGGGCGCGTCGCGGAGGCCCTCCGCACCTGGCCGGGAGCGGTGCATTCGGGGCATCCCGAGGCGGGGGTCACGGCCCTGGGTCGCGACGCCGCGGCGGTTGCGCGTCCGCATCCGCTCGACGACGCCTACGGGCCCGGCACGCCGTACGCGCGAGTGGTCCAACGCGGCGGCCAGGTCGTGCTCCTCGGCGCGCCGCTCGACACGATCACGCTCGTCCATCACGCGGAGGCGATTGCCCGCGTCGACGGCAAACGACGGGTGGAGTGGCGCTGCCCCGTCATCGTCGATGGGAAGCGCGAGTGGCGGACGCTCCACGACATCGACACGAGCGCGGGCGCCCTTCCGTACGACGGGATCACCGGCGGCACCGACTACGTCGAGCATTTCGCGCGCGCTGCCCTCGAGCGCGGAGCGGGCAGCAGCGGGACGCTCGGTGCCGGAACCGGCCACGTCCTCGACGCGCGGGCCCTGGTCGCGACCGCCGTCGAGCTGATCGAGGCCGCCTTCGGCGTGCCCGAGGCACCGACGCAGGACGGCGAATCCGGCGCCGCCGCCGGCCTCACGTGAGCCGCTTGAGCGCCGCGCCGAGCGACTGCCCGCCGGCGAGCGTCGGCGCGAACAGGTCCCCGTGCACGGCGACGCGCTCGAGCGCGACCGACATCGTGAACCGTTCAGGGAGCACGTCCTCGGCCAGCTCGTCCCAGCGGAGCGGCGTCGACACCGGCGCGGCCGGCTTCGGGCGCACGGAGTAGACGGAGGCAAGCGTCTTGCCGTGGCCGTTCTGCCGGTGGTCGAGAAGGACGCCCTCGCGCTTGCGCTTCAACCACTCGGTCGTCACGACGCCTGGGTTCTCCGCCTCGAGTCGTCGCGCGACGGCCTCGGCGAACGCATAGGTATCGCCGAAGGCGTAGCGACGGGCGATCGGAACGAGCACGTGAATGCCGTCTGCGCCACTCGTCTTCACGTACGAGCGCAGCTCGAGCGACTCGAGCAGCTCGTGCAGCAGGTGCGCGGCGCGGATGCAGAGCGCGAACTGCCCATCGGGCGGATCGAGGTCGAAGACGACGTAGTCCGGACGGTCGGGCCGGTCGACACGCGAGTACCACGCGTTCATGTCGATGCAGTTCATCTGCACCATCCATTGCAACGCCTCGGGCGTGCCGACGAGCGGGAAGTCGACCATCCGCGACTCGCCGCTGCGGCGCACGGTGCGGAACGGCCGCGTCGGGATCCACGTCGGCATGCCCTTCGGCGCCTGCTTCTGGAAGTACGACGGCGTCCCCACGCCCATGGGAGTCCGCTTCATCGTGAACGGCCGGTCACGGAGGTGCGGGAGGATCGCCGGCGCGATCGCGCCGTAGAAGGCGAACAGGTCGCCCTTCGTCACCCCCACGTCCGGGAAGAGGACGCGGTCGCCGCTCGTCAGCCGGACCTCGTGCGTCACGGCCGTCGGGTCGGCACGGCCCGCGACCCGTCGGTGCCGACACGCCAGACCGGCGCGCCTTCGCGCTGTGCGATCGCCCCGGCCACGACCGTCGGAGTATCACAGGAGAAGATCCGCTCAGGCGGCGGCGCCGGCGAGGTCAGTGAACTTCGCGTACCGGCGCAGGAAGCTCAGCTTGACCGCGTCGGTCGGGCCGTTTCTGTGCTTCGCGAGGATCAGCTCGGCGAGACCCTGCTGGTCGGACTCCTCCCCGTTGTAGTAGTCGTCGCGATAGACGAACAGCACGAGGTCGGCGTCCTGCTCGATCGACCCCGACTCGCGCAGGTCGGAGAGCATCGGCTTCTTGTCGGCGCGCTGCTCGACCGCGCGGGAGAGCTGCGAGAGCGCGAGGATCGGGACATCGAGGTCGCGCGCGAGCACCTTGAGGTTGCGCGAGATCTGCGAGACCTCCTGGACACGGTTCTCGACCGTGCCGCCCGCTGTCATCAGCTGGAGGTAGTCGACGACGATCAGCCCGAGCCTCGGCTCGCGCGCCTTGAGGCGACGGGCCTTCGAGCGGAGCTCCATCATCGTGATCGAGCCGGTGTCGTCGACGTAGATCGGCGCCTTCATGAGCTTGTCGCAGGCCGCCGTCAGCCGCGGCCAGTCCTCCTGCGTCAGCTTCCCGGAGCGGATGCGGTCGGATTCGACCTTCGCCTCGCTGCACATGAGGCGTTGCGTCACCTCGGCCTTCGACATCTCGAGCGTGAAGAGCGCGACGGGCGTCTGCGTGCGGACGCCGAGGTTGGCGGCCATGCAGAGTGCGAGCGCGGACTTCCCCATCGACGGCCGCGCGGCGAGAATCACGAGGTTCCCCGGCTGGAACCCCGATGTGAGCCGGTCGAGATCGCGGAAGCCGCAGGGGACTCCGGTGACCTCGACCCCGGCCTCGTACAGCTTCGTGATCCGCTCGAAGCTCTCGGTGAGGAGCGGGCCGATGTGGTCGAAGTCGCCCCGAACGCGCTCCTGCGAGAGGTCGAAGACGATCTGCTCTGCTCGGTCGACGAGCTCGGCCGTCTCGCCGAGCCGTTCGCGGCCGAGCCGGGCGATCTCCTGGCCAACGCGGATCAGGCCCCGCAGCGTCGACGTCTCCTTGACGATGCGCGCGTAGTGCTCGGCGTTCGCCGTCGCCGAGACGAGCGCGGCAAGCTCGGCGACGCGGGATGCGCCTCCGATCTGCTCGAGCTCGCCGCGCTCCTCGAGCTCGTTCGCCAGCGTGATCGCGTCGACGGGCTCGCCCTTCGCCCAGAGCGCGAGGCAGGTGCGGTAGATCGTCCCGTGGGAACCGCGGTAGAAGTCCTCCGCGCTCAGGATCTCGGTGACGGCGCCGATCGCCGTCTCGGAGAGCAGCATCGCACCGAGCACGGCCTCCTCGGCCTCGAGGTTCTGCGGCGGCACCTCGGCCGACAGCGATGCGTGGGCGACGCTCACGGGGTGGGATGTAAGCCGTCAGGGAATGACGTGTCCACTCGTGCCGACCACCCGGTCACGAGGCGGCGGCGTGCAGGGAGAAGAGAACACACGTTCCCATTGTATCCCCCGCGCCGGACACGGTTCTCCACCGCGGGCAGGAAGTTGTTCCCGCGGCGCGCCCGCTCGCTGCGAGGATTTCGCGCGGTCGTCCACACCTCGCCGGCCGGGGTTGTGGGTTGTGTGGACGGAGCTGTGGAAACAAAAAGGGCCCCGCGGGGCCCTTTTCGTCAGTTGCTCTCGGGCTCGCCCGAGGTCTCGGACGGCTCCTCCGGCGGAAGCTCGTCCGCGAGAGACTTCTCCGCGTGGACTTCCTCGGCGAGGGCTTCCTCGGCGAGCGCGGCCTCGGTCGCCTCGACCGCCTCGGCATGCGCGGCGGCGGTCGCCTCGGCCTCCGCCTGCTCGGCGGCCTCGAGGGCCGCGAGCTCTTCCTCGGGCGGCAGCTCGCCGCCCTCCGGCACCACGAGGGTCTTCACCTCTGCGGTGACGCCCTCGAAGACGTGCACCGGGATGGAGAAGCGGCCGATCCGCTTGATCACGTCGAGGTCGATCTTGCGGCGGTCGACGCGAATCTTGCGCGTCCGCCAGAGCTCCTCGGCGATGTCGGTCGGCGTCACGGAGCCGAACAGCGCGCCGGTCGGCCCGGCCTTCACCTCGAAGCGGAGCACCGTCTTCGTCAGCGTGTCGGCGATGCCCGCGGCCTGCTCGGCCGAGCGCGCCTCGTGGCGCGCCCGCTCCTCGTCGATCCGGCGGATCTCGGCGACCCGCCCCGGCGTGGCGACCTCGGCCAGCTTCCGAGGAAGCAGGTAGTTCCGCGCGTAGCCGCGCTTGACGACGACGACCTCG
This sequence comes from uncultured Actinomycetes bacterium, assembly GCA_963742525.1. Taxonomy (GTDB): domain Bacteria; phylum Actinomycetota; class Thermoleophilia; order Gaiellales; family Gaiellaceae; genus Gaiella. Next base: position 168,955 of record CAVUMD010000003.1, read on the forward strand.
CCTTTCAGGCCGAGCTTCTCGACGTCGCTGCGGAGAATGACCTCCATCACGACCCCTGCACGTACGGAAGGAGCGCCATCTCGCGGGCGCGCTTGACGGCCGCGGCGACCTGGCGCTGGTGGCGGCGGCAAGCGCCGGTGATGCGGCGGTTGCGGATCTTGCCCCTCTCCGAGACGTAGCGCCGGAGCTGGTTGGCGTTCTTGTAGTCCACGTCGTCCACCTTGTCCTTGCAGAAGTGGCAGCTCTTGCGGCGACCCCCGGTCGTCCCGGGGCCCGGCCGCTTGCGGGGTTGCGTCTTCGCAGCCATCTCGTGGCCTCCTAGAACGGGATGTCGTCGTCGGTCGGGGACGAGGGAAAGTCGCCGGCGGGCGTTGCGGGCGTGTCGGCGGGGATGTAGCCGCCGGCGCCGTCACCGTCGCCGCGTCCGCCGAGGAACTGCACGGAGTCCGCGACGACCTCGACCGCCTGCCGCTTGTTCCCCTCCGGCGTCTCCCACTCGCGCCACTCGAGGCGTCCGTCGACCCCGACCGGGCGGCCCTTGGCGAGGTACTGAGCGCAGCGCTCACCCTGGTTGCCCCAGACCGTGATGTCGAAGTAGTTGGGCTTGTCGACCCACTGGCCCGTCTCGTCCTTCCGTCGCGTGTTGACGGCGAGGCGCAGATTGCAGACGGCCGTGCCGGACGGCGTGTGACGCAGCTCGGGGTCCTTCGTCAGGTTTCCGACGAGCACGACGCGATTGATGGAAGCCATCGGCTACTCCTCCTCCTCCAGGGCGTCCGCGGGATCGGTCTCGACATGGTCGCCGATCGCGGCGGCCGCCGCCATTGGCTCGGACGGACCCCCCTCGGGGCGCCGTGTCGCCATGTGACGCATCACGCTGTCGTCGATCTTGAGCACACGCGAGATCTCGTCGAGCGTCTCGGCGTTCGAGCTGAAGCTCACGAGGTGGTAGACGCCCTCTTCCTTCTTGTCGATCGGATAGGCGAGCCGGCGCCGGCCCCACACGTCGTGGCGCTCGAACGTCCCGCCGCCCTGCTCGATCAGGCCGCGCAGCCGGTCCACGGCCTCGGCCTGCTTCTCGTCGGCGAGCTCCGGGTCCAGCAACAGCAGAATCTCGTACTCGGTCACGCGTTCCCTCTCTCCTTCCCTCGGTCTGAATCGGCCCCGCCGGGTGATGCGGCGCCCGGGAGCGGCGGCGCGCGGCGTGGCAGGAAGCTGCGGAAGGGTAGCAGCGGCCCGGGGTACGATGGCAGCGTGCGAAGGCTCATCGGCTGGACGGCGGGGCTCGTCGGCATCGCCGCGCTCGCGCGCCTGCTGGCTGCGCGGCGGGATCGGGCGGCTCCGGCCCTGCCGCCCGCACTGCCCGCCGAGGACCCGGCCGAGGAGCTCCGCCGCAAGCTCGCGGAGTCCCGGGACGCCGACGCTCCCCCCGCGGTGCCGACGACCACGTCGGAACCGGTGGAGTCACTCGAGGAGCGCCGCGCCCGCGTCCACGCCAAGGCGCAGGAGGCGCTCCAGGCGATGGACGACCTCGAGGAGCCGGCATGACCGAGCCGCAGCCCGACGACGTCGCCGGCGCTCTCACGCGGCTCGAGGAACAGGTCACGCAACTGCACGACGAGGTGCGGCGGATCGGCGGCGGTGCTGCGCTCCCCGTCTCTGCCGACGACCTCGTGCGGCAACCCGCGCCGGGAAGCTACGCATGGGTCGGCGCGCTCGACTCCCCGGTGCGCCGGCGTCCGCAGGTGCCACGGCTTTTGCTGGAGGGCCTGTTCCTCGCCGCCGCGGCCGCCGCGGCCGCGATCGCCGACCTCGACCCCGTCGCGATCGGCGGCGTGATGGTGGGCGCCTGGGTGCTCGTCGCCCTGATCGAGTGGGCCGCCTCACGCGCCGACCGGCGTCCGGAGCAGCCCGTCTACGTCGCCGCGCAGAGCATTCCCGTGGCCGCCGACCCTGCGTGGTTCAGCCCGCCCGTCGAGCACACGTTGCTCGAGGGAGCCGACGGCGACACCGCGGTGACGCGCCTGCCGCCCCGCCTCGACGACGCCGAGGCGACGGTCGAGCAGCGGCTCTAGCGCCCGTTTCGCCGTCCGGGCCGGACGTACCCTTCCGCGAGCTTGCTCTTCCCCACCGCCACCTTCGCGATCTTCTTCCTGATCGTCCTGCCGCTCTCGTGGCTGACGATGCCCTGGCCTCACCGCTGGCGGCCGTTCATCATCGCCGCCAGCTACGTCTTCTACAGCTGGTGGGACTGGCGCTTCGTCCTCCTGCTGGCGGGCTGCACGATCTGGAACCAGATGCTGGCGGTGCGCATCTGGCGCACCACGGATCGCGCGAGGCGGAAGGGCCTCCTCTTCCTGGCGCTCGCGGGGAACCTCGGCGTCCTCGGCTACTTCAAGTACTACGACTTCTTCGTCTCCTCGACCGACAACATGGCGGCGATCGTCGGCTACGACCTCCCGCTCTCCCTGAAGTCGATCGTGCTTCCGGTCGGGATCTCCTTCTTCACGTTCATGGCGATCAGCTACGTCGTCGACGCGTACCGCGGCGAGTTCGAGCCGACGACCCTCGAGAAGTTCGCCGTGTACCTGTCCTTCTTCCCGCACCTCGTCGCCGGCCCGATCGTGCGCCCGTCGGAGCTGATCCCGCAGATCGAGAAGCCTCGCGACCCCCGTCGGGTGGACACGAGCCGCGCCTTCTACCTCATCGCGACCGGCCTCTTCAAGAAGGTCGTGATCGCGAACTACCTCGCCTCCTCGATCGTCGACCAGGTGTTCGCGGCGCCGGGGCAGCACTCGTCGCTCGAGATCCTGATCGCCGTCTACGCCTACGCGGTGCAGATCTACGCCGACTTCTCGGGCTACACGGACATCGCGATCGGCATCGCGCTCCTCCTCGGCTTCTCCTTCCCCCAGAACTTCGACTCGCCGTACGCCGCCGTCTCCGTCCAGGACTTCTGGCGGCGCTGGCACATGACGCTCTCGCGCTGGCTGCGCGACTACGTCTACATCCCGCTCGGCGGCAACCGGCGGGGAACCGTCCTCACCTACCGCAACCTGATGCTCACGATGCTGATCGGCGGGCTCTGGCACGGCGCGGCGTGGACGTTCGTCGTGTGGGGCGGGCTCCACGGCGTCGCGTTGGCCGGCGAGCGCTGGTGGCACGGCCGCAGCCCCGCTCCGGCCCGGCCCCCCGCGGGCTGGCCGCGATGGCGTGCGCGGATCCTGACCTTCCACTTCGTCTGCTTCGCGTGGATCTTCTTCCGGTCGGACTCGTTCGGGTCGGCGTGGGACATGATCGAGGGGCTCTTCACCGGCTGGGGCGAGCCGTCGCCGCTCGTCACGAGCGGCGTGCTGCTGGCGATTGCCGTCGGCATCGGCTCGCAGTACCTCCCCGCGCGCCTCCCGCGAGTCGTGATGGCGCGCTTCTCGCGGCTCCCCGTGCTCGCGCAGGCGACGGTGCTCGCGCTGGCGCTGATGGTGACGAGCGTCCTCGGCCCGGAGGGCGTGGCACCCTTCATCTACTTCCAGTTCTGATGGCCGATCGTCCGCTCCCCCAGCTGCCGCCGCTCCCCGACGAGGAGACCCGCACGCTCGAGCAGGCGGCGGCGCCCGCCGCCGAGGCGCCGCCGCGCCGCCGCGCCCGCCACGATGGCGACGACGGCCCGCCGCGGAAGCTCGCGAGCGCCGGGCACGCGCTCGTCGTCTGTGTGCTCGCACTCGCGATCGGGCTCGTCCTGAACGCGCCCGGAGCCCACAAGAACGCCTACAACAAGCCGGCCGGGTGGCAGCGCGACGTCGCGCTCGCTCTGACGGGACCGCTCGCCGGCGTGAGCCACGCGCTCCTGCTCGACCGGCCGCGCGAGGGCGTCCAGGCGGCCGTCGGCAGGTCGGGCAACGACGACATCGACACGGATCTGGGGCTCCCTCCGACGACGGTGGCCACCACGACCCCGGCGACGGCGGTCCCGGGCGCCACGACGACGAAGCCGAGGGCCGCGACGCCCACGCCGCCGAAGAAGCCCGCGTTCTCGCCGAAGAAGAAGCTCCGGATCTGGGTCGCAGGCGACTCGCTCGTCATCACGCCCGGCTACGCGATCGTGCGCGCCGCCGGCTCGAGCCCCGCGATGGAGCCGGTCGGGACGGTGGACGGGCGCGTCGCGACCGGCCTGACCCGACCGGACGTCTTCAACTGGTTCGACGAGATCCGCCGCCAGGTGAAGGAGCTGCACCCGAAGGTCGTCGTGCTCGCGTTCGGCGGCAACGACGACAAGGCGTACATGACCGGGCTTCCCGACGGCGCGTCTGTCGGCGACTTCGGCAGCTGGGCGTGGCGCAAGGAGTACGGCCGCCGCGTCGGCGGCGTCATGGACACGATCAACCGCGCCGGCGCCTTCGCGATCTGGATCGGCCTCCCGCAAACGAGCTCGCAGGATCAGACGGCGCGCTTCGACGTCGTGAACGCGGTCGCGGAGAAGCAGGCGCGCAAGCGACCCGGCCGCGCCGCCTACGTCGACACGTACACGACGTTCGCCGGCGACGACGGCGGCTTCGCGCAGTATCTGCCGGACGGCTCGGGCAGGCTCGAGAAGGTGCGCGCAGACGACGGCGTCCACTTCGAGCGCGCCGGCGGCGACATGATCGCGCGCATCGTCCTCAAAGAGCTCAACAAGGTCTTCGACCTCACGAGCTGGCGCACGAAGCAGACGGCCTGAGCCGCGAGGCCTCGGCACGTACAGTCCCCGCGTGGACATCTGCCTGATGGTCGAGGGGCAGGAGGGCGTGACGTGGGACCAGTGGCTCGCCCTCGCCCTGGCGGCCGAGAGGGCCGGCCTCGACGGGGTGTTCCGCTCGGACCACTACCGCTCGATCGTGCGGGGCGAGCCCGCCGGCTCGCTCGACGCGTGGGCGACGCTCGCCGCGCTCGCGGCCCGTACGGAGCGGATCCGGCTCGGGACGATGGTCTCGCCCGTCACGTTCCGGCACGCCTCGGTGCTCGCGAAGAACGCAGTGACGGTCGATCACGTCTCGGGCGGCCGGGTCGAGCTCGGGATCGGCGCCGGCTGGTACGAGGCCGAGCACGAGAGCTACGGCTTCCCGTTCGGGACGCAGCGCGCCCGCCTCGACGAGCTCGACCGGCAGCTCGCGGAGATCGTCCGGCAGTGGACCGAGGCCGACGACGTCCGCCCGGCGCCGTTCCAGCAGCCGCGTCCGCCGATCATCGTCGGCGGGAAGGCCAAGCCACGGACCGTCGCGGCCGCCGTCCGGTACGCCGACGAGTACAACACGACCTTCCCGTCGGTCGAGGAAGCAGACGAGCGGGCGCGGGTCGTCGCCGAAGCGTCTCGTGCCGCCGGCCGCGCGCCGCTGCGGTTCTCGATGATGACCGGCTGCGTCGTCGGTCGCGACGACGCCGAGGTACGTGAGCGGCTCGCTGCGTGGCGGAAGGTCACGCGGAGCGCGGACGAGCCGCCGATCTGCGGGACGGTGGACGAGGTCGCTTCGCGGCTGCGCGACTACGAAGCCGTCGGCGTCGAGCGGGCGATGCTCCAGCATCTCGTGCACGAGGACGTCGGGATGGTCGCGCTCCTCGGCGAGGTCGCAGCACGGCTCGCCGCGTAGACTCGGGACGTGAGCGGAGTTCTCGTCGGCTTCGACGAATCGGCGGCCGCCGGCCGTGCGCTCGAGCGCGGCATCGAGGAGGCGCGGGCGCGCCACAGCCGCCTCGTCGTCCTCTCGGTCTTCGAGGTGCCGCTCGATCCCCAGGTCGACCGGTACTTCGGCACGCTCGACGACATCTCCGACTGGGAGGGGCAGCCGATCGCGCCGCCCCCGGAACTGGTCGGGCTGCTCGCGCAGGCGCGCGAGCGGGTCGAGGGTGCGGGTCTCCGGGCGGACTTCATGTGGGCTGCCGGTGAGCCCGGACGTGCCATCGTCGACGCGGCTCGGGACGCCCGCGCCGACGTGGTCGTGCTCGGCGAGCACCACCACGGCTTCCTGGCCGGCCTTCTCGGCAAGGACGTCGCGGCCGAGGTCGAGCGGGAGCTCGGCAGCTCCCTGATCCTCGCCTGAGCCGGTCGCGGCGATCGTCAGGCAGGAAGCGTGAAGGACACGCTCGTGCCGCCGCCCGTGCGCCGCTCGGCCCAGATCCGTCCGCCGTGCGCCTCGACGAGTCCCCGTGCGATGGCGAGGCCGAGACCCGCGCCGGGTGTGGAGCGCGCCAGGTCGCCGCGCCAGAAGCGCTCGAACATCCGCTCGACTGCCTCGTCGTCGATGCCTTCGCCGGTGTCGTCCACGCGGACGTGCACCTCGTCGTCCTCCGGCCTGACGACGACCGCGACACAGCCGTCGGTCGGGGTGTGCCGGAGTGCGTTCGTGAGGAGGTTCAGGAGGACTCTCTCGATCTTGTCGGGGGCGAACCGCGCGGTGGCGTCGGCAGGGCCGACGGTCTCCAGGCGGACGCCACGGCTCGCCGCCTCGGCGCCGATCCCCGCGAGGCAGCGGTCCACGACCGGGGCGATCGGCAGCTCTCGCAGCTCGAGCGCCAGCGCGCCCGCCTCGATCCGGCCGAGCTCGAAGAGGTCGTCCACGAGCTGGGAGAGGACGCGCACCTGGTCGCGGAGCGCGGGGAGGTAGTCGGCGGGCTCCGCGAGCCCGTCCTCGAGCGCTTCGAGCATCGCCTGCATGTTCGCGAGCGGCGTGCGGAGATCGTGGCTGGCCCAGGCGACGAGCTCTCGGCGGGCGTCGAAGATCCGTGCCAGGGCGTCGCCCATCTCGTTGAAGTCGCGCGCGAGCGACGCGACCTCCGCCGGGCCGTTCTCCGGAGCGCGGGCGGCGAGGTCGCCTCCCGCGAGCTCGGCTGCCGCCCGCGCGAGCCGCTCGATCGGCCGCTCGATCGACCCCGCGATCACGAGCGCGGCCACGAGCGCGACCGAGGCCGATGCGGCGCTGACGGCGAGGATCTTCACGTCGTCGCCCATGTGGAACATCACCCATCCGGACGCGAGCACGACGACGAGGGGGAGGCAGACCGCAAGGACGGCGAGTCCGACGAGCCGCAGGCGCAGCGTCGGCAGTGCGCGCAACGCGAACGCGATCGCGAGGCCGACGGCGAGCGTCGCGAGCGCGACGACGAGCCCGGACTGGATCACGGCACCAGCCGGTAGCCGACGCCCCAGACCGTCTGCAGGTGCCGCGGCCGCCCGGGGTCCGCCTCGACCTTCCGCCGCAAGCGCCTGACGTGGACCGTCACGGTGCCGGTCTCGAGCGCGGGCTCGTACCCCCAGACGCTCGTCATGAGCTGGTCGCGCGAGAAGACCCGTCTCGGGTGGGAGGCGAGGAACCAGAGGAGATCGAACTCCCTCGCGGTCAGCGCGACCTCGTCGCCTGCCTTTCGGACCTCCCGCGCATCCCCGTCGAGCACGACGTCGCCGAAGGAGAGGGCGCCTCGCTGGTCGGGTTGCGTCGACGCCCGCCGCAGCAGCGCCCGAACCCGTGCCGCGAGCTCCCGCGGCGAGAACGGCTTCGTGACGTAGTCGTCCGCGCCGAGCTCGAGCCCGACGATCCGGTCGGCCTCCTCGCCGCGCGCCGTCAGGAGGATGATCGGGAGGGACGACCGCGAGCGGATCGAGCGGCTGAGCGCGAGCCCGTCCCGCCCGGGGAGCATCACGTCGAGCACCACGAGGTCGAGCGACTCCTGGCGGAGAAGCTCGTCCGCGCGGTCCCCGTCTTCGGCCACCAGCGTGCGGTGGCCGTCGCGCTCCAGGTAGCGGACGACGACGTCCCGGACGATGGGGTCGTCGTCCACCACGAGGATCGTCGCCATGTCGCTCATTGTGCGTCCGTCGGCCACTTCGGGTGATGCTCGCGAGCCCAGTCCTCCCGGACGGTGCCGAGCGTGATCCCGCGGAGCGCGTGACGGGTCGTCGGATGGATCACCGCCAGGTAGAGGTGACCTGCGACGAGGGCGACCGATGCATAGGTGGCGACGTCGTGGAGGACGATGGTGCCGTCGAGCCGGAAGCGGGTGTCGCGCTCTCCGAGCCAGAGCAACGCTCCCGAGACGAGGAAGAGGAGCGCGAACGCGGCGGTCAACGCGGCATTCAGCTTCTGCCCGGCGTTGAATCGTCCCTGCGGCGCGTCCTTGCCGAGGAGCCAGCGTCGATCGTCGGCGTCGAAGACGTCGAGCTCACGCGTCGTGACGCGCAGCCCCCGGCGGTCGCCGAGGACGATGACCGCCGCCAGGGCGAGGAGCCACGCGAGAGCCGTGAGGAGGTGGACGTCCTTCACGAGGGGCCGCCGGCCGACCTGCGCCGCGAGCGACGGAAGGTAGAGCACGAGCCCGGATCCGAGGAGCACGAAGAACGCCGAGGCGTGCACCCAGTGCAGTGCTCGCTCCGATCGCGAGAAGCGCCGGACGTAACGGGGCCGGCTCACGCGCCGTTCGACCGGCCGATCCACGCGTCCGTGTCGTAGCCCCGCTCCTCCCAGTACCCGACGACCGGCTCGCGGGTGACCACGATGCGTGAGACCCACTTGACGCTCTTGTAGCCGTACATTGCCGGCACGACGAGCCGGAGGGGCGCACCGTGTGGCCGCGCCAGGGGCCGACCTTCCATCGCCCAGGCGAGCATGACGTCGGGCAGCAGGGCCTGGTCGAGTGTGAGCGAGTCGACATACGGGCGCTCCGCCGACACGAACGAGAGCGCACCGGCCGACGGCAGCGGGCTCGCACCGGCAAGGAGATCCCGGAGCCGCACGCCGGTCCACCGCACGTCCTCGACGCTCCATCCCGTCACGCAGTGGAAGTCGCTGACCTGCTCGGCCACCGGGAGCGTGCGCAGGTCGGCCAGCGTGAGCGAGACCGGTCGCCGGACCAGCCCGTCGACGCGCAGCCTGTACGTCGCCGGGTCGATCCGGGGCATCGTCGGTGCGACCGTGTAGATCCGCCAGCCGCTCGTCGGCTGCGGGAGCACCGCGCCGACGCCGCTCGGGATGAGCCCCGACCCGGCGTCCCACGCGGATCGCCCCCACCAGAGCGACGAGAGGCCGACCGCCGTGACCCCGAGAAACGCCGCCCGACCCAGACGCTGCTCGTCCCGCATCTCCGGATCATCGCGGTCGCCGGCGGCGCCGACGATGAACAGAGTCTGAACGTCCCGGTCCGGGGGATGAACTCTCGCGGCCGGCGCGGCCCGCCGCGATATGCATACGGCACGTCGTCCGTCGACCTCGGGAGGGAACCATGGCAAGGCTCACGACACTCGCGCTCGCGTCGCTCGTCGCTCTCGCGCTCACCTCGAGCGCCGCCCTGTCGGCAAGCGGGGCCATGCATCCGAAGCTCGTCCGCACGATCATGGACGAGAAGCTCGGTGAGGTGCTGACCACCTCGAACCGGCAGGCGATCTACGTCTGGAGGAGCGAGCCCAGGGGCACGATCCGCTGCACGGGATCGTGCGCGAAGGCATGGCCACCCGTCCGCGTCGCGAAGGGCGTCATGGTCCCGATGCACTACGCGGGCATCAAGGGCGACTTCGGGACGATCCGCCGCCCCGACGGCTCGCGGCAGCTGACCCTCGACCGCCGTGCGCTCTACACCTACGCGCACGAGAAGCCGGGGCAGGTGCTCTGCAACGACGTCGACAACTGGTTCGCCGTCAAGATCGCCCGGCCGAGCTGATGCCGCTCCGATCGTCCGACGTCAGCGAGAGCCGATGGCGGAAATGATGTAGCCGCCCTCGAGCATGGCCGGCGCGCGGGCCGTCAGCCGGTCCCAGGTCGGGACGTCCCAGCCGAACGAGTCGGCGAGGCGGACGATCATGTTGAAGAGCGCACAGACGGTCGCGGCGTCCCGGAGCGCCTGGTCGGAGACACCGGCCGACCGCACGGCGGCGGCGTCGTCGGGAACGAGCTCCTCCGGCCGCAGCGTGAGCTTCTCGAGGAAGAGGAGCGTGGCCCGGAGCCCTGGTCGGAGCGGCGCGGAGCGCCAGTCGGCGACGACCGCGTCCCAGAGCTCCTCACCGAGTGCGTACGACGCGACCGCGCCGTGGGAGCCCGTTCAGAACGGGCATTGGTTGAGCAACGAGGTGAACCCCGCGAACAGCTCGCGCTCGCCCGGGCTCCACTCCGACGTGCCGCGCATCACCTCGTCGAGCGCCTCGGAGAACGGCCGACCGAAGAGCTCGGGGCGGTAGAGCAGCGTCTTGACGACGCCCAAGGGCTCGTTGCCGCTGCGCTCGCGGATCACGTCCAGCACGGCGGCCTCCTCCGGCCGGTGCCCGTGGTCGACGACCGCGAGTCTCACCCGATCACCTCGAGCGCGGTGTCCAGGCGGTGCAGGCCCTCGCGGATCGCGACGGCGACGGTCGCCTCGAAGATCTCGTCCTCGGCCACGCCCGCTCGCTTCAGCGCGTCCACGTCGTCGTCCGTGACGGCGAATGCGCCGGTTCGCACCTTCTCGAGGTACGGCTGCATCGCCGGCGGCGGCGACGCGGCGTCCGACGCCACCCGGCGGAGCTCGTCGATCGGCTCGGCCACGGCGTCACCCTATCGTGCGGTCGATGCCCCGATCGGGGTCTGGCTTCGGTCGGCGGGCGTCGTAGAGTGGCGACGATGGTCGACCAGACGAAGGTGACCTCGGGATTCGACGTCGAGTTCCTGATGACCGAGGAGTTCATCCGCTTCTTCTTGCTCTGCTCGCTCGACACGGGCTCCATCCCGTGGGCCACCGAGTCGAGCGGCGCCAGCGGGACGCCGCCGACGCCGTACCGGACGGTGACGATCATCCACCCGCCGGTCGCGCTGCAGAATGTGCGGCTCTACCCGGTCTTCCCCGAGTTCGAGGGGCACGAGCACCCGCATCTCGACCTCGCACCCGCCTACTCCACGCGGCCGGACGAGCTGCAGGTCACGATCCTCGACTCGGACCCGCGCGGCGCCGACATCTCCGTGCGCGTGTCGCCGACGGTCGTCGACACGCTCGTCGTGCCGCCGAGCGTGCGGGTCGCCGGTGTCCCGATCGACCTCGCGCTGCGGTTCGAGATCGTCAGCAGCGCGCGCGCCGACGGGCTCCTCGGCGACGTCGAGCTCGAGCTCGAGCTCGTCGACGTCTCCGGTCCGCTGATCGACGCCATCGAGCAGCTGCTCAGCGCTCCCGACCCGCCGCCGCTGCCGACGAGAGCCGACATCCTCGCCCAGCTGAAGGACACGATCGACCGCAGCGTCCCATTCGCCGTCTCGGGCGGCGGTGCGCTCCAGCGCATCGAGACGCGTACCTTTGCCGGGGATCCGAACCGTCCCTCGGCGATCGGCGTCTACATCGACCTCGCGCTGCGGAACGGCCCCGCGCCTTCCGAGTTCCTGACGACGGTGCGCGGGGACACCAGCCTGGCGCAGAACTACCTCGAGCCCGGGATGACAATGGCGTTCGCATTCCCCCCGGAGACGTACGGGCTGCTGAGCGACGACCTCAAGTTCAAGATGGCCCGGCCCAAGCCCGACGATCCGACCGAGTTCCACTACCCGCTGATGGACGGCGACGACCAGATCGGCGTTCTCCACGGCATCACCGTGCGGCCGGAGACCCTGCCGCCGGGCTCACCCCCGGTATTCACGAACGCGCTCGTCATCGACGTCCACGGCGAGTACGAGGTCGACAACTGGTTCGACCCGGACTTCCACCTCCGACTGACGCTCCGGCCCGAGACCGGGCCTCGCGGCGTGTTCGACTTCGACATCGACGTCGACCTCAGCCTCAGCGCGACGGCGACCCTGTCGGCCCTCTTCGTGGGCCTCGTCACCTCGGTCTTCCTGCCCCAGCTCGGGATCCCCCTGACCTTCCTCACGGTGATCGCGATCAAGGCCGTCGAGCACTACGGCGCAGAGGCGGCCGGCTCCGCGATCGAGTCGGAAGGCGGCATGACCTCGTTCCTCGACACCCTGCCGCACAAGCTCGTGGTCGAGCAACGGCGTTGGGATCCGCTCTACGCCACGGACCATCGCGTCGAGACCGGAGACGTGGAGCTGCTCGTCAACGCCGACGGCTTCGCGATGGCCGCGAACGCGCTGTTCGTCGGACGGCGGACATGGCCGCTCACGAGCATGGTGATCCGCAGCGAGACCCGTGCGGCCGACGGGGCGATGGACGGTGTCGTGTATCGCGCGGCGGACATCGGGCGCTACCTGTCGACGGACCTCCAGGCCGTCGCCGCGGCGGTCGACCGGATGCCGTACGTCGGTCTCCTACCCGTCGCGGGCGACATCGAGTCGCATCGAGTCCAGCTCACGCTCGAGCAGGTGCACGACCGCATCGAGGCCGGCGACCGCCATGTGGCCGACCTGGATTACGTGCCGGCGAAGGTGGACGTGATCGCCCACCAGGTCTTCCAGATTCTCGCGGTGTCGCAGATCGAGACCGACGAGGCACCGGGCATCGCGCGCGGACTGCTGCGCGCCGAGTACCGGAGCCAGCACGCCTCGACGCTCCGCCCCCAGGCGATCGCAGAGCTGCAGGCCGAGCTCGGTCGCGCCCCGACCGAGGAAGAGATTCGCGCCCGGATCGAGAAGATCGTCGCCGACGCCACCGAGCCCGGCGTTCCCGGGCGGGCGCGAGTCGAGCTGAGCCGCCGGATGCGGTTCGACCTCGAGCCCAGCGAGTTTGCGGCACTGCAGCGAACGGGAATCCTGACGCTTGGCCGCGACCAGCTCGAGATCCGGACCACGCCCGACGGCACCGTGTACTACCGGGACTACGAGCGCCCGTTCGAGCCCAACACGCCGACCGGCGACAACCTGCTGTCGCTGCCGCCCTACAAGCACGACGATCTCTAGCTCGCGCCGGTCGGGCGCAGAGAACGGATGACTTCCGGTCCGCCGGGCGGTCCCTCGAAGAAGCAGTCGGAAGGAGCCGCGAATGCCGGAACTGATGATCGACTTCATCACCTCGCTCGACGGATACGGGGCCGCAGAGGGCTGGCCCGGTTTCTGGGGGCTCGAAGGGCCGGAGTATCTCGCCTGGCTCGGGGACCAGCCGGAGGTCGACTACACCGTCCTGATGGGCGCGAACACCTACCGGCTCATGTCGCGATTCGCCGCCGAGGGCGAGCCGGGGACGGAGGAGCTGGCAGGGATGTCGAAGCTCGTCTTCTCGAACACGCTGACGGAGCCGTTGTCGTGGCCGAACAGCCGACTCGTCGGCGGGGATGCGGTCGCTGCCGTCCGCGAGCTGAAGGACGACGGCGCCGAGTCGATGCGCACGCTCGGCAGCCTGACGCTATGCCGCTCGCTTCTCGCGGCCGGTCTGGTCGACCGGTTCCGCCTGGTGGTGTTCCCCGTGATCACCGGCAGCTCCGGCCACGACCGGATCTACGACGGCTACCCCGACGTCGCTCTCGAGATGGTGAGAAGCCATCTCTTCGACGGCCGGCTGCAGCTGCTCGAGTATGCGCCGACGGTTCTCACGGGGCCACCCGGCGGAGGTCGCGCCTGATCGTGCATTAAGACTCCAAGAAATCGCAGGGCAGATCGCGCCGCACGACCCGATCGCGCGTGCTTCTGTTCCTCGCGTGACTGCTGCCTCGATCCCGGACGGAGGGGTGACCGACGCCGGAACGACCGGCACGCCGCCGCGTCGCCGCGTCCCGTGGGCGTGGCTCGCCGGCGGTGACGGCGTCGTCCTTCGGCACGTGCCCAGCGAGGCGAGCTTCTTCGACGGGCTCGGCATGTGGGTCGCGGGGATGGCGGTCGTCAGCGGCTTCGGGATGACCGTCGCCGCCAGCCAGTGGTGGAGCACCTCGATCGTGAGCGTGCTCTGGGTGCTCCCACTCTGGGCCGTCCTTTACTGCCTGATCGAGCGGCTCGTCCTGAAGAGCTTCGGCACGAGCTGGGCGTGGAATCTCGTGCTCACGATCCCGCGCCTTCTGCTGTCGCTCGCGATCGCGCTCGTGATCGGGCTGCCGATGGCGCAGGTGATCTACAGCGGCTCGATCAACGACGAGCTGAGCAAGACGACGACCGCGCGGATCCAGGAGGCGACGGCCCAGATCACGCGCACGTACGGCGCGAAGATCGCCCTGGCGCAGAAGGAGATCGCCGCCGCGCAGGCCAGGGAGACGCGGCTTCGGCAGCAGGTCACGAAGAGCCGCTTCCTCGCGGACTGCGAGGCCGGTCTGCAGAGCTGCTCACAGACCCACAAGCTCGGCCGCGGGCCGTACTACAAGCGCAACCAGCGCCAGGCGGCCGCTGCCGCGGCGGAGCTGAAGCGTGCCCGTCCCCAGATCTCGGCGACGATCGCCGCGAACCAGCGCAAGATCGCGGCGTGGCGGGCCGCCGAGAGCAGCCAGATCGCGACCCGCGTCGCCACGATCAAGGCGAACCGCGACTTCCTCGCCCGCCAGGCGGCCCTCGAGCGCGTCCAGAAGGCGAGCCCGGCCGTGAAGAAGTACGTCGAGTTCTTCCTGGCGTTCCTGATCGCGATCGACCTCGTGGCGCTGATGCTCAAGCTGACGCATCTCTTCAGCACCGGAGGCGCCTACGAGCGAGCCGCGGCCGCGCTCCGTGCGAACGAGCTCGTCGACGTGCACCGCCTCCAGGAGCGCGCCACGGTCCTCACGCGGCGCATCAAGCTCGAGTCGCGGGCCCAGCAGGACGCCGACGAGCTCAGGATCCTGGGCGAGGCCTCACGCGAGCCCGACGTCGGAAGCGACGAGCTCGGACTGGGCGACCGTCCGACCCGCCGCCCGCCCCTCGGCGGCGCGGCCGCGGCAACGTCGCTCGGCGACTGACGTTCGCTCGGTCTCGCGGGGATCGAGCGCCGTCGCTATCAGCTTGCGCTAGACCAGCGAGCAGGACTGCGGGTCACGGCGACGGTGGAGCGGCCGTGCCCGGGTTCCCTTCGCTCGCCGGGCGCGCCACCGAGATCTGGTACTCGGTCGAGACCCCGGCGTCATCGTGCTCGCCGGCCTCGACGCTCCTGACCTCCCACCCGTGGGCGATGACCTGGCCCTCGGCGGGACGGAAATACAGCGTGATCACCTTGGAGGTGCCGTCCGGATAGTGCACGAGCGTCTTGTGTCCGGCTGGGACCATTGGCATGACGCCGTTCTACCTCCAATCAGCCCGGCCGTCTACGGGAGGAGAGGCTAGGACGGGGGACGGCGAGTCCGGTCTCGGTCTCGGCCGGCTCGGTCTCGGTCTCGGTCTCGGCCGTCGGGTCGGAGGCAGCCAGCTTGCGTGCGTCCTTCTTCTCCTGCTTCCGTGCGCGCTTCTCCAGCCGGGCCAGTTCGCGCGTGCGCTTCGCGTGTGTCAACTGTGCCTTCGATCGCGCCATTCGTGTCCTCTCTCCTAGCTCTTCGTCGCGCGCGTCCGCCGCGCCGGAGGTGCCTCGTCGACGGCGGTCTCCTGCTCGTGCTCCAGCTTCGCGGCGAGACGGGCGAGACCGTCCCACCGGTTGTCGGCTGCCGTGGGATCTCCGAGGACGAGCCGTAGCGCCGACAGTACCGCGTCGCGCTCCTTGACCGTGAGAACGACAGGAGTACGGTGCGCCTTCGTCGCCGCTGCTCGGGCGTCGTCTGTCTCGAGACCGCGCAACGCTCGCTCGAGGGCGATGAGCTCGTCCGTGGTGACCTCGACGCCGAACTCAAGCATCGCCGACGAGCCCCGCTCGCGACGCGCCGGCTTCCCAGCCAGGGGGCGGTGTGTTCAGGAGCGCTCGCTCGAGCGGGACCGCGAGGGGGGACCGGCTTCGGCCACGTACGGCAGCAGCGCCATCTCCCGTGCTCGCTTGATCGCGACGGCGACCTGCCGCTGGTGCTTCCGGCACGCTCCGGTTATGCGAGGGCCGCGGATCTTGCCCCTGTCGGAGATGTACCGCCGCAACTGGTTCACGTTCTTGTAGTCGACCTCGCGCACCTTGTCCTTGCAGAACAGGCACGACTTGCGCCGAAACGGCTTCCCGGCACCACCGGGGCGCCCAGGACGGGATCCCGCCTCGCCGTTTCTCGGTCTCGCCTTCTTCGCCGCCATGTCGCTAGCCTACAGGCGCGGGGCTCGTCCGGTATGAAATCGCCCCCGAAGCGTCGCGGTCGCAGACCGCCGCCGCGCGCGCAGATCGTCGCCTACAGGCACGAGAGGCCCCGCCGGAAGGCGTCGCGAAGCTCGTCGACCGTGCCGGTCTCGAGCGTGCGATAGGTCAGCTCCTCCTGCTCCGCCCGGTCGAACAGGTCCAGGAAGGCAGCGATCTTCGCGTCGGGCCGCGCCGGCCTACGGCCGGGCCGCCACCCGTATCCCTCCTCGAGCCGAACGAGTTGTGCGCGCTCGTCGACGGTGAGCGTCGGCTCGTGCTCGGCAAGCAGGCCCGCGAGCTCGAGCTGCAGCTCCTCGCGTCGATCCGCCACGTTTCTATCGGAGCCGGTAGACGATCCGGCCGCGATCCAGGTCATACAGCGATACCTCGACCTTGACCCGGTCGCCGGGGCCCATCCGGATCCGGTAGCGCTTCATCTTCCCGGCCGTGTACCCGATCATTTCGTGCCCGTTGTCGAGCGTGATCCGGAACATCCGGTTGCGGAGGGACTCGGTGATCTCGCCCTCCATCTCGAGCTTCTCTTCCTTGACGGCGATGGCCGCCTCCTTTTCGCGAAAAGAGCGGGACGACCTCGGCGCCCGTGGCCGCCTGGCGACCACGGGGCTGCCGATGGTCAACTACGCGACGAGGGCGACGTTGATCGCCTCGGGGCCCTTCTGACCCTCACGGGGTTCGAACGAGACCTTCGCCCCCTCGGGGAGCGACTTGAAGCCGTCACCGGCAATGCCGCTGTGATGCACGAAGAGGTCCTTCGACCCCTCGGCCGGGGTGATGAACCCGTAGCCCTTCGCATCATCGAACCACTTCACGGTTCCTTCTGCCATTGAAATACACCTCCTTACGCAACTCACGAACGTGTAAGGAAGGCGCGCGACGCGCAGACCGGACCCGCTCTAGCTGTGTACCACGGTAGCAGCCGAACCCGCCGCATCCGCAAAATCCGCACGGACGTCGGCGGGATGTCATTCGCGGCCACGTGGGTGACGTCGGCGCTTCGTCCGAAAGGAAGACCCGGATGGAAGAGCGATGGGCACCGATGAGTTTCGGCAGGAGCAGGAGTCTGATGAGAGATCGAACCGTCGTCTGCAGGAGGTGAACCAAGGTGTCACGCACGCTGCTGCTGGTTGGGACACGCAAGGGACTGTTCATGCTCGAGAGTGACGCCGACCGCAAGCGCTGGTCGATGCGGGGGGCATATTGCGAAGGCTGGCCCGTCTATCACGCCGTTTTCGACCGGGATTCGGGCGCGATCTACGCCGCGGCCGCGAGCGAATGGCACGGCTCGTCGATCTGGCGCAGCGCCGACCTCGGCGAGACGTGGACGCAGTCGAGCGAGGGGCTCGCGTACGAGGACGGTCGCAAGATGTCCAAGGTTTCGAGCCTCTCGGCCGCTCACGGCCGCGTGCTCGTCGGTGTGGAGGCACCCGGCATCTTCGAGAGTCGCAACGACGGGGCCACGTGGTCTCCGTACTCGATGCTCGCCGGCCAGCCCGGAAGCGAAGAGTGGGACGATCCGTCGAACCAGCCGCCGGGCCACCTCGGGATCTCGGCGATCACCGCCGACGAGAAGGACCCCGCCCACGTGTGGGCGATCGTGCAGGGCGTCAGCCTGTTCGAGACGACCGACGGCGGCAAGACGTGGACGCCGCGAAACCGCGGCCTGCGCAGCGATTGGCCGCGCGAGCACGAGGAGGTTGGCTTCTGCGTCCACAGGTTCGTCCGCTCACGCACCGACGAGCAGCGCATGTACCAGCAGAACCATGTCGGCATGCATCGCTCGGACGATGCCGGCGCGACGTGGACGGAGATCACCGAGGGGCTGCCGACCGAGTTCGGGTTTGCTGCGGCGGCCCATCCCCACGACCGCGACACCTTCCACGTGATCCCGCTGGACCCGGGCCATGGTCGCACGATGCCCGACGGTCGAGCGGCGGTCTGGCGGACGAAGGACGCGGGCTCGAGCTGGGAGCGTCTCGCGAACGGGCTCCCGCAGGAGAATGCCCACCTCGGCGTCCTGCGCCACGGGATGACGGGCGACACGTACGACACGCCGGGCTACTACTTCGGCACGAGCACCGGCCAGGTGTACGCGAGTGCGGACGACGGGGAACGCTGGAGCGAGATCGCGAGCTACCTGCCCGCGATCTCGTCGGTCGAGGTCGCGATCATCGACTGATGGCCGACATCCACCTGCCGCCCACGCTGATGCCGCTCTTCGCGGGGCTCCCTCGCAGCCTCGACCTCGATGCGCCGACGGTCGACGACGCGATCGGTCAACTCGACGCGCAGTGGCCGGGATTGCGCGACCGGCTGTGCGACCCGAGCGGCGGGAATATCCGGCAGCACATTCACGTCTACGTCGATCGTGAGCGGGCGGGGCTCGACACACCGCTCGAGCCCCGCTCGCGCGTCCACGTGATCGCTGCGATCTCCGGCGGCTAGCGGGACGCCGCCGTTCGCTCCTGGTCGGGACCTCCGCGTCGTGCCCGGTGCCGGATGCGCACCCTGCTCGACCCGCTATGGCAGCCGCTCTTCGTGGTGATCCTTGTTCGCCTCGCGCCATTGCGCCTCGTACGCCTCGGCCTCGGCGAACTCGCGCTCCGTGCGCGCACGGGCCGCGGCGTCCTCGGTGACCGGATGTTCGGCTGCAGCGGTCCGTCGACGCATCGACGCGAACCCGACGATGACGAGCGGGACGAGGACGAGCGCGATGATGAGCCAGGGGATCACCCTCTCCCACCCTATCCCGCGGCAAGTCGTCGGGCACTTCGGCCCATTGCGTCGCCCGGCGTGGGCCGTGCACACCGCCGGATTCGCTCACTGACGGAGCGGCGCCGGAGTCGAACCGACCGAGCCGTAGGCTGAACCAACGCTCACGCCCTGGGTCATCCTTCGGGCTGGAAGCGGTAGCCCATCCGCGGCTCCGTGATGAAGTAGCGCGGTCGCGACGGGTCGGGCTCGAGCTTGCGGCGGATCTGGGCGAGGTAGACGCGCAGGTAGTTCGTCTCCGTCGCGTACTGCGGGCCCCAGACCTCGCGGAGCAGCTGCTGCTGCGAGACGAGCATCCCGGGATGGCGCGCCAACACCTCGACGATGCCCCATTCGGTGGGCGTGAGGCGCACGTCCTCACCCGAGCCAGCGGTCACGCGCTTGGCGGCGAGATCGATCCGGAAGTGCTCCGTCTCCACGATCGCTCCCGTCTCGTCCGGCGTCGAGCGGCGGAGTGCCGCGCGCACGCGCGCGAGCAGCTCGCCCATCCCGAACGGCTTCGTGACGTAGTCGTCGGCACCGGCGTCGAGGGCCGCCACCTTCTCGGCTTCGCGCTCGCGAACGGAGAGCACGACGATGGGGACGTCCGTCCAGCCACGAAGCCCCTCGATTACCTCGAGGCCGTCCATGCCCGGAAGGCCGAGGTCGAGGATCACGGCGTCCGGGCGGTGTTGCTGCGCGAGCGTCAGCGCCGCCTCGCCCGTCCCTGCGAGGTCGACCGCGTAGCCCCGTGCCCTGAGGTTCGCAGCGAGGGCGCGCAGGATCTGCGGCTCGTCGTCGACGACGAGGATTCTCGTCATGCTGCCGCCTGCAGCCTGATGATCACGGTGAGCCCGCCGCCGGGCGTGTCCTCGAGCTCCACCGAGCCACCCATGGCCTCGACGAAACCGCGCGCGACCGCGAGCCCGAGACCGACGCTGCCACCTCCCGGGCTGTCGCCGAGTCGCTGGAACGGCACGAAGACGCGGTCGCGCTCTCCCGTGGGGACACCGGGGCCGCGATCGACCACGCGAAGGTCGACTCCACCGTTCACAGCGCCCGCAACGATCCGGACGGGAGCGCCGTCTCCGTGCACGAGCGCGTTCGCGACGACGTTCGCGATGGCACGCTCGAGGAGGCCGGCATCGGCAACGACGCGCGGGAGCGTCTCGCCGACGTCCACGTCGATCGCGTCGGCCCGCGTCCCGATGCTCCGTAGCGCCGCCGGGACGATCTCGTCGAGCCCGATGGGAGCGGCGGACACGTGGAGCGCGCCCGTCTGCAGCCGGCTCATGTCGAGGAGGTTCCCGACGAGGGCATCGAGCCGATCTGCCTCGGCATCGATCGTCTCGAGGAAGGCCCCCCGCTCGCCCGGCGGCCAGTCGATCTCGTCGTCGAGCAGAGAGGTCACGGACGCCTTGATACCGGCGAGCGGCGTGCGGAGGTCGTGCGAGACGGCCGAGAGAATGGCGAGCCGCAGGTCGTTGACGCGCTCGAGGTCGCCTGCCTCCGAGGCGTCCGCCTCGAGCTCCTCCATCCGGATCGAGCCGGCGAGCTCGGCGACGAAGGCATCGAGTAGCCGCCTCTCGTCCTCGGGGATCGGAGGCCCGGCGAGCGCGAGCTCGTGCGTCCGGTCGACCCGGACGGACCCGTTGCCGCGCTCGGCCGGCGCTCCGGCAACTGCGTCGACGAGCCACTCTCGCTCGTGCCGGTGCCAGAGCGCGGCCCCGTCGAGCGCGAACGTGCGGCGGATCGACTCGAGCAGCTCGCGCACGCTGGACGTTCCCGCGAGCCGGGCCAGTGTCTCCGCCTCGGTGCGCGCACGCTGGCCCTCAGCGGAGCGCCGGGCCGCGAGGGAGACCAGGCCGCTGACCGTTCCGGCGACGATGAGGAAGATCGCGAGTGCGAGCAGGTTCTCGCCCTCGCCGATTGTGAAGGTGTGCAGCGGGGGCGTGAAATACCAGTTCCCGAGCAGAAATCCTGCGACTGCGGCTCCGAGCGCGGGCCAGAGTCCGCCGATGGCCGACACGACGACCACGACGAGCAGGTAAAGGAGCAGGACGCTCGGCAGGCCGAGGTGGTCTCGCAGGTGAGCAAGGACAACGGTCAGCGCCGGCAGCAGGACGGCCCCGGCCACCGCGCCTGCCATGACGCGCTGGCCGGGGAGAGACGTCGGGCGCCGGCGCCGTGGACGCTCGCCGCTCCCCGCCCGTGTGTGGCTGATGACGTGGACGTCGATGTCCGCCCCCGAGTCCCGGATCACGCGTCGGATGACCGAGCCCCTCACGAGCTCCGTCCAGCGCGAGCGGCGCGTGGCGCCGAGGACGATCTGCGAGGCGCTTACCCGCCGTGCCGCCTCGACGAGCGCCTTGCCGACGTCGTCGCCGACAACCTCTCGGTACGTCCCCCCGAGGCGTTCCACGAGCGCCCGCTGGCTCGCGAGCGCATCGCGGGAAGTCGCCGCGAGACCGTCCTGAGGCGTGACGTGCACGGCAACGAGGTCTCCCTTGACGCGTTGCGCCATGCGCGAGGCACGACGGACGAGCCGGTCGCCGTCGACGGCACCGTTGAGCGCGACGAGCACGCGCTCGCGGGTCTCCCAGGGTCGATCGATGCCGTGAAGGCGCCGGTACTGGTCGAGCGCCTCGTCGACGCGGTCGGCCACCCAGAGGAGGGCGAGCTCCCGGAGCGCGCCGAGGTTTCCGGCGCGGAAGTAGTTGCCGAGCGCAGCATCGATCCTGTCGGCGGGGTAGACGTTCCCGTGGGCCATCCGTCTGCGCAGGGCCTCGGGCGACATGTCGACGAGCTCGATCTGGTCGGCGCGGCGCGCCACGTCGTCGGGGATCGTCTCGCGCTGAGCGATTCCGGTGATGCGCTCGACAACGTCGTTCAGCGATTCGAGGTGCTGGATGTTGAGCGTCGAGATGACGGTGATGCCCGCGTCGAGCAGCTCTTCGACGTCCTGCCAGCGCTTCTCATTCCTGGAGCCGGGGACGTTCGTGTGCGCGAGCTCGTCGACGAGGGCGACTGCCGGACCGCGCCGCAGGATCGCGTCGACGTCCATCTCCTCGAGCGTCGTGCCGCGGTAGTCGATGCGCTTCCGCGGGACCACCTCGAGTTCGCCGATCTGCGCGCGCGTCAGCTGCCGTCCGTGGGTCTCGACGAGGCCGACGACGACGTCGGTTCCGCGGTCATGGCGACGGCAGCCCTCGCCGAGCATCGCGTACGTCTTGCCGACGCCCGGCGCCGCGCCGAGGTAGATGCGGAGGGTGCCACGGCCCATGGCCTTAGTGGACCCGATTCAGCGCTCGGCGTCGAGAGCGAGGTTGAGCTCGAGGACGTTCACGCGCGGCTCGCCCATGAAGGCGAGCGTCCTGTCGTCGGTGTGCTCGTCGACGAGCTCCAGCACGCGCGAGACCGGAAGGCCACGGGCCTGGGCGACGCGCGGCGCCTGCAGCCTCGCGTTGTCGGGCGAGATGTCCGGGTCGAGGCCCGAGGCGGACGCCGTCACCACGTCGACGGGCACGCGGGCGTCGGCCCCGAGCCCGTTCAGCTTCCGGTAGGCGGCGACCCGCTCCTCGGCCGCGTCGATCAGATCCGGGTTCGTCGGCCCAAGGTTCGAGGCCGCACTCGCCGCGCCGTCGTAGCCGTCACCTGCAGCCGACGGCCGAGGCTGGAACCACCGCGCGCCCGAGAACGACTGGCCGAGAAGCGACGAGCCGACGACAACGCCGTCGCGGCGGACGAGCGAGCCGTCGGCCTTGTCGGCGAAGACGAGCTGCGAGACGCCGGTGATCGCCAGCGGATACACCACGCCGACGAGGACTGTGAGGGCGAGGAACGCGAGGATCGCGGGTACGAGCTGACGACGCATCAGGAGACTCCGAAGCCGGTGAGGACGAGGTCGACGATCTTGATGCCGAGAAACGGCGCCACGATGCCGCCTGCGCCGTAGATCAGCAGGTTGCGGCGCAACATCGCCGCGGCCCCTACGGGCCGGTAGCGCACGCCGCGGAGGGCGAGCGGCACGAGCAGAACGATGATCAATGCATTGAAGATGACCGCAGACAGGATCGCCGACCGCGCGCTCGAGAGGTCCATCACATTGAGCCGGTCGAGGACAGGGAATGCCCCCGCGAACATCGCGGGGATGATCGCGAAGTACTTCGCGACGTCGTTCGCGATCGAGAACGTCGTCAGGGAGCCGCGCGTGATGAGGAGCTGCTTGCCGATCTCGACGATCTCGATGAGCTTCGTCGGGTTGGAGTCGAGGTCGACCATGTTCCCCGCCTCCTTGGCGGCCTGCGTGCCCGTGTTCATGGCGACGCCGACGTCCGCCTGCGCAAGGGCCGGTGCGTCGTTCGTGCCGTCACCGGTCATTGCGACGAGGCGCCCGGCCGCCTGCTCGCGCTTGATGAGCACCATCTTGTCCTCGGGCGTCGCCTCGGCGAGGAAGTCGTCGACGCCCGCCTCGTCGGCGATGGCCTTCGCCGTCAACGGGTTGTCGCCCGTGATCATCACCGTGCGGATCCCCATCCGGCGCATCTCGTCGAAGCGCTCGCGCATCCCCTCCTTGACGACGTCCTTGAGGTGCACGACGCCCATCGCGCGGCCGTTCTCCGCGACGACGAGCGGCGTTCCGCCCGTGGTCGCGATCGTCTCGATCGACGCCTGGAGCTCGGGCGGGACCTGGCCCCCGGCGGCGGCGATCCAGCCGCCGATCGAGTCCGTCGCACCCTTCCGGACGGCGCGGTCGCCGAGGTCGATCCCGCTCATGCGTGTGTGCGCGGAGAACGGGACGAGGACGGCGCCGTGGAGGTCGCGCTCGCGAAGTCCGAACCGCTCCTTCGCGAGCACGACGATCGATCGCCCTTCCGGCGTCTCGTCGGCGAGGCTCGCGAGCTGGGCCGCGTCGGCGAGCTGCTCGGGGGTGACGCCCGGGGCGGGAATGAGGTCGGTCGCCTGGCGGTTCCCGAGCGTGATCGTGCCCGTCTTGTCGAGCAGGAGCACGTCGCAGTCCCCGGCCGCCTCCACCGCGCGGCCCGAGAGCGCCAGCACGTTGCGCTGGACGAGACGGTCCATGCCCGCGATGCCGATCGCGGAGAGGAGCGCGCCGATGGTCGTCGGGATCAGGCAGACGAGCAGGGCTACGAGCACGATCGTGGACTGGCGTGCGTCGGAGTAGATCGCGAACGGCTGCAGCGTCACGACCGCGATCAAGAAGATGATCGTGAGCCCCGCGAGCAGGATGTCGAGGGCGATCTCGTTCGGCGTCTTGCGGCGGACGGCGCCCTCGACGAGCGCGATCATCCGGTCGAGGAACGACTCTCCGGGTTTGGCCGTAACGAGCACGACGATCTGGTCGGAGAGGACTCGCGTGCCGCCCGTAACGGCCGAGCGGTCGCCGCCCGACTCGCGGATCACGGGCGCCGACTCGCCTGTGATCGCCGACTCGTCGACCGTCGCGATCCCCTCGACGACGTCGCCGTCGGCCGGAATCAGGTCGCCCGCCGTGACCACGACGACGTCTCCGGCGACGAGCTGGACGCTCGGCACCTCGACGATCGAGCCGTCGTCGCTCCGCTTCCGGGCGAGGGTCTCCGCGCGCGTCCGCCGCAGGGTCG
This sequence comes from uncultured Actinomycetes bacterium, assembly GCA_963742525.1. Taxonomy (GTDB): domain Bacteria; phylum Actinomycetota; class Thermoleophilia; order Gaiellales; family Gaiellaceae; genus Gaiella. The sequence goes on from CAVUMD010000003.1 coordinate 193,407, forward strand.
CGGCCTGTGCCTTTCCGCGCCCCTCGGCCATCGCCTCGGCGAAGTTCGCGAAGAGGACGGTGACCCAGAGCCAGAGCGCGATCATCGCGGCGAAGACGTTCTCCTGGGCGGATGCGCCGCCGAAGTTCTTGACGAAGAGCACCGTGACGACGAGGCTCCCGACCTCGACGAGAAACATCACGGGGTTGCGCACGACGTGGCGCGGGTCGAGCTTTCGGAATGCCTCGAGCGCCGCGTCGCCGACGATCGCGGGCTCGAACATGGATGTCGCCTTCTTCCTGGTCATAGCTGCAGGTGCTCCAGGATCGGCCCGAGCGCGAGCATCGGGAGGTAGGTGAGGCCGACGACGATGAGGATCACCGCGACGAGGAGACCGGTGAACGTTGGCGTGCCGGTCGGGAACGTTCCGGCCGATGGAGGGACGGGCTGCTTGCGGCTGAGCGCGCCGGCGATGGCGAGGACCAGGACGATGAGGACGAAGCGACCGCAGAGCATCGCGACGCCGAGTGTCGTGTTGAACCAGTCCGTGTTGCCGCTGAGGCCGCCGAACGCGGAGCCGTTGTTGTTCGATGCGGACGTGTAGGCGTAGACGACCTCGCCGAGCCCGTGCGCACCGGGGTTGAAGATCGAGACGTCCCGCACCGTGTTCAGCAGCACGGCGGCGCCGGAGAAGCCCAGCGCGACGGTCGGCACGGCGAGGAGGTAGAGCATGACGAGCTTCATCTCCTGGGCGCCGATGCGCTTACCGAGGTACTCGGGCGTGCGTCCGACCATGAGGCCGGCGACGAACACCGAGAGGATCGCGAAGACGAGGATCCCGTAGAGCCCCGCGCCGACGCCGCCGGGCGAGACCTCGCCGAGCATCATGTTCACGAGCGGCACGGCGCCGCCGAGGGGCGTGAAGCTGTCGTGCGAGCTGTCGACCGCGCCCGTCGACGTGCCCGTCGTCGAGGCCGCCCAGATCCCCGACACGGGCGCCCCGAAGCGCGCTTCCTTGCCCTCCATGTTGGCTCCCACGACGCCGAGCGCCTCGATCCGTGGGTTGCCCTGCGACTCGAGGTGGCCTGCGAGGGCCGCGCTGCCCGCCCACAGGATCGCCATGGCCGCGAGCACCGCCCAGCCCTGCTTCGTGTCCTTCACGAGCCGGCCGTAGGCGTACGCGAGCGAGAACGGGATCAGCAGGAGCGCGAAGATCTCGAGGAGGTTCGTGAACGGGGTCGGGTTCGAGAGCGGGTGCGCCGAGTTCGCGTTGAGCGTGCCGCCGCCGTTCGTGCCGAGCTCCTTGATCGCCTCCTGGCTCGCGAACGGTCCGCCGGGGATCGACTGCGTCCCTCCCTGGAGCGTGTGCGCCTCCGTGAAGCCGTCGAAGCTCTGGATCGCCCCGCGGGCGACGAGCACGAGCGCGAGGACGATCGACAGCGGCAGCAGGATCCGCGTGATGCCGCGGGTCAGGTCGACCCAGAAGTTGCCGATCGTCTCGCTGCGGCGCCGCGTGATGCCGCGGACGAGCGCGATCGCGACCGCGATGCCGACTGCCGCCGAGACGAAGTTCTGGACGGCGAGTCCGCTCATCTGCGTTAGATGGCTCATCGTCGACTCGCCGGCGTAGTTCTGCCAGTTCGTGTTCGTGACGAAGCTGACGGCGGTGTTGAAGGCGAGCGCCGGAGGGACGCCCTTCACGCCGGTCGGGTTGAGGAAGAGCGCGCCCTGGACGCGCTGGAGCAGGTAGAGGCCGAGGATCGAGACGGCGCTGAAGGCGAGAACCGAGTACGCGTACACGGTCCAGCGCTGCTCCCGCTCGGGGCCGACGCCGACCACGCGGTACACGAGACGCTCGACCGGCGCGAACACGCGGTCCTCGGGCAGCGGCTCGCCCCCGAAGACGCGGGCGATGAAGGCGCCGAGGACGCGCGCACCGACGAGGAGCGCTGCCGCAAGCACGGCGAGCTGGAGCCAGCCCGAGGCGCCCATCGGCTAGAGCCGCTCCGGGAAGAGCAGCGCCCAGACGAGGTAGGCCAGCGCCGCGACCGCGAGCACGAGGCCGATCACGTCGCCTGTGCTCACCGTGGGTCGTGCTCGGCTTCGGGCTTGGACTCCCGACCGTCATCGACAAGTCGGTCGCATGCCTTCACGAGCACTGTGGCAATCGCAAAGAAGGCGACCACGATGACCGCGAATAGGAGGTCTCGCATGCCGCCTTTCTACGACCCGGGCCATCGGCGGCGACGACGTCTTGACGCAACTCCTACGCGGGCGACCCGGACCTTGACGCTGTCTTGACGCCCGCCTCGGCGGGCTCGCCCGTGCCATGGGACGGCGGCTGCAGCTGAGCTCGCCCCAAGAGCAGGCCCTCGCTCTGCGTACGGGCCTGGAAGTCGTGGCTGGTGCCGTGGCGATGAACGAACGCCTCGTACGGGATGGATGCAAATCGAGGCGTGCGAGGAGCGAGCGCGCCGCACACGGCTGCTCTACGTCCGTCGCGCGCCGCGGGGGCCCGGCAGCACGCCAGATCGGCTCGACGGAGCGGCGCCGGAGTCGAACTCACCGAGCCGTGGGCTACACGACCGCACGGGTTTTGAAGTCTAGGAGACCTAGGGCGTCGGAGCTCGTACGGACGCCGGCCTTCGGAGTTGTCAAGGCCGACGGCCACAGCGTTTGTCACAGTCGAGGGCGGTTCGTCGGATCGCCCGAGCGGCGGTCGAGCCCACCGCTCTGATCAGCGGTGGGCTCGGGCCGATACGCCGGTGCAAGTCAGTCGTGGATCTCGAACGGCACGACCGCGATGTTCGAGGCAACTCCGTAGGCCTCGAGGTCGGCAGCGTTGATGCGGCCGTCGTGGTTCGCGTCGGGAACGACCGCAGGTGCGTCGTTGTAGATCCCGTCCTTGTTCTTGTCGGCCGCGACCGCGACCCGCAGCACCGAGTGGACGTTCTTGCCGAAGCTGGGTGCTCCGACGATCCAGGTGTCCCAGATCTCATTTGTCTTCTGGTTCGTGAAGCCGGTCAGGTTGAAGAGGTTGGCGAGGTTCTGGGCGTTCTTGGCGCCGACCGTGGTGGTCGAGAGGAGCACGATAAGGCCCGGAACCTTCTCGTCCACGCCTGGCGCGAAGGCGCCGGGGAAGGGAGCCTGGTTCTGGTGGGTCGTCGGTCCGGTCAGCTGGAAGTCGGCCCCACTCGCCGCGAGACTCGGATACCGGAGTGCGAGGTCGACGAAGAAGCCCTTGCTCAGCTTCCCGGAGACGTCGCCCTCCCGCGGTGCGAAGACGTCGACCTGGACCGCGGAGCTGGCCTTCTTCGAGGCCTTCCTCCCGTTGGCCGCAGTCGCGGTCGTCGCGACGACGGCCGCGAGCGCGAGAAGGGCGATGGCGGTGAGCAGCGTTCGTTTGCGCATTGGAATCTCCTTGTCTCGGAATGGCGTTGCTCGAAACCAAGGACACCGCGGGACGGCGTCTATTCCCGGAGCGAACGATCCGTCGTGCATCTCGCGGGCGGGTGACGGTCCGCGGGTCGCGGAGCCCTTGCGGGTCCAGAAAACGGGGCCTCCAGGTCGGAGGCCCCGCGCTCTCTGCAGCGTGTGGGTGCTCTAGGGCTGGGGCACGCCGTTCACGACGAGCTCGATCACACCGGCCGCAAGGCCGCCGGCGTCCACGGTGTCCGTGCCCGCGAGGGTGTTGACGTCGAGCCGATCGTTCGCGACCTCCGGATGGAGGACGTTGACCGTCGTGGCCAGACCGCTCACCTTCGCGGCGCCCGTGTCACCGTCGACGTGAATCGTGTCGTCGCCTTCCGTGCCGTTGACGACCACGTGGTCGCCCGCGCCATCGCCGTTGGCGCCGCCAATGGTGCCTGCGAGGTCGATGTTCACATTGCCGACGTCGGTGCCGCTCAGGTCGTTGACGGTGACCAGATCGGCGCCGCCGAGCGCGTTGAAGTCGACGCGCTCGACACCGGCGGTGTCCATGGTGATCTTGCCCTGGGTGCGGAAGAATCTGAGGCGGTTTCCGTTTGCCGACAGGTCGACCTGTTCCGCGCCAGCTGCGCCGTTGAAGAGCATCGTGTCGGTGCCGTTCTGACCCTCGACGATGTCGCTCCCGTCGCCGGGATCCCAGGCGAACGTGTCGTCGCCGTTGCCCATCAACGCAACGTCGTTACCTCCGTTTCCGTCGATCGAGTCGCTGCCGTTGCCGCCCAGCAGCGTCTCCGCGCCGGAGCCTCCGGCCAGGATGTCGTTCCCGTTGCCGCCTTCCAGCGTCACGGCTCCGGCTCCTCCGACCAGGTTGTCGTCTCCGTTTCCGCCGCCGATCGTCGTCGGGATCGTGTCCGTGAAGAGGCCGTTGCTCTCGTCGATGCGCACCACGTCGTCGCCGTTTCCGCCGTTGACGGAGATCCTTCCGATCTCCGCACGCGCGAATCTGAAATCCGCCGAGCCGTCGTCCCCGACGTCGACCTGCAGAATCGCCGGGTTGCCGCTCTGCAGCCGAAGTGCGAGCCGGTCGCCCGCGTTGGTTCCCTCGATCGCCAACTCGCCATGCGCGAGCTGCGGATCATTGAACGCCGCCTCCTTCCGCAGCTGCGACGACCTGTGGGCATGGTGGGCGGGCGGGCTGCCGTATCCGGCCGCGGTCCCTGCCGTACCGCCGACGGCGGCGATCGCAGCCACTGCCGAGACCGCCAACAGTGCCGGGCGCACTGCACGCGAGTCGTGGAGTCGAATGAAGTTCCTCATGGCTTCCTTTCCGGAGTGGAATGACCTGTCGACTGCTGAAGACACCGGCGGCCGGCGTCTATTCCCGCGGGTGAGCCGCTATGCCGCCATCGAGCGCGAGTCCCCGGCCCAGGAGGTGGGGAGTGCAAAGCGCTCGCGCGCCCGAATGACGAGATCGGCTATGTGCTCGGCCGAGCGCTCCCGCCCAACGGAGACCACGATCTCGTCGGCCGGGAAGGTCGGCAAGGCATCCGCGATTGCCTGCAGGGGATCGGCGTCGCCGATACGACCCTCGACGTGCTCCACGACTCGCTGCAGCTCTCCGACGACGACGGCCAGCCGCTCGTTCGCTCGACGGCGGGCGGGGTCTTCGTCCGACAGCCAGTGTCGGAGCCAGGAGTTCAATGCCGGCGCAACGACGAGGACCTCTGCGTGCGCGAGATCCGCGGGAACGACAGGATCGATGGCGACGACGATCACGTTCGTACGGCGGCGGCGTTCCCGAAAGCCGGGAACCTCGCCCCGTTGGGCGAGTCGAGCGGGGAGATCGATGCTCCGGCGCTGCCGACTGTCGTCGGGTCTCCGGACGATTCGGTCCGAGACCGCCTGATCGGGCCGTGATGCGTTCATGACTGTCCTCTCGACGTGGGTGACCCCTCGTCAGCTCGAGACACCAGCGGCGGGCCGCCCATTCCCGAAGTGGCAGGTCTACGCCGATCGCACCCCGCGCTCGCGAAACGCTGTCGAGCGACGGAGGCATCGAACCGGGAATGACAGGCACCGAAGCGGTGTCCTTCCTAGCGAGATGTTTCTGCGCGCTGTTCACCCGAGTTCGCCCTGCGGCGGCGCCGACTCCTGCGTTACGCGAGTCGACTCGGCGAGGTCGCGCCTGATACAGATGCGCCAAGCCCGGCGAGAGCCGGGGGTCCGACCCGACGACCGGGTGCGCCCGGCGTTACGGTTCGCGGTGTGGTGTCGATGAGACGTCGCCGAGCCGACGAGGACGGTGACCGGGAGATCGCCGAGCTGGCCGCGCTCGCGGACGGGTCGCTCGAACCGGAACGGCGTGATGCGCTCGAGGCGCGAGTCGCTGCGTCCTCGGAGCTAGCCGACCGACTCGCCGAGCAGCAGCGGGCGGTCGCGCTCACGCAGAGCGTGGCAGAAGGGGTCGGGGCGCCGGCGGCTCTCCGTGCGCGCGTCGAGGCGCAGCGACCCTCACGCCGCGGACGGGCGACCCGTCGTCTCGTCCTGGCAGGTGCCGCTACGACCGCCGCGCTGGTCGCCGCCGTCGCGGTGGCCGTGAGCGTGCTCGGTTCGGGCACCTCCACCGAGACGTTCCACGCTGCCCTTGCACCGACGAAGCTGGCGCCCGGAGTAACGGGCGAGGCGACGCTCACCAAGACCACCTCGGGCTGGCGGATCGAGCTCGATGCCACCGGGCTTCCCCGCCTCGACGCGGGACGCTTCTACCAGGGGTGGCTGCGGAACGCCGCCGGCATGCTCGTTCCGGTCGGGACCTTCAACGAGGGCAGAAACGTCACGCTCTGGGCGGGGGTATCGCCGAAGGAGTTCACGACGCTGACCGTCACGCGCGAGCGGGCCGACGGCGATCAGACCTCGTCCGGCGAGAAGGTGCTCGTCGGAAAGGTCGACACGGCGGGCTGATCGGGCGAGCTGCGCTTCAAGCCGTGTCGCCCTCGACTCGGCGCACCACCTGTTGGCGAGCGCGATAGAGGCGGCTCATCACCGTGCCCTCGCGGATGCGCAGCGCGCGTGCCGCCTCCTTGTAGGAGAGGCCCGTGACGTCCACGGCCACGAGGACGTCGCGGAAGTCATCCGGAAGCGCGGCGATCGCCGCGTAGAGCTCGGCAGCTTCGAGCGCGGCATGCGGCTGGGTCGCGTGCGGGTCGGCAACGAGGTCGAGACCGTCGGGTAACGGCACGGGACGGAGCCGGCGGCTCTCGGTCCGCTTCTGGTTCAGGAAGGTGTTGCGCAGCGCACGCAGGAGATAGCCGAGGTCGTCCTCGTTGCGGAGCAGGCGCGGGCGGGCGAGCAGGCGCGCGTACGTCTCCTGCACGAGGTCCTCGGCATTCTCGCGCGAGCCGCAGAGCGCCCACGCCGCCCGGTAGAGCCGGTCGAGGTGGTCTCCGAGTCGGGAGGGGTCGAGCGTGCGCTCCATCTGGTGACTGCTCGCGCGTCCCGGCGAGCATAAGGCCGTGAACCTGACCACCGTGAGGCAACGTTCGCCGACGCTGCATTCGGTCAACAAGCGGCCCGACGAGCGCCCCGCGCTGCTCAACGGCGGCGAGGCGGCCTTGACCGTCGCGACCCGGCACCGGCGCGAACGGCGCTAGCAACTCAAAGCTCGCCCGGGGGCCGCCTTCGATCAGCAGTCGCGGAGGTCGGCCCGACCGCTCACCTCCCGTCTGAGGCGTGCCGGCTCTCGGGAAACCGCGGCAGCCCGTCGTCGGGAATGGGCTCCCACGGCGCCGCGTACGCGACGAACTGCCGCACCGAAGGGCGTATCCCCGGGTCGTCGTCGAACGTTCCCAGCCGGATCCCGATCGACTCGGGATGCGCGGGGTTGGAGCCGAAGAGCGCCGACCCGCACTCCCCGCAGAACCACTTCTCGCCGCCGCTCTCCGGCCTCCAGACACGCAGCCTGTCCTCGCCCGCGACGATCCGGAACGACTCCGGCGCCGGATGCGCCTGCGCCGAGGCGGCCGTACCACTCCGCCGCTGGCAGCGCCGGCAGTGGCAGTAGCTCGCGCGGACGAGCGGCTTGCTGACCTCGTAACGAACTGCCCCGCAATTACAGCCGCCCGTGAGCGGAAGCTTCATCTCACCATGATGCCGCGGCGGGTCGGCCGCCACGGGTGCAACGACGCCTCGAAACGGGTGACGTAGACTGAACTCAAGCGACCACTCTTCCTCCGCCCTGACCACCCGGCCACCGCGCCGGTCGAGCGAAAAGAGGAAGAGCATGACCCGCTTCCACCTCGTGTTCCGTCGAAACGGCGAAGTCACACGGTCGGAGTTTCGCGCCAGCAGCTTCGAGAACGAGCCCCATATCGACGGCCGGCTGGTGATCGACGGCGGGACATACCCGATCCGTGGCGTCGAATGGCTGCTCAGACGCGAGGACGCCGGCGAGGAGCCGCGGTTCGTCTGCACACCCGTCGGCGAACCAGCCGCAGCGTGATCCTCTCCGGCTCGACACTACGCACCGACAACGTGCACCTGCTCGCGACCATGCTCCGGGGCGACGAGCTCGCGACAAAGCTCGAACGGGCCATCACGAACGACAACACGATCGTGGCGCTGAGCATCGCGGAGCGTGAGCGGATCGTCGCAGTGATTGCCGACGGGCCGGCTGGATTCGCGGAGCTGCGCAGCGTGCTTGTCACTCAGCTCAAGAAGCACCACGAGCGCGAGGCACAGGTGCGGCGGTTGAGGCTTGACCGCGAACGCCTTCGGCGCGAGCGTGAAAGCCTCGGTTAGCGCAGCCCATACCGCAGGCACCGATGGCGAAGCGGGCAGGATCGGGCTGGGCCGTCGACGCCGGGAAAGGATCACCGCGCGGCTACGGTGCGTCACTCGCCTCGTGGCAGCGGCGCGGCAGTACGAAATGAGGGCCCGGCGAGCCGGGCCCTCATGTGTCGAATGCGGTGCGGTCGGGTTACGCGGCGGCCAGGACGCGGTCGCTGTGAGCGACGACCTTGCCGCTCGTGATCTTCGGCTCATTGGGGATCATCGTTTCGAGCTTCTCGTCGCGAATCCAGCGTGCGACGATCTCCGTCGACTCCTTGCTCTGCGCAGGAGTCTCGAAGAGGCTGAGCGAGCTGAAGACGCCGTTGTCGGCCTCGATCAGCCAGTAGCCCGCGAACCCGGAGAGCTTCTCCAGCGTCGGGACGAGCGTCTCTTCGACCTTGCGGGTCAACTCGGCCGAGCGATTCTGGTCCACACCGTCGTAACGGCGAATGGTCGCAAACATGGGGTGCTCCTTCGTTCCGTGAAGGACAGGGAGTCCGAACGAACCCTCTGCTGCGCTCAGGCCGGGGGTGACAATCGAAGAGGAACCTACAAACCTCGACGCCGTCAAAGACAACCAACGCGCTCGCGTAGTCTAGCTGCGATTCCCCGGCGCCGTCGGCGTCCCGGCTCCGGGCACGTTCGCGGTGGAGGCGCTCCCACCGTCCCCCGTCCAGAAGGCACGGGCGCTCGCTCTCGACCTTTCGCGGCTCGACGACACCCGTACCGCGGTGGGGAAGCTGACGGAGCGGGGGCGGCGAGGCTCTTGGCGCGCGCCAGTACTCTCGGCGGCTCAGACCATAGCGAGGCGTCTAGAGAGCGGTGGGTGCGACGCGGTCGGCCAGCGCCTTTTGGATCTTGCGCTGGATCGTGGGCGACGTTTCGAGCAGCGCTGCGAAGCCCTTGCTGGTCACGCGGAGCACGCTGACCGGCGATGTCGTGCGGACGGTCGCCGTGCGTGGCGCGTTCGTAAGAAGCGCGATCTCGCCTGCGAAGTCGCCTGGCCCAAGCGTCGATACTCGCCGGTTGCCCTTTCGAACCTCCGCCGTACCTTCGGCTAGTACGAAGAAGTCGCGGCCTGGCTCCCCCTGACGAATCAGCACTTTCCCTTCTGGCTCGTCCAGCTGGGTCATGATCCCGGCGACCCGGGCCAACTCCGGCTGGGAGCAACCCTGGAACAACGGGACGTGAGAGATCAGCTTCACCTTCGCGTCGCGACGAAATATCACACGGGGGAGTCTACGGCGTCTCCGCTCGCAGCGGAAGTGTCGCACCTGGGAACTCCCTGGCTCGTCCAGTAGCCGAGGCTGGGGGGCCGGGTGTCGTTTTGCGCGCCGACGTTGCGAGTGTTCGCGCGCTAACAGAAGATCAGGCCGTGACTGTGGTGGAGCAGCCGTCCGGGACGGTGACGATGGTGTTCACCGACATTGAAGGATCCACTCGGCTGCTCGAGGAGCTCGGCACCGACGCCTACCGAGACGCGCTCGCCGAGCACCGCCGCATCGTGCGCGCGGCGTGCGCGCGCTTCGACGGATACGAGGTCGACTACGAAGGCGACGCCTTCTTCTACGCGTTCTCCACCGCCCAAGCCGCCGTCAACGCGGTGACCGAAGCGATGCAAGAACTCGATGCCGGCCCCATCCGCGTCCGCGTCGGGATCCACACCGGCGAACCGGCGCTCGACCCACCGAAGTACGTCGGCCTCGATGTGCACCGCTCCGCACGCATCATGAGCGCCGCGCACGGCGGCCAGGTCGTCCTCTCCCGATCGACCGTTGCGCTACTGGAGCCCGGCTCGGTCGAGCTGAAGGAGCTCGGCCAGCACCGCCTCAAAGACCTCACCGCCCCGGTCCCCCTGCACCAGCTGGTGACCAACGGGAGCTCCACCGAGTTCCCACCGCTCAAGACCCTCTACCGCACCAACCTGCCCGTCCCCGCCTCGCCCTTCATCGGGCGCGAGAAAGAGCTCGCCGAAGTCATGGGAAGGCTGCTCGACCGGGACACCCGTCTGCTGACGCTGACCGGGCCAGGGGGCACCGGCAAGACCCGATTAGCCCTGCAGGCGGCCGCCGAAGCGGCCGACCGCTTCCCCGACGGCATCACCTGGGTACCGCTCGCACCGCTCCGCGACCCGTCGCTCGTCCTCCCCGGGATCGCGCAGACGCTGGAGATACGCGAGCATCCGGGCCAGGCGCCTTCCGATGCCATTGCGAGCGCCCTCGGCGGCAAGCAGGTCTTGCTACTCCTGGACAACGCTGAGCACCTCTTGCCAGAGCTTGCGAACGACCTCGCCGCCTTGCTGGGAGCCTGCCCGACTCTCCGGCTCCTCGTCACCAGCCGCGAGCGGATCCAGATCGGTGGCGAGGAAAGCTGGCCCGTTCCGACGCTCGCCGCGAACGAGGGCGAGGCCCTCTTCGTCGAGCGGGCGCGCGCCGCCGGCGTCGAGCTCGATGTCGACGACACGATCCGCGAGCTCTGCCACCGTCTCGACCAGCTGCCGCTCGCGCTCGAGCTCGCCGCCGCCCGGACACCGCTCTTCAGCGCGGAAGGACTGCTCGAGCGAGTCGGCAGCCGCCTCGATCTGCTACGGGGCCGGCGCGACGGCGACCCGAGGCAGGCCACGTTGCGAACCACCATCGATTGGTCCTATGAACTGCTCGACGAAGCCGAAATGCGACTCTTCGAGGCAGCTGCGGTGTTCGTCGACGGTTGTCTCTACGACGCCGCGCAGGAGGTTGCGGACGCCGACCCGGACACGCTGCAGTCTCTGATCGACAAGAGTCTTCTTCGTCGGCGCGACAGCGCCCTCGGGCCGCGCTACTGGATGCTCGAGACGATCCGGGAATACGCCTCGGAGCGTCTGTCCGAGAGCGGGATCGACGAGCGTGTTGCCGAGCGCCACGCCGCGTACTACGCCGAGTTCTTCCCCCCTCTCGCCCAGCAGATGCGCAATATGGATGTCGCCGTCCTGACTCGTGCCGACCACGAGGCGGCAAACATCCGCCGCGGCGTGGACTTCGCGCTGAGATCCAGAAGGGCAGACCTCGCATCGTTGTACTTCTATGGGCTCTGGCCGTGGATGGTGATCAGAGGAGCGCTCCCCGAGGCAAGCGGCCACATCCGAACGTACCTCGAGCTCGATCTCGAATCGGTCGATCCGCAGACCCGGTTCGCAGGGTATTTCGGAGTCGCCGAGATGATCCGCCACCTCGGGGGGCGGGAGGAGGCGATCCGCCTCAAGCGCCGGATGCTCGAAGACCTTCCTGCAGTGAGCGATCGGCCGTTCTACGGCCGTGATCTCAAGTCAGTCGAACCGGCGCTGCTCACGGACTTGGCTCATCTCGAGCTCGACATAGGCGAGCTCGGCGCCGCCGAGTCGCACGCCCGGCAGGCGCTCGCAATCCGCGAACGGGACGGTCACCCGTGGGGAATCGCCCACGCACTCAATGCGGGTGTTGCGATCGCCGCGGCGAGAGGCGACTTCCTCGAGGCGCGGGTGCTCCAGGAGCGCGTGGTCACGCTCATGCGTGACAGCCAGCTCATCCCGGTCGAGACGGTCCAGGAAGAGCTCGGGCTCGCCGAGCTGGAGCTCCTGTGTGCCGAGCTCTCGGTGGCCCGTCAGCAGCTCGCCGCCGTCGACGTCGCCGAGATCGTGCGCGTCGGCGATCTCCCCGCGGCTGCCGAGGCACTCCGCATCTTCGCGATGTGCATGGCGTCGAGCGGAGCTCTCGAGGAGGCGACGTTCCTGATCGGCGCGTACGGACGACTGCACCGAGAGATCGGGATCTCGACCCTCGTGCAGGTCACGGCACGCGTCGAGGCGCTCGTTGGCGATCTGCGTCGACAGCTCGGCGAGGAGCGGTTCGACCGGATCGCCGCAACGGGCGCAGCATCACCGGCGATGGAGCTCGTTTCCGAGCTCCCGGCGCGGCTGAGGGGTAGCTAGAGGGCCCGTCGACATCGAAGGTGTCGTGCCGGGTTCGATGTTGCACTTGTCACGAGACGGCGGGCGTGCGCAGAATCGCACCACGTATGGCGTGGTCAAACGGGGGAAGGGGAGATGGATGAACCGGAAACTGCTGTTTCTCGGTTTGGTGGTTGCTCTGCTTGTGCCGGCGAGCGCGGTCGCGGTGTGGGGCGGGCCCGTGGACGAGGCGCATCCGCAGGTCGGTGCGATGTACTTCGACTTCGAGGGCAACGGCCAACCGGTGATCGCGGGGGGCGTCTGCTCCGGCTCGTTCGCCGGGGAGTCGAAGGACGGTCTGCACGATGTCTTCCTGACGGCGGGCCATTGCATGCCGCCACCGGAGCTCCGGATCGAGCCGGGCGACCTGTACGTGTCGTTCGGCTCCAACGCAACCGCAGGCTCGACCTCCGACCCGATCGAGGATCCGATCCAGGTCGAGGCCTTCTTCCAGATGCCGGGTTTCGGTCATGACTTGGGCGACGCGCACGATCTGGGGGTGCTGTTGCTGCCGAAGGACTCCGTTCCGGGCTCGATCGCGCCCGTGCGCCTGGCACCGGCGGGATACCTGGATTCGCTCAAGGCGCAGGGAACGCTGAAGTTCCTGACGGTGGACGCGGTCGGTTACGGGGCGATCCCGGATTGGGACTCGCCCGGCCCAACGACGTTCTCGACCGACGGGAAGCGTCGTTCCGGCACGCTCGTCGTCACGGGGCTGACGAAGTCGACGCTGCGCTTCAACCAAAACCCGAACGGGATCGGGAGCGGCTCGGGGCTGTGCTTCGGTGACTCCGGCTCGCCGCAGCTCGCTGCGGGGACACTCATGGTCGTGTCCGTCACCAACGGTGGGAACGGCCAGTGCAATTCGGTGAACTACAACTACCGGGTGGATACCCCACAGGCCCGGGGGTTCCTCGGCCAGTTCCTGAGGCTGCCGTAAAGGATGGCTCCGCCTGCGGGGGCGTCGCCACTCCCGCAGGCGGACCCGGAGCAGACACAGCCGAACGGTCTCGACCGGCGTCCCGTCGACGCTGCACGTCCCGACACCTCGCGCCGCGAGGCCCCTCAGCGGAGCCGAAATCGGCTTTACGGAGCGGCGCCGGAGTCGAACCGACCGAGCGTGGGGCTGCCACACCGCACAGGTTTTGAAGACCTGCTGGGCCACCGGGCCCATGCCGCTCCGCCGCGGAGGGTAGCCCTCCGCGAGCGCGCGGAACGCGTCCTCGATCAGGACGCCGTCGGCGCTACGCGAGCGCGGCCTTGATCTTGTCGATCGTCTCGGCCTCGGCCTGCGTCGCCGCCGCCTGCTGCCTTGCCGACGGACTCGGCCAGGTCGAGCACGAACGCGCGGTAGCTCTCGAGCTCGTCCGGCGCCTTCGCCTGGAGCGTCGCGACGGACGCTTTGAGCGACTCGAACGTGCCGCCCTGCACCTCGTTCGGCGACGCGATCATCCCGAACCCGGTGCCGCCTTCCGAGGCGAGCTCCTTGACGAGCTGGCTGTCGCTGTCACGCGCGCCCTTGACGTGCTTCGCGAGCGACGACGCCTCCTTGAACGTGTCGAAGAAGCCGCGGTCGCTGACCGAGACGAGCAGCCCCGCGCCCGTCGCACCCTTTCGCAGATCCTCCCACTCCTGCTCGGTGAAGTCGGACTTCCCTGCCATCGTGGCCTCCTCGGTCGCTGTCGCTCGGGATTGTCGCAACTCGGGCTCAGCGTCCGTCGGCGCGGGCGGCCCGGCGCAGGACGCGCCGGTCGCCGATGCGGCGGGTGACGCCGTCGGCGTCCATTCGCTCCAGGAGAAGCTGCGCGTCGCGCCGACCCACCCCACCGAGGTCGCGGAAGCGCGCGAGCGAGATCTCCCCGGCCGCGCCGCACTCCGCGACGACGAGGTCGCGTGCCACCTCGTAGGCACCGGCGGAAACAGCGAAGCCGTCTCCGACCCGGACGACCCGACCCTCGCCTTCGAGGAACCGGGCGAGCTCGGCGTCGTCGACCTTCGTGACGGTGAGACCGGCCGCGGCGAGCTCGCGCTCGAGCGCTGCTGCCGCGTCTGTACGCGCCCCGAGCGTCGCAGCCGTGCCCGGAAGCACGAGCTTCGGCCCGCGACGCTCGACCGGCAGCAAGCCGACGATCGCGGGCGCCCAAGGCTCCGCCGGAAGCACCTCGGACTGGGCGAGGCCCGGATCGAGCGGCGACGCCTCGGCGCGCGCCCGCAGCCGTGCCTCCACCGCTGCCGCCGTCTCGTCGAGCCACTCCTCGGAGAACGCCCAGCCGTCGACGACCCGCACCGCGTCGAGCCCTTCCTCCAGTGCGGGGCCGTCGAGGAGCGCCCGCGCAGCGAGCGCCTCCACCCTGACGGGCGCGTCGACGAGCGCGCGGACGATCGACGCCGGATCGTCCCTGCCGAGCAGCCGGTCGCGGTCGGCGTCGACCCGGCGCGGTGGCGCCGGGTCGAGCACGACGGCGCCGCCGACCGTGGTCTCGGCGCGGAGGACGACCCGATCGCCCCGGGCGGCGACGACGGGGGCAGCGAGGCGAAGCTGCGCGTGCGAATCGCCGACCCGGACAACGCGAGCCGGGATGCGGCTCGTGCCATGGTGCACCGTGAGCCGCGCTGCGTCCGGGATCGGCGAGAGCTCCTCGAGCGCGACCTCGAGCCGGTACGACCGCGGGAAGGCGCCGGGTGCGACGAGCGCGTCGCCGCGGCGGACGTCCCGCCGCTCGACACCGGGCAGGCTGACGGCCACCCGCTGGCCCGCGGTCGCACGCGCCACCGGCGTGTCGTGCACCTGTACGGAGCGGACCCGCACGTCACGTCCGGCCGGCTCCAGTCGCAGCCGGTCGTCCTCGGCGATCTCCCCCGACCAGAGCGTGCCGGTCGCGACGGTCCCGATCCCACGCAGCGTGAAGACCCGGTCGACGTAGAGCCGGGTCGGGAAGTCCGCCCGGCGAGGCGTCACCGCTGCCGCGGTCTCCTCGAGCGCGGCTCGCAGCTCGTCGAGGCCCGCGCCGGTCACGCCGCTCACCGCGACGACCGGCGTGCCGGGAACGAGCTCCTGCGCCTCCTCGATCGCCAGCCCGAGCGTCTCGGCGTCCACCGAGTCGGCCTTCGTCACGGCGACGACCCCACGGTCGACCCCGAGAAGCCGCAGCACCGCTAGGTGCTCGTGCGTCTGCGGCCGCGCACCCTCGGCGGCGTCGACCACGAGGAGGAAGAGGTCGATGCCGGTTGCTCCGGCGACCATCGTCCGGACGAACCGCTCGTGGCCGGGGACGTCGACGAGCGACACCGTCGTCCCGGAGGGCAGCGCGAGCGGCGCATACCCGAGGTCGATCGAGATCCCACGTGCCCGCTCCTCCGGCAACCGGTCGGTGTCCTTCCCAGTAAGGGCTCGGACGAGCGTCGTCTTGCCGTGGTCGACATGCCCGGCCGTGCCGACGGTGAGGGCCATCAGGCGGAGATCGACGCGCGGCGGGCCCCAAGCACGGCGCGGGCGACCTCGTCCACCTCGTCCGCCGTCAGCGTCCGCGCGTCGAGGAGAAGCCTGCCGTCGCGCACGATGCCGACGACCGCCGGGTCGCCGAGCCGGAGTGCCGCCGCGAGGCTCTCCTCGATCGCGCATGCCGCGCTCTCGAGCTCCGCGAGCGGCAGCGCGCCGCCGCCTACGCGGGCAACGGTCTCCTCGACCTCGCCGCCGATCAGCCCGGCGAGGCGCTCGGCCCGCTCCCGCACGCTCTCGACGGGCTCGTCGAGCATCTGCAGGACGGGGATCTCGGCGCGGGCGAGCTCAGGGTCGGCGAGGAGCGCAAGCGTCCCCTCGAGCGCCGCCAGCGTCAGCTTGTCCGCGCGGAGCGCGCGCTGGAGCGGGTGGCGGCGGAGCCGCTCGACGAGGTCGGCGCGCCCTACGAGGATCCCCGCCTGCGGGCCACCGAGGAGCTTGTCGCCCGAGAAGCAGACGAGGTCGGCACCCTCCGCGACGCTCGCCGCGGCCGTGGGCTCGTCACCGAGGTCGAGCAGCGAGCCTGAGCCGAGGTCGTCGACGAGCGGCAGGCCTGCGGCCGACGCGATCCGGGCGAGCTCCCGTGTCGCGACGGCCTCCGTAAAGCCCACGATCCGGTAGTTCGACTGGTGGACGCGCAGAAGCGCGGCCGTCTCGGGGCCGATCGCGCGCTCGTAATCCGCCGCACGGGTGCGGTTCGTCGTTCCCACCTCGACCATGCGCGCGCCCGACCGGGCGAGCACGTCCGGGATCCGGAAGCCGTCGCCGATCTCGACCAGCTCGCCGCGCGAGACGACGACCTCGCGTCCCTCCGCGAGCGCTGCGACGGCGAGGAGGACGGCGGCGGCGTTGTTGTTGACGACGAGCGCCGCCTCGGCGCCGGTCAGCCGGCAGAGCGCGTCTGCGACGTGGGACTGGCGCGACCCACGCGCGCCCGACTCGAGGTCGAGCTCCAGGTTCGAGTAGGAGCCGCCGACCTCCACGACGCGCGCCAGCGCCGCCTGCGCGAGCGGCGCGCGCCCGAGGTTCGTGTGGACGATCACGCCGGTGGCGTTCAGCACGCGCCGCAGCGAGGGTGCGTCGAGCCGCTCGAGCTCTGCCCGCGCGAGCGCAGCGACGTCACCGGGGTCGCCGCCCGAGCCGATCGTCCGCCGGGCGTCGTCGAGCGCCGCGCGCGCGGCCGCGAGTGCGAGCGAGCGGGGTGCGCCGGCCAGGGTCTCGTCGGCGAGCAGCCGGTCGACCGACGGAAGGTCGCGAAGGTCCACGGAGCTCAGTCTAGGAGGGGCACGACCTCGCGCAGGAGCGCGACGAGGTCTCCCGCGGCGCGGGCCCCGACCTCGAGCACGCGCTCGTGGTCGATCGGCTCCGGCCGTACGCCGGCGGCCGCGTTCGTCACGCACGAGAGTGCGAGACAGCGGATGCCCAGGTGGCGCGCGGCGAGGACCTCCGGCACCGTCGACATCCCGACGAGGTCGGCGCCGAGCACGCGCATCATCCGGATCTCTGCCGGGGTCTCGAAGGCGGGCCCGAGCCAGGCTGCGTAGACGCCCTCCCCGAGGTCGAGGCCCAGCGCGGCCGCCGCCCGGCGTGCGATCGCGCGATAGCCGGGGTCGTACGCGTCGGTCATGTCCGGGAAGCGCGGGCCGAGCGCCTCGTCGTTCGGCCCGACGAGCGGCGAGGAGCCCTGGAGATTCAGGTGGTCGCTGATCGCGACGAGTGTCCCCGGCTCGACGGACGGGTCGATCGCGCCGCAGGCGTTCGTGAGGACCAGGCTGCGCACGCCGAGGCGACCGAGCACCCGCACGCCGAAGACGACGTCCGCCGGCGACAGCCCCTCGTAGAGGTGCGCACGGCCCTTCATGACGGCGACGGGCACGTCGCCGAAGCGCCCGAGGACGAGCGTGCCCGCATGGCCGATCGCGGTCGAGGCGGGCCACCCCGGGATGTCGCCGTACGGCAGCTCGACCGGGTCCGAGACCGCGTCGGCAAACCCGCCGAGGCCGCTCCCGAGCACCACGCCGACCCGCGGCCGCAGCTCGGAGCCGGCGGCGATCGCGGCAACCGCGGCGTCGAGCGTCCCGCTCAGACCGATCCCTCGGCGGCGCGCGCGTCGATCATCTCGACGATGCGCTGCACCGCCTCCTGCGGCTCGTCGGTCAGGTGCAGGAGCTCGAGGTCGGCCGCCGACACGAGCCCGTCGGCCAGCATCTCCTCACGCACCCACTCGAGCATCTCGGCCCAGTAGTCCGAGTCGAAGAGGACGACCGGGAACGTGCCGATCTTGCCCGTCTGGATCAGTGTCAGGGCCTCGTAGAGCTCGTCCATCGTCCCGAACCCGCCGGGGAAGATGACGAACCCCTCGGCGGCCTTCACGAACATCACCTTGCGGACGTAGAAGTGCTTGAAGGTGCGCGAGATGTCGCAGTACGGGTTCAGCCCCTGCTCGTGCGGGAGCAGGATGTTGAACCCGACCGAGAGCCCGCCGCCCTCCTTGGCGCCGCGGTTCGCGGCCTCCATCGTCCCGGGGCCGCCACCGGTCACGACCGCCAGGCCCGCCTCGGCGAAGAGCCGCGCCGTCTCGCGCGCGGCCTCGTAGGTCGCCGACCCCTCCTTCACGCGCGCCGAGCCGAAGATCGTCACCGCAGGTCGGTCGATCCGCTGGACGTCCTGGAAGCCGGCGAGGAACTCCGAGGCGATCAGCGACACGTCGGTGATCAGCGTTTCCTGCGTTCGGCGCAGGAGCCGTCGGTCGACCTCGCTGTTCGAGCTCACAGCCTGTCCTGCGGAACGTGCGCCACGACCATCCCGACGACGAGAGCGGCCGCGGTCGCCAGGGAGACGAGCGCCACGACAGCGGCGCGTCTGCGCGCGCGCGCCGGGGTCGCCGGCGCCGCCGCCCGCGCGAAGGACACGCCAGGAGCGGAGCACGTGGCCGCCGTCGAGGATCCCGACCGGGATCAGGTTGATCAGGTTGAGGAGGAAGCCCATGTAGGCGAGCGCCTTGAGCAGGTCGGAGCCCGTCTGCACGGCCACGATCAGGCACGCGAGCGCCCCGATCCCCCCGGCGACCGGCCCCGCGAGCGACACGCGCGCGTTCACCCACGGGTCGAAGCGCATGTTGCGCAGGGCGACGTACGCGCCCAGGAACGGGATGAAGACCGGGAGCTGCGGGTCGAGGCCCAGTCGCTTCGCCTCGACGTAGTGGCCGAGCTCGTGGACGAGGATCAGGAGGACGACCCCGACACCGAACTTCCAGCCCCAGATGAGCGCGTACCCGCCCACCGCGAGGAAGATCCCGAAGAACTTGAGTCCGATGGCGCCGAACTTGACGAGCACGCCGAGCGCGACGGCGACCGGCGCCGCGATCCGTCCGAGCAGCGACCGCCGCGAGCGATCGTGCTCGCTCGGCAGCGTCCGCGGCTCGGGCGCCGTGACCGGCTCGAGGTCGCTCGGGTCGTAACGGTTGCTCACGACGGCCTCACGATCCCTGCCCGATCCATTCCTCGCCGCCGACGTAGAGCTCCTTCTTCCAGAGCGGCACCGTCTGCTTGAGGGTGTCGATCGCCTCGCGGCAGGCGTCGAACGCTGCCGCACGGTGCGCCGCCGAGACGGCGATGACGACGCTCGTCTCGCCGATCTGGACCGGCCCGACGCGATGGTGGATCGCGACGTCGATCACGTCGTGCCGGTCCCGCAGCACGCCGGCGATCCGCTCCATCTCCGCCTCGGCCATGCCCTCGTAGGCCTCGTACTCGAGCCGGATGACGTCTCGGCCGCGGGAGCGCGCGCGGGTCGTGCCCACGAACGTCGCGATCGCACCGGCGCCGTCGGAGGCGACCTCGGCGGCCGCGCGCTCCAGCGAGAGCGGCTCGTCGGAGAGGACGAACGCGCCGCCGGAGACGGGTGGGATGAGCGCCACCTCGTCGCCGTCGGCGAGCGGCGTGCCCCGGTCGACGTACGCGCGGTTGACGGCGTAGACGAGCCCGGCGGGTTCGTCGCCGAGCCCGAGGGCGGGCCAGACGTCGTCGATCGACGCGCCCTCGTCGAGCTCGAGCGCCGTCTCCCGCGCGCCGGCCCGCTCGCGGAGCGCGGCGAACAGCCTCACGGCCACCTTCATGCGTTGAGCGTATCCGCGGTGGCGCAGGGAGCGGTGTCATGTTACATCTCTCCCATGACCATGCTGGCGCCGCGGGCGAACCTCAACGACCAGGTCTACGAGACCCTCCGCCAGCGCATCCTGACCCGCGACCCCGGTCCCGGGGCGAAGCTCAGCCTGCACGAGCTGGCCGCCGAGCTCGGCGTGTCGCGGAGCCCGGTGCACCATGCGTTGACGCGCCTCGTCTCCGAGGGACTGCTGAGCGTGAAGGCGCGCCGTGGCTACTTCGTCACGCCCGTCACGTCGCAGGCGTTGCTCGAGGGGTACGAGGTGCGTCTCGCCCTCGAGCTTCACGCGGCCGACGTCGCGGTGGACACGGCGTCGGACGAGCAGGTCGCCGATCTGCGACGGCGCCACATCGAGACGGTCGAGGCGATCTCGCACGAGGAGTGGGACGCGGCGAACGCGTCGTTCCACGAGGCGCAGGTCGACCTCGCGGGCAACAAGCTCCTCTCGCGGTTCTACCGCGAGCTCTCCGTCAACCTGATGATGCAGGTGATCCGCGGCGGGCGGGTCGAGCGCCACGAGCACCTCGTCACAGAGCACGAGGGGATCGTCTCCGGGTTCGAGACACGCGACCGCGGGATGGCGCGCGCCGCAATCACCCGGCACGTGGAGTCGGGACGCCGCATAGCGCTCGAGGCGGTCGAGCGCGCCGGCGGCGCGCTCTGACCCAACCCCTCGCACGAGGGTTGACGCCGCGCGACGATCCGCCGACGGTGCGCACAACCGCCCCGGCGGGCCGCGCGGACCTGCCGGGGCGGAACTAGGATCACCCCATGCCGCCCCCCGCGCCCGACCGTCGGCTGACCGAGTCGGGCATCGAGGTGAAGCCCGTCTACGGGCCGGGCGACGCGCCGGGGCCCGCCGAGCAGCCGGGGGCCTTCCCGTTCACGCGCGGCCCGTATCCCGACATGTACCGCGGGCGGCCGTGGACGATGCGGCAGTACGCGGGCTTCGGCTCGGCGGAGGAGACGAACGAGCGGTTCACGACGCTGCTCGGCCGGGGGCAGACGGGGCTCTCGGTCGCGTTCGACCTGCCGACGCAGCTCGGTTACGACTCCGACGACGCGGTCGCCGTCGGCGAGGTCGGCCGCACCGGCGTCGCGATCGACTCGGTCGAGGACATGGCCCGCCTGCTCGAGGGCATCCCGCTCGACGAGGTCTCGACGTCGATGACGATCAACGCGCCCGCGTCGCTCCTGCTCCTCTGCTACGAGCTCGTCGCCGCCGAGCGCGGCGTTCCGGGCGACGCGCTGCGCGGGACGGTGCAGAACGACATCCTCAAGGAGTACGTCGCCCGCGGGAACTACATCTTCCCGCCGCGCCCGTCGATGCGGCTCACGACCGACCTGTTCGCGTACTGCGCGGAGCGCATCCCGCGCTGGAACACGATCTCGATCTCCGGCTACCACATCCGCGAGGCCGGGTCGACCGCGGTCCAGGAGATCGCCTTCACGCTCGCGAACGGGATCGCATACTGCGAGGCGGCCGTCGCCGCGGGGCTCTCCCCCGACTCGTTCGGCGCGCGCCTCTCGTTCTTCTTCAACGCGCACAACGACGTGCTCCAGGAGGTCGCCAAGTTTCGCGCGGCGCGCCGTCTCTGGGCCTCGATCATGCGCGACCGCTTCGGCGCGACGACCGAGAAGGCGCAGGCGCTCCGCTTCCACGCGCAGACCGGAGGCTCGACCCTGACGGCGCAGCAGCCGGAGAACAACCTCGTCCGGGTGGCAGCGCAGGCGCTCGCGGCCGTCTACGGCGGTGCGCAGTCACTGCACACGAACGCGTTCGACGAGGCGCTCGCGCTGCCGACCGAGCACGCGGCGACGCTCGCCCTCCGGACCCAACAGGTGCTCATGCACGAGGCGGGCACGACCGCCACGGTAGACCCGCTCGGCGGCTCGTGGTACGTCGAGGCGCTCACCGACGAGCTCGAGGCCCGCTCGCGCGACCTGATCGAGCGAGTCGACGAGCTGGGCGGAGCGGTGGCCGCGATCGAGACGGGCTGGATCCAGGAGCAGATCGAGGAGTCGGCGTTCCGCTGGCAGCGCGAGGTGGAGACCGGCGAGCGCGTCATCGTCGGCGTGAACCGCTTCACGACCGACGCCGCCGACCGCGTCGAGCTCCACCGGCTCGACCCCGCGATCGAGCGCGCGCAGCGCGACCGGCTGCAGGCGCTCCGTGCGGCGCGCGATCCCGGCCGCGGTCGAGGCCGCGGTCGCCGAGGTCCGACGCCTTGCGCCGACCGAGGCGAACCTGCTCCCTGCACTTCACGCGGCGCTGGCGGCGCGCGCGACGGTCGGCGAGCTGTGCGGGGCGCTCCGCGAGGTCTGGGGAACGTACGACGCCGTCCGATGAGGCGGTAGCGTCGCCCGGTGCGCATCCTCCTGGTTTCCCAGATGTACCCAGGCCCCCGAGCGCCGGCGCTCGGTACCTTCGTCGCCGACCTGGAGGCGGCGCTCGCAGCCCGCGGCCACGAGCTCGCGCGGGCGGTCGTCGACCGGCGCGGCGGGAGGTCGCGTCACCTCGCGTTGGCGCGGGATGTGGTGGTGACTGCCCGGCGTTTCCGTCCCGACGTCGTCTACGCCCACTTCCTCGTGCCGGCGGGCCTGTTCGCGGTGCTCGGAGGTCGTGCACCGGTCGTCGTCACCGCGCACGGCCAGGACGTCGAGAACGCGCTCGGATCGTCGGCCGTCCGCTCGCTCACCCGATTGACCCTCCGTCGCGCCGCCGGCGTCGTTGCCGTGTCGGAATGGCTCCGCGACCGGCTCGAGGGCGCCGTTCCCGAGGCGCGGGGCCGGACCGTGGTGATCGACTGCGGCGTCGATCTCGCGCGCTTCGCGCCCGCCGACCCCGGGCCGGCCCGTGCGGAGGTGGGCTGGCGACCCGAGGGCACCGCCTTCGTCTGCGCGGGCTCGCTCAGCGAGCGGAAGAACGTCCTGCGGCTCGCCCGCGCGTTCGAGCGCCGGGGCGAGGGCTCGCTCGCGTTCGTCGGGGACGGCCCGCTGCGGGGCGCGCTCGAGGGCCGCGTGGGGATCCACCTAGCCGGAGCCGTGCCCCACACGGCGGTGCCCCGCTGGCTGCAGGCGGCGGACGTCGTCTGCCAGCCGAGCCTCGCCGAGCCGTTCGGGCTCGTGACGCTCGAGGCGATGGCGTGCGCACGCCCGGTCGTCGCCACGCGGGTCGGAGGCCCGCCCGAGTTCGTGCCCGACGGAGCGGGCGTCCTCGTCGACCCGACGGACGAGGACGCGCTCGTCGCGGCGCTCGACTCAGCCGCCTCGCTTCCTCGCCCGAACGACGCCGCCCGCACCGCGGCGGCGCGCCACGACATCCGGCTGCAGGCGGCGCGGATCGAGGCCGTGCTCGAAGGGGCCGCCGGGGCGCCCGCCGCCGCGGACGCCCCGAGTCGTGACCCTTAGGCGTTGGTGCTGCGTGCGCTGAGGGTCATGTCGCCCTCGGCGACGACCTTGTGCGCGATGAACCCGAGGGCGGCGCCGACGAACGGGAAGATCAGGTAGATCCAGAGATCCCCGAAGTCGGTCCCGACGATCGCGGGGGCGAGGCTCCGCGCCGGGTTCACGGACGAGCCGCTGATCGGGATGATCGCGACGTGGATCGCGAGCAGCGTCAGCGGGATCGCGAGGAGCGCCGTGCCCCGGACACGCTCGCTCTTCGTCGACTGGAGGATCACGGCGACGAAGAGTGCGGTCATCACCGTCTCGACGACGATGGCCGCCCAGTTGTCCGACGCATGCGTCGTCGTGGCCGCCACGGCGTCGTCGTTGAACGCGATGAGGACGACGAGGGAGGCCGCGATCGCACCGATCACCTGCGAGATCCAGTACGCGATCATGTCTTCCATCGCGATGCGGCGGTCGAGGAACATCCCGAGCGAGACCGCCGGGTTGTAGTGCCCGCCCGACACCTCGCCGAACGCATAGAGGCCGACGAGGAGCGCGAGGCCGAACCCGAGTGCGATCGCGACCACGTCCAGCCTGCCGGTGCCGGACGACGAGAGGATCGCGAACGAGCCGATGACGACGAGCGCGAAAGTGCCGAGCGCCTCCGCGAGGTACTTCTGGGTCTTCCCCATGGTGTGCGTGCTCCTTCCGAGGTCGGGTGAGCAAAAGTCTCGCGAACGTGTCGGCTGGAACCGCCTCGCTGCGGGAGATCCCTCAGTCCGACGCGTCGAGGTCGGCGAGCCGGATCTCGACGAGCGGCCGCACGGTTTCCTCGAGGCCCGCCTCGCGCGCGACGGCGAGGGCCTGCTCGTAGCTCTCGCGCACCTTCTCGGGAGCGACGCCCTGCTTCAGGCGGTTGTCGCCGGTCACGAGAAGCCGCTGGATCTTCGCACGGGCATCGTCTCCGGCGGCCATGCGACGAGGGTAACGCCCGGTACCATGGCACGCCGATGGTTTCCGTCTTCGCCGTCCTCCAGGTGCTGCTCGGCGCCGCGCTCGTCACCCTCGTGCTGATGCACTCGGGGCGCGACGCCGGCTTCGGCGGCATCGGCTTCACGCCGACGTCCCAGGGCGGCACGCACATCGTCGAGCGGAACCTGACGCGCCTGACGGTCGTGGTCGCGGTGCTCTTCACCGTGAACACGATCGTGCTGTACCGCGTGCTCGCGTAGCGGCCCCTGGTTCGGAGGGCCGTCGGCTGCGGGGCATGGTTCGAACTTGGCGCTCCTGGGCGCTTCCGCGTCTGGTGGACGGAGGCCGACCGCTATCATCCCCACCCCGCGCGCTGGTGGCGGAATTGGTAGACGCGCAAGGTTGAGGGCCTTGTGCCCCTAGGGGCGTGGAGGTTCAAGTCCTCTCCAGCGCATGCGTGAAACGGGCCTTCGGGCCCGTTTCGCATTTCCGATACACCGGCAGCCCGAACTGGTGTTTGACGTCGTCCGGAAGGATCCCTACCCTTCGTGACGAACATACGTTCGTCGAACCGATCGTCAGGAGGCGACCCCCGTGCCGGCCGAGATACCTCTCACCGCGCGTCAGCAGGAGATCTGGCAGTTCCTCGTCATGTACGTCGACGACCACGGCTACCCGCCGACCGTGCGCGAGATCGGCGAGGAGGTGGGGCTCGCGTCGCCGTCGACGGTTCACGCCCATCTCGCGAATCTCGAGCGCGTCGGGCTCATCCGCCGCGATCCGACCAAGCCGCGGGCGATCGAGCTCTCCGGCCACCGCCGGGTCGAGGCACCCGCTGCGAGCGACGTCCCCCGCCTGCCGCTCCTCGGGCGCGTGGCCGCCGGCGGCCCGTTGCTCGCCGAGGAGAACGTCGAGGACGTCGTCGCGGTTCCCGAGACGATCGGCCGCGGCGCCGATTTCCTCCTCACCGTCCACGGCGACTCGATGATCGAGGCCGGCATCCTCGACGGCGACACGATCGTCGTCCAGCGGCGCGACGACGCGCGGAGCGGCGACGTCGTGGTCGCGCTCGTCGGTGACGACGAGTCGGCGGACGAGGCGACGGTGAAGACCTTCTACCGCGACGGCGACGGCCGCGTGCGACTCCAGCCGGAGAACGCGGCGCTCGAGCCGATCTACGCCGACCACGTCCAGATCCTCGGCAAGGTCGTGGGGGTGTTCCGGAGCCTGCGATGAGCGCCGCCGTCACCCCATTCGCGCGGACGCTCGACCACGAGCTCCTCGCGCTCGCCCGCGGCGCGAGCCTCGAGTGCCTCTGCTGCGGCGAGTTCGTGATGCGCCTCCGGGGCGTCCTGGCCTGCCCGGAGTGCCGCTCGCTGCTCGCCGACGGACGGGAGGTGCCGGAGGTCGTCCTGCCGCGCGTCGGCTCGGCGGCGTCGTAGGCGCCTCGAGACGCGGCCACGCTCGCGAAACCGCTCGGTTCCACGGCTTACACTGTGCGTGCAGGCCGGGTGGCCGCGGGCGGTTTCGGCCGTCCGAGGAAAGTCCGGACACCGCAGGGCAGGACGCTGGGGAAACCCCAGGCGGCGAAAGCCGACGGAAAGTGGAACAGAGAGGAGACCGCCGGTCGTATGACCGGTAAGGGTGAAAGGGTGGGGTAAGAGCCCACCAGCGGCCGTGGCGACACGGCCGGCTCGCCAAACCCCGTCCGGTGCAAGGCGAAGCAGGTCCCGCTGACGCGGCCCGCCGAGGGACCGGGTACGCCGCTCGAGCCTCCGGGAAACCGGCGGCCCAGATGGATGGCCATCCACGACAAAATCCGGCTTACAGGCCTGCTACGGAAAAGCCCCGCAGATGTGGGGCTTTTCTATAGGTCGCTCGCCGGTCGACTGTCCTTCGACGCGTTCGCCTGACGAGGACATTGCCTCTGCGGGTGTGCGAACATGTGTTCGCATGGAGTCGACGATCCTCCACGCCGACGTCGACTCGTTCTTCGCGTCGGTCGAGCAGCGGGACGATCCCGCGTTGCGAGGACGGCCGGTCGTCGTCGGTGCGGGGGTCGTGCTGGCGGCGAGCTACGAAGCGAAGGCGTACGGCGTCCGCACCGCGATGGGCGGCCGACAGGCGCGCCGCCTCTGCCCGGACGCCGTGGTCGTCTCGCCGCGGATGCACGCGTACTCGGAGGCGAGCAGAGAGATGTTCCGGGTCTTCGAGGACGCGACACCGCTCGTGGAGGGGCTCTCGATCGACGAGGCCTTCCTCGACGTGCGCGGAATGCAGCGGCTCGCAGGCTCGCCGGAAGAGATCGCTGCGCGCCTGCGGCGCGAGGTGCGCGAGCGGGTCGGCCTCCCGATCACCGTTGGCGTCGCGCGCACGAAGTTCCTCGCCAAGGTTGCGAGCGGCGTCGCGAAGCCCGACGGCCTGCTCGTGGTCCCGCCCGACGGAGAGCTCGAGTTCCTCCACCCGCTGCCGGTCGAGCGGCTCTGGGGTGTCGGGCCGAAGACCGCCGCCAGGCTCCACGAGCGCGGGATCCGCACGGTCGGCGAGGTCGCGCAGCTCCCTCAGGACGCGCTCGTCGCGATGCTGGGTCGCGCGACCGGCCGCCACCTTCATGCGCTCGCGCAGAACCACGATCGTCGTCGTGTCCGGACCGGGCGGCGACGCGGCTCGATCGGCTCGCAGCGGGCGCTCGGCTGGAAGCGGCGTGCACCCGCAGAGATCGACGCGACCCTCGTGGCGATCGCGGATCGCGTCACCGGCCGCATGCGCCGCGCGGGCCGCGCCGGCAGGACGGTCGTGCTCCGCCTTCGCTTCGACGACCTCTCACGCGCGACCCGCTCGCACACGCTGCCCAGGGCGACCGCCGAGACCGATGTGATCCTCCGCGTCGCACGCGAGCTGCACGCCGCGGCGACGCCGCTGATCGAGGCGCGCGGGCTGACGTTGATCGGACTGGCCGTCTCGAACCTCGAGCACGCGCGCGCCGTGCAACTCGTGCTGCCGTTCGAGGCAGCGGGCGGTGCGGCCCTCGACGAGGCCGTCGACGAGATCCGTGAACGCTACGGAACTGCGGCGATCATGCGCGCCGTCCTCCTCGGCCGCCGGCCCGGCCTCGCAATGCCGCTCCTGCCGGACTGATCTCAGCGCCAGTCGTCCAGCAAGAACTGCGCCGACACGCAGGACGAATCGTCGGGCGGTCGGTGCATGGCGACCCCGTGGCGGAACGTCCGGTGTCCACGTTCGGCGAGCAGGTCGGCTGCCGGACGCCGTCCGAGGCTGACGCCCACCTCGAGGCGGTCGGCGCCGCCCTCTGCTGCGAGTGTCTCGCAGGCGTCGAGCAGGCCGTCGAGCAGGCCGGCGCCACCGGCACCAGGCCGCACAGCCGCGAACTTCACGTAGCACGAGCCTGTCACCGCCTCGGACCCGGCGCCGACATGGCAGAGCGCGAACCCGGCGATTCGATCGTCTTCCCGCACGATGACCACATCGCCCCTGCCCGGCTCGGCCAGGCACTCGATCTCGCCCGTGAGATCGAGGCCTTCGCGTAGCGAGCGCGTGACTGCGCGGCATCCCGCGATCGCCGTCACGCGAGCATGCCCGTCCAGCCCGCCGAGCGTCTCGAGCTGCGAGGCGTTCGGCGCCACGCGCTTCTCGGTGAGCGCCGTGAGCGAGCCAGGCCGGAATCCGTGCTTGCGGTAGAGGTGGAGGTGCTTCGGGCTCTCCGGGAGAGTGAACAGCCCGATGCTCGTCACGCCCCACTCGCCGCCGACGCCCAGGCACGCGTCGAGCAGTCGCGATCCGATCCCGAGGCCCCAGGCATCCGGGTCGACCGTGAGCGGGCCGAAGACGGCCAGGCTGCCCCAACGCGAGATGAACGCCGAGCCCACGAGCTCGCCGTTCCGCGACGCCTTGAAGGAGCGGATGTGCGGGGCGTGCAGCCGGCTGCGCACCATCTCGGATCCGGGGGCGAACGCCAGCGGGTCCGAGAGGCCGTACTGCGTGCCGAACGCCAGCCGGAAGACCCTGTCCGCCGCCGGGAGGTCGTCGCGCTCCAGCGGCGCGATG
Source organism: uncultured Actinomycetes bacterium (assembly GCA_963742525.1). GTDB lineage: Bacteria > Actinomycetota > Thermoleophilia > Gaiellales > Gaiellaceae > Gaiella. Next base: position 221,699 of record CAVUMD010000003.1, read on the forward strand.
CTGATCGCGGAGTGCCCGTCCGTGGCGGCGACCGTACCACCCGGGTGAGTTGCGCCGGTAACCGCCGTCCGCGTCGACCGCGCTGTAGCGTCCCTCCTCGTGAACGTCGCCGTCGGAGCCCTCGTCGTCGTCGCCGTGACAGCAGTCGCGGTCGCGGTGATGCTCCTCGTGCGCAGGAGGGCGCCGGAGGGCAGCCACTTCACGGACGGAGATCGCGCGTCCGGCGTGTTCGGCGTCCTGGCTACCGGGTTCTCGGTGCTGCTCGGATTCATCATCTTCCTGGTGTTCGCGAGCTACGACCAGTCGCGCACGGGCGCCGAGACGGAAGCGCTCGTCCTCGTCCAGCAGGTCGAGAACGCCCAGCAGTTCCCTCCTGCGGTCGCGCCGAAGCTGACAGGGCAGCTCCTCTGCTACGCCCGCTCCGTGGTCGGCGTCGAATGGCCGAGGATGCAGGACGGCACCATCGGCGATTCCCCGAACCCGTGGGGGCTCGCGCTCTTCGAGACGATCCGCGACGTCGAGCCCGTCAGCGCGAGCCAGCAGTCGGCCTACGACAAGTGGCTCGATCAGACCTCGACCCGTGAGGAGGCACGCCGTGACCGCGTGCACGGCGCCGTGGGCGTGATCCCGCCGACGCTCTGGATCGTCCTCTTCTTCATCTCGGCCGTGATCTTCGCCTACATGCTGTTCTTCGCCGACAGCGGCGAGAGCGCCGTGACGCAGGGGATGCTGATGGGCTCAGTCGCCTCGGTGATCACCGTGATGCTCCTCCTCCTGTGGTCGCTCGATCGCCCGTTCCACACGGGGGTCGGCGGTCTGAAGCCCGTCGCGATGGAACGCTCGCTCCGCGTGCTCGACGAGGTCCTGCCCTCGTTCGCCCCGGGCATCTCGCTGCCGTGCGACGCCGAGGGGCGACCGCTCTGAGCGCGGGCGGCGAGAGCGGCCGAGTCGCGCTGTTCGCGACCGCCCTGCTCGCGTTGGCGACGGTCGCCACGGCCTGGAGCGGCTACCAGGCGAGCCGCTGGAGCGCAGAGGCGACGAAGGCGACGATGCGCGGCACGGCCGCGCGCCTCGAGTCGACCCGCGCGTCCGACCTGGCCAACGCCCAGGCGCAGATCGACGTCGCGGTCTTCACGCAGTGGGCCGACGCCTACGCGACGGGCGAGAAGCAACTCCGCGACTTCTACTTCGAGCGGTTCCGGCCCGAGTTCAAGCCCGCCGTGGTCGCCTGGATCGCGACGAGACCGCTCAAGAATCCGAACGCGCCGCTGACGCCCTTCGCGATGCCGCAGTACACGTCCAAGGCGCGGGAGGACGCGGCACGGCTCGAGACGGAGGCCGACGCGTGGGCGGCCACGGCGCGGCGAAACGTCCAGCGCTCGACCAACTACGTGCTCGGGGTGGTGCTGTTCGCGACCGCGCTCTTCTTCGCCGGGATGAGCACGAAGCTGCCGTCCCGGCGGCTCGGCGTCGCGCTGTTGACGATCGGCATCGTCGTGTTCGTGTGCACGCTCGTCTGGATCGCGCTCTCCCCGGTCAGCGTCTCCGTCTGAGCCGGTCCACCCGCCGGTCGTGGTCAGGATGGTGCCCGGGGCTCGGCGCGCCGCGTTTCACGTGGGCCGGGGCGGGTAGAAGTCGGACGGTTCCGAGCAGGGAGGTATCGGCATGACGACCGTGGCAGACGTGATGACCTCTGGGGTCGAGAGCACCAGTTCGACGGAGATCCTGTGTGACGCGGCTCGAACGATGCGCGAGGGCGACTTCGGCTCGATGCCGGTCGTCGACGAGGGACGCCTCGTCGGCGTGCTCACCGACCGCGACATCGTCGTTCGCGCGGTGGCGGAGCGGCTCGACCCCGCTGCCGTCCGCGTCGGCGAGGTGGCGTCCGGTGACCCGGTCACCGTCGCGCCGGGCGAGAGCCTCGACGAGGCGATGGAGTTGATGGCGCGGCACAAGGTGCGCCGGCTCCCGGTCGTGGACGACGGTCGGCTCGTCGGTGTCGTCAGTCAGGCCGATATCGCGCTGGGCGCGAAGGAGGCGAAGACCGGCGCGGTGGTCGAGCAGATCTCGCAGCCGACGTCCGTCGCGCGCGAGCGCTAGCTACCCCGCGGCGAAGCCCCGGAGCGCTGCGTCCACGAGCCGAGGCAGGGTCGCGAGGTTGTAGCCCCCTTCGAGCACCGCTGCGACGCGTGGTCCCAGCTGTGCCGAGCGGCGCGCAAGCTCCATGAAGCCGGCCTCGGTCACCTCCATCCCGGCGAGCGGATCGTCGACGTGTGCATCGAACCCGGCGGACACGAGAACGAGCTCGGGATCGAACTCGGCGACGGCCGGCTCGACGAGGTCCCTGAAAGCCGCCACGTATTCCGTGTCGCCGGAGCCCGCGGCGAGCGGGACGTTGAGCGTCGAGCCGTCACTCGTTCCCGGGCCGCCGCTGCCGGGGTAGAACGGCCACTGGTGGAGCGAGACGACGAGCACCGAGTCGTCGCCGCGGAAGATGGCGTCGGTCCCGTTCCCGTGATGGACGTCCCAGTCGACGATCGCCACTCGCTCGATGCCGAGCGCGTCCTGCGCATGACGGGCGGCGACCGCGACGTTGTCGAAGATGCAGAACCCCATCGCGTGGCCGCGCAGCGCGTGGTGGCCGGGCGGGCGGACCAGCGCAAAGCCTCCGGTCTCGGCCGCCGCGATCGCGCATCCTGCGGCCAACCGCGCCGCTTCCCAGGTGGTCGGCCCGGCGAGCGTGTCGCCGTCCAGCCACGTCTCTTCGTGGATCGAAGCGATCGCCTCGACGTACCCCGTGTCGTGGGCGCGCTCGATCTGCTCGCGGCTCGCCCGCACGCCGTCGAGCCCGCGGCCGAGCGCCTCGAGGAGAATCGCGAGCCGCTCGGGCCGTTCGGGATGGTGATGGTGCCCCGTCGGATGGAGGTGTGCCATCGCGGGATGCGAGATCAGCTCGATGCGGCCTCCTCGAGCCGTCCGGCGAGCCGGCCGAGGCCGAGCTCCTCCGCCGCCGCACCGCCCGCGCGCCAGTCGGGCTCTCGGTCGGGGAGCGCCGGGACGGGCGCCGAGGGGTCGAGCGTCGCAATGTGCCGATAGAGGCGGAGCGCCTCCGCCTCCGCGGAGAAGCGCCCCGCGGCGAGCAGCGCGTCGAGGCTCTCGTACTCGCCGAGGAGCGCTGCTGCCGTCTTCGCTCCGACGCCGCGGGCACCGGGGATCTTGTCCGACGGGTCGCCGCGCAGAGCGATGAAGTCCGGCACCTGCCCGGGATCGACGCCGTAGCGCTCCCGTACCTCGTCCGGGCCGATCCGGGCGAGCTCGCTCACGCCCTTCACCGGCTGCAGGATCGTGACGTCGTTCGCCGCAAGCTGGAACGCGTCGCGGTCCGAGGTAGCGACGAGGGACGTGCCGCCGGCTGACCGCTCCGACGCGACGGCGGCGGCGAGAAAGTCGTCGGCCTCGAAGCCCGCTGCCTTCGCGCAGGCGATGCCTGCCGCCGCGAGCAGGCCCGGCGCGAGGTCGAGCTGCTCGAGCAGCTCCGGGTCGAACTCGCGGCCCGCCTGGTAGCCGGCGAGCAGCTCGTGTCGGTAGGTCGGGACGGTGAGCGTGTCCCAGCCGACGAACACCGCGCGCGGTCGCTCCGCCTGCCACAGTCGGAGCACCATCGACACGAGCCCGGTGAGGAGGTTCCCCGGGCTTCCGTTCGCGCGTCGGATCGAGCGGGGCAGCGCATGGAACGCCCGGTGTGCGAAGGAGTCGCCGTCGATCACGAGCAGCGCCCGGCGGGGTGTGGTTTCGGTCGCGCCGCTCCTCCTTGCCGGAGTCACGTCGTCCCTCCCGCGACGGCCTCGAGGGCGGTGATCGCCTCGCGCAGCCGGTCGGTCGCGAGCTGCGCCGCCTCGTCGGCGTCGAGCTCCGCGAGGTCGGTGGTCTCGATCGCCGGCCCGTAGGCGACCCGCAGCGGGCCGAGCCGGCCGAGCCGCTCGGTTCCCGAGATGCCGGCTGGAACGAGCGGCACGCCGGCCTCGAGCGCGATCCGCGCGGCCCCGGTGTGCCACCGGGCCTCGTGCCGCTTGCGCAGGCCCTTCGAGCGGCGTGTCCCCTCGGGGAACATCACGACGGCGTGACCCTCGCGGCACAGCGCGATCGCGGTGTCGATCGCCTGCTGGTCGCGCTTGCCGCGATCCACTCGGAACCCGCCTCCGGCGCGCACGACCCATCCGAGCGGAGGCCAGAAGAGCTCCTTCTTGGCCATGAAGCGCAGGAAGCGGCGTGGAAACAGCGGTATGCCGAGGGGCCACGGGTCGAAGTTCGACCAGTGGTTCGCGGCGACGACGCAGCCGCCGTCGGGGACGTGCTCGCGACCGGTCGCGCGGAGCCGGAAGGCGACCTTCAGCACCGGCCAGCTGAGCACCGCGACGAGCGAGTAGAGCCAGCTGGGCCTCGGCGGGCGCGCCATCCGCGCGCAGGATACGCTCGCCCGCCCGCGAAGCGGCGCGCGACGCCATCGTTACCCTGTTCGGCCAATGACCAGCCTCGTCATCGTCGAGTCCCCCGCCAAGGCGCGGACGATCGCCGGCTACCTGGGCGGCGATTACGTCGTGGAGTCGAGCATCGGCCACATCCGCGACCTGCCGAACCGCGCGAGCGACGTTCCGAAGGAGCAGCGCGAGCGCTACGGCAAGCTCGGGGTGGACGTCGACCGCGAGTTCGACCCGTACTACGTCGTCGATGCCGACAAGAAGCGCGTCGTGTCCGACCTCAGGCAGAAGCTCCGCGACGCCGACGTGCTCCTGCTCGCGACGGACGAGGACCGCGAGGGCGAGGCGATCGCGTGGCACCTTCGCGAGGTGCTGAAGCCGAAAGTGCCTGTCCGCCGCATGGTCTTCCACGAGATCACCCGCGACGCGATCCGCCGCGCCCTCGAGGAGACCCGCGACATCGACGAGCGCCTCGTCGACGCGCAGGAGACGCGCCGCATCCTCGACCGGCTGTACGGCTTCGAGGTCTCGCCGGTGCTCTGGAAGAAGGTCATGCCGCGCCTTTCCGCTGGGCGCGTGCAGTCGGTCGCGACGCGCCTCGTGGTCGAGCGCGAACGCGAGCGCATGCGGTTCGTCGCCGCGAGCTACTGGGACGTCGTCGGCACCTTCGAGCCGGGGACCTTCGAGGCTCGGCTCGTCGCCGTCGGAGGCAAACGCATCGCACAGGGCCGCGACTTCGGCGAGAGCGGCGAGGCAGGGTCGACTGTGCTGGTGCTGGACGAGGAGCGCGCCCGCGCCCTTGCCACGGGCTTGGAGGGACGCCCCTTCACCGTCGGCAAGGTCGACGAGAAGCCCTACACGCGCCGGCCGGCCGCCCCCTTCCGAACGTCGACGCTGCAGCAGGAGGCCAGCCGCAAGCTCCGCTTCTCGTCCCAGACGACGATGAGCCTCGCGCAGCGGCTCTACGAGAACGGCCATATCACGTACATGCGCACCGACTCGGTGACACTTTCCGACGCCGCGCTGAAGGCGGCGCGCGCACACGCCGCCCGCGAGCACGGCCCCGACACCGTGCCTGCCGAGCCGCGGCGCTACGAGCGAGCCGTCGCGAACGCACAGGAGGCGCACGAGGCGATCCGGCCGGCCGGCGACGTCTTCCGGACCCCCGCCGAGCTCGCTCGCGAGCTCAATCGCGACCAGCTCGCCCTGTACGACCTGATCTTCAAGCGGACGATCGCGTCCCAGATGAAGGACGCGGCCGGGCAGACCGTGTCGATCGAGCTCGCCGCGACGGCGGCCGACGGCGCCGAGGCGACATTCCGCGCGAGCGGCACGGTGATCACCTTCCCCGGCTTCATGCTCGCGTACGCCTCCGACCGCGACGAGCCGGCGGAGGAGGACGAGGAGCGGCGGCTGCCGGCGCTCGAGGTCGGCCAGGAGCTCACGGCGTCGGCGCTCGAGCCGCAGGGTCACGAGACGGGCCCGCCTGCGCGGTACACCGAGGCGAGCCTCGTGAAGGCCCTCGAGGAGCGGGGCATCGGACGTCCATCGACGTACGCGTCGATCATGGGGACGATCCTCGACCGCGGCTACGTCTACAAGAAGGGCACCGCGCTCGTCCCGACGTTCCTCGCGTTCGCCGTCACGCAGCTCCTCGAGCGGCACTTCGACCGGCTCGTCGACTACGACTTCACGGCGCGTCTCGAGGACGACCTCGACCGGATCGCCGCCGGCGAGGAGGAGCGTGTCGCCTGGCTGCGGCGCTTCTACTTCGGCAATGGTGACCCGGGGCTGCGCGCGCTCGTAACCGACCACCTCGAGGGAATCGACGCGCGCGAGGTGAACTCGATCGCCATCCCGCGCTCGGACATCGTCGTGCGAGTTGGCCGGTACGGCCCCTACGTGGAGCGCGGCGAGGAGCGGGCGAGCATCGCCGAGGATCTGGCGCCCGACGAGCTGACGGCGGAGCGTGCGGCCGAACTGCTCGCGACCCCGGCCGGGGCCGAGCGATCGCTCGGCACGCATTCGGAGACCGGCCTCGAGGTCGTCGCGAGGGTCGGACGGTACGGGCCCTACGTGACCGAGGTGCTGCCGGAGGGTTCCGACGAGAAGCCGCGGACCGCGTCGCTCTTCGCCACGATGAGCCCGGAGAGCGTGACGCTCGCCGAGGCCGAGCAGCTTCTGACGCTGCCGCGGACGCTCGAGGGATCGGACGGCCAGGAGATCGTGGTCTCGAACGGCCGGTACGGGCCCTACGTGAAGCGTGGCTCGGAGACCCGCTCGCTCGAGTCGGAGGGGCAGCTCCTCACCATCACGCCAGTCGAGGCGGAGGCGATCCTGGCGCAGCCGAAGCAGCGCCGCGGCCGCGGCGCTCCCAAGCCCCCGCTCAAGGAGCTCGGGCCCGATCCGTCCAGCGGCAAGCCCCTCGTCGTGAAGGATGGGCGTTTCGGGCCGTACGTGACGGACGGCGAGACGAACGCGAGCCTGCGCCGGGGGGACGACGTCGATGGGCTCACGCTCGAGCGAGCGCTCGAGCTGCTCGCCGAGCGACGTGCGAAAGGCCCGTCCCAACCCCGCGGCCGGACCCGAACGCGCCGCTAACACGCGTGTCCCTCGGCCGTCGTACCATGTCAGGAACGGGTCGACCCGCACCACGAGACGACGGGACGCTGGCGCCGGAACGAGGAATACGGCATCTGACGCACGCGTTGCGCGTTTGTGACACGGTTTACCGCCCCGATCTCGTGGAAAGAACCGAGAACCGCGCGTAGAGTCAGGGAGATTGTGCTCCGCCGAGGTAGCGAAAGGACTGACACACGGGCTTGACGCAGAACCAGCTCATCGAACTGTTCGAGACCGAGCAGCTGAAGGCGATCGTGGAACGCTCCGAGGAGCGTGGCTGGGTTGACCCCGCCGAGCTCGAAGGGTTCGTCACCGAGCAGGAGCTCGGCTCGGAGGAGGTCGAGCAGATAACGCGCGAGCTCGAGGCGATGGGGCTCGAGATCGGCGCGCCGATCGACACGGAGGAGGAGAAGGCGAAGGAGGCCGCCGAGGCTGCCGTCTGGGCGAGCGAATCGCTCTCCGGCGCCGCCGACTCGCTGCAGCTGTTCCTCGCGGACGTCGGCCGGCACAAGCTCCTGAACGCGGCGCAGGAGGTGCAGCTCGCGAAGCGCATCGAGCGCGGCGACCCCGTTGCAAAGCGCCACATGATCGAGTCGAACCTGCGCCTGGTCGTGTCGATCGCGAAGGGATACCGGGGGCTCGGCGTCCCGTTCCTCGACCTGATCCAGGAGGGCACGCTCGGTCTCAACCGCGCGGTCGAGAAGTTCGACTGGCGGCGCGGCTTCAAGTTCTCGACGTACGCGACCTGGTGGATCCGGCAGTCGGTGCAGCGCGCGGTCGCGAACCACGCGCGCACGATCCGCGTTCCCGTCCACGTCGTCGAGCGACAGCAGAAGCTTTCTCGCGCAGCGCGCCGGCTCGAGGTCGAGCTCGGCCGCGAGGCGACGAAGGAGGAGCTGGCCGAGGCGACCGGACTGCCGCTCCAGCACGTCGAGGAGGCCATGAGTGCGGCCCACGCGTCCGTCTCGCTGAACCAGTCGGTCGGCGCGGACGACGAGGGAGAGCTCGGCGACCTGTTCGCCGACCGCGAGGCAGTCGACCCGTTCGACGAGGCAGAGGAGTCGCTCCGTCGGCAGGGCGTACGGCGCGCGCTCGATGCCCTTCCCGAGCGCGAGCGGCGGATCCTCGAGTTGCGGTTCGGCTTCGAGGGCGAGCCGTGGACGCTCGAGGCGATCGGCCACGAGCTGGACCTGACGCGCGAGCGCGTGCGGCAGCTCGAGGGACAGGCGCTGAGCCGGCTCGCCGCGCTCCGCGAGCTCGCCTCGCTGGCCGCGTAGCCCTCGCCCGACATCGGGATTCCGGCCGTCGCGCACGAGCGTGCGACAGAGCAACCTTTTTGCCGTTTCGTGGTCATACTGTGCGGCGGCCTCGCCCGGCCAGGGGTGAGGGGAAGCCTTGGACAAAGGAGAACGATGGGCAAAGGGCTGAAAGTGCTGCTCGCCGCCGTCGCCGTCGCACTGACGGTGACCGCGGTGACGCTGGCGGCCACCACCCGCACCGGTGCGACGAGCGACACGCTCGTGTTCGGTACGGCCTCGGAGCCGACCTCGCTCGACGGCGCGGTCGTCTCGGACGGCGAGTCGCTGCGCGTGATCGACCAGATCACCGAGGGTCTCGTCGGTCTGAAGAACGGGACGACGGTTATCGTTCCGAAGCTCGCGACGTCCTGGAAGGCCGCGAGTGGCGGCAAGGTCTGGACGTTCAAGCTCCGCAAGGGCGTGAGATTCCAGGACGGGACGCCGTTCAACGCGAAGGCGGTCTGCGCGAACTTCAACCGGTGGTACAACTTCACCGGCGCGTTCGCCTCCGACTCGACGTCGTACTACTACTACACGGTGTTCGGCGGCTACAAGAAGGCTGCCGCCGGCCTCACCAACACGCCGCTGTACCGCAGCTGCAAGGCGGTCGGCGACTCGACCGCGGTCATCACCCTGCGGCGGCCGAACTCGGCGTTCCTGGGCGCGCTGTCGCTCACGGCGTTCGGGATGCAGAGCCCGACCGCGATGGCGAAGTACGGCGCCAACAAGGGCACGCTGTCGAAGGACGGCGTCTTCACGCCGGGCGGCCAGTACGGCGTCCCGGGCGGCGTCGCCGTCGGCACGGGGCCGTTCAAGCTCGAGTCGTGGAAGATCGGCGACAAGCTCGTCATCGTCCGCAACGACTCCTACTGGGGCAAGAAGGCATTCCTCCGGCGCGTGATCTTCCGCGCGATTCCGGACAACGCCGCCCGCCTCCAGGCGCTGCAGACGGGTGAGATCCAGGGCTATGACCTCGTCGAGCCGCAGGACATCCCGACGGTCCAGAAGAACTCGAGCCTGAAGGTGCTCGACCGGCCGGCGTTCAACGTCGCGTACGTGACGATCAACCAGGCCGTGAAGCCGTTCGACAACCCGCTCGTCCGCCAGGCCGTCGCCTACGGGCTCGACCGCGAGGGCGTCGTCAAGTCGTTCTATGCAGGCCGCGGCACCGTCGCGGACGAGTTCATGCCGCCGGAGGTCGTCGGCTACTCGAAGACCGTGACGAAGTACCCGTACAACCCGGAGAAGGCGAAGCAGCTCCTCCGGCAGGCGGGGCTGACGCTTCCGGTCGAGGTGGAGTTCTGGTATCCGACGGACGTCTCGCGTCCCTACATGCCGGACCCCGCCCGGAACTTCCAGGCGTTCGCCGCGAGCCTCGACAAGTCGGGCTTCAAGGTGGTGCCGAAGAGCGCTCCGTGGCGGCCCGACTACGTCTCCCGCGTACAGGCGGGGACGGCGGGGGCTCTCAACCTGATCGGCTGGACGGGCGACTTCGGTGACCCGGACAACTTCATCGGGACGTTCTTCCGGACGAAGCAGGGCCAGTGGGGCTTCAACAACCCGAAGCTCTTCGCTCTGCTCAACAAGGCGCTCATCGAGACGAACCTCACGAAGCGCGCCGCGTTGTACCGGCAGGCGAACAACATGATCATGAACTTCCTCCCGGGCGTGCCGTACGTCCACACGAAGCCGGCCCTGGCGTTCCAGAAGAACGTCGTCGGGTACATCCCGAGCCCGGTGTCCCTGGAGCCGTTCTCGACCGTCCGCTTCGTCGGATAGCGAGGAGCAGGATCGCGTGACGACAGGCCGGCGGACGACGAGGTAGGGGCTCCATGCTCCGCTTCGCCGTCCGCCGGCTGATCCTCCTCGTCCCGATCCTGATCGGGCTCTCGCTGCTCGTCTTCATCTGGATCCGGGCGCTGCCCGGATCGCCCGCACAGGCGCTCCTCGGCGAGCGCGCGACCGACGAGTCGATCGCGCAGGTGCGCAACCAGTACGGCCTGGACGAGCCGATCTACGAGCAGTACTGGCGCTACCTGCAGACCGTCGGGTCGGGGGACCTCGGCACGAGCATCGCCTCGCGACGGCCGATCACCGAGGAGATCCAGGACCGTTTCCCGGCGACCGTGGAGCTCGCAATCTCGGCGATGCTGTTCGCGACCCTGATCGGTATCCCGCTCGGCTTCGTCGCGGCCAAGCGACACGGGGGCGCGGTCGACCACGCAAGCCTCTTCGTCTCGCTCATCGGGGTCTCGATCCCGATCTTCTTCCTCGCCCTGCTCCTCAAGTGGGCGTTCGCCGTCGAGCTCGGCTGGTTACCGAGCGTCGGCCGCCAGGACGTGCTGATCGACGCCGAGCATCCGACCAACTTCTACGTTCTCGACGGGATCATCACCGGCAACTGGAACGCGTCGTGGGACGCGATCAAGCACCTGATCCTGCCTGCGATCGCGCTCGGCTCGATCCCGCTCGCGATCATCGCGCGCATCACGCGTGCCTCCGTTCTCGACGTACAGAACGAGGACTACGTGCGCACCGCGCGCGCGAAGGGGATCTCGTCGAGCGCGGTCGACCGCAGGCACGTGCTCCGCAACGCGATGCTCCCCATCTCGACCATCGTCGGCCTCCAGGTCGGACTGCTGCTCTCGGGCGCGATCCTCACCGAGACGGTCTTCGCATTCCCGGGAATCGGGACGTGGCTCCAGATGGCGATCGTCAACCGCGACTACCCGGTGATCCAGGGCGGGGTCCTCTTCGTCGCGATCATCGTCGTGCTCGTGAACCTGCTGGTGGACATCTCGTACGGCCTCCTGAACCCGCGCATCCGGCTGGCGGGGAGGTAGCGCGTGTCGATCGCGGAGATGGAGGGACGCGAGCTCGAGCTCGAACCGACTGCGGGAGGACTCTGGCACGACGCCTTCCAGCGCCTCCGCCACAGTCCCGCCGCGATCGTCGGCGTCGTCATGATCGCGATCCTCGTGTTCCTCGCGATCTTCGCGCCTCTGGTCGCGCCGTACAGCCCGACCGAGCAGAACCTCGACGCGATCGCGGCCGGTTGCTGCCCGGGGCCGTCGCGCGAGCATCTCCTCGGCGTCGACGACCTCGGGCGCGACGAGCTCTCGCGTCTCATCTACGGCGCGCGCTACTCGCTCCTCATCGGAGTGGTCGCCGTCACGATCGGGCTGTCGATGGGACTGCTGCTCGGCGCCGTCGCCGGCTACTTCCGCCGCGCCGACAGCCCGATCATGCGGGTGATGGACATCATGCTCGCAATCCCAGGCTTTCTGATGGCGATCGGGATCGTCGCGCTCTTCGGGCAGGGCGGCCTGCTCCAGGTGATGATCGCGATCGGCGTCGTCAACATCCCGATCTTCACACGCCTCATGCGCGGGTCGATCATCGCCCAGAGAGACAACGACTACGTCCTCGCGGCCCGGTCGGTGGGGGTACCGAGCCGGAAGATCCTCGGCTCGCACATCGTCCCGAACGCGATCTCGCCCGTGATCGTCGCCGCCACCCTCGCGCTCGCAACCGCGATCATCGACGCGGCAGGGCTCGGCTTCCTCGGCCTCGGGCCGCAGGACCCGGCCACGCCGGAGTGGGGGACGATGCTGACGAACACCGTGCGGTACCTGCAGACCGCGCCGTTCCTCGCGATCTTCCCGGGCATCGCGATCGTGATCGCCGTGATGGGGTTCAACTTGATCGGAGACGCCTTGCGCGAGACGCTCGACCCGAAGCTGCGCGGACGGACATGAGCGACACGGCGCTTCTCTCCGTCGAGGACCTGCGGGTCCGCTTCTGGACGAGCAGGGGGCTCGTGCACGCGGTCAACGGGATCACCTTCGACGTGCGTCCGGGCGAGACGCTCGGCCTCGTCGGCGAGTCCGGTTGTGGCAAGAGCGTCACTGCGCTCGCGACGATGGGGATCCTGCCGCGGGCGGCCCGGATCCCCACGGGGAGCATCAAGCTCGACGGCCGCGAGCTCGTCGGCCTCTCGGAGCGCGCTTGGCGCCGCGTCCGCGGCAAGGAGATCGCGATGATCTTCCAGGACCCGATGACGAGCCTCAACCCGGTGCTCACGGTCGGGGCGCAGCTCAGGGAGGCGATCGAGGAGCACCTCGACCTGGATCGAAAGGCCGCGACCGCACGGGCTGTCGAGCTGCTCGAGCAGGTCGGCATTCCCGGTGCGAAGGATCGGCTGAAGGCCTACCCCCACCAGTTCTCGGGCGGGATGCGCCAGCGCGTGATGATCGCGATCGCACTCGCGTGCGAGCCGAAGCTCCTGATCGCCGACGAGCCGACGACGGCGCTCGACGTCACCATCCAGGCTCAGATCCTCGACCTCCTCCGCAAGCTCGTGACCGACCGCGGGACCGCGCTCGTTCTGATCACGCACGACCTCGGGGTCGTCGCGGGGACATGCGAGCGCGTCCAGGTGATGTACGCGGGCACGCTCGTCGAGACGGGGACTGCGGACGAGGTCTTCGCCGCGCCGCGTCATCCCTACACCCTTGGGCTCCTCCAGAGCGTCCCGCGACTCGACGTGGGGCGGCGGCAGCCCCTCCACCCGATTCCGGGATCGCCTCGCAACATGCTGAGCGAGCCGAGCTCGTGCCCGTTCGCGCCGCGGTGCCGCTATCGGATCGAACGCTGCGACGCCGAGCTGCCGGTGCTCGAGCGGCTCGACACCGGGCAGCGTGCGGCCTGCTTCAACCCGGCTGCGGCCGACGAGTGGCGGAAGACGCGGCTCGGCGGTGAGGCCGCGTGAGCGCGAACGGATCGCCGCTCGTCGAGCTCGACGACCTCCGCGTCTGGTTCCCGATCAAGAAGGGCGTCCTGCTCGATCGCCACGTCGGCGACGTGAAGGCGGTGGACGGCGTCAGCCTCACGATCGAGCGCGGCGAGACGGTGGGGCTCGTCGGCGAGTCGGGCTGCGGGAAGTCGACCGTCGGCCGCGCGATGCTCCGCCTCTACGAGCCGACCGGCGGCCGGGTGCTGTTCGAGGGCGTGGACGTGACGCGCATGTCCGAGTCGCAGATGCGGCCGCTTCGCCGCCGGATGCAGATGGTCTTCCAGGATCCGTTCGCGTCGCTCAACCCGCGCCACTCGGTCGGCCGCACGATCGCAGAGCCGCTCCGGGTGCACGGGATCGCCAAGGGCGCCGAGGCCGACACGCGCGTTCGCGAGATCCTCGAGGTCGTGGGGCTGCCGCCAGACGCCGCGAACCGGTATCCGCACGAGTTCTCGGGCGGCCAGCGGCAGAGGGTCGGTCTCGCGCGCGCGCTTTCGCTCAACCCGTCGCTCGTCGTGTGCGACGAGCCGGTCTCCGCCCTCGACGTGTCCATCCAGGCGCAGATCGTGAACCTCCTCGAGCACCTCCAGAAGGAGTTCGGGCTGACGTACCTCTTCATCGCCCACGACCTGGCCGTGGTCCGGCATATCTCCGACCGGATCGCGGTGATGTACCTCGGCAAGATCGTCGAGGTCGCGCCGGCCGACGACCTGTACGACAACCCCCTCCACCCGTACACGTTGACGCTGCTCTCCGCGATTCCGATCCCCGATCCGGCCGTGGAGCGGAACCGACGCGCGATTCGCGTGCAGGGCGATCTGCCGAGCCCGGCGAACCCGCCGGCCGCGTGCCGGTTCCACACGCGCTGCCCGTTCGTGCAGCCGACGCGCTGCCGCGACGAGGAGCCGCTCCTGCGGACACTCGACGGCCATCTGGTCGCATGCCACTTTGCCGAGCAGGTCAGGGACGGCTCTCTCAGGCCCGCCGAGCGCGACCCTGTCCTCGACCCCGACCTGGACGAGTCGCGCGCCGAGCCTGCCTACGATCCGCCGCCGACGTAGCCTCCCGGACGCGGCGGGGTCTCCGGCGGCCGCGATGGCCCCCCGTTCGAGGTACCTCTCACCCTAAAGCGCGATGCCGCGAGCGCCGATACGCATTGCGTGGACGCCGCGGAGCGTAAAGAGATCCTGAACCGATACCGCGACCACAGCCGTCGATTCGAGGCTGCTGCTGCGCGCAGGAACTCGAAGCGGGCCGGGTCCGTGATCCCGTTCATCCCGCCGCCCGCTCTTCGCGAGCTCGAGCAGGAGCCGACGGCGCGCGAGATCGAGGTCCTCCAGCTCGTCGCGGACGGCCTGGTCAATCGCGAGATCGGACAGCGACTCTTCCTCTCCGAGGAAACCGTCAAGTCGCACGTCCGGCACCTACTGGCGAAGCTTCAAGCGCGCAGTAGAGCCCACGCCGTAGCCGTTGGCTTCCGGCGTGGGCTCATTGCGTAACTCCACGGGGCTGGTTCTCTCCCGAATTCTGGCTCCCCCGATGGAGGGATGCCAGACGGTCGAACGAACCCACACGATGGGTCAGGGTTCTACCAGTCTCGAATGCCACCAATGAGGAAGACATCCAACAGTCTCCGCATGTGGGTGCTCCTGTTTTCGGGAACTGACGGCAGCGGGAGAGTATCCCCCGAACGGGTGATACGCAAGTGACCATTAACCAGCGTCGTCTCCTAACCGGATACGTATCGGTCCTAGCGGCTGCAGCCCTGGCGCTCTGTATTGCGCTCGTGCTGCTGGGCTACGGAGTCGAGAGTCCGTTCATTGTCCTGCTCCTAGCTGCCGCGACCGCAGTCTCTGAGCGCTGGAGTGTGCAGCTCTCCGCGAACACCGGGCTGACCGTCTATCTCCTGCCCACGGTGTTCGCTGCCGTTGTCTTTGGCCCCCTCGAGGCGGGGATCGTAGGAGCCGCCTCAATGCTGGGTGATCCTGAGGTATTCGGCGCGCGGCAACGCCGATCGCGCCCCCGCGTTGAAGTGGATGAATTACACGGCCGCCAGCTTCATCACAGGGGCGTTGGCGGGTCTCGCCGCCCAGGCGCTCGTCAACGAGACGTATGGCGGCATGGTGGCGGCGACATTCGCGGCCATGGCAGTCGCAGAGGCCTCCGACCTTCTGTTCGCAGCTCTCACGGCGCAAGTGCGGCGGCGTTCCATGCGTGAACTGGCACTCAGAGGTGCTCCGGTCGCCATCACGTCATTTCTGGTTTACGCACCGGTCGTGGTCGTACTCGTCATTGCGTACGAGAAGATTTCACCCGTCACGATTGTTCTGTTCGTCGTGCCCACGCTCGCGTTCCAACGACTCTACACGCTCTACCAGCGTGAACGACGTCTTGGTGACGAGCTTCGGAGCGTCAACGAAACGCTGGCGCGCGCCAACCTGTCTTTCGCGGTAGCCCTCGTGACCGCGCTTGAGGCGAGCGACGCCTACACCGCGGGTCATTCCAGAGCCGTCGCGACCTACAGCCGAGATATCGCGTCCCGCATGGGCCTCACCTCGGAGGAGTCAACCGAGCATTCCTGTGCGGCCTCGTACATGACATCGGCAAGGTCGGGCTCCCGCCAAGCCTTCTCGGGAAGGAGGGACCGTCTAACCCTCGAGGAGCGGCGACGGATGCAGGAGCATTCGGCGATAGGCGAGCGGATCCTGCGTGAGGTCGCGGCATACGACGATATCGCGACGATCGTCCGCCATCATCACGAACGCATCGACGGCCACGGCTACCCGGACGGCATTATCGGGCCAACATTCCCACGATCTCGAGGATCATCGCAGTTGCCGATGCGTACAACGCGATGACATCGGATCGGCCGTATCGACCCGCGATGGTGTATCCGGCTGCTCGCGACAGACTTCTTCAGGCGATGGGAAGTCAGTTCCACACGGATGCGGTGGTTGCCTTCGTTTCCGTGCTGTCGGAATCCACCGAGGACTATCGCTACGCGCGCGGACCCGGATTCGGTTCGTTGGTCGCTTCGCCAACTCCGCGTGAGCAGCTCGGCCGCGTGTCGGGCGGCATGGCGTAGCTCCTCTGCGCAGCATTCAGCAGCAGTGCAGTTCGCGAACGGACCCCGAGCTTTTCGAGAAGTCGGTGGACATGCGCCTTCACTGTGCTTTCCGCGATGAAGAGCCGCCGTCCGATCTCGGCGTTTGAGAGTCCTTCGCAGACGAGCGCATAAACCTCTTGCTCGCGCGCCGAGAGAGTCGCGACGGGATCGACGATCGACGCCAGCGATAAGCCCAACGACTCCAGTAGCGCATCGTCTCGCGCGCGTCGGACGACGAAGAGTGCTTGTCGCGGAGTTCGACCGACGCGAGCAGGACGCTGAGCAGACCCGGGATTGGCTCGGTAGGCGGTGACTAAGAAGTCGGGCGCTCCCAGGTCAAGACGCACGCCTCAGGAGCAGCTCGCATGTCCCAATCACGTCGGGGGCTCGAACCTTGATCGCACATACGGCGTCACGGCGTCGTAGCAGCGCAGCAGCCTCAACTCCATGAGTTTGGGCTGACGCTGTCTCGGCGAGGATTCTAGCCTCGTCCACGCGCGCGATCGTCGCGAGCGCAAGCGCTCTCGAGGCCAATGACTTCGCCTGCGATGGACGGCTGTATTCCCTTGACACAGGGTGGCGGCTCGGTAGCGCATGCCTCAGCGACCTCGCCCGCTTGAAGGAGGAAGTCGGACACGGATGGCGTATGCGTTCAATACACCGGTTACGTCGTGGAGTCGACTTCGATTCGTGTCCGTGAAAGGTCAACCGTCGCAGTCGCTTCGTCAAATCTTCGAAGGCCAGCGAGCGCTACGGCCTGGACCGCGAGTCCATAGGGTAGGCACAGATCGAGCGCGGTGCTCGGTTGCGTCATGAAGGAGCGCTTGCGTGGTCAGGAGCGACTCGTCGTAGACGTGCCGAGAGCGCGAGCGCCCACCCATGAACCGTGCGGAACGAACAGCGGACGAACGGATCATCGTTCGATCCACAAGTTCGGTGGCCGCCTGCTCTCTGCAAGATGGCGAATGACTCCGAATCGAAGCCCAACGAGGAGCTGCTTGTCGGCCAGTCTAACCTGGTCGCGCACGGCGGTCGTGTCGACCGACACTCCGCAGCACATCCAGCAAGGTGTGGGCCTCGGGGAGTTCGAGTGCAGCGGTGCAGACGAGCTCGCCCCAACGGGCGTCGCGCTGCTGCTCCGGCGTCGTGGAGAGCGCGAGCGCTTCGCGGTACAGGTCGAGCGCCTCCTCGTCGTGCGACCCGGCGTGCGCCGCGCGGGCGGCGGTCATGGTGATCCGGTAGCGAAGATCCCCGGTCGCCCAGCCGTTGGAGAGAGCCGCTCGCGCGAGGGTCAGCGACGTGAGGTGACGTCCGCGCCGCAGCTCGAGCTCGACCTCGGCCAGGGCGACAACCGGATGGCGGAAACGGCGCGCACGCGCATACCGCGCCCAGTCGCGCAGGACGGGAAGCCGGCCCGCGTTCAGGGTGTCGTCCATCGCCTCGACCATGAGATCGCCGAGCTCCGTGTCGATCTCGAACCGCCGGATCAGCTCGAAGGCAGGATCCCACTGGTGCCGTTCCCGGTAGACGTCGAGCGCGCTCGCCGCGGCCCCGCGAATGTCACGCGTCGCGTCGGTCCGGCCGCGGCTGCCGAAGAACGCGGCAGCGAGCGGATGGAGCTCGAGGCGGCCGTCGCGTGCGTCGATCAGGCCGAGCCCCAGGGCGTCGTCGCAGATTCGCTCCGCCTGCTCCGCGCCGAAGATCGCCACGGCGAGGTCGCGGTCGACGTGGGGCATCGCGGCCAGGATCGCCAGGCCAGTGCGGAGACCGGGATCGAGCCCGCGGTAGATCTCGTCCGCGAACAGCTCGTAGAGAGAGTCCGGCGTCTCCGAGTCGTCGACGCCTGCATCCGGCACCATGCCGGCGAGCCCGACGACGGCGGGCCACCCACCGGTCAGGGCGACGAGACCGGGCGTCTCGACGCGGGCGCCGTCGAGGACGAGATCGGCTTCGTCGACGCTCATCGCGAGCGTCGACTGGGGGATCTCGAGCACCGCTCCCGAAAGGATGCTTCGCGTCTCGACCCACGTCGGGCGCACCCGGCTCGCGAGGAGCAGCAGCACCGGCGCACGCTCGACGAGCGTCGCCACGAACTGCTCCGACGCCGCGGACTCCGCGACGTAGTGGTAGTCGTCGATCACGAGGAGGCCCGTGGCGGGCCAGTCGACGAGATCCTCGGCGAGCATCTCTGCGAGAAGCGCGGCCTCGCGCTCGGGGTCCTGCGTGATCCCGAGGCGCTCGAGCATGCGCGAACCGGCCCCGGGCACGACGACGGCGACGGCTTTCGCGATACCGCGAGCCACCGAGGCCACGTCCGTCCCCGAGGGCCGCGCGTGGAACCACCCAGCAACGCGGTCGTCGCGCGGCACCCACTGCTCGAGGAGCACCGTCTTCCCGTATCCCGAGCCGGCGATGAGCATCCGGATCCGCGCCGACGACTGATCCAGGGCATGGGCGAGCCGTGGGCGCTCGATGATCCGGCGCCCGCGGATCGTCGGCTTCGGCTTCCGTGGCTCGTCCGCCATCGGGATTGGTGCGCTGACGCTACTCCTCTCCCCTCCGTCTGGAAAGCTGGCGCCCGCGGCCGGCCTTGGCGGGCCGCGGGCGCTTGCCGTCAGCGGCTCCGTGGGGGCCGGAGCCTGACGAGGGCGGGGACGTATGGGTCCTCACCGGTGAGCAGGCGGAACGCGGCAGGGATCTGACGTCGCCGCGGAACGCCGAGCTTCACGCGGAGCGCGTCGCTGTGTGCCCGTGCGGTGCGGGCGGAGATCCCGAGGGAGCGCCCCACCTCGTCGTTCGAGCACCCGGCGGCGATCAGCGCCACGACTTCTCGCTGACGGTCGGTCAGCGACGCGTCCGTGACGGTGGTCGTCCTCGTCATGCCGCGATTCTTCCGTCCCCCGTTCGAGGGATCCATTCGTCAGGGGGTGTAACGCTGGGTGTAACCGCGCGAACAGCCCCGCGGATGTGCGGGCAGGATGGCGGCATGAGGGAGCGGTTGCTCGCAATCGTGGCGCTCGCCGCGATCCTGACGGGCGGGGCTCTGTGGCTCGTAGGCGAGCCCGGGTGGGCGGACACGGCATGGGGTGTGGGCGCGGTGGTCGTGCTGATCCCGCTGACCGTCGACACGGCGCGGAGCCTCCTGCACGGGGACGTCGGCGTCGATGCGATCGCGCTCGTCGCGATCGCCGGCGCGCTGATCCTCGGAGAGCAGCTCGCCGGAGCGATCGTTGCCTTGATGATGTCGGGCGGCGCGGCGCTCGAGGCCTGGGCGGCGGGCCGGGCGCGGCGGGAGCTCCGCCTCCTCGTCGAGCGCGCGCCGCGTATCGCGCACCGCCACGGCGCCGAAGGTGTCGAAGAGGTCCCGGTCGAGACCCTCGTGCCGGGCGACCTCGTCGTCGTGCGGGCCGGCGAGATCATCCCTGCGGACGCGAGGGTCGAGGGCTCGGTTGCCGTCGTCGACCAGTCGGCGCTGACGGGGGAGCCCCTGCCCGTGACGGTTTCCGCCGGCGAGGAGGTGCGGTCGGGGACGTCGAACGCCGGGAACGTCTTCGACGCACGCGTGACGCGTCCGGCATCCGAGAGCGCGTACGCGGCGGTGGTACAGCTGGTGCGGACGGCGGAGAGCGACCGCGCACCGTTCACGCGCCTCGCCGACCGCTATGCGGCGATCTTCCTCCCGTTCACGCTCGCGGTCGCGGGACTCGCGTGGGCGGCGAGCGGCGACCCCGTGCGGGGACTGGCGGTGATGGTCGTTGCAACGCCGTGCCCGCTCATTCTCGCGGCACCCATCGCGTTCGTCGGAGGGCTCTCGCGGGCGGCGAAGGCCGGAGTCATCGTGAAGGGCGCCGGCGTGCTCGAGCGCCTTGGATCCGCTACGGCCGTGCTCCTCGACAAGACCGGCACCGTCACGAGCGGCGAGCCGGACGTGGAGCGGATCGTGCTGCTCGGGGCAATGGACGAGGACGAGATCCTCCGCCACGCCGCAGCGCTGGATCAGCTCTCTGCGCACGTCCTTGCCGACAGCCTCGTCCGCGCCGCGGCTGCCCGCGGGCTGACGCTCGACGTCCCGACGGACGTCGACGAGAGCCCCGGCCGGGGCATCGCGGGTCGCGTGGACGGCAGACGGGTCGTGGTCGGGTCGACCGGCTGGCTCGAGGACCGCGGCTACGACGCCGTCCGCGCGCTGGCGGACGCGGCCTTCGACGGTGGGGACGGCGCGGGGCGCGCGAAGATCCTCGTGGGCGTCGACGGCGAGCTTCAGGCAGTGATCGTCATGGCCGATCACCTTCGTCCAGGGGCTGACCGCATCGCGGCAGAGCTGCACGACGCGGGCGTCGAGCACGTCGCGCTCGTGAGCGGTGACCGGATCGACGTCGCCCGGGAGGTCGCCGCGCAGCTCGGCATCGACGAGGTGTACGCCGAGCAGGGTCCGGCCGACAAGCTCCGGGTCGTCGAGGAGGTTCGCGACCGCACGCCCGGCGCCGTCGTCATGGCCGGGGACGGCATCAACGATGCTCCGGCCCTCGCGCTGGCCGATGTCGGGATCGCGATGGCCGGGAAGGGCGCAACCGTGTCGTCCGAGGCCGCGGACGTGGTGATCGTGATCGACCGCGCCGACCGCATCCCGTTCGCGGTGCGCGTCGGTCGCCGCTCGCTGCACATCGCCCGCCAGAGCGTCGTGGCGGGCCTCGCCCTGTCCGTCGGTGCGATGGGAGTCGCTGCGCTCGGCTACCTCCCGCCCGTCTGGGGTGCGCTGTTCCAGGAGGTCATCGACGTCGCCGTGATCCTGAACGCGCTGCGCGCCGTGCGCGGGTAGGCCTCCGTCAGAAACCGACCGCGGCGCCGTCGCCGCGGCCGTCGGAGCCGCCGATCAGCGCGTCGTCGAGACGGAGGATTGCCTGACCGACCCCGAATGGATGCTGCACCGTGGCGCGCCGAACGTCGTGTCCGAGCTCCGCCAGCCGGTCCTCGTGACTCCAGAGCCCCGGTTCGAGGTGTACCTCACGACCGTCGCCCACGCGCCAGCGCGGAGCGTCGAGCGCCGCCTGGGGGTCGTCGCCGTGATCGACCAGCCGCAGCACGAGCTGGAGGTGGCCCTGCGGCTGCATCCCGCCGCCCATGACGCCGAAGGGGCCGAGCAGCTCGTTCCCCTCGAGCAGCATGCCCGGGATGATCGTGTGGAACGGGCGTCGAGAGGGCGCCAGGCGATTCGGATGGCCCTTTTCCTCGACGAACCCCGCGGCACGGTTCTGGAGGACGACGCCCGTGCCGGGGGCGACGATCCCGGAGCCGAACGTCTCGTAGACGCTCTGGATCAGCGAGATCGCGGTTCCGTCGGCGTCGACCGCGCAGAGGTACGTCGTCCCGCCGCGCGGGAGCGTCGACGGCGTCGGGTCGAGAGCGCGCGCGGGATCGACGAGCGAGCGCCGAGCGGCGAGGTGGTCGGGGGCGAGAAGCGAGGCCGGGAAGGGCGCGTCCGCGAAATGCGCGTGGGCATCGGCGAGCGCGAGCTTCATGGCCTCGATCTGCGAATGGAGGCCAGGCTCGAGGCCGTCGTACAGCGCGAGCCCCACGAGGGCTGCGGCGCCCTGGCCGTTCGGTGGCAGCTCGCAGACCTCGACGCCCCGGTAGTCGAGGCGGAGCGGCTCGACCCATTCGGAGCGATGGTCGGCGAGATCGTCCTCGTCCAGCCACGAGGCAGCTGCGATCGACTCGGCGACGGTGCCGCGGTAGAACGCATCGGGGCCGTGCTCCGCCAGCAGGCGCAGTGTCGCGGCGAGGTCGGGGAGGACGAATCGCGCACCGACGGAGGGAGCAGAGAACGGCGCGGTCGCGGCGCGCGTCCACTTGTCGGCGATCCGGGGCGTGCAGGCGACGCCGCGGGCGGCCAGCTCGGCGGCGCGGGAGAGCGCCCGGTCCAGCCCGAGCCGACCGAAGCGCTCCGCCAGGTCGGCCCAGGCCCGGACGGCGCCCGGGACGGTCACGGAGCGTGGGCCGGTCTCGTCGACACGGATCTCGTCGATCACGCGCGGTGAGCGACCGGATCCGTTCAAGCCGTGCAGCTCGCCGTCGTGCCAGACGATGGCGAACGCGTCCCCCCCGAGACCGTTGTCGGTCGGCTCTGCGACGGTCAGCGCGGCGGCCGCCGCCAGCGCGGCGTCGACCGCGTTGCCGCCATCGCGGAAGGCGTCCATCCCGGCCGCCGCGGCGACGGGGTGGCTCGTCGCGAGCATTGCTTCGGCGGTGACCGTCGGCATCCGCCGCCAGCCGCTCGGACGCGCAGCTCCGGGACGGAACAGCGCACGGAGGTCGGTCTCCACGAGGTGATCCTGGCAGTTTGCTCGGCGTCGCTCCCGTGCCATGATGCTGACGTGGACCTGAAGCGTCCGCGGACGCCGCATTACGACGACCCTGTTGCCGTTGGGCAACGGCTTCATGCGGCGCGTGAGGCGGCGGGGATCAGCCAGCGGGAGCTCGCGTTCCCGGGGTGCAGCGCGGCGTACATCTCGCGGATCGAACGGGGCGAGCGGATCCCGTCGCTGCAGGTGATGCGCGAGCTCGCCCGCCGGATCGGGATCAGCGAGTCCAGCCTCGCCTACGGGCGCGAGCGGATCGACGCCGGCGTCTCCGACGCGGTCGGCGCTGTCGAGGCGGCGGAGGCTGCGGGCGATCCCACCGAGGTTGCGAAGGCCTACCGGACGCTGTCACGCGCGGCGTCGCAGGCCGCCAAGAGCGCTCTCGCCGCCTGACCGCACATAGGATCCGCCCGTGCGACGGGACGCCGACATCGTCGTCGTCGGCGCCGGAATCGCCGGCGTGTCGACCGCTCGCGCGCTCGCCGGGTATCCGGGATCGGTGCTCCTGCTCGAGCAGTTCGGCCTCGGTCACACGCGCGGGTCGAGCCACGGGACGTCGCGGATCTTCCGGCTCAACTATCCCGACGAGCGGTTCGTGCGGATGGCACTGGCGGCCGACGCGGCGTGGCGCGAGCTCGAGTCGGCGCGCGGCGAGCGTCTGATCGACCGTGTCGGATGTCTCGACCTCGGGCCGACGGCGAGCGACAACGTGCGAGCGTTGGCGGCCTGCGGCGTCCGCCACGAGCAGCTCTCCGCCGAAGAGGTGGCCGCGCGCTGGCCGCTTCGGCTCGAACCCGGTGAGTCGGGCGTCTTCCAGCCCGACGGCGGCGTAACGTTCTCGGACCGGGCGCACGCGGCTCTGGTCGGCGAAGCCCTCGAGCGCGGAGTCGAGGTGCTCGACGAGACGCCGGTCCGCGCACTGGCAGCCGACCGCGGGTCGGTGACGCTGACGCTCGACCGGGGGGAGCTGCGGGCACGAGCCGTCGTCGTGACCGCCGGCGCCTGGGCGGCGGGCCTTCTTGCGGGCGTCGGCATCGAGTTGGCCGTGGTTCCGACGCGCGAGACGGTGGTCTACGTCGACGTGCCGGGCGCCGAGCGCCTGCCGCCCTTGATCGACTCCGGCATGTTGCCGGTGAAGGGCGAGGGAGGGATCGCGCGCGTCGGCCAGTCGGCGTTCTCGCTCGCAGCTCCGGGGAAAGGCCTCAAGGCGGGCCTGCATCACTCGGGGCCTGCCGCGGATCCCGATGCGGAGGGGGATGCCGACATGAGCGTCGCGGCCTGGACCGCACGTTGGGTCGCAGCGCGGTTTCCGGAGGCGGGTGAGACGCTCGGCGCGGAGACCTGCCTCTACACGAATACGTCCGACGAGGAGTTCGTCCTCGAGCGCCACGGCCGCGTCGTCGTCGGGTCGGCCTGCTCGGGACACGGGTTCAAGTTCGCGCCGATCGTCGGCCGGACGCTCGCCGCGCTCGCGCGCGAAGCTGCCGACTGATTTCCGAACATCTCGCGTGCACCATGCGCGCGATGACGCGTCTTCCGATCCGCGCGGCCGGAGTCGTCGCGATGCTCAGCGCGCTGCTCGCCGCAGGCTGCGACAACGGCTCCCCGGGGGAGACGACGAGCGGACCGACGACGACCACCGCCACGGAGACCCGCCCGGCGATGTCGTCGGTCGCCGTCTACCTCCTCCGGGACGGGAAGGTCAGCCCGGCGCGGCGGACGATCGAATCGACACCCGCCGTCGCGCGAGCGGCGCTCACCGAGCTGCTGGAAGGGCCGACAGCCGGCGAGCGCGCGGAGGGGCTCTCGACCGCGATCCCGAGCGGGACCACCCTGCGTGATATCTCGCTCTCGGACGGGGTGGCGACCGTCGACCTCGACGGGACGTTCGACGACGGTGGCGGCAGCGCGTCGATGCTCGGTCGCGTCGCCCAGGTCGTCGCGACGCTGACCCGGTTCCCGACGATCGAGCGGGTCGCCTTCCGCATCGACGGAGCACCGGTCGAGGCGGTCGGGGGTGAAGGCGTCGTCGTCGACCCGCCGGTCGGGCGGCGCGCGATCGAGGAGCAGACGCCACAGATCCTCATCGAGTCACCGCTTGCGGGGGACAGCGTCCGGAGCCCGATCCGTCTTCGCGGCACGGCGAACGTCTTCGAGGCGACCGTCTCCATCGACGTGCGCGGCGCGAACGGGAAGCTCCTGAAGCGGACCTTCACGACGGCGACCTCGGGGACCGGGACCCGCGGCACGTTCGACACCGAGCTCGCGCTTCCCGGCCGGACGGGCCCGGTGACGGTCGTCGCGTACGAGGCCTCGGCCGAGGACGGGCGCCCGCTCCACGTGGTCGAGCTGCCCCTCCAGCTGGTGCCGTGAAATGGACGGTTCCGGAGCCGCACCGATGCACCCGCAGGCAGACTGACGGCCGATGCCTCCGAAGCCTCGCAAGCCGCCGCCCCGCAAGGAATCGGGGAACAGGAACCTCCTGATCGCCGCAGGCGCGGCGGCGGCGGTCGTCCTCGTCCTCGTCGGCGCGAGCCTGCTGCTCCGCGGCGGCGATTCGAACGGCGGCGGCGGGGGATCGGGTGAGGTCACCGGCATCCAGGAGGCGTCCACGCTGCTCGACGGGATCCCGCAGGAGCGGGCGGTTCTCGGCTCGCCGAAGGCGAAGGTGACGCTGATCCAGTTCGAGGACCTCCAGTGCCCCATCTGCCGCCGGTATCAGGCGGAGGGATTCCCGGGTGTGGTCGAGAGCTACGTCAGACCCGGAAAGGTGAAGCTTCGAATGGTCGGGATGGCATTCCTCGGGCCCGACTCGGAGAAGGCGCTGCTCTACACGCTTGCCGCGGGGGAGCAGGGCAAGCTGTGGCAGTTCCAGGACGCGCTGTACGCGAACCAGGGTGATGAGAACTCCGGCTGGGTCACGGATGCGCTCCTCGAGAGGATCGCGAAGCGCCTGGGCCTCGACTGGGCGAAGCTCAAGAAGGACGCGGACGGCGCCGTGACGCTGCAGCAGGCGAACTCGATGGCGGACGAGGCGAACCAGAGGCAGATCCAGGGCACGCCGACGTTCTACGTCCAGGTCGGCGACCAGCAGCCCTACCAGGTGAACCCGAGCTCGTTCGAGCCGAGCGAGCTCGCGTCGATCCTCGACGACGCGCTCTCGAGCTGAGCCGTGAGCGATCGCGCGCTTCGGGCCTGCGTGGCGCTCGTCGCGCTCGCCGGCGTCGCCGTCGCGGGCTACCTCACGTACGTCCACTATCAGCCGGAGGCGCTCATCTGCACGGCCGGCGGCGGCTGCGAGACGGTCCAGGAATCCTCCTACGCGGAGCTCCTCGGGATCCCGGTCGCGCTGCTCGGCCTCCTCGCGTACGTCGCGGTGCTGGCCTTCGTCGTGTGGGACAGCGAGCTCGCCCGGACGCTGGCCGCGGCGATCGCGCTCAGCGCGGTCGGCTTCGCCGTCTACCTGATCACGCTGCAGGCGTTCGTCATCGACGCGTGGTGCGTCTGGTGCCTCGTCAACGACCTCGTCATCGTGCCGCTGCTCGCGGTGCTGACGGTGTGGCGCGTGCGCCGGACGCCGGCCTGACGCTGTCGTCGCCCGCGCCGGGCTAGGTCATCGGCACCTGGCGGAGGATGCTCGACTCGATCCGGTCGAGGATCTCCATCAGGCTGTCGCCCGTGGCGGTGATGCCGTGGTTGCGCAGGCCGATCACCGCGTGGGCCGGGTCGGGCTCGCGGTCGATCAGCTCGGCGACCGACTCCGCGAGCTCCTGCGTGCCGCAGGGGTAGTTGATGTCCGTCGCCGCGATTCCCTCCATCCAGGCGTGGACGTGGAGGATTGCGCCGACGTCGGGATGCGCCCGGTAGATCATCCAGTGCTCGATCGCGTCCACGGAGACACGCCGCGGCTCGATGCCGGGAGGCACGCTGATGAGCATCTTCGCGTTGGGCTCGTCGTAGCCGGTGACGAGCAGGATGTCGCGGCCCGCGACCTCGAGCTGCGACTTGTCGACGCCGCTCGCGCTCATCCAGAACCGCGTCTCGTCCTTGCGCGCCGAGAGGTTCCCGTAGGAGAGGCCGCCGACCTGGTAGAGCCGCATGACGTGTCGGAGGTCGCGCTCGTCGAGGTACTCGTGGACGGGGAAGGGCGCCGGGAGGAGATCGAGCTCCTGCATGCGCTTGCCCGCGGCGCCGATGTCCGCGGTCACCTCGTCGCCGTCCCACAGCTCCGGCTCGAGGTCGGCGACGAACTCGTTGTCGATCACGAGCTTCGACTTCGCGAGGGGGGCGAGCCGCTCGAACACCTCACGCGGGTCGTCGGAGATCTTGTACGTCCCGCGCTCCATCGTGGTGAACCACACTCCCCGGCCCTGAACGTGCAGCACGACGACGTTCGCGAGCGTGCGGACGAGCATCGGATAGCTCGTCTTGAGGACGTCCTCCGGCATCGAGTCGAGCTCGTAGAACGAGGCGGAGTAGGTACCGCGCGACTGGCGCCGGAACGCCTTCGGATCCTGCGCGTCGAACATGTTGAGCACGAAGTCGGCGTCCGCGATGTCGTCCACCAGCGTGAAGCCGTCACTCTCGAACGCGGCGCCCACCGAGCGCACCCACGCCTCGTGCTCGGGCGACGTCGCAGTGCCCCAGATCGCGTAGGTGCGCATGGCGCAACTCTACCGCCCTCGGCGACGATGGTCGTCGCGCACCGCCATGTCGACCGGCACCGCAAAGGCGTCAGAACGGCGTGCGCAGCCGCCTTCGGCGGACTCCCGTTACGCTGCCTCCCGTGACGCGCGTCCTCACCTCGCTCCCGGTCGGCGAGCGTGTCGGGATTGCGTTCTCGGGTGGGCTCGACACGACCGTGGCCGTGGCCTGGATCCGCGAGAAGGGCGCGGTGCCGTACGCCCTGACGGCCGACCTCGGCCAGTACGACGAGACCGACGTGGCCGGCGTCCCCGCACGCGCGAAGGAGGTCGGCGCCGAGGAGGCGATCCTCGTCGACTGCCGCCCGCACCTCGTCCACGAGGGGCTCGTCGCGCTCCGCTGCGGGGCCTTCCACGTCTCGTCCGGCGGGAAGACGTACTTCAACACCACCCCGCTCGGGCGCGCGGTGACGGGGACGATGCTCGTGCACGCGATGCGCGAGCACGGGGTCGACGTCTGGGGCGACGGCTCCACGTACAAGGGCAACGACATCGAGCGCTTCTTTCGCTACGGCCTGCTGGCGAACCCGGCGTTGCGGATCTACAAGCCCTGGCTCGACCCCGTCTTCGTCGAGGAGCTGGGCGGCCGGAAGGAGATGAGCGAGTGGCTCGTCGAGCGGGGCCTGCCGTACCGCGCGAGCGTCGAGAAGGCGTACTCGACCGATGCGAACATCTGGGGTGCGACGCACGAGGCGAAGGAGCTCGAGCTCCTGGACCGCTCGATGCACATCGTCGAGCCGATCATGGGCGTGGCCCACTGGGACACGTCGGTCGAGGTCGCGACGGAGACGGTCAGCGTGCGCTTCGAGGAGGGCTGGCCGGTGGCGCTCGACGGCGTTGCCTACGACGACCGCGTCGAGCTCGTGCTCGCGGCGAACGCGATCGGTGGCCGCCACGGCCTCGGCATGTCGGATCAGATCGAGAACCGGATCATCGAGGCGAAGAGCCGGGGCATCTACGAGGCGCCGGGCATGGCGCTCCTCTTCCTCGCCTACGAGCGTCTCGTCAACGCGATCCACAACGAGTCGACGATCGACGAGTACCGCACGGCTGGCCGGCGGCTCGGGCGGCTGCTGTACGAGGGTCGCTGGTTCGACCCTCAGGCACTGATGCTGCGCCAGAGTCTCGCGAGCTGGATCGGTAGCGCCGTGACGGGAGAGGTGACGGTCGAGCTGCGCCGCGGCGACGACTGGACGATCCTCGACACGGTCTCGAGCAACGCGACCTACCACCCCGAGCGGCTGTCGATGGAACGGGTGGAAGACGCCGCGTTCGGACCGCTCGACCGGATCGGCCAGCTCACGATGCGGCTCCTCGACATCGAGGACTCGCGCTCGAAGCTCGCGCTCTACGGACGGCTCGGGCTGACCGGGGGCGACGACGCGCTCGGCGAGCTCGCGCCCGGCGACAGCTGAACCCCTGGCGCCGGCTACACGATGTCGTCGCCGGCGCGCTCGACCACGACAACGGGAACGCGGGCGGCCGGGCTGAGGCGGAGGAGCGAGCGCACGATCTCCGCGCAGTCCTCCGGCTGGATCATCGCCGCGCCTTCGATGCCCGTCCACGCAGCCATCGGCGTGTCCACGAAGCCGGGGCAGAGCGCGGTCGCGCGGACACCCGTGCCCGACTCCTCACGCACCAGTGACCGTGTCAGCGCGATGAGCGCCGCCTTCGCGGCGCCGTAGGTCGCAAGCCCGGGCGTCGGGATCGTCCCGGCGATCGAGGCGAGGTTGATCACGTAGCCACGGGACTCGCGAAGCGCGGGGAGTGCCTCCCGCGTGACGAGGAACGCGCTTCGCAGGTTGACGGACTGCTGGAGGTCGAACTGCTTGGTCGACGTGTCGCCGATCTGTCCTGCGATGCCCACGCCTGCCGAGTTGACGAGGACGTCGAGGCCGCCGTGCGCCTCGAGGTGGGCCGCGACGAGGCGCGCGCATTCCTCGTCGTGCCGCACGTCGACGGGTATCGCCTTCGCCTCGAGCGCACCTGCTGCCTCCTCGAGGCGCTCGACCGTCCGCGCCGCGAGGGTCAGCGCGTAGCCCTCGTCGCGGAGCATCCGCGCGATCGCGAGACCGATCCCCGACGAGCCGCCGGTCACGAGCGCGCTCGGCATCGGCTGATCCTCTCACAGACGGAGGCCGCCCGGGTCCGGCGGCCTCCGCGGTGCAGAGAGAGGGGGAAGGGGGAGATCCTCTCTTGGCCGAGTGTTCGCGTCGGCCCGCGCGGTTCCTTCCCTACACTCGCAGAGTGACGCAGCCGACGCTCACGAGCCTCGCGAAGGCAGGCGGCTGCGCTGCGAAGTACTCGGCCGCGCGGCTCGAGAAGCTGCTCGCGGGAATGGTTCCGGTGGACGCGACCGACCTGCTCGTGGGGCTCGACCCCGCGGACGACGCGGCCGTCTACCGCCTCGACGAGCGCACGGCGCTCGTCTTCACCGTCGACTTCTTCCCGCCCGTCGTCGACGATCCGCGCACGTTCGGCCGGATCGCGGCGACCAACGCGCTCAACGACGTGTACGCGATGGGCGGCAGGCCGCTCCTCGCGCTCTCCGTGACCGCGTTCCCGGAGGAGCTGCCCGTCGAGATGCTCGGTGACGTGCTCGCGGGAGCGGCCGAAGCGGTCACCGAGGCGGGGGCGATCCTCGCCGGAGGGCACACGATCCGCGACGAGGAGCCGAAGTACGGTCTCGCGGTCGTCGGCACGGTGCACCCGGACGGCGTCTGGCGGAAGAGCGGCGCCCGGCCGGGGGACGCCGTTCTCGTGACGAAGCCGCTCGGCACCGGGCTCGTCCTCCAGGCGGTCCGGGACGGACGGGCGCCCGAAGGGGCACTCGACGCCGCCGTCGCGTCGATGACCGAGCTGAACCGCGACGCCGCCGACGCGCTGCGGTCGTTCTCGCCCAATGCCGTGACGGACGTCACCGGCTTCGGGCTCCTCGGCCACGCCCACGAGACCGCCGAGCGCTCGGGCGTCCGTATCGCGCTCGACGCCCACCGGCTGCCCGCCTTGCCGGGCGCGCTCGAGCTCGCAGCGGACGGGACGCGCACGGGCGGCGACCGCCGGAACCGTGAGTTCGCGGGACCGCACGTCGAGAGCAGCGCGTCGCCGGAGCTCGAGGCGCTCGCGTACGACCCGCAGACGGCCGGCGGCCTCCTCGTCACCTTGCCGAGCGACAAGCGCGTCGTGCTCGAGGCGACGTTCGCCGCGGCCGGGCTGACGCTGCACCACGTCGGCGCCGTCGAGGAAGGATCCGGGGTGACGCTGTCGTGAGGCTTCGCGCGCGCCTGCGCGAGCCGGTGTCGGCGCACCGCTTCCTGCAGCTTGCGGTCGGCGCGGTGGCCGTCCTCGGCCTCGTCGTGACGTCGGGGGCGTTCGTCCGGCTGACGGGCTCGGGCCTTGGCTGCGACAACTGGCCACGATGCGGCTCGACGCCGTTCCCGGCGCTGAGCTTCCACCCGATGATCGAGTTCGGCAACCGGGTGATCGCCGTCTGCGGGATCCTCGCTTCGCTCGCAACCTGGCATGCGTCGCGCCGCGTGGCGGGGCTGCCGCGCTGGGTCGTCTGGGTCGCGCTGACCGCGTTCCTCGGGACGGTCGCGCAGATCCCGCTCGGCGGGATCACGGTGATCCTCGATCTCCACCCGCTCGCCGTCATGTCGCACTTCCTGCTCGCGCTCGTCGTCGTCGCGCTCTCGGTCGTCGTCGTCTTCGAGGCGTGGAGCTGCGCGACCGGGCTGGGTGCTCCTGTGGCGCCGCGCTGGCTGCGCCTCGTCGCTGTCGTCGGGGTCGTCGCCTGCGCGGCGATGGTCGTGACCGGCGCGATCGCCACGGCCTCCGGCCCGCACCCCGGAGCCGACCAGGACGTGCACCGGCTCGGGCTCGGCATCCGAGACACCGTCTACGTCCACGTTCGCGCGACCGCCGTGTTCGGGATCGGCTTGCTGCTCGTGGGATGGCAGCTGCTCCGCGCGCGCAGGGAGGCGCCCGGAGTCGTGCGTCTCGCCCTCGTGCTCCTCGGCGTGCTGCTGACGCAGATGCTCGTCGGCGAGATCCAGTACCGCAACGCGCTCCCGTGGGGGCTCGTGCTCGTTCACGTGACGCTCGCCGCGACGATCTGGGCCGTCACCGTCGGCGTCGTCTACACACTCTGGCGGCCGCCTCTCGCGCTGGTCGCTCCGGCCGCGGAGCGCGTCGAGCCGCTCGGCGAGCCGCTGCGGACGCGCTGACGGTCGTTACGCTGGGGCAATGGCCCAAGCGGATCTGCGCCTTTCCGAACGCCCGACGCTCCGACGCCCCGTGATGATCACGGCGTTTCGCGGCTGGAACGACGGCGGACAGGCCGCAACCGTGGCCGCCGGCTACCTCGTCGAGCAGTGGGACGCGACGCGCTTCGCGGACGTCGACCCGGAGGCGTTCATGGACTTCCAGGCGGTGCGTCCGACGGTGACGCTCGACGAGGGGCTGACGCGCCGGATCGAGTGGCCCGAGAACGCCTTCTACCACGCGGCGATCCCCGGAACGGACCGCGACGCGGTGATCCTCGTCGGCGTCGAGCCGAACTACCGCTGGCGCGCGTTCTCCGACCTCGTGATCGGTCTGGCCAGGGACGTCGGCGTGGACCTCGTCGTGACGCTCGGCGCCCTGCTCGCCGACGTGCCGCACACGCGCCCCGCGCCCGTGACCGGCGCGGCCACCGACCCGGCGCTCGTCGAGGAGCTCGGGCTGCAGCTCTCGCGCTACGAGGGGCCGACCGGGATCGTCGGCGTCCTCCACGACGCGTGCCGCACGGCGGGCCTCCGGTCGGTCAGCCTCTGGTCGGCGGTGCCGCACTACGTCTCCCTCGCGCCGAGCCCGCGCGCGGCCAAGGCGCTCTGTGTCCGCCTCTCCGACCTGCTCGGGGTGTCGATCGACATGACGGACCTCGACGAGGCCGAGACCGAGTACGCGTCCCAGGTCAGCGAGGCCGTCGCCTCCGACCCGGACACGCAGGCCTACGTCGAGGAGCTCGAGCAGCGGGCCGACACGATCGAGTCCTTCGCCGAGGGCGGCGAGCTGCCGACGGGCGATTCGCTCGCGGCCGAGCTGACGCGGTTCCTGCGTGAGCAGGACCACCGGCGGAAGGACGACCCGCCGGCCGAGCAGTCCTAGACGGGCGCGGCGTCGCCGGGCGCAGCCTCGGGCTCTGCTGCCGCGGGCGCTGCATCGACGGGAGCCGAGCTCGCGGCGCTCGCGGTCTCCGCCGTCGTCGCATCCGTGGTGGCCGCCTGCGCCTCGGACGGCTTCTTCTTCCGACGGCGGCGACGGGACTTCCGCGCAGGCGCCTTCGGCGCGGGAAGGCTCTCCGCGAGCGCGGCCGCGATCTCCGCGATCGGCCCGAGCTCCTCACGCGCGTGGTCGAGCGTGCCGTTCGCGCGCGGCGTGTAGCCCTCGGCGGACGCGAGCAGGGCGGCGCCGACGGGCGCCGGCAACGCCGCCGCGATCCTGACGAGCTGCGCGACGTTGTCCTCGTGACGGTGCCCACGCGAGTTCGCCACGGCGCCGAGGAGCCGTTTGGCCTCCGGGAACTCCTGGCTCGCCTTGCGGTCGAGGGTCTTGCGAACGGAGCGCGCGAGGCGCCACGTCCAGCGGCCGAGGATCTGGTCGGGCGCCGTCGCCTTGCCGTCGCCGATCGCACGCAGCAGGATGCGGACGCCGGCGGCACGATCCTTGTCCCACGGCGGCGCCTGTGTGACCAGCGTGACGAGATCGTCGAAGTCGGCGCGGTCGATCGGGGTCGCGACGCGGTCCGCGAGGGCCGTCATCCGCAGGCGCCGGTTCGGGTTCTCCGCGGCGCAGACCGAGAGGAAGGTCTCGAGCGCGCCCTTCTCGGCGCGGCCCTCGGCGAACTTCCGCGCGAACTCGGCGCGCTGGTCGAAGCGGATCTGGCGCCCTGCGATGGTCGCCCAGAAGCGTTGCTCGTCGTCGTCGAGGAAGCGCGGGTCGACCCGCTGCCACTCGCGCTGGATCACCGCGAGCCGGCGGCCGACGTCCTGCGTGACCGGGACGAGCCAGGGCGCCGGGGAAAGCTTCCGGCGGGCGCGGCGCGCCGAGCGGCGACGGGGGGCGGGCGTGACGCGGGCTCCCTCGCGGTAGAAGTCGGAGTCGAGCAGGGAGTGGAGGGAGACGACCCGCTCCGAGTGGGTCGCACCCTTCGGGACGAAGTCGACGACGATCCCGGCCTCCTTGCGCGGGTGCGTCCGCATGATCCGCCCGATCCGCTGCTGGTAGACGCGCTTCGACGCGGTCGGGGCGAGGTGCATGCACACCGTCGCGCGTGGCGAGTTCCAGCCCTCGGCCAGGAGCTGCGCGTTGACGAGCACGTTGATCTCGCCGCGCTCATAGGCGGCGAGGGTCTCGGCCAGCTCGCGCGGCGGCGTCCGGCCGGAGACGGCCATCGTCTTGAGCCCGGCGGCGCGGAACTCCTGCGCGAGGTTGTACGCGTGGTCGACGCCGGCCGCGTAGACGATCCCGGGTGTCGAGCCGAAGCGGTCGCGATAGAGGCTCGCGGCCGCCTGGTTGAGCGCGACGTGGTCGAGCGCCGCGGCCAGCGCGCGCTCCTCGAAGTCGCCGCCGACGATCGGCACCGAGTTGATGGCGGCGACCGGCGGGACGCGCAGCGACCGGAGCGGCGCGATCAGGCCGCGCCGCGCCGCGTCCGTGAGGGGCAGGTCGTCGACCGATGCCGGGAAGACGTCCGACACCTGCTTTGCGATCAGCTGCTCCGTCGCGGTCATGCCGATGTAGAGAGGCTCGGAGAAGCTGCGGATCGCGGTCGAGGTCTTCTCGCCGAGGGCGGTGTGGGCCTCGTCGCAGATCACGAGCTGGTACGCCGTTCGGGAGAGCTCGGTGCCGTGCCGGGCGAACCACGCGTACGTCTGGATCGTGAGGGGGTCGGCGCGCAGCGGCTCCTTCCCCGCCTCGATCGCGTCGGTGAGCCGCTCGCCGTACCCCTCGGTCGTGAGGTCGCGGCGGAACTGGTCGACGAGCAGGCGGCGGTGCGTGAGGATCAGCACGCCGAGATGCCGTGCGGCCTCGACGAACCCGGCGGCTGCGATCGTCTTCCCGGACGCCGTGGGGTGACGGAAGCGGTAGCGACGCGAGGCGCCGGGGTCCTCGCCGGTGAAGCCGGGCTCGTCGGTCTCCTCCGCCTCGTCGGCGAGGTCGACGTCCTCCTCGTCCTCTTCCTCCTCGACGAGCTCCGCGACGCTGCCGTTCGCGGAGCCGTTGCCGTTCTCCTCGGCGCTCCGCTGGGTCGCGGCGATCAGCTCGGTCAGCATCCCCGTCAGCGCGTCGATCTGGTGGCGGCGAAGGGCCGTCCCGGAGGCGGTCGCCGGCGTCTCGGCGGCGAGCACGCGCTCGAGGCCGAGCATGAGGCCATAGCGCACCTTCCAGCCCGGCGACGGCGTCCGGTGCCCCGCTTCGATCTCCTCGAGCGCGTCGTCCAGCGCGAACCGCCGCGCGGTGCCCGGCGCGAGCGCGACCTCGGGATCCTCGCCGGGATGGAGGAACGGCTCGCTGGACCAGCGCTCGGCGCGATGGGCGGCGCTCTCCAGGTCCGGACGCTGTCCGGACGGCGTGGTCTCGATGATGGTGGATTCCTGCATGTGCGCAGCTGCCTCGAAACGCGCCGCTCAGTTCTACGCAACCGTTCGAGGAAGGCAGCTCACTCGGGCGTCGTTCGCGCGCCGGCGTCGCTGCACCCCTGAGACTACCGCAATCCGGCGCCTGGTACAGAGATGTCAGCCGTCGCCGAGCAATCGGCCCGAGACACGCTGCGAGATACCCGTCTGGTCGAGGTGCTTCGTGATCCCGCCGCGGAAGAACGGAAAGCCGGCGCCGAGGATCAGGCAGGCGTCGAGCTCGGCGGCGCTCGCGACGACGCCCTCGTCGAGGATCCGCCGCGCCTCGTCGGCGAGCGCCACGAGGATCCGCTCGTGGATCTCGCCGACCGTCGGTCTGTCGTCGCGCGCTTCGAGCGCGGGGAACTCGCCGTCGGCGAGCGCCTGGAGCGTCGGCGAGAGCGGGAAGCGGTCCGGGAAGGCCTCGTGCAGCGTGCGGAGGACGTGGTTCGCGACCTTTGGGCCGACCATCGCGAGCAGCGCCGACGGGGGCATCGGGA
This sequence comes from uncultured Actinomycetes bacterium, assembly GCA_963742525.1. GTDB lineage: Bacteria > Actinomycetota > Thermoleophilia > Gaiellales > Gaiellaceae > Gaiella. The sequence goes on from CAVUMD010000003.1 coordinate 257,218, forward strand.
GCCCGAGGCGAAGCGCGGCCTCGTCCGTCTCCTCGAAGGTCGACCCGGACTCGAGCGCCTGCATCAGCACCGTCGACTGCCGGGTCAGCATGCGGTTGACCACGAACGCCGGCGCGTCCCGCACGAGCACGCCGCGCTTGCCGAGCTTCCGCGTGACGTCCCAGGCGGTCGCGAGCGACGCGTCGTCCGTCACCGGCGTCCGGACGACCTCGACCAGCGGCAGGACGGCGACGGGATTGAAGAAGTGGAGACCGACGACGCGCTCGGGATGGGCGAGGCCGTCCGCCATGGCGGCGACCGACAGCGACGACGTGTTCGTCACGAGCAGGCACTCGGGCGCGACGACGTGCTCGAGCCCGCCGAAGACCTCCTGCTTGACGGCCAGCTCCTCGAACACGGCCTCGAGGACGAGGTCGCAGCCCGCGTAGGCGTCGGGCCCCGTGCCGGCGGTCACGATCGAGCCGAGGAAGCGCGCCTTGCCCTCGCTCAGCCTCCCCTTCGCGACGAGGCCCGCGAGCTCGCCTCGGATCGACTCGGCGGCGCTCTCCGCACGGCCGGCGTCGACGTCGGTCAGGACGACCGGCACCTCGAGCTTGCGCAGGAAGAGCGTCGCGAGCTGCGTCGCCATCAGGCCGGCTCCGACGACGCCGACCGCCTGCACCTTCCGCGGCTGCGCGTCGGGAACGCCGGCCGGCTTCTTGATCCGCCGCTCGACGACGTCGAACGCGTAGATCGAGGCCTGCGCCTCGGGCCCTGGGAGCAGGTCTGCGAGCGCGTCCTCCTCCGCGGCGTAGCCCTCCTCGAGGCTCCACGACGCGGCGCCCTCGATCAGGTCGAGCGCGCGGTACGGCGCGGGCGCCTGGCCGTGCACCGCGTCGTCGACCCGGGCGCGCGCCTTGCGGACGACCTCGGCCGCGTCGGAGAGGTCGGCCGCCGGCTCGCGCTTGCCGTCGCCCGCCTCGATCCGCCGGAGCAGGAGCTGGATCGACTCGTCGAGGAACTCGACCGGCTCGAGGACGTGGTCGACGAGCCCGAGCTCGAGCGCCTCCGCGGCGCGGATCAGGCGGTTCTGCTTCAGGGGGTTGTCCACGATCAGCCGGACGGCTGCCTCGGCGCCCACGAGCCGCGGCGTCAGCTGCGTCCCGCCCCAGGCGGGGAAGAGCCCCAGGAAGACCTCGGGGAAGCCGAGGTGGCGGACGTTCGACGCGACGGTGCGGACGTCGCAGTGGAGCGCGATCTCGAGCCCGCCGCCGAGCGCCGCGCCGTTGACGGCCGCGAGCGTCGGGAACGGCAGCTCGCGCAGCCGGCCGAACAGCTCGTGGCCCGCCCTGCCGCCTTCGCGGGCGCGCTCGGGAGTGATCCCCGGGAACTGCGTGATGTCGGCCCCGCGGCGAAGACGAGCGGCTTGCCCGTGAGGACGAGGCCGCGCCAGTCGCGCGTGCGCAGGCTGCCGAGCACCTCCGAGAGCGATGCGAGCGCGTCGGCGCCGAAGGTGTTCGGCTTCCGCCAGTCGGCGCCGTTGTCGATCGTGACGAGGGCGATCGGGCCGACATGCGTGTGGAGCTTCTGGAGGTGGAAGCGCGTGACCGCCGTGTCAGCCACGGCGCGTGTTCTCCCAGAGGACCGCGGCGCCCATCCCGAGGCCGATGCAGAGCGCGGTGAGGCCGTAGCGAGCGTCCGGCCGCTGCTCGAAGCCGTACGCGAGCTGCGCCATGAGGCGGACGCCGGTCGCCGCGAGCGGATGGCCGCAGGCGATCGCGCCGCCGTAGGGATTGAGGCGCGGGTCGTCGGGTGCCACGCCGACGCCGTCGCACCAGGTCAGCACCTGCACCGCGAACGGCTCGTTCAGCTCGAAGAGCCCGATGTCGTCGATCGTGAGGCCCTCGCGCTCGAGGAGCTGCGTCGTCGCCGGGACCGGCCCGAGGCCCATCAGGTGCGGCTCGACGCCGGCGTAGGCGAACCCGACGAGCCGCATCCGCGGTTCGAGGCCGAGCTCCGCGGCGACGGCCTCGGAGGCGAGCAGCGACGCGGTGGCGCCGTCCGTCAGCCCGGCGGAGTTGCCCGCCGTGACGCGACCGCCCGCGCGGAACGGCGTGCGAAGGCCGGCGAGAGCGTCGATCGTCGTGTCGGGCCGGAGGAACTCGTCCCGCTCGGCGACCTTCCACCCCTCGTCGGTGAAGACGCTCATCGGCACGACCGTGCGCGCGTAGACGCCGTCCGGCTCGGCCCACGCCGCGGCGGCCCTCCGCTGCGACTCGGCGGCGTAGCGGTCGGCGTCCTCCTTCGTCAGCTGCGGAAACGCGTCGTGCAGGTTCTCGGCCGTCTGGCCCATGACCGCGGCGCTCTCGTCGATCAGCCGCTCGGCGACGAAGCGGGGGTTGAAGTCGACGTCGTCGCCCATCGGATGGTGTCCCATGTGCTCCACGCCGCCGGCGATCGCGAGGTCGCAGGCACCCATCGCGATCTCGCCCGCGGCCGCGGTGACGGCGGTGAGCGCGCCGGCGCACATGCGATCGACCGCGAAGCCGGGCACCGTGTGCGGCAGCCCCGCGAGGAGCGCCACGTCGCGGCCGAGCGTCAGGCCCTGGTCGCCGACCTGCGCCGTCGCGGCCATCACGACGTCGCCGATCCTCTCGGGCGGCGCCTGCGGGTTGCGGCGAAGGAGCTCGCGCACCGCCTTCACGGCCATGTCGTCGGCGCGCGTCTTCCAGAAGAGCCCGCCCGGGCCGGCCTTGCCGAATGCTGTGCGGACACCGTCGACGTAGACGACCTCACGCAGCTCCCGCGCCATGGAAGTGAGGATACACACGGGTTGACTGACCGTTCAATCAGGCAGCGGGTTGCGATACTCAGGCGCATGGACTGGCAGGCGAAGCTCGCGTGGGCCGAGGCGGAGCACGAGCGACGGCTCGCCGCCGCCGTCGGGCCGGACGAGCGGGAGGACCTCCGGCTCGCGGGCATCGCGGGCGCGTCGTGGGCGGCGGGGCTCGCCGCGCTGATGCTCGGCCGCGACGACGAGGCCCGTGACCGTGCTCCTCCGTGCCGCGGACGAGTACGACACGAGCTGGCATGCGGCGCCGCCGGGAAGCTGGGGCCGGCCGATCGCAATGATCCGGTGCCGGTTGATGGCCGGCGACCACGAGGGAGCGCGCGCCGACGCCTCGGCTGCCGTCGATGCCGGCGTGCTCGATGCCCCCGGACCGATCGGCGGCTACTGCGCCGCGCTCGCCCTGCTCGCGCTCGGACGCGACGAGGATGCCGAGATCGTTGCGGCGCGGGTCGCGGACGAGGGGCTCGAGCCTGCGTCGGTCGCGGGTGCGCTCGGCGCGCTCGCGCGGGCCGACGGCGCGGCATACGTGGCGGGGCGTCGCGCCGTGCTGCGGTCGTTCGAGGAGCGCGACGCGTTCCTCGAGGACGTCGGCGTCGCCGACACGGTGCTCGTCCTCGACGCGCTCGCGGCCGCTCGTGGCCTCGAACTGCCGCCGCTGTCGTCCCCGCTGCTGCCGGGCTAGTCGGAGCCCGCGGCGAGCTCGCGGGCGCGGGTCATCGCCGCCTGGATGGCGTTGAGGAACGCCGCCCGCACCCCGGCGGACTCGAGCTCGCGGATCGCGGCGATCGTGGTGCCGCCCGGCGACGTCACCATCTCCCGCAGCTCGACGGGATGGAGACCTTCGTCGCGGAGCTGCTTCGCGGTGCCGAGCATCGTCTGGATCACGAGCTGCGTGGAGATCTCGCGGGAGAGGCCGAGCAGGAGGCCGGCCTCGATCATCGCCTCGGCGAGGAGCGCGAAGTACGCCGGTCCGGAGCCCGACACCGCCGTGACAGCGTCCATGTGCCGCTCCGGGACGCGGACGACGGAGCCGAGATGCGCGAGCGCCTCCTCGGCGAGCGTGACGTGGGCATCGTCGGCGTGCGCGCCGGCGCAGAGCCCGGCGATCCCCTCGTGGACGGTCGACGGCGTGTTCGGCATGGCCCGCACGACGGGGACTCCGGCTGCGAGATGGCCTTCGATCGCCGCGGTCGGGGTCGCGGCAGCGACCGAGAGCACGGTCTGCTCGGCCGAGATCGCCGGCCCGATCTGGCCGAGGAGCCCTTCGATGTCCTGGGGCTTCACGGACACGACGACGAGGGCCGCACCGGCAGCCGCCTCGACGTTGTCCATCGTCGTGGCGATGCCGTAGCGCTCGGCGAGCTCGACGAGTCGTTCCGCACGGCGGCTCGACGCGACGATGTCCTCCGGTCGGCGCCAGCCCGACGACAGGAGGCCCGAGATCAGCGCCTCGCCGATCCTTCCGGTGCCCAGCACCGCGATACGCCGTTCGTCGACCGCCATGCCTGACTCTATGCAGCCCGGCGCTCCCGGCGTCGGGCGATGCGCGCTCGGTCGGCGGACGCGCCAGGGACCAGGCCGCGCGACCAGCCGAGCAGCAGGATCTCCCCCGCGAGCCCCTGCCACTCGTCGTAGGGCGCGAGGAGCTCCGCGGTCTCGTGCCCTTCGACCCAGCGGCCGGTCAGTGCCGCGTACAGCTTCACGAGCGAGAGGTCGCCGACGAGACCGCGATCGAGACGCCCGAGGCCTTCGAGCGAGATCACCCCGATCGACCACGGGCCGATGCCTCGGACGCGCGCGAGCCGGGCGACGACAGCGTCTCCGGGGAGGCCGCGGAGACGCTCGAGGTCGAGCGTCGCCGCGAGGCGGGCGAGGACCGTTGCCCGTTGCTGGGCGAGGCCGAACCGGCGTAGCTCGACCGGTGCGAGGCGGCGAAGTGCCGGCTGCGTGACGACCGTCTCGCCGCAGGCGCGCGCGATCGCCTGCTCGATCGCGCGGGCGCGGCGGGCCTCGATGAGCTGGCCGCAGAGCGCGCGGACGACTGCGTGCGTCACGGTGGCGAGGCGGAGCGGCCGGTAGCCGACGAAGGCCCGCGCCGACGGGCCGATCAGCGGATCACGGGCGAAACGCTCGTGGAACCCGGCGGTGTCGTCGTCGAGGGCGAGCATGAACCGGGCGGTCGCGAGCGCCTCCTCGTCCGGCGCGCGGACGACGACGCGTCCGTCGGGGCGCTGGTGCGCCGCCGCCAGGCGGTTCCCGGGCAGGGTGCCCCGCCATGTCCCGCTCCGTGCCATGAGCCGAAGGCGGTACGGGCCGGCCGGCGTGACGACGTCCTCGAGCACCGTGTCGAGACTACTCGGGCGGTACGCTGGGCGCCCATCGGTGTCTGACGCCGCTCTCACGCGCCGCGCACTCCTCGGTCTTGCGATAGCCGGGACGATCACCGTCGCGCTAGTCGTACCGTCGGCAGGTGACGCCGGGCGGTCCACGGCGCCTCGCGGCATGACGCTCGTCGTCGACTGGAAGGCGAAGGTGCCGATCCGGCGGGCACCCGGAAGCAGGGCGCTCGCCGTCGCGAGCTGGAAGACGCCCTTCGGCTCGGTGCGGCGGCTCCAGGTGGTCGGCCGACGCGGCAACTGGTTTGCCGTGGAGAGCGACGTCCTGGGGAACGGCGTGGTCGGCTGGGTGCCCCGCACCGCGGCCGTCCGCCTCCGCACGGTCCGCTACGCGGTCGAGGCCGACCTATCGAAGCGGCTGCTGACGCTGCGCGAGGACGGCCATGTCGTCTTTCGGCGGCGGGTCTCGATCGGCGCCCCGGGCTCGCCGACGCCGACCGGGCGCTTCCACGTCACCGACCAGATCTCCGGACGCAGGTGGCGGCTCGGCTGCTGCATCGTCGTGCTCTCGGGGAACCAGCCGCGGCTGCCCGCAGGTTGGAGCGGTGGCGACCGCCTCGCGATCCACGGGCGCCCGTCGGCGCACGAGACGTTCGGCGCGCCCGCGAGCGCGGGCTGCCTGCATGCGACCGAGCAGACCCTGCACGCGCTCGCGCGGCTGCCGCTCGGCACGCCTGTCGTCATCCACCCCTAAGGTCCCGCACGTGCGCCTCGCCGACGCGATCTCGATCCGTTCGCGGAGGCGGAAGCTGGCGCTCTTCCTCGACGAGATGCGGCCGGACGCGGCCACCACGGTCCTCGACGTCGGCGTCGACGAGGTCTCGCTCGGCGAGGCGGGCGGGCAGGGCGGGTGCACCACGCACAACTTCCTCGAGGAGCGCTACCCCTGGCCCGGGAGGCTCACGGCGCTCGGGCTCCACGACGGGGGACGCTTCCGCGAGCGCTACCCGCAGATCGCGTACGTCCAGGGTGACGCCTGCGCGCTGCCCTTTCCGGACGCGAGCTTCGACGTCGTCCATTCGAACGCGGTGATCGAGCACGTCGGCGGACGGGAACGGCAGGCGGCATTCGTCGACGAGGCGCTCCGCGTCGGCAGACGGGTCTTCCTGACCACCCCAAACCGCTGGTTCCCGGTCGAGGTGCACACGAAGCTCCCGCTGGTGCACTGGCTTCCCGCGTCGCTCGCCGGTCGCGCATACGACCTGGCGGGCAAGTCCTGGGCGAAGGAGAACCACCTGCTCGGCCCCTCGGACTTCCGGGCGCTCTTTCCGGGGGCGGTCGAGATTCGCAATCTCGGCATGACGCTCGTGGCGATCACGTGACGGCCCGATTCCCGCGCATCGCACTGCTCGTCCTGATCGTGGGGCTCGCGCTCCACAACCTCGCGATGGCGCTGCTGTGGCAGGCCGGCGTGCGCGACTCGGCGCTCGATGTCGTGGCCGCCTGGAAAGACGTTCTCCTGCTCGCGGCGGTCGTCGTCGCGCTCGCCGCCGCCGGGTCGATCCCCAACCTCGGCTGGCCCGACCGTTTCGCCCTCGCCTACGGCGCGATCGTCGTCGCCTACTGGCTCGTGCCGCAGTCGTGGCTCGACGGGGAGGCGACCGCTCGAGGGGAGCTGTACGCGCTCCGCCACCACCTCCTGCCGCTCGGCGCGTACATCCTCGGGCGCCTCGTCACGCTCGATCGCACGTGGTGGCGGCGCATCGTCCTGACCCTCGTCGGTGTCGGCGCCGCGCTCGCGGTCTTCGGCCTCGTCGACGTCTACCTCGTGCCGCTCGAGTGGTGGCGCGACTCCGGCGTGCCCGACTGGTTCCACGAGCAGCTCGGGCTCGCCTACCGCTGCCTCTCGTACCTGCCCGAGAACTGGATCCTGAACACGGACGAGGAGAGCCCGGTCCGCCGCCTCGTCTCGACCTTCCTGAGCCCGCTCGCGACCGCCTACGCGCTCGTCGTCGTGCTCCTCCTGCTCGTCGCCGCGCGGCCGCGGTGGTGGACGGTGGCCGCAGGCGTGGTCGTGTACGCGGGGCTCCTCTGGACCCATACGCGGGCCGCGTTCATCGCGCTACCCGCCGGCCTGCTCGTGCTCGCGGCTCTTCGCCGCGCCTGGACGCCGGCCGTGCTCGCCGCCGGCTCGGTCGTCGTGACGGTCGGCTTCGTCGCCCTGTTTCCGACGATCGGCCCGCCGACGACGTACACCGCGGCGGAGCTCGCCTGCCTGCGCGAGAACGCCGCGGCGGAAGGCGGGACCAGCGACGACCCGTTCTCGACCGGCGAGAGCTCGACGTCGAGCCACCTGAGCGCGCTGCGAGACGGGATTCGCACCGTCGCGCGCCACCCCTGGGGCTACGGGCTCGGGAACGCCGGCGTCTCGGCGGCCCGCACCGGCGTGACGCCGAAGGCCGGCGAGTCCACCTACACGGAGCTCGGTGTCGACACGGGGCTGCTCGGCCTCGCGGCGTTCGTCGGCTGGCTGGTCGCGCTCTTCGTCGCGATCCGCCGCCGCTCTCCGTGGCTGGCAGCGTCGCTCGTGGCCGTCGCGGTGCTCGGGTTGCAGACCGATGTGATCGGCATCCACTGGCTGTCGGTGGTCGTGTTCGCGCTCGCGGGCGCCGTGCTTCGTGCCGAGCCGGGCGAGCCGCCGCCGGAAGACGCCCTCTGAGTCGCGCCCTAGCCGGAGCCTGAGCCGCCCGACCCGAAGCCGGCGCGGCGCTCGGCGTCAGCCTCGTCGACCATGTGGCCGTCGCGGCCGACGTAGCCGCCCTTGCCGCCAATGACGAGCATCACGAGGTCCTCGCCGCCGCCGTTCGAGACGCGGCGCGGCGTCGTCGACGAGACGTGGACCATCCCGCCCGGGCCGAGCAGCCGCACCTCGTCGCCGACCTCGACGCGCGCCGTCCCGGCGTGGACGAAGTACAGCTCGTCCTGCTCGTCGTGGTAGTGGTGGAAGCCGGGGTAGTCCGGCGGCATCACGATGACGTTCACCCCGAACGCCTCGACGCCGAGCGCCTGGCGCACCTTGCGGAAGCCGTAGCCCTCGCCCAGTTCCTCGATCGTCCCGAACGCGTGGCTCATCTCGCTCCCTTCGTCTGAAGCATGGCGTCGATCGTCCGGCGCAACCCATCCTCGAAGCCGACGCTCGGCTCGTACCCGATCGTCTCGGACGCGGCGCTCACGTCCGCCCACGACTCGCGCACGTCGCCGGGCTGCGCCGGCCCGAAGGTCTTCTCGACCGGCTTGTCGAGAATCGAGCCGATCGTCTCGGCGAGCGCGTTCACGGTCTCCGAGCCGCCCGTCGCGATGTTCAGCACCCGGCCGGCGCCGTCGGGCGCGTCGGCCGCGAGGAGGTTCGCCCGGACGACGTTCTCGACGTACGTGAAGTCGCGCGACTGCTCGCCGTCCCCGTGCACCGTCACCGGCAGGCCGTCGGCGATCGCGCGGATGAACCGCGGCACGACCGCGGCGTACTGCGACGTCGGGTCCTGACGGGGCCCGAAGACGTTGAAGTAGCGGAGCGCGACCGTCTCCAGCCCGTAGACGCGCGTGAAGCTGACGGAGAAGCGCTCGGCGGCGAGCTTCGCGACGGCGTACGGCGAGATCGGGTTGGGCGCCTGGGTCTCGACCCGCGGGAACGCGCCGCCGTCGCCGTACACGGACGACGACGAGGCCGCGACGACGCGCCGGATGCCCTCGTCGCGCGCGGCGAGGAGGACGTTGAGCGTGCCCTCGACGTTGACTGCGGTCGAGGTGAGCGGATCCTGGACCGAGCGTGGAACGGAGCCGAGGGCCCCCTGGTGGAAGACGACCTCGGCCCCGCGGACCGCAGTATGGACCCGTTCGTACGAACGGAGGTCGCCCTCGACGACCTCGACGTCGCGTCCGAGCGAGGCGAGGTTCGCGCGGCTCCCGGTCGAGAAGTTGTCGAGCACGCGGACGTCGTCGCCGCGCTCGAGCAGCGCCTGGACGAGGTTCGAGCCGATGAACCCGGCGCCGCCCGTGACGAGGACGCGGCTCACGGAGCCCGCTCGGCGACGACGTGGTAGTTCGCGGCGATCGTCCCCGGGCGCTCGTCGCGAAGCGCTGTCACGCGCCGGTCGACCGCACGCGCGGCGCGGTTCAGCAGCCCGACGACGGGGCCGCGCACGGCGCGCAGCGGCGTCCGCCGCAGAACGTGCTCGAGGTAGATCGCGTTCAGCATCGCCAGGGAGGAGGCCGTGCCCGAGCCGGCGGACACCGTAACCGATGCCCAGTCGCCGTTCACCGTGAACAGCCGCTCGAGCCCCGCGCCGGTCCAGCGCCAGAGGTCGACGGGGTTCGGGTGGTAGACCATCGCGCCGTGCGTCGACAGAAGGACCCGGCCCCCGGGCCGCGTCACGCGCGCGAGCTCGCGGACGCCCTGCGCCGGGTCGTCGACGTGCTCGAGCACCTGCGCGCAGAGGACGACGTCGAACGACGCGTCGTCGGCGGGGATCGACTCGACGACGCCCTTGAGCGACGCGCGCGGGTTGTCCCAGGTGTCCATCCCGACGACCTCGCGCACGTGGGGCTGGAAGAGGGAGAGATACGGCATCTCGCCGCAGCCGACATCGAGCAGCCGGTACGGCCCGAGGTCGGCGCCGGCGCGCGCGGCCTCCGCCGCCAGCCAGCGCGCGAGCGGCGCGCGGACGGCGTAGGTCGGCATCGAGAGCGGCGGGTCGAGGCGCGCGTCAGTCACGGACGGTCACCAATCCGAGCGCGATCCACGTCAGTGCCTCGAGCGGCAGTCCGGCGACGAGCCCGATCCCCGTCCACACGCCGGCGACGACGCAGAGCCAGCCGAGGCCGACGAGCGGCACCGGCGAGACCCGGAGCCCGCGCACCGCGGCGGCGATCCCGGCGGCGGCGAGCCCGAGCAGGAAGACGATCCCCGCGATCCCGAGGTCGGCGGCGACCTGGAGGTAGAGCATCTGGATCCCCCACGGGTGCTCCGGCGACGGGAAGGCCTGGTCGGGCTCGCCCGGGAAGCGGGCGCGCGCGTCGTCGAGGAAGGGCGCGTACGCCCATTCCTCGCTCGAGGCCTGCCAGCCGACGCCCGTCACGGGTCGGTCGAGCCAGATCCGGCCGCCGATGTAGGCGAGCAGCGTCCGGTGCGCGTAGCTCTCGACGCCGGTGTCCGCGACGCGCTCGCGAAGCCCGATGAACTCCGCGAAGCGCTCGATCGTGTCCGCGCGCATGGTCGCGGTCCCGGCCGTGACGAGGAGCGTGACGCCGACCAGCGCGAGTGCGCGGCGGCCGCGGAGCGCGGAGACGGCGCGTGCGCCGAGAAGCACCGCCGCGAGGGCGAGCCAGAGGCCGAGCACGGCCGTCATCGCGCCGGAGAGCACGACGCCGAGAGCGCCCGTGACGAGCGCCACGACCGACCAGCGTCTCCCCGCCGGCCGACCGTCGCCGAGTGCGACGCCGATCGAGCCGACGACGAGAGCCGCCCCGGAAAGTGCGGCGAGGTCGTGGATCCCGACGAAGGACGGCTCTCGCTGGCCCGGCCGCTTCCCCTCGAACTCGGCCACGATCCCGAGGAACTGGAGCAGCCCCCACGAGGTCGCAGCGACGCTCCAGGCGACGAGCGCGCGGACGACCGGGACGAGGTCGGCCGTCGAGCGGACGAGCAGCACGGTCGCGGGTAGAAGCGTCGCGTACCAGCCGAACTTCGCGAGGCTGATCGCGTGGCGCGTGAGGTCGTAGTCCTCGCCGAGGAGGGAGGGCGTGGCGAGCGAGGCGGCGCAGACGAGGAGGAAGGCCGCGGCGAGCCCGAGGACGACGCGTGCGCGGAGGAGCGTGTCCCAGCCCTCCCGCCGGCCGCGGAGCGCTGCGGCCACGAGCACGCAAGCGATCGCCGCGTCGGCGAGCGTCACGTCGACCGACGTCGACCCGACCCCCAGCGATGCGCTCGGCTGGTACGTGGCGTGGAGGAAGAGGAACGGGACGGCGGCTGCGAGGACGAGCGCCTCCGTCGCCGCGTCACCCGCCAGCGTCCGCACGATCCCGGTCGCCGGGGTCGCCCGGGGGAGCGGCTCGGCCGTCACCCGGCGGACTGTAGCGAGGGCCACGGCCGCCCCTACACTGACTCCCCACGATGGCTCCGAGCGCTCTCCGGCGCCGGTCTGCGACCGCAGCCGGGCTCTACCTCTCGGTGGCCCTCGGCATCCTCGGCACGATCGCCGCCGCCCGGATGCTCGGCCTCGCGGACTTCGGGCGCTTCGCGACGGTGATGGCGGTCGTCGGCCTCGCGCAGACGCTCCTCGATCTCACCGTCGAGGAGAGCCTCACGAAGTTCGGCTTCCGGTACGTCGCCGCCGAGGACTGGGGGAAGCTGCACCGTCTCTTCCGGCGCGCGCTCGAGGTCAAGCTCGTGGGCGGCGCGCTCGCCTCGCTCGTGATCCTCGCCGTCGCCCCGTTCGCGGACACGCTCTTCGGGACCGACGGCCTCACGGCGCCGATGGCGGCGGCCGCGGCGATCCCGTTCTTCGCCGCTCCGGAGAACGTCTCCGCGAGCGCCCTCCTCCTCCGCGGCCGCTACGACCTGCGCGGCGGCCTGCTCTCGGTGACGATGGGGATCCGTCTCGTCGCGATCGTCGTCGGCGCCTCGATCGGCGTCACCGCGACGCTCGGCGCGCTCGCGGTCGGTCAGATCTTCGCGACGGCGATCGTCGGCACGGCGGGCGCCTCGGCGTTGCGCCGGTTCCCGCGCGGCGAGCAGCGCGCCCTCGGGTCCGACCGGCGCGAGATCTTCTCCTTCATCGTCCAGTCGAGCGTCGCGACCGGCGTCATCTCGCTCCGGTCGGCGCTCACGCCCGTCCTGCTCGGCATCGTCGCGGGGACGACCCAGGTCGGCTACTACCGTGTTGCGCTGGCACCGCAGAGCGGCTTCTCGGCGGCGAGCGCGCCGGTGCGCCTCGTGCTGCTGACCGAGCAGACGCGCGACTGGGAGCACGGCCGGGAGGGGAACGTCCTGCGCGGCCTGCGGAGCTACACGCTGGCGGCGCTCGGCGTGGCGGCGGTCGCGGTCCCGGTCTTCCTCGTCGCGATGCCGTGGCTCGTCCGGGTCGTGTTCGGGTCGGAGTACCTCCCGGCGGTCGACGCCGCCCGGATCGTGCTCGTCGCCGCGGCGATCCAGCTCGTCCTCGGCTGGTCGAAGTCGCTGCCGGTGACGATCGGCCGCCCGCACCTGCGGATCGTCACGCACGGGATCGAGACGCTCGTGCTGCTCCCGCTCGTCGTCGTCCTCGGCGACCGGTGGGGCGTGACCGGCGCCGCGGTCGCCTTCCTCGTCTCGACGTTGGTCTTCGCCGCGACCTGGGCGGTCGTGCTCGTGCGGCTCCGGGCCGAGCTGCGCGCGACGGGTCGCGTCGGCGCGCCGCGGGCGGCCGGCCCGTGAAGATCGTCGTCGTCTCGGGGATCTGGCCGCCCGACGTGGGCGGGCCCGCGAGTCACGCCCCGGCGCTCGCCGAGGCACTGCTCGAGGCGGGCCACACGGTCGAGGTGGTCACGACGGCGGACCGGACGCCCGCGCCGCGGCCGTACCCCCTGCGCTGGGTCGCGCGCGGCCGGCCCGCACCGCTCCGTCACCTGGCGGTCGTGCGCGAGGTGCGGAGCGCGGCTCGCGGCGCCGACCGCGTCTACGCGACGACGATGGTGCGTCGTGCCGCGCTCGGCGCGGCGCTCGCGCGGCGCCCGCTCGTGGTGAAGCTGGTCGCCGACGAGGCGTACGAGCGGGAGCGGCGCGCCGGCCGGTTCGCCGGGACGCTCGAGCAGTTCCAGACGGAGCGCGGAGGGCTTCGCGTCCGGTTCCTGCGCGCGACGCGCACCGCGGCTCTCCGTCGCGCGCGCCGGGTCCTCGTGCCGAGCGCGTACCTCCGCGCGATCGCGCTCGGCTGGGGCCTCGACCCCGCGCGCACGGCCGTGGTACCGAACCCGGCGCCCGAGGTGCCGGTGCACCCCACGCGGGACGAGGCGCGGGCGGCGCTCGGCATCGAGGGCTTCGCGCTCGGCGTCGCGGGCCGGCTGACCGCAGCAGAAGGCGCTCGAGGACACGCTCGCGGCCCTCGCGCACGTCCCAGGCGTGGCGCTTCTCGTGCTCGGCGACGGACCGGAGCGGGCGGCGCTCGAACGTCGCGGCGCCGAGCTGGGTGTGTCGGATCGCGTCCGCTTCCTCGGCGCCGGGACGCGCGACGAGGTGATCGTGCTCTTCCGAGCCGTCGATGCCGCGCTGCTGACGTCGGCCTGGGAGAACCTCCCGCACACGTTGCTCGAGGCGCTCGCCACGGGAGCGCCGGTGATCGCGACGGCGGTGGGCGGGATCCCGGAGGTCGTACGCGACGGGGAGAACGGCCTGCTCGTCCCGCCGCGCGACGTCGCCGCGATCGCCTCCGCGATCGACCGCCTCGTCCGCGACGAGGTGCTTCGCGCGTCGCTCGCGGCCGCGGCCGCGCCGTCGGTCGAGGAGCTCGCCGAGCCGCGTATCCTCCGCCGGATCGTGCAGGCGATCGTCGGTGACCAGGAGCCGTGAAGCCGCGCGTCCTCATGGTCGGGCGCACGCGCTACCGGCTTCCGTTGAACGGGTCGCTCGAGCGGAAGTTCGCGGCGCTCGAGGAGCGGCTCGCGCTGCGCGTCCTCGCCTCCGCGCCGCGCGACGCGCCGGGTGGCGACGGCACGTTCGCGCTCCAGCGTGGCATGCCCGTCGCCGCGCTCGACGGGCCGCTGTTCTACGGCGCGCTGCCCGCCCGGATCGCCCGCGAGCTGCGCCACCGGCCCGCCGACGCGATCCTCGCCCAGAGCCCGTACGAGGCGCTCGCCGCGCTGGCCGGGCGGAAGCTCGCGCGGAGCGACGCGGCCGTCGTCGTCGAGATCCACGGTGACTGGCGGACGTGGTCGCGCCTCTACGGGTCGCGCGCGCGGGCCGTCGTCGCACCGCTCGCCGACCGGGCCGCGCTCGTCGCGATCCGCAGCGCCGATGCGGTGCGGACGCTCTCCCCGTTCACGAGCGGGATCGTCCGCGACGCGGGAGTCGAGCCGGCCGGCGTCTTCACGACCTACACGGAGCTCACCGCCTTCTCCGAGCCGCCCGTGGCGCCGCTCCCCGAGCGGCCCGTCGCGCTGTTCGTCGGCGTGCTCGAGCGCTACAAGAACATCCATGCGATCGCGGACGCCTGGCGGCGCGCGGCCCCGCGGGTCCCGGACGCGCGCCTGCGCATGGTCGGCGAGGGGCGTCACCGCGACGTCGCCAACGCTCTCGTCGACGAGTTCCCGGGGCAGGTCACGTGGGAGCCGCGGCTCGAGACGGCGGACGTCGTGAAGGCGTTCGACGATGCGTGGCTCCTGCTTCTCGCCTCGCGCTCCGAGGGGACGCCGCGGGTGGTGCTCGAGGCCCTCTGCCGCGGCCGCGCCGTCGTCGGCGCGCGGTCCGGCGGGATTCCCGACGTCGTCCGGGACGGCGAGACCGGACTTCTCGTCGACCCCGGCAGCGCCGCCGAGATCGCCGACGCACTCGTGCGGCTCCTCTCCGACCGCGAGCTGGCGGAGCGCCTCGGCGCCGGCGGCCGCGCACTCTCGGCCGAGTGGACGTACACGGCGGACGAGTACGCCGACCGCGTCGTCGAGCTCGTGGGCCGGGCCGTGGAGGCCAGGCGGGGATGAGGCTCGTGGTCGTCACGCAGCAGGTCGACCCGGCCAGCCCCGTGCTGGGGGCGACGGTCGACAAGCTCCGGGCGCTCGCGGCACGGGTCGACGAGCTCGTCGTGCTCGCGGACAGCGCGGTCGAGGGCGCGCTTCCCGAGAACTGCAGCGTCAGGCCGTTCCGCGCCTCGCGCCGGGCGGGCCGCGGCCTGCGCTTCGAGACGGCGCTCGCCCGGGAGCTCGCGCGGCGGCCCCGGCCCGCAGCGGTGCTCGCCCACATGTGCCCGATCTACGCGGTGCTCGCCGCGCCGCTGGCCCGGCCGCTCGGCGTGGACGTCTTCCTCTGGTTCACGCACTGGCGCAAGAGCCGGTTGCTGCGGGCGGCGGAGCGCGTCTCGACGAAGGTGCTGAGCGTCGACGAGCGCACGTTCCCGCTCCACTCCCGGAAGCTCGTCGCGATCGGCCACGGCATCGACGTCTCCGGGTTCCAGTGCGTCGAGCGGCCGGAGCGGAGCCCTCTGACGCTGCTCGCGCTCGGCCGCACCTCCCCCGCGAAGGGGCTCGAGACGATCCTGCGCGCCGTCGCGGAGGTGCCGGACGTGGCGCTCCGCGTCGTCGGCCCGTCCGTCACGGAGGAGGAGCGGATGTACCGGATCGCGCTCGAGCGGTTCGTCCTGGAGCACGGTCTCCTCGACCGGATCGACGTCCGCGGCGCCACCCCGCGTCACGCCGTCCCCGGCCTCTATGCGCAGGTCGACGCGCTCGTCAACGACATGCGGCCGGGCGCGACGGACAAGGTCGTGTACGAGGCCGCGGCAACCTGCCTGCCGGTGATCGCCTCGAACCCCGCCTTCGACAGCCTCCTGCCCGAGGAGCTCCGTTTCGTGCACGGCGACGTCGACGGCCTCGCCGCGGCGATCCGCCGGCTCGCGGCGATCGACCGGAACGGGACCGGTCGCCGGCTGCGCGAGATCGTCCTGCGCGAGCACTCGGTCGGCGTGTGGGCCGACCGGGTCGTCGCGCTCGCCCGGTGAGCGGCCGCGTCCTCCACGTCGTCAAGGTCGCCGGGATCTCCGGCGCCGAGAACCACCTGCTGCTGCTGCTGCCCGGGCTGCGCGACCACGGCTGGGACGTCGAGGCGGTCATGCTCCACGAGGGCGAGCCGGGTGCAGAGGAGTTCGCAGCCCGGCTCGAGGCGGACGCCGTCCCCGTCGAGCGCGTGCGCCTCCCACGTGCGTTCGACCCGCGGGCGTTCTCGCGCATCCTGCGGAGGGCGCGGCGCGGGCGGCCCGACGTCCTGCATACCCATCTCGTCCACGCCGACTTCCACGGCCTGCCGGCGGGCCGGCTCGCCCGCGTGCCCGCACTCGTGTCGACGAAGCACGGCTTCAACGCGTTCCGGGACGGGAAGGCCTTCGCGGCCGCCGATCGGACGATCGCCTCGCTCGCGGACGTGCACGTGGCGATCTCGGCCGGCCTGGCGCGCTACCTCGCTGAGAACGAGGGCTTCGATCCAGCGAGCTTCGAGATCGTCCACTACGGGATCGAGGCGGGGCCCGAGCCGCCGCGGCTTCCGGGAGCGCCGCGGCTCGCGATCGTCGGGCGGCTGATTCCGATCAAGGGTCACGACGTGCTCCTCCGCGCCGTCGCTCGGGCGCGCGAGCGGCTTCCCGGGCTGACGCTCGAGATCGCGGGGGACGGGGAGCTCGAGCCGGAGCTCCGGGCGACCGCCACGCGGCTCGGGCTCGACGAGGCGGTGACCTTCCTCGGCCGCGTCGCGCCCGTCGCTCCGGTGCTCGAGCGCGCCGAGGTCATCGTCGTCCCCTCGTTCGGGGAGGGCTTCGGGATGGTCGCCCTCGAGGCGATGGAGCGCGGCCGCCCGGTGATCGCGAGCGACGTCGGCGGGCTGCCCGAGATCGTCGCCGACGGCCGCACCGGGATGCTCGTGCCGCCGGGCGACGTCGAGGCTCTCGCCCGGTCGATCGCGGAGCTCGCCGGCGACCCCGTCCGCGCCGCGGAGCTGGGCGCCGCCGGTCGCGTCCGCGCGCTCGAGGAGTTCTCGCAGGCGCGCTGCACCGGGCGGATCGCGGCGCTCTACGGGGCGGCGCTCGCGGCGGGGGACGGACGGCGCTTCCGCAGGAGCTCCCAGGCCCGCTCGAGCGCGAATGCCGCGAGCAGCGCGAGCACGAAGTCCCACGGCGCGCGGTAGCGCACCGTTCCGGCGAACACCATCGCCATGAGCGTGTTGAAGCCGAGCAGAAGGGCGGCGAGCATGACGAAGCGCCGCGGTGCGAGGAACGCGCCCCAGAGCGCGAAGGCGTAGAGCAGGAGCACGAACGCCGGCTCGACCGTCCGCTGCGCCACATCGGAGGCCCCCTGCTGTGCCTCGTCGTCGGCCGTCACGCTGAGGAACGGCGACCAGAGCATCCCGACGGCCTGCACGGCGAGCCGCGCCTTCTCACCGGGGTGGTCGCGCCAGAAGTCGAACACCTCGTCGCGGTAGAACGACGACTGCGCGCACTCGTCCACCGCCTTCGCCGCCGCTACCGAGATCCCGGCGGCCTTCTCCGGCCAGGGGGGCACGCCGGGCAGGTCGGGCACGTCGTCGATCCAGCCGCCGCGCGCCAGCACGTCGTAGGTCGCCGGGTTGTTCGCCTTCCAGAGCGCGCGCGTGTCCGTCGTGATCGTCGCGCACCCGATCACCACCTTGTTCCGAACGACCCAGGGGGCCGTCACCAGGGCGGCGCCGACGACGACGAGCGCGGCCGCGGCGATCGCGCGTCCGGCCGGCCGGACGCGCCACGCGACGTACGGCGCCAGGACGAGCGGCAGGAGCAGCAGGCGGGCGTTGGAGAGGATCGCGAGCCCGGTCACCGCACCGAGCCCGAGCGCCAGCGGGAGCGAGCGGCGCTCGTACGCGAGCAGCGCGAGAAGGACGATCGCCGCCGCGAGCAGCCCGTCCAGGATCTCACGGTTGACGTGGATGTCGTGCCAGACGAGGTACGGGTGCAGCGTCGCGACGAGCGCAGCGAGCAGGCCGGTTCGCACGGACGCGAGGTGCGTGCCGATCGCGAGCACCAGCAGCGCCGTGACGACCGCCAGCAGCACCTGTGCGAGCCCCACCACCGCCCACGAGCGGTCGAGCGGCCAGTAGAGCCCTGCGAGGAACCAGGCGTAGAGCGGCTGCGTGTACGCCGACGGGACCCCGGGCAGGAAGCCGAACGTGCCGCTCGAGACGAGCGTCCGCGCGAAGACGTCGCTCTTCTCGACATAGGCCTCGAGGATCTGCTCGCGCTCGATCGCCAGCGCGAGCAGGCGCGGGAGGGCGGCGGCGGCAACGACCAGGAGGGCCGCACCGCGTGGTATCCGTTGCGCGATGCCGCCCACGACTCCGGAACGGTACGCAGTGGTCTCGTGCCACGTCGAACGACCCCTCGACGACGGCGTCTGGGCCGCGTTCGCGGCGCTCCAGGAGCGCCGGCCTGGGGGTCTCGCGATCGCGGCGCTGCTGCGGCCCCCGGACACCGAGGCGGGCGAGACCGACGAGGAGCTGTGGCTCGCCCGCGCGCGCGCGGCGGCGGCGCGCGGCGCACTCGGCCAGCACACGCACTTCACGAGCCCGACGCACGCACGGCCGAGCGGCGGTGCGACGGGGGAGCGTGTCCGCCGCGAGGGCGCGTGGATCCGCGAGCGCGGTCTCACTCCGACGCTCTTCTGCGGGGGCGGCTGGTACACCGACCACTCGGTTGCGCTCGCCTGCGCGGAGCTCGGCTACGTGGACTGCACGCCTCGGGCGACCCGGCCGCCCTACCTCGCAGCAGGCGCCGCCTGGGCCGAGCTCGATACACCCGCGCGGATCGACCTCGGCCAGGGCGCGTTCGCCGCCGTCCCGACCACGCACGGCGCCGGCGACCTGGCGCGCGCACTCGTGCGGCCGGGGCTGCCGCCGCGGGTGCACGCGTACTTCCACGACACCGACCTCGTCGACCGCCGCCGCCGGGCGCTGATCGTGGCCGGCCTGACGCTGCTCGGCCGGCGCCGGCCGCCGGCCGACCTCGACGCCGTTGCAGCGTCGGTACGCGGGCCCGAGCGGGCGTGGGCGGACGTCGCGCGCGGCGAAGCCGCCGACACCCCCGCGTAGAATCCGGGGGTGCCGACCGAGGCACCCACGACGACGCCTGCCGAGCCCGAGTCGGGCGTCCCCTCCCCTCCGGACCCGCCACCGGGCGAGCCCGGGGACATCAGGCGCTCGCGCGTCTACCTCCTCTCGCGCGGCCCCGTCTTCGGCCTCGTCCGACGCGCGATCAGCGTCGCCGCTCTCGTCGCGGCGGACGTCGCGGGCCTCGCGCTCGGCGTCTACCTCGCGCTCGTGCTGCGCTCCTTCGTCTACGGCGACACGATCTACTGGTCGCTGCTCTGGAAGACGGGCCCGGCCGACTGGCTCCCGTTCCTCGCTCCGATCACGGTGATCGTCTTCCTCCAGGCCGGTCTCTACGCGCCGCGCGAGCGCCGAGCGGGCTCCGGAAGGATCCTCGCCGCTCTCGTCCTCGTCGCCCTGATCGTGCTCGCGTTCGGGCTCGGCACGGACTACGACTTCACGACCACCGGGCTGATCCCGACCGCCGTCGTCGCGAGCACGATCGCGATCGCCCTGCTGCGGGCCGCGTACGACTCGGTGTCCCTGGAGCTGATGGCGCTCGCGGGCGTCCGCCGGCGGCTCCTGCTCGTCGGTGACGACGCGACGCTCGACGATCTCGAGCGACCGCTCCGCGCCTCGCACGGCGGCATCGGGGTCGAGGTGGTCGGCCGGCTCGCAGTCGACGCCGATACCCGTGGGCTCGCCGGCTCGCTCGACCGGCTCGCGGTGCTCCTCGAGGAGGAGCGTCCGGACGAGCTGGTGCTCGCCGAGGCGCCTTTCGACGAGCGGACGGTGCTCGAGGTCGTCCAGCTGGCGCACCGCCACGGCGTCAAGGTCAAGCTCGCTCCGTCGACCACGGAGCTCCTCGTCCACGAGGGGGAGTACGTCCCCGGCCAGGGCATCCCCCTGTTCGAGCTGCGTCCACCGATGCTGACCGGGCTCGAGTGGGCGACGAAGCGCGTGTTCGACGTGGTCGTGTCGCTCCTCTTCCTCGTGATCGGAATCCCGCTCTGGCTCGTCGTCGCGGCCGCGATCAAGCTCGAGTCGCGCGGGCCGGTGCTCTACGTCGACCGCCGGATCGGCGTGCGCGAGCAGGAGTTCGGGATGCTCAAGTTCCGGACGATGGTCGCCGGTGCGGCGGAGCGGCAGGACGAGCTGGAGGACGAGAACGAGGCGTCGGGCGCGCTCTTCAAGATCCGCGACGATCCGCGCGTGACCCGGGTCGGCCGGGTGCTGCGGCGGCTCTCGCTCGACGAGCTCCCGCAGCTCTGGAACGTGCTCCGAGGGCAGATGAGCCTCGTCGGGCCGCGACCGCTGCCGCTTCGGGACCACGCGATGCTGGAGGACTGGCACCGTGCCCGGTCGCTCGTCTTGCCCGGGATGACGGGTCTCTGGCAGATCTCCGGCCGGTCCGGGCTCGAGTTCGACGACCTGGTGCGGCTCGACTTCGCCTACATCGAGGCGTGGTCGATCTGGCTCGACATCTCGATCATCGCCCGCACGATCCCGGCCGTGCTGAGCGGACGCGGGGCGTACTGAGCATGGCCGAGTACGCGCTGATCACCGCCATGGTCGCGAGCCTCGCGCTGTCGCTCGCGACGATCCCGCAGTCGGAGCTCGGGCGCCGGCTGCCGGTCACGTCCGCGCGCGCCCAGGCGCTCGTCTCGAAGAGCGCCCGCGCGTCCAACGTCCCGCCCGCGCAGGCGCGCGCCGTCATGGCACACGCGCCGTACGGCCGCGCGCCGCTCCGCTACCTGTACACCGAGGGCTGGATCGGCGGCCGGAAGAACGCGGCGGACTGCGTGTTCGCGAAGGCGACCCCGGACTCGACGCAACAGCAGCTGGCTGCCGGCATCCGCAAGGACGCGCGGCTCCTGGCACGGCTCCGCCGGATGAAGGTCACCGTCGCCCAGGCGGCGGAGGCGCTCACACGCGGCACCGCGGCCGCCTGCTGATCAGGACTGGTTGACTGCGGTCTGCGTGGCGCCGACGACGCGACGCAGGCTTGCGATGCCGATCACCTGACCGAGCTCGTCGACCACCGGGAGGTGGCGGAAGCCGTTCTCGAGCATGATCCGGGCTGCCTCTTCGAGGCCGGTCTCGGTGGGGACCGTGATCGGGTCCTCCGTCATCCACTGCCGCACGCGCGCCTCGCTGGTATGGACGCGCGCAGCCATCGCCTTCAGCATGTCGCGCTCCGTCAGGATGCCGATCAGCCGGCCGAAGTCCTTGACGATCACGGCGCCGACGTTCGCCCCGCTCATGCGCTCGGCGACCTCGCCGAGCGTGTCCTCGGGTGCCACCACGATCGGGTCGCTGCGCATGACGTCTGAGAGCTGCGGCACGACGAGAGTTTACCGCGACGCTCTTCGAATAAGCCTCGCTAATCGACGCCATTAGCATCACTGGGACTCGGGTAGCATTCCGGCGTGGCGCCGCGCGCCCCCATCGACGTGCTCGTGATCGGCAGCGGCGCAGCCGGGCTCGCGGCCGCCGTCTCGGCCGAGCGGGCCGGCGCGCGGGTTGCCGTCGCGACCAAGACGACGCTGCAGGCGAACAACTCCTCGAAGGCGCAGGGCGGGATCCAGGCATCGCTCGGGGCGGACGACTCGCCCGACCTGCACGCCGAGGACGTGATGCGCTCGTCGCACGACACGGCCGACCCGGAGCTCGTCGAGGTGCTCACGTCCGAAGCACCCGGCGCGATCGCCTGGCTCGAGGAGCTCGGCTGCGAGTTCACCCGCGAGAACGGGGGCTACAGGCTCGCCCGCTGCGGCGGCGCCTCGCGCAAGCGGCTCCTGCAGGTCGGTGACCGGACCGGCCATGCGATCACGAAGGCGCTCCGCGAGGGCCTCGAAGCGGGAGCCGCAACCGCGGCGGCGCATCACCGCCTGACGGGCCTCGCGCAGTCGGCCGCCGGCTGGCGCGCGACGTTCGAGACGCCCGACGGCGCCGACGAGCTCGATGCCGCGACGGTCGTGCTCGCCTCGGGGGGACGGTGCTTCGCGGAGGCGGCGACGCGCGGGGAGCTGTCGACCAACCATCCGAACGCGACCGGCGAGACGACGCGGATCGCGCTCGACGCCGGCGCCGCGGCGCGCGACCTGGACGCGCTCCAGTACCACCCGAACGGCGGCGCCTGGCCCGCGACGATGCAGGGGTATTCGATCCCCGAGACGACGCGCGCGTACGGCGCGGTGCTCCTGAACGCGGAGGGCGAGGAGTTCACGGACTCGCTCGGCCCGCGCGACGTCGTCTCACAGGCGATCTTCGACGAGGTCGAGGCGGGACGGGGCGTGGAGACCGAGGACGGACGGCCCGCGGTGTGGCTCGACACGACGCGCATCGCCGAGGACGACGCCGAGGTCTCGCTCCCCTACATGCTCCGCCGGTACCGCGGCGCGGGCATCGACCCGCTGGCCGAGGCGATCCTCACGTACCCGGTGCTGCACTACCAGAACGGCGGTCTCGTGATCGACGCGCACGCCGAGACCACGCTCGAGGGTCTCTATGCGTGCGGCGAGATCGCGGGCGGGACGCACGGACGGAACCGCATGATGGGCAACAGCCTGCTCGAATGCGTCGTCTTCGGGCGTCGTGCCGGGAAGGCCGCAGCCGAGAAGGCGAGGGCCTGAAGGCCATGTCGACGACCGCGGTAGGGCTGGAGGACACGGTGGTGGAGGCGGCCGCGCATCTGTACGTGTGGGCGCTGAAGGACATTCCGCGGGATCTGCGTGACGCGCTCGCGGCGGCGTGTGAGCGGGAGACGTCGGTGGCGGGGATCCGGGTGTTGGAGACGATCCGGCGCAATGTCGTGGTCGCGGACGAGCAGGAGAACCTCGTCTGCCAGGACACGGGGATCGCCGTCTACTACTGCCGCGTGGGCGAGCGGTTCCCGCTGCACCCGGCGGGGATCTACCGGGCGCTCAAGGCGGGGACGGAGCAGGCGACGGTCGGGCATCCCCTGCGCTCGAACACCGTGCACGCGCTGACCCGTGAGAACACGGGCGCGAACGTCGGTTACCGGGTGCCGATCGTGCACTGGGACTTCGTTCCCGACTGGGACGGGCTGGACGTGAAGTGCGTGCCGAAGGGCTCCGGCTCGGAGAACATGAGCTTTCTGAAGATGCTGGTGCCGGCCGACGGGGTGAACGGGATCAAGCGGTTCGTGCTCGAGTCCATCGTCGGCGCGGGGGGCAAGCCGTGCCCACCGGGGATCGTCGGGGTCGGGATCGGCGGCTCGGCCGACTACGCGATGCACCTTGCGAAGGAGGCGATCGCCAGACCGGTCGGGACGCGCAATCCCGACCCGCTCGTCGCCCGCTTGGAGGACGAGCTGTACGGCCTGTTGAACGAGACCGGGATCGGGCCGATGGGCCTCGGAGGCGACGTGACCGTGTTGCAGTGCCACATCGAGCACGCCGACACGCACATGACCCTGAACCCGGTCGCGGTCAACTACCAGTGCTGGGCGGCGCGCCGCGCGTCCGCGCACATCAGCGCCGACGGCGCCGTCGAGCTCGACAGGGAGTTCTGATGGCCACGCAGGAGCTCACCTTTCCGATCAGCGACCCGGCGGAGATCCTGAAGCTCCGCGCCGGCGACGAGGTGATCGTGCAGGGGCGCGTGATCGGGATCCGCGACCGCACGCAGATCCGGATCTTCGACCATGGGGTCGAGCCCCCGATCGACCTGTCGGGCGCCTTCTTGCTCCACACGGCGCCGAACGTGCGCAAGCTCGGGCCGGGCCGCTACGAGAAGCTGTGCATCGGCACCACCACCAGCGCCCGCATGGTGCGCTTCACCGAAGGGCTGGGTGAGCGCTACGGCGTCCGCGCGATCTGCGGCAAGGGCGGCTTCCCGGACGAGGCGATCGAGCCCATGCACCGGCTCGGGATGGTGTACATGGCGATCGTCGGCGGTGCCGCCGCGCTCGAGACCACTCAGATCGAGGAGATCGAGCACGTCGCCTGGGAAGACCTGATGCCCGAATGCCTGTGGACGTTCCGCGTCAACGACTTCGGGCCTCTCACCGTCGGCATCGACGCCCACGGCAACTCCCTCTACCACGACGTCCAGGAACGCGCCAACACGAAGCTGGAGGAGCTCTATGCCCGATTTCAATGACGGCTTTCTCGGCGTCCCGGCACGTCCCGGGAAGCCGCGCGAGGTCGGCGTCACCCACGTCATCGACAAGGGCCTCAACCTGCGGGACATCGAGGGCCTGTTCGACACGGCCGGCCAGTTCGTCGACATCGTCAAGTTCGGCTGGGGCACGAGCTACGTCACGAACAACCTCGAGAAGAAGATCGCGCTCTACCGGTCGTTCGAGACGCCCGTCGTCTGCGGCGGGACGCTGTTCGAGGCGGTCTACGGCCGTGGCCGGATGGACGACTTCAAGGCGTGGCTCGTCGAGCATCGGTTCTCGCACGTCGAGATCTCGGACGGCACCCTCGAGATCCCCCGCGAGGAGAAGCTCGAGCTGATCGCCGACTTCGCCCGCGACTTCACCGTGCTCTCCGAGGTCGGCTCGAAGGACTCGGACGTCGTGTTCGCGCCGTACCAGTGGGTCGAGTGGATCAACGAGGAGCTCGCAGCGGGCGCCTGGAAGGTGATCACCGAGGGCCGTGAGGGCGGGACCGCCGGGATCTTCCGGTCGGACGGCGACATGCGCACCGGGCTGCTCGACGAGATCGCGCACGGCGTACCCATCGAGAACGTCCTCTTCGAGGCGCCGACCAAGTCGTCGCAGGCGTGGTTCGTGAAGCACTTCGGGCCGAACGTCAACCTCGGCAACATCCCGCCGGACGAGGTGATCCCGCTCGAGACCCTGCGCCTCGGCCTGCGGGGCGACACGCTGAAGGAGATCCTGCTCGCCGACGACATCGACCGGGAGGACGATCCTGCCCGCGTCTCGTAGCAGGCCGCTCCGCGACGAGGGCTGACATGGAGTGGAAGCTCTCTCTCGCCGGGCTCCTGGTCGGCCTGCTCGTCGGGCTCACGGGCATGGGCGGCGGCTCGCTGATGACGCCGCTGCTCGTGCTCGTGTTCGGCTTCAAGCCGTCGATCGCGATCGGGACGGACATCGTCCACGGTGCGATCTTCAAGTCGTTCGGCGCCGCCCAGCACCGGCGCATGGGGCACGTGCACGCGCGCCTCACGGCCTGGATGCTGCTCGGCTCGGCTCCGTTCTCGCTCATCGGCGTCGCCGTCTCGTGGTGGCTCAAGAAGGAGTACGGCGACGGGTACGAGGACACCGCGAAGGCGATCCTCGGCGTGGCGCTCGTCATCTGCGGCATCGCCTTCCTCGTCAAGGCGTATCTCCACTCGGTGCCCGAGGACAAGCCCTTCATCCTCACGAACCGCGATCGCGTGATTGCCTTCGTGACGGGTGTCGTGGGCGGGTTCGTCGTCGGTCTCACGTCGGTCGGGAGCGGCACGCTCTTCGGGCTGGTGATGCTGATCGCCTTCCCGCTCACGGCGGCGAAGATCGTCGGCACGGACATCTTCCACGCCGCGGTGCTGCTCGCCGTCGCCGGCGCCGGGCAGCTCGTCGCGGGGCACGTCGACCTCGCCGCCACGGGCTGGCTCTTGATCGGCTCGGTCCCGGGCGTGCTGATCGGCGGTCGCTTCACGGTCAAGCTCCCCGACCGGGCGCTTCGGATCGCGCTCGCCGCGACCCTGACGCTCGCCGGCATCAAGCTGGTCGACCCTCCGGGCGCGGACGGCATCCTGGTCGCCGGGGCCGCGATCGCCGCGATCGCGGCGCTCTATGCGACGGCGCGCTGGCTCGCGGGCCGAGGGACCGTCGTCGCCGCGGACCCGGACTCGAGCCGCTAGAGCTGCGGCGGCAGCGGGCAGGAGACGAATGTCCTGCCGCTGAGCCGGTAGCCGACCTTGTACGCCGTGCAGCCCGCGCAGAAGCCCGTCGTGGCGGCGAGGAGCGCGAGGGCGGCGACCAGCAGCCCGAGCGCGGCGCCGACCGTCTCGAGCCCCGCGAGGTAGGCGAGCGACGCAACCGTGAGGACGACGAGGCCGACCATGTTCGCGAACCGGGGTGGGCGCGCGTCCTCGAGGCGCCCCTCGCCGAACCGGGGCTGGATCAGCTCGAAGTAGGCGACGCAGGCGAGACACCAGCGGCGGCCGAGTGTCAACCCGAGCGCGAGCTGCAGCGCGAGGAGCGCCAGGAGCCACCACCAGCCGGTCGCGACGGCGAGCAGCGAGACCAGGCCCACCACGACCTGGTTGACGCGTGGCGCACGCTCGTCGATCAGCTGCGTGTCACGGTAGGGATCGGCACGGCGAACGGCTCGCTTCATTTCGGGAAGTCTTACCATGTCCGTACAGTGCCGGCGTGCCCGACGAGCCGCCGCTGATCGTTCTCGGCGTCCGCAGGTCGGGCACGACGCTCCTCCGCGTGATGCTCGACCGGAACCGCTCGCTCGCCGTCCCGGACGAGTCCTACTTCGTCCCACAGCTCGCGCGCAGGCACCGCGGCAGCGTGGATCCCGCCGCGTTCCTCGACGATCTGCGCCGGCTGCCGACGCTCGTCGAGTGGGGGCTCTCGCCCGACGCCGTCGCACGACGGCTGCACCCGGGTATGACGACCGGCGCTGCGATCGCCGCGGTGTTCGAGACCTATGCGGCCGAGCGGGGCAAGCCGCGCTGGGGCGACAAGACGCCGCTGTACATGCAGCACCTGCCGCTCCTCGAGCGGCTGTTCCCACGGGCGGTCTACGTCCACCTGATCCGGGACGGGCGGGACGCGGCAACCTCGTTCCTCGAGGTGCCGGACGGGATCATGACCGCCGGCTGGGGCCATCCACGCGACGCCGGAGGTTTCGCCGCACAGTGGGCGACCGAGGTTCGAGCCGCGCGTTCCCTGGGTGCGCGGGTCGGCGCAGCGCGCTACCTCGAGGTGCGCTACGAGGCTCTCGTCGCCGCGCCCGGCGAGGAGCTTCGCCGCGTGTGCGCGTTCGCCGGCCTGGAGTACGACGACGGGATGCTCGGCTACGTCGGCCGCACCGATTCGGCGCGCAAGGATCACCAGAAGCGGCTCGACGAGCCGCCGCGCGTCGGCGTGCGGGACTGGAGGACGGAGATGCCGGCCGCGGATACCGCCGCGTTCGAGGCGACCGCCGGCGATCTCCTGCACGAGCTCGGGTACGAGGTGTCGACACCCGGCAGCGATCGCCGCAGGCTCGCCGCGTACGGGGCGAAGACCCGCGCCTGGCGCGCCGTCGGCGCCCTCACCCAGCGCTCGCCGCTCTGGCGCCGCCGCCACGCGCCTCTGCAGACGCCGGGCGTGTGACGCCCGCTACTTCGGCCCGTCGGCGCCGCTGAAGGAGACGAGGATTCCGTTGAGCGTGAAGTAATACGCCCGCTCGGTCGCGATGCCGGGCGAGTACTTGCCGATCGGGAAGCGCCAGACGACCTTCCCGTCCGAGGCACGCGCGGCGTACGTCTCGGTCTCCAGCGTCGAGAAGAAGACGAGGTCGCCGATCACGACGGCGCCGCCGAGGATCCGCCCCCCGACGACGGTTCTCCAGAGCAGTCGGCCGTCGGTCTTGCGGTACGCGCGGAGGCCGCCGTTGAAGTCGCCGACGAAGATCCGGTCGCGCCCGACGGCCGGGGTCGCATAGCCGAGCGAGTTCACCTCGTCGGTCCAGAGGACATGCCCCGTCTCGGCGTCGAGCGCGACGATCTTCCCCGACCGCGCGATCGTGTACAGCCGCTCGCCGTCGGTGGAAGCGCTCGCGTAGAAGCTCTCGTAGCGGAACGCGTCGCGTTTCACGTACGTGCTCCAGAGCTTCGTGCCGTTGGACTGCCGCAGGCAAAAGATCGAGCCGGCGTACGTCGTGATGCAGACGCGGCCGCGCGCAAGGGACGGGCTCGAGTTGATCCGCCCGCCGGTGTCGTACGCCCACCGCACGCGGCCCGTGTCGGCGTCGACGGCGAACAGCCGCCCGTCCGTCGTCCCGAAGTACGCGACACCGTCGACGACCGCCGGCGACGACTCGACGATCGCGTTCGTCCGCAGCTGCCACACGACCTTCCCGGCCTTCCGCGTCAGAGCGGTCACCGTCCCGTCCTTCGCGCTGACGATGAGGTTGTCGCCGGAGATCGCGGGCGTCGAGGGCTTGTGGGCGTCGCTCGTGCGACGCCACAGCACCTTCCCCGTTGCGGCGTCGATCGCCCACGTGTCGCCCTTGAACGTGTTCACGTAGAGCACGCCGTCGCAGTAGCTCGGCGGGTATTCGACGTACGACTTGAGCCCACGCGCCCATCTCTTGCCGTGCGGGATGCCGAGGTCGATGTCGAGCCGGGCGAGGTCGCGTGTAGGACCGCCGCCGAACATCGGCCAGCAGCGCTTGTCGACGTCCGGGGCCGGTGGCTCGGGCTTCGGTGGCCCCGGTGTCGGCCGCGGCGTCTCGGGGATCGTCGGCGCGACGACCGTCACGTCCGTCACTGCCGTCTCGAGCTCGCCCGAGGGCGGCTTTCTCGTCGCGTAGAAGGCGATTGCGATCCCGGCGGCCAGGACGACGACGGCGGGAATGACGAGAAGGAGGCGGCGGCGCATGCGCGGTGATCGGCGGTCGGCGCCGTCGACGCAGTGTGCCTGTCACGCCGGTCCGCGCCTGCCCGTCCTTACAATCGCCGTTCAGGTGGCCGGGAGCTCCTCTCACGACGAGGCGGCTGCGCGCCGGCCCGGCCGCGCGCGGCCCGGCGTCGGGGTCGCGCACCACTGGCGATGAGGTCGCGGCTCGCACCGGCGGCGCTGGTCGCGGCGCTCCTCGTGGCGACTTCGGTCGCATTCGTCGTCACGGAGAAGCTCAAGCTGACGCGAAGCCCGATCATCGGCCCGATCGTCGCGAAGGTCTTCTCGCCGACCTGCGACTGCGAGACGTCGACGGCGGAGATCCGCTTCAGGCTCCGCAAGGCCGATCGCGTCAGCGTCGAGATCGTCGACTCGCGCGGCCACGTGGTGCGCGAGCTCGCCCGCGACCGCCCGCAGGGCCGGCGCTTCGTCGCCTACACCTGGGACGGGCGGGACAGTTCCGGCAGGGTCGTCGACGAAGGGACCTACAAGCCGCGCGTCCACCTCGACCGCCAGCGGCGGACGATCGTGATGCCGAACCTGATCCGCGTCGACACGACGCCGCCGCGCGTCACGACCTTCACGGCCCGGCCGCTCGTCATCTCGCCGGACGGCGACGGTCGCTTCGACCGCGCGAAGATCCGCTACCGCGTCGACGAGCGGTCGCAGGTCGAGCTCTACGTCGACGGCGTGCGCGCCCTGCGCAGGCTCGGCACCCGCACCACCGGAACGATGGACTGGTTCGGCACGGCGGGCGGCGAGCCGCTGCCGGAAGGCCTGCACACGCTGCGGCTCGTCGCCCGCGACCTCGCCGGCAACCTCGGCCCACGCTCGGGCTCGCGCACCGTCCGGATCCGCTTCCTCGCCCTGGGACGCGACCGCGTCGTGACGCAGCCCGGCGAGCGGTTCGCGATCCTGGCCATCTCGCAGGCGCGACGGCTTCGCTGGAGCCTCGGCGAGCGGTCGGGCGTGGCGCGCCCGGGCACCGTGCGGCTGCGTGCGCCCGACAAGCCTGGACGCTACGTGCTCCGCGTGGACGCGAACGGCCATGTCCAGCGCGCGCTCGTCGTGGTGCGGGCGGCGCCGCGATGAGCGTCGCTGCCCAGTGCGCCTCGGTCGTCGGCTGCGCGGGCCTCGTCGCGCTCTACGTCGCGCCGTCCCGCGACGCACGGCTCGCCGGCCTCGTCGCCTGGGGGGCAGGGCTCGGCGTCCTCGGGTACACGCTGCTGCCGGACCTCAGCCGGCCGAAGCTGGCCGCCGCGGCGGTCGGCGGGATCGTCGTCGCCGTGCTCGTCGCGCTGATCCTGCGGCGCTGGCCGTACTTCCTCGCCTTCGCGACCCTCGCCTGCATCCCGTTACGCCTCCCCGTCGACATCGGCGACGAGAAGGTGAACCTCCTGCTGCCGCTCTACGGGGTGGTCGCCGGCCTGGCGCTCGCGCTGGCGTGGGAGCTCTTCCGCGGCGACGACCGGGCGCGCGAGCTCGGTCCCGTCGCGTGGCCGCTCGCGGGGTTCCTCGGCTGGAGCGGGCTCTCGATGCTCTGGGCCGTCGACGTCCACCGCGGCTCGATCCTGCTCGGCGCCTTTCTGCTCCCCTTCGGGCTGCTCGCCGTCGGCTTCGCGCGCCTCCCGTGGCGCGGCCGCTGGCTCACGTGGCTCTGGGCGGGGCTCGTCGGCACGGCGCTCTTCTACGCCGCGGTCGGCGGCTACCAGTGGTTCACGCGCGACGTCTTCTGGAACCCGAGCGTGAAGGTCTTCAACGCGTACGCGCCGTTCTTCCGCGTCAACTCGGTGTTCTGGGACCCGTCGGTGTACGGGCGCTATCTGACCGTGGCGATCCTCGCCTCGCTCGCCGGGATCCTGCTCGGCGGCGTTCGCGGCTGGCGTGTCGCCGGACTCTACGCGGTCGTGGTCGGGACCTGGCTGGGACTGCTCATCTCCTTCTCGCAGTCGAGCTTCGTGGCGCTGGCCGCGGGCATCGTCGTCGCGACGGCAGCGGCCTGGGGGCGCAGGGCGACACTCGGGCTTCTCGTGCTCGGCGCTGCCACGACCGTCGTCCTGCTCGCGGTCCCGCAGGTGCGGCACGAGCTCGTCGGCAAGTCACGCTCCGGCGTCAACCGCATCACGTCCGGACGGGCGAATCTCGTCGGCGAGGGCATACGCATCACGCTCGACCACCCCGTCGCGGGCGTCGGCGCAGGTGGCTTCTCGCACGAGTACCAGCGGCGGCTCGACATTCCCGGCAAGGACCCGAAGCGCGTCGCCTCCCACACGATGCCGGTCACCGTCGCGGCCGAGCTCGGTCTCGTCGGGCTCGGCCTGCTCTGCTGGCTTCTGGTGGCCGCACTCCTGGCGACGCTGCACGGGCTGGGCCGCGGCTTCACGTCACGGGTCGCACTCGCGACCGGCGTCATCCTCGTTGCGATCGCCGTGCACAGCCTCTTCTACGCAGCGTTCTTCGAAGACCCGATGACGTGGGCGCTGCTCGGGCTCGTCGGGCTCACGTCGCGGGTTCCGCGGAAGCCCGGGCCTGCGCCGCTGCGCTCGTCGGTCGCGCCGGCCGAGCCGCCCGTGGCGGAGCCCGCGCCGACCCCGACGGCATAGACTCGCGCCGTGCTCGACGGCATGAAACGCGCGCTCGTCCTCGCTCCCCACACCGACGACGGCGAGTTCGGGTGCGGCGGCACGATGGCCCGTCTCGTCGAGGGCGGCTGCGAGGTGCGCTACGTCGCGTTCTCCATCGCCACGCGCTCGCTGCCGGACGGCTTCCCGCCCGACACGCTCGCCCGCGAGGTGCGCGAGGCGACATCCGAGCTCGGGATCCCCGAGTCGCACCTGACGGTGCACGACTTCGACGTCCGGACCTTCCCGGAGCGCCGGCAGGACATCCTCGAGCTCCTCGTCGCACTGTGGGAGGAGTGGCGCCCGGACGTCGTCTTCCAGCCCTCGCGCCACGACGTCCACCAGGACCACCAGACGATCGCGCAGGAGGGGCTGCGCGCCTTCAAACGGACGACGATCCTCGGCTACGAGATCCCCTGGAACAACTTCGACTTCTCGTACGGCGCCTACCTCGCGCTCGAGCGGCGGCACGTCGAGCGCAAGGTCGCCGCGGTCGGCCGCTACGCCTCGCAGCAGCACCGCCGCTACGCGGACGAGGACTACATCTGGAACCTCGCCCGCGTCCACGGCACGAACGTGAACCGCGAGTACGCCGAGGTGTTCGAGGTCTACCGGCTCGTGGCGTGAACGGCGCCGGGGGCCTCGCGCGATGCGGATCGGGCTGATCGGCGCGGCGCTCTGCGTCGCCGGCGGGTTGTGCATGCTCGCCGGGCTCGCCGTCGACCTCGACTCGACCGCGGCGAAGGTGTTGATGGTCGCCGCGGCCGCGCTGTTCGTGCCCGGCGCCCTCGTGACCTACGCGTGGATGCGCTCGCAGGTGCCACCGCGATGACGCGAGCGCTCCTGCTCCTCGCCGCGGCTCTCGTCGTGACGGGCGCGGCTCGGGCCGCGGGCGGTCCGGTCGTCGTGATCGACCCGGGGCACGACGCGCGCGCGAATCTCGCAACCGAGCCGATCGGCCCGGGCTCCACGACCCGGAAGATCAAGGACGGCGGCGGGACGCACGGAGTCGTCACCGGGATCAGGGAGCCGGAGCTGACGCTCGACGTCTCGCTTCGGCTGCGGCGCCTCCTGCGCGCCGCGGGCGTCCGCGTCGTGATGACGCGCACCAGCACCTCCGGCCCGAGCATGGGGAACGTCGCCCGCGCCCGGATCGCGAACGCATCCGGCGCGGCGCTCTTCCTCCGCGTCCACGCCGACGGCGCCTCGAGCGCCTCCGCGCGTGGGACCCACACCCTGACGCCCGCGCTCCGTCGCGGGTGGACCGACGACGTCTACCGCTCGAGCCGGCGCGCCGCGACGCTCGTCCAGGCGGAGGTCCTCCGCGCCCTCGGGTTCCCGGACCGCGGCATCCAGGAGCGCTCGGACTTCACCGGCTTCAACTGGGCGGACGTGCCGGTGATCCTCGTCGAGATGGGATTCATGACGAATCCGAGCGAGGACCGGGCGCTCGCACGTCCCACGGTGCGGGGCCGGGCCGCGCTCGGGCTCTGCCGGGGCACGCTCCGGTTTCTGGGCATTCCGCCCGCCCGCTGCCGGTTTTAGACATGGCTAAAGATCGCCAGTAGAGTTTAGGCATGCCTAAACTCACGCGGCGGCGGCTTCTCTGTGCGACGGCACCGCTCGCGGCTGCGCCGCTCGGAGCCAAGCTCATGCTGGGCGGCGAGGCCGAGGCGGCCGGCCACGACCACGGGGCGCATCGCAGCACCGCCTCGCACGAGGGCAGTGCGGCGATGGGGCACGCGGCGATGATCGGCGACGGCGCGCCCGCCGTCGGCGGCCCGAACGACCTCGACGCGCTGCTGTACCCGCCGCCCGCGCTTCCGCACAGGCCCGGCCGGGTGCGGGAGTACACGCTGGTCGCGCGCGACGAGGAGCTCGAGATCGCCCCCGGGGTCTTCTTCCCCGCCTGGACGTACAACGGCACCGTCCCCGGCCCGGTGATCCGGGTCACCGAGGACGACGTGCTTCGCGTCAAGTTCGCGAACGCGGGTGCGCATCCGCACACGATCCACTTCCACGGCATCCACCCGACGGACATGGACGGCGTCTTCGAGATCGTCGGGCCCGGGGAGCACTTCACGTACGAGTTCCCCGCGCGCCCGGCAGGGTTCCACGTCTACCACTGTCACGCGACGCCGCTCAAGAAGCACATCCACAAGGGCCTCTACGGCGCCTTCATCATCGATCCGAAAGTGCCGCGCGCGCCGGCCCGCGAGCTCGTGCTCGTGATGAACGGCTACGACACGGACGGCGACGGCGCGAACAACTTCTACACCGTCAACGGCCGGACGTTCTACTACGCGCGCTACCCGATCCGCGTCCGGCGCGGCGAGCTCGTGCGGGTCTACCTCGCGAACCTCACCGAGTTCGACCTGATCAACTCGTTCCACCTCCACGCCGACTTCTTCCGCTACCAGCCGACGGGCACCGGCGACCACTGGGAGTACACCGACACGGTGATGCAGTGCCAGGGTCAGCGGGGCGTGCTCGAGATCAGCTTCGCCCACGCCGGGACGTTCATGTTCCACGCGCACCAGTCCGAGTTCACCGAGCTCGGCTGGATGGGCTACTTCCAGGTCGAGGAGAGCTGATGGAATCGCGCGCCGAGCCGGCCGGAGGGCTCGCCTGGCGGCTCTGGGCACTCGTCCCGCTCGTCGGGCTGGCGCTCGCCGTGACACTCGTCGTCTCGCTCGGCGACCGCGTCGTCGACCTCGTCGGAGGCAGCCCGCCGCCGGCCGACGCGTTCGACGTGCGCCGCGTCGAGCTTCGGCGGGGCGAGGTCCGCGTCCTCGTGCGGAACCCGCAGCGCGACGACCTGACCATCGCCTCGGTGACGGTCGACGACGCCATCGTCCCGTTCACGCTGGACGGCCCGGCCACGCTTCGGCGGCTGCGGTCGAGCACGATCGTCGTGCCGTACGACTGGGTTCCGGACGAGCCGCTCGCCGTCGGCGTCACGAGCTCGACGGGGATCGAGACGACGCACGAGATCGCCGCCGCGGTGCTCACGCCGGAGCCGGGCGCGCGCGGCTTTCTCGGCTACGGCCTCATCGGGCTCCTCGTCGGCGTCGTGCCGGTTGCGCTCGGCCTCCTGTGGCTGCCCTCGCTGCGGCGGGCGAGCCCCTCCTGGATCGCCGCGTTCATGGCGCTCACCGCGGGGCTGCTCACGTTCCTCGGCGTCGAGGCGCTGTTCGAGGCACTCGCGCTCCAGGCAGGGCTTCCTGCCGCCTTCGGCGGTCCGGGGCTCGTCCTCCTGGGCCTCGCCGCGAGCGCGCTCGGGATGACGTTCCTTGCCTCCCGGCTCTCGCGTGGCAGGGTCGGCGCCAGCGGCCTGGCGCTCGCTGTCCTCGTCGCCGTTGGGATCGGCGTCCACAACCTCGGCGAGGGCCTCGCGATCGGGACCTCGTTCGCGACGGGTGAGCTCCAGCTCGGCGCATTCCTCGTGATCGGGTTCATGGTCCACAACGTCACCGAGGGTCTCGGCATCGCGGCGCCGGCGACGCGAGCGCGGGTGACGCTCTGGCAGCTGGCGGCGCTCGCGCTCGTCGCCGGCGCTCCGGCGATCCTCGGCACCTGGATCGGCGGCTACGGCTCGAGCGACCTGCTCACACCGGTGTTCTTCGCGCTTGCGGCGGGCGCGGCCCTCCAGGTCGTGGTCGAGGTCGGCCGCTACGTCGCGCGCGTGGCTCCGGGCGGGCTCCGCTCGGGCTGGGCGGTGGGCGGCTACCTCGCGGGCATCGCCGCGATGTGGGCGACGGGGCTCCTGGTCGGGTGACGCCGGCGCGCCCGGACGACGCGAGCGACACGCGGCCGGCGCAGGCGCAACGTGCGCACGACCGTTCGGCGCCGGTCCACCCGCTCGACGACGTTCTCCCCGGCGAGGCGCGCGTCTTCGAGGCGGCGCAGGAGTCGCTCGGGGGCCGCAGGCGCGGCGCGCGGGGGCTCTGGCCGTTTCTCGGGCCGGCGTTCGTCGCGTCGGTCGCGTACGTCGACCCCGGCAACTTCGCGACGAACATGGCCGGGGGCGCGCAGTTCGGCTACCTGCTGCTCTGGGTCATCCTCACGGCGAACCTGATGGGGATGGTGATCCAGTCGATGAGCGCGAAGCTCGGGATCGCCACCGGGATGAACCTGCCGGAGGTCTGCCGTGAGCGGTTCTCGCGCAGGACGAGCGTCGCGCTCTGGCTCCAGGCCGAGGTGATCGCGATGGCGACCGACCTCGCCGAGTTCATCGGCGCGGCGATCGGCCTCAACATCCTGTTCGGCATCCCCCTCTTCCCCGCGGCGCTGATCACGAGCGCGGCGGCGTTCGCGATCCTCGCGCTGCAGGCGCGCGGCTTCCGCCGGCTGGAGGCCGTGATCGCCGTGTTCATCGGGGTGATCGTGGTCGCGTTCGCCGCGCAGGTCTTTCTCGCCGATCCGGACCCGGCGCAGGTCGCGAAGGGGTTCATCCCGGGCTTCGAGGGCTCGGAGAGCGTCCTGCTCGCGGTCGGGATCCTCGGCGCGACCGTGATGCCGCACGTCATCTACCTCCACTCCGCCCTCACCCAGCACCGCGTCGTCGGCGCGACCGAAGAGGAGAAGCGGCGCATCTTCCACTTCGAGCTCGTCGACGTCCTGATCGCGATGGGGATCGCGGGGTTCGTGAACATGAGCATGCTGGTGATCGCCGCGGCCGTGTTCCACGAGAACGGGCTCACCGAGGTCGGAGACGACCTTGCGCAGGTCGCGGACCAGCTCGAGGTGCATCTCGGCAATCACGCGGACCTGCTCTTCGGCATCGCGCTGCTCGCGTCGGGCCTCTCGTCCTCGAGTGTCGGGACGCTCGCAGGTCAGGTGGTGATGCAGGGCTTCGTCCGACGCAGGATCCCGCTGTTCCTCCGGCGGGCGATCACGATGGCCCCCGCGCTCCTGATCATCGCGCTCGGGATCGACGCGTCCCGCGCGCTCGTGCTCAGTCAGGTCGCGCTGTCGTTCGGGATCCCGTTCGCGCTGATTCCGCTGCTGCTGTTCTGTCGCGACCGCTCGTTGATGGGCTCGCTCGTGAACCGGCGTGGCACGACGGTGCTCGCGGGCGCCATCGCGGTGCTGATCATCGGCCTCAACGCCTTCCTGCTCGAGCAGACGTTGCTGTAGGGGGCGTCAGCCGGCGGGCAGGCGCCTCCGCGCGACGAGCCGGCCGAGCCTGCGGCGCTCCTCCGGGCTGGTGAAGCCGAGCGCGGCGAGCGCGAGCGGATAGGCGAAGGCAAGCGCGATTGCGGGGCCGAGGCCGACGTCGAGCCCCTTCCCGATCGCCGCGATCGCGACCGCCGCGAGCGCCGCCGTCGCGACCCTGCGCCACTGGTAGGGCACCGGGTAGATCTTCTGCGACCACCACGCCATCCCGACCGCCATCGTCGTATACGCCGCGACGGTGGCGATCGCGGCGCCGATCATCCCGTAGGCGGGGATCAGGGCGAAGTTCAGCGCGACGTTCACCACGGCCGCTGCGCCGGTGACGACCCAGTTGAACTGCGTACGCCGCGCGCGCCCGACGCCGATCGCGATGACGATGTACGCGCCGTAGGAGACCGTTGCGAAGGCGAGCGGCCCTACGACCTCCTGGGAGTCTGCGAACCGGGGCGCAGCGAGGAGGTCGACGAGCCAGGGGGACAGGAGCGTCAGCGCGAGCGCCATCCACGCGGTCACGACCGTGAGGTAGGTGAGGACGTACGCGTAGGTCCGGCGGGCCTCGCGCTCGTCGCTGATCGAGTAGGCGAAGGCGGGCCAGGCCATCCGGAACGCCGTCAGGAGCAGCACCATTGCCGACGCGACGCGCACGCCGACGGAGTACAGGCCGGCCTCGGAGACGTCCGCCAGCTTCACGAGGAAGAAGCGGTCGGAGAAGTTCGTGATCCAGAGGAAGAGCGCGGTCGGCACGAGCGGCAGGCCGAAGTGGTTCATCTCGCGTAGCAGTCCCCGGTCGAACTGCAGGCCGAGCTGCTCGCGGCGGTAGCCGAGCAGCGCGAGGTAGACGATCAACGTCCCGCTGAAGTTCCCGACGATGACCCCGAGCGCCCCCTCTTCCATCCCGACGACGAGAAGCAGAGTCAGGCCGATCGTGATGAAGACGTTGGCGAGACTCGCGCAGACGAACGCGACCGAGCGCTCCTCCACGCGGAAGAGCGAGGTCATCTGCTCGTAGTTGACGGTGGCCCAGAGGGCGACGCCCGCCGCGCGAACGAGGTTCGCCGCGCTCGTCGTGCCGAAGAGCAGCGACGATACCGGGCTCGCGAAGATGAGCAGCAGAACGAGGCCGAGGGTGCCGCCGCCCATCGTGAACCAGAACGACGTCCGCAGCACGCGGAGCCGGCCGGCGTCGTCCTCGACGTCGAAGTAGAAGCGGAAGAACGCGCTCGTGATCCCGGCGCGCAGCACGAGTCCCATCACGGTCGTGAGCGCGAGGAGCGTCTCGATCTTCCCGTAGTCGGACGGGGTCAGGTAGCGCGTGTAGAGCGGGAGCAGGATCACCGCGATCACGCGCGAGACGAGCCCGCCGATGCCGTAGATGGCGGAGTGGCGGCCAAGGCGTCGCAGCTGTGCCGCGAGGCCAGGCTGCGCCTCCGCCCCCTCCGCGGCAGCGAGCCCGGGGCCGGCCGGCATCGCCGAGTCGAGCTCGTCGTCCACCGTCGGCAGCGCCGACGGCAGGTCGCCGGCCTGCGGCGCCGACCGGACGGGGACGGGCGCCGACCGGTCGCGCGCCGGCCCGAGCACGGTCCGGTACACGCCGACGAGCTGGTCGGTCACGCGCTCGAGGTCGTGGACGCGCTCGGCGTATTCGCGCGACGAGCGTCCGATCTCCTCGCGATCGGAGGGGCCGAGCGCGACGAGCTCCGCCAGCCGGTCGTGGAGCGTCTCTGCCGAGGCGTTCACGATCGGCACCGGCAGCCCGAACGCGTCCTCGGTGCGGCGGGTCGCCTCCTCGTGGAGGAAGGTGACGACCGGCTTGCCGAGCGCCATGCACTCGATCGCGAAGAGGCCGTACCAGCCGGCGTTCAGCTGGTCGACGACGATGTCCGCGTCGCGGTACCGCTCGAGCGCCTCCCTGTGGTGGAGCCCCTCGACGATCCGCAGCTCGACGTCGAGCTCCGAGCAGGCACGAACGACGTGGTCGGTGCCCTTGCGCCGTCGCGACGAGGGAGCGTGGACGACGACGGGCCGGCGGCGGCCGGACGGCCGTGCGGGCGTCACCCGGGCGAGGTCGATGCCGGGCGGGATCACCGTCGCGTGGGGGACCCAGCGGATCGCGTCGTAGCTGCCGACGATCTCCGCGCCGGCCTTTCTCCCGTAGGCGAGCTCCTCCGGCGTCTTGCCGCGGATGTCCGACCCGAGGTACTGCATCACCGAGCGCTTGCGCAGAGCGCGCAGGATCGGGAACTGGAGCGACTGCGGGACGAGCGTGAGACCGAAGGTGAAGTGGAACAGGTCGGTGCGCGGCAGCAGCTCGGCGAGCACCCTCCACTGGGCGAGCTGGCGCCGCACGAGGCCCCCTTCGAGCTCGAGCGAGCGGTCGGCCTCGGGGTGGAGCGTGTAGCGGTTGAAGACGACGAGCGACGCGTCGACGCCCCGCTCTCGCAGCGCCTGGACGTTCGTCCACGGGATCCCGGCGGTGTTGACCGGGCAGTGGACGACGCGTAACGGCCGTCTCGAGGTCACGGCGTCGTGAGGCCGGAGACTCCGCTCATCCCCACTCGAGCTGGTCGAAGTAGCGAAGCGCCGTCCGGCCGGGCCTGATCCGCGCCGCGTATGCGGCGAGCTCGTCGTCCGAGACCTCGCCGAGCGCGCGTTTGACGCCGAGGTAGGGGAGGTTCAGGTCCTCCTGGTAGACGATCGTCGAGATGCGCGGGTTGACCTCGATGACGTGGTCGCCGACGAGCTGGATGTTGAAGAACCATTCGATCCCGAGCTCCTTCACGATCCGGCCGGCAATCTCCATCAGCGCAGGATCGTCGAGGGTCACGAAGTACATCGCGAGCCCTGCGCGCATCGCCTCCCGCGTCTTGGGATGCCCGAGCACGACGCGCTCGCCGTCGGCGATCCCGTCGATCGTGCGCTCGCCGCCCATCGCGAGCTCCATCACGAGCAGGTCGGGGCCGCCTTCCGCGGGGAGCAGCTCGACCGCCTCCTCGAGCCGCATCGCAACCGAGCCGGGGCGTTCGTGGAGGAGCTGGTGGGCGCGGTCGACGGTGGGGTCGAGGACCCGGAACCCGCGCGACCCGGAGGAGAACACGGGCTTGAAGCAGACGGGTCGGTCGGGGTAGCCGAGCTCGTGCGCCGCCTCCGCCACCTGGGCGGCGCCGTTCACGCGCCGGAACTCCGGCGCCGGGACTCCGATGCGGTGCAGGAGGTCGTAGCTCTCCGCCTTGTCGTTCGAGCGGTGGATCGTCTCCGGCCGCGACACGAGCACCGGCACCGGGAACCGCTCGCGGTGCGCGGCGAGGCCCTCGAGGTCGAACGACGACTGGGGCAGGACGACGTCGGCGCGCTCCCGCTCGACGACGTCGCGCATCGCGTCCGGAAAGCCCGGGTCGGACCCGGCGGGCACGATGTGGAACGCGTCACAGAGGTGGCGCCCGACGGAGCGCTCCGACATGTCCGTCCCGACCAGGCGCACGTCGCGCTCGCCGTTCCGGCGGAGGGCCTGGAGCAGCGCTGCGGTTCCCGGCGCGCCCGAGGCCGAGACGAGCACGGTGATCGGTCGAAGGCTCACGGGCACGTATCCAAGCAGCGGCGGTCGTCGGTGCTACGCGAGGTCGATGCGATCCTCGGCGAGCTGGGTCAGGCGTCGCTCGCGTTCGGCGTCGAGCATCGCGCGCATGGTCGCCCCCATCGTCGCGCCGGGGTAAGCACCAGATCTCCGGGTGCGTCAGCAGTTGGAGCCAGGGAAAGCCGCCGCCGCGGAGCTCCTCGTGCGGGCATCCCGAGCGCCACCGCTGGTTCGAGTCGGAGCGGTACGTCGGCGGATCGAAGTACCCCTCCTGCATGACGTTCACCGCACCGGGGATCGGCGCGGTCATGTACTCGGGGTCCGGGTTGTGCCAGGCGACCACGGGGTCGAACCGCGCGTCGAGCGTGGCAGTGGGATAGACGGCGTGCAGGCCCACGCGGTGGCCGAGCTCGCGGAGCCTCGCTGCCGCGCCGACACCTTCCGTCGAGGCGAGGTTGTAGAACACCGACTCGGTCATGAGGAAGTACGTCGCGGACGCCCCCTCCTCCGCCTCGAGCGCGGCCATCCGTAGCGCCGCGTCGAGCGAGAGGTCGACGTCGTGGCGGAGCAGGAGATCGCCTCGCCGCGGCGGCTGGTCGAAGTGCGAGAACCGGTAGCCCCCCGCCCGCGCCGCCCGGAGGAGCTCGCGGTAGTGGTCGAGCGTGAAGCCGCAGCTCATCGTGTCGCCAGCACCCAGTGGAACGTCGCCTCGCCCTCCGGCTCGCGGATCGAGACGAGCTCGTCGTGCTCGAGCTCGAACCCCGCGTCTGCGAGGAGGCGCCGGTTCGTCTCGGGCGCGAACCCCGCGAAGTGGGTCGGTTGCCCGAGCCACTCGCCCGTCCAGCCGGGAAGGTCCTCGGCACCGAGCGTCGCCAGGAACAGCCCGCCCGGCACCAGCCAGCGGTGGACGCGCGCGAAGAGGCCGACGAGCAGATCCCGCGGCACGTGGTTGAGGACGTAGAAGGCGGCCACCGCGTCGAGCGAGCCCGGCTCGACGTCGAGCTCCGTGATGTCACCCTGGACGAACTCGGCGCCTGGAATCCGGTCGTGGGCGCGCCGGAGCTGCTCGGCCGAGAGGTCGACGCCGGTGAGGCGAAAGCGCTCGGCGAGCGTCCGCGTCTCCTCCGTGCCGCCACCGCACCCGAGCTCCACGACGCGGGCGCCGCGCGGAAGCCGCGAGCAGAGCTCGTCACACCATTCAGCTCGCGGATCGTCGGTGATCTGCGCCTTCCACGCCTCCCACGTGTCGATCATCGCGTCGTACGCGGCGGCGACCAGGGCAGTCCGCGGGTCAGTCATGCCACCTCGACCTCGAGCATGCCTGCCGCATGCTCGGCCCGCTGCAGCGCCTCGATCGAGGTCGGCGCAGTCGCGATCACGTAGCCGCGACGGTCGCCGTCGAGCCGGACGGGACGGATGGTCTCGCCCACGGTGAGGTACGTCTCCGCCTGGACGACCCCGTGTGCGCCGAGCACGGCGTCGAGCGGGCCGACCCGCGTGACCGTTCCCGTGGGAAGCGGCCCGGGCGATGCGGTCAGGAAGCGGATCGCGAGCGGCTGGGAGAACCGCGGCAGCGCGACGTCGTCGGGAGTCGGCTCCCCGAGGGCGAAGCGCAGCGCGAGCTCCACGAGATCGACGCCGACGGCGTGGCGAACGAGGTCGGCCATCTGGCCGCCGGGGATCCGCGCGGCAACCTCGACGACCGAGATGCCACCGTCGGGTGAGGCGATCAGCTGGGGAAAGGCGATCCCACTCCGCAGCCCGAGCGCGGCGACCGAGCGCTCCGCGACCCGCTCGGCGAGCTGGAGCTGGTCGGAGTGGATCGACGCCGGATAGAGGTGGATCCAGCCCACGCCGAAGCCGATGCCGTCCGGCCGGAGGCGGTCGGAGAGCGTCACGGTCCGGGCGTCGCCGTTCCGCACGACGACGATGCCGTTCATCTCGGTTCCCTCGACGAACCCCTCGAGAATCGCCTCGCGGCCGGGCGACTCGGCGAGCGCCGAGTGGAGGTGCGACTCGAGGTCGCCCGCGGTCTCGATCCGGAAGAGACCGCGCTGCCCGCCGGAGTCGACGGGCTTGAGGACGGCCGGAAGGCCGACCGTGTCCAGTGCAGCGCGTCCCTCCGCGAGATTGCGGACGGCTGCGAACGGCGGTTGCGGGATGCCTTCCTCCGCGAGCGTACGGCGCATCGCGATCTTGTTGGTCATGCGGTGGGCGACGTCCGTCCCGATCGTGGGCAGCCCGAGCCGCTCGCTGACGGCGGCGACGACCGGCACCGCCCGGTCGGCGGAGACGGTCAGCGCGCCGTCCACGTCGTGCCGACGTGCGAGGTCCTCGACAGCGTCCACGTCTGCGAAGTCGACGACCTCGGGCACGTCTGCCAGGGCGAGCCCGGGCGCGTCCGCGTTTCGATCGACCGCGACGACGCGAAGGCCCCGCTCGCGCGCCTGCGCGATCGCGCGGCGCTGGTGGCGTCCCGCGCCGACGAAGAGGACGCTCGACACGGCGCGATCGTAGATGCGCGGTCGTGGACGCGCGGCGTGC
Source organism: uncultured Actinomycetes bacterium (assembly GCA_963742525.1). GTDB lineage: Bacteria > Actinomycetota > Thermoleophilia > Gaiellales > Gaiellaceae > Gaiella. The sequence goes on from CAVUMD010000003.1 coordinate 299,742, forward strand.
GCGTGTGGAGCGATCGGCACGAAGGCGGCACGAAGTCGTGTCCCACCGGAGACTGTTGTCTCGTTAGGCTTTGAGCCGTGGGGAGGAGGTCGGCGGCCCGAGACTGACGAGCTGCGACATGACAGGTTGTGACGGCAGCGGTCGAGGGGCGGTGGTGGAACGAGCGAGAAGCCCGGCCGCCGGCAGCCGCGCCCGCCGATCCCTCCGCCGGGCGCATCTACGATCCGCGGATGCCCCTGACGGGAAAGCGGATCCTCATCACCGGCGGCGCCGGGTTCATCGGGACGACGCTCGCGACCAGGCTCGTCGACGTCGAACGAGGTCATCGCGGTCGACAACCTCCATCGGGACGCTCTCTCCGGGACCGACCTCGCCGACCACCCGAACTTCCGCTTCGCAGAGGGCGACGTCCTCGACCTCGAGCGGCTCACGGAGCTTGCGGCCGGCTGCACGCACGTCGTCCACGCGGCGGGCATCGCGGGAGTCGACACCGTGCTGACGAGCCCAGTCCGCACGATGCGCGTCAACGTGATCGGCACCTACAACGCCCTCGAGGCCGCTGTCGCGACACGGGAGACCGTGGAGCGCCTCGTCGAGTTCTCCACGAGCGAGGTGTTCGGCCAGCACGCGTTCAACGTCCAGGAAGGACATGTCACGACGATCGGCTCGGTCGGCGAGGCCCGCTGGACGTACGCCGTCTCGAAGCTCGCCGGGGAGCACATGGCGCACGCGTATCACGCGGAGCTGGGGCTCCCGGCGGTCTCGGTGCGGCCGTTCAACATCTACGGCCCCGGTCAGATCGGTGGGGGTGCGATCCGCGCCTTCATCGAGGCGGCACTCGCCGGCCGCGATCTCGAGATCCACGGCGACGGCTCCCAGATCCGCGCCTGGTGCTACGTCGACGACATGGTTCACGCCGTGCTGCTGGCGCTCGAGCACCCGTCCGCCGTCGGGGAGAGCTTCAACGTCGGCAACGCCCGCTCCGCCGTGACGATCTACGACCTCGCCACGCGCATCAAGCGGCTGACGGGCTGCCCGGGCGAGATCCGCTTCGTGCCGTTGCACTACACCGACGTCGAGCTCCGGATCCCGAACGTCGACAAGGCGCGGTCGCTGCTCGGCTTCGAGGCCGAAGTCGAGCTCGACGACGGGCTTTCCCGGACGATCGCGTGGTACCGCGCTCGGCTCGGCGCGGCGGCGTGAGCGCCACGCCGATCCGGCTCGCCCGGCCCGATCTCGGCGACGCGGAGCTCGCCGCAGTCGCGGAGGTGCTCGCCAGCGGCCAGCTGACGATGGGGCCGCAGGTCGAGGCATTCGAACGCGCGCTCGCGAGAGCAGTCGGGACGGCGGACGCGGTCGCCGTGTCGTCCGGGACCGCCGCGATCCATCTCGCGCTGCTCGCGCTCGGCGTCGGCCCCGGTGACGAGGTGATCGTCCCCGCCTACACCTTCCCCGCGACCGCGAACGCCGTCGAGCTCTGCCGCGCACGAGCGGTGCTCGTGGACGTCGATCCCGAGACGTTCCTCGTCCGCCCGGAGCTCGTCGCGGACGCCGTGACCAAGCGGACCCGGGCTGTGCTCGCCGTCCATCTCTTCGGCCGGCCGGTTGCCTGGGAGGAGCTCCAGACCGCCGTGGCGCAGGACGTCGTCCTCGTCGAGGACGCCGCCGGCGCGCTCGGGGCGACATACCGCGGGACGCCATGCGGGGCGCTCGGGCTACTCGCCTGCCTGTCGTTCCACCCTCGCAAGATCGTCACGACCGGCGAGGGCGGCGCCGTGACCACGGACGAGGCCGAGCTGGCGGCCGCAGTGCGCCGCCTGCGACACCACGGGATCGCCGCAGGGCATCCGACGGACATCGAGGCGCCCGGCTTCAACTACCGCCTCCCCGACGTCCTCTGCGCGCTCGGGCTCCCGCAGCTCGAGCGCCTCGAAAGCCTCCTCGCCGCGCGCGAGCGCGTGGCCGGCTGGTACGGAGAGCGTCTCGAGCACCTCGTCGCGACGCCGTCAGCCGACGAGGGCGACCGGCACGGCTGGCAGGCGTACGTCGTCGCGCTCGACCGGCGCGACGAGGCGCTCGCGGCCCTGCGGGCAGAGGGGATCGAGGCGCAGATCGGCACGTACGCCGTCCATCGCCTCTCCGCGTACCGCGATCGCGGTGCGTTTCCCGGCGCGGACGCGGCGTTCGAGCGGGCGCTTGCGCTTCCCTTCGCGACCACCATGACCGAGGACGAGGTCGACCGCGTCAGCACGGCCCTGGCTCGCTACGCCTGAGCCATGGAGTTCGAAGGCATCCTCGCGGCGGCGCCGCGGTTGGCGGCCGAAGGCCGGCTTTGCCGGCCGGGAGGCTAGCCAGTGCTCGAGCGGGTCATCACCGAGAAGAAGGGGGCTCGTGGGGGAAACATGGTTTCCCCCACGTCATAGGCAGATGTCGTCCGGGCGCACCGGGACGCGCGTCAGCGGACGGCCGGTCGCCGCGCGCACGGCGGAGAGGATCGCCGCCGTGGAGACGACCGTCGGGGGCTCACCGACGCCCTTGACGCCGTAGGGCGCGTCCGGCTCGGGCACCTCGACGAGCTCGATCGCGACGGGCGGCATGTCGAGCGCCGTCGGCAGCAGGTAGTCGGTGAAGCTCGCGTTCAGGATCACGCCGTCGCGGGTGACGAGCTCCTCCATCAGCGCGAGCCCGAGGCCCTGTGCCGTGCCTCCTTCGATCTGGCCCTCGACCGCGAGCGGGTTGATCGCCTTGCCGACGTCCTGGGCCGTGCCGACCCAGACGACGCGTGTGAGCCCGAGCTCGACGTCGACCTCCACGACGACGCGCATCGCGGACACCGCGAGTGCCACATGGGCACGGTCGCCGGTGATCTGTCCGGTCTCCGGATCGAGGGGCGTCGTCCGCGGATGCCGGTACACGCGCTCCACGTCGACCTCGCCGCCCCCGAGCCGCTCGCGCTCCTCGAGCGCCGCGCGGCACGCGTCACGGACGGCGCCCGCGGCCATCCACGTCATGCGCGAGGCGGACGCCGAGCCCGCCGAGCCGACCGCGCCGGTCGTGTGCGGCGCGAGCGTCACGTCGTCGGTGCCGAGCTCGGTGCGCGCGACCTGGAGGATCACGCCGACGACGCCCTGTCCGACCTCGGCCGACGGCCGAGTGCACGACGGCGCTCCCGTCGGCACGCAGCTGGACGCGGGCGGTGCAGTAGTCGTCGAAGCCCTCCGAGTAGCAGATGTTCTTGAAGCCGAGCGCGAACCCGACGCCGCGCCGGACGCCCTCGCCCGTCGTCGTGTTGCCCGCGCCGCCGGGGAGCCGCAGCGGGTCGCGCGGCAGCGTCTCGTCCGGGGGCAGCGGGATCGCGGCGGCCCGCCGGATCACCTCGCGCGTGGGCAACGAGCCGGTCACGACCTGGCCCGTCGGCAGGATGTCCCCGGGCTCGAGCGCGTTCAGGAGCCGTAGCTCGACGGCATCGATGCCCAGCTCTGCGGCGAGCAGGTCCATCTGCGCCTCGCCGGCGAAGCACGTCTGCACCGCGCCGAAGCCGCGCATCGCCCCGCAGGGCGGGTTGTTCGAGTACACCGCCGTCGCCTCGATCAGCGCGTTGTCGACACGGTAGGGGCCGAGCGCGAACGACGCGGCGTTCGAGGCGACCGCCGTCGAGCTCGAGGCGTACGCGCCGCCGTCCAGCAGGATCTCCATCCGGACGCACGTGAGCCTCCCGTCGGCCGTGGCGCGGTGCTCGCACCGAATCCGCGCCGGGTGCCGATGGACGTGGCCCGTGAACGACTCGGCGCGGTCGTAGACCATCTTCACCGGACGGCCGGTGTGCAGCGCGAGCAGCGCGCCGTGGATCTGCATCGAGAGGTCCTCGCGGCCGCCGAAGGCGCCGCCGACGCCGGCGAGGTGCAGCCGTACCTGCTCGGGGCGCAAGGCGAGGCACGGCGCCACCTGGTCGCGGTCGACGTGGAGCCACTGCGTCGCAACGTGGATGTCGATGCCGCCCTCGCCGTCCGGCACCGCGAGGCCCGACTCGGGGCCGAGAAAGGCCTGATCCTGGATGCCGACCTCGTAGGTCCCGGTGACCACGACGTCTCCCGGCGTGTCGGGATCGCCGTGGCGGATGACGATGTTCCGGACGACGTTGGGGCGGGCGTCGTCGCGGTAGCCGTGTCCCATCGTCGGCCGTTCGGGGTGGAGCGGTTCCTGTTCGAGCGCGCGCTCCATGTCGACGACCGGCTCGAGCGGCTCGTACTCGACGACGATCGCCTCGAGCGCACGCCGCGCCTGCTCCGGGCGCTCGGCCGCGACGACGACGACCGGCTCGCCGACGTAGCGCACGCGGTCGATCGCGAGCACCGGCTGGTCGGCGAACTCGAGCCCGTAGAGCTTCGCCCCCGGGACGTCGGCGTGCGTCAGCACCGCGTGGACGCCGTCGAGGCCCAGCGCGGCGCTCAGGTCGATCGAGACGATCCGCGCGTGCGCGTGCGGGCTGCGCAGGGTGTCGCCCCACAGCATCCCCGGCGCAGAGAGATCGCTCGCATAGGCGAACTCACCCGTGACCTTGGGCACGGCGTCGTCTCGGAGCAACCGCTCGCCGATCCTGCCGACAGTGAGCCGGCGCTCGGTGGTGACGCTCACGTCCGCTCCGCGGCGATCCGGACGGCGTCGAAGATCTTCACGTACCCCGTGCAGCGGCACAGGTTCCCCGAGAGCGACTCGCGGATCTCGTCGTCGGAGGGGTGCGGGACGCGGTCGAGGAGGTCGGCGACGGCGACGACGAGCCCGGGCGTGCAGAAGCCGCACTGGACGGCGCCCGCGTCGACGAACGCCTGTTGCACCGGATGCAGCGCGTCCCCGCGCGCGAGCCCCTCGACCGTGACGATCTCGTGCCCCTCCGCCTGCGCCGCGAGCACGAGGCACGAGCAGACGAGCGTTCCGTCGAAGAGGACAGAGCACGAGCCGCACTCGCCCTGCTCGCAGGCGTTCTTCGAGCCCGGCAGCTCGAGCGTGTCGCGCAGGAACGTGAGGAGGCTCTCGCCGCCCCAGGCGTCCGCCTCGAGTCGCTCGCCGTTGACCGTCAGCGAGACCCTCACGAGCGGAGGCACCTCTCGAGCGTCCGCGAGGCGAGGACGCGGAGGGCATGACGCCGGTAGTCCGCGGTCGCGCGCACGTCGTCGATCGGTGCGGCCGACTCCGCGATGCGGTCGGGAAGCTCTGCCGCATCGGCGAGCGGCACGCTGACGCGCTTCGCCGTGACGGCGGCCGAGCCGAACGCGGCCCGCACCTCGCCCTCGGCCGTGTCGACGACGACGGCGAGCGAGCAGATCGCGATCACCATGGCGTTCCGCGGGCCGACCTTCGCGAAGGTCTGAGCGCCACCGCTCGGGCGCACGTGGATCGCGGTGACCAGCTCGTCGGGCGCGAGCGCCGTCCGCTTGACGCCGAGGAGGAAGTCCTCGAGCGCCAGTGTCCGCGTGCCGCGCACGTTCGCGAGCTCGACGTCCGCCCGCTCGGCGAGAAGAGGCGGCAGCGCGTCGCCTGCGGGCGACCCGGTGCCGAGATTGCCGCCGATCGTCCCGCGGTTGCGTATCTGCGGCGAGCCGACGGTGCGGGACGCCTCTGCGAGCGCCGGCAGCCGCGCGGCGAGCGCCGCCTGCATCGCCTCCGTGTACGTGAGGCCCGAGCCCAGCCGAAGCACGCCGTTCACGTCGGTGAAGCCGCGGAGCTCCGCGAGCTCGCTGAGGTCGAGGAGCGCGTCGGGCCGCGAGTGCCCGAAGGTGAGCTCGACCAGCACGTCCGTCCCGCCCTGGATCGGCCGCGCCTCGGGATGCTCCGCCTTCAGGCGGAGCGCCTCCTCGAGCGTCGACGGCCGGAAGACCTCCATGCGCGGAAGACAACCACACGACGGCCTCGATGCCCGCAGTGTGGTTCGACACCAGGCGGCGAACCCTTGACAGCAGAAAGATTGTGAGTTATCACTCACATATGTCCGGTACTCCCAGGCAGACGGCGGAGCAGCGTCGGGAGGCGGTTCTCGCCGCCGCGCTCGATGCGTTCGCGCGCGGCGGTCTTCACGGCACCTCGACCGAGGAGATCGCCGCGGCGGCCGGGATCTCCCAGCCCTATCTGTTCCGCCTCTTCGGTACCAAGAAGAAGCTCTTCCTGGCAACGATCGAGCGCTGTCTGGCCGACACCCTCGAGCTCTTCCGCCAGGCGGCGGGCGAGGAGCGGGGGCAGGAGGCGCTCGACGCGATGGGCAAGGCATACGTCGCGATGGTGACCACCGACCGGACGCGGCTCCTCGCGCAGATGGAGGGGTATGCCGCCTGTGACGACCCCGACGTGCGGGACGCGATGCGCGCGGGCTACGGAAAACTGCACCTCTTCGTGGAGACCGTGTCCGGCCAGGACGAGGCGGTGGTCGCGAGCTGGTTCGCGGGAGGGATGCTCCTCAACGTGGCCGCGGCCATGGACCTCTGGAGCAGTCGCGAGCCCTGGGCGCGCCGCCTGCTCGAGGGGGCGATCGGCGCCGACGCGTTCGCGGCTGCCGCCGGCGAGGGCTCGTGACGACCTTTTCTCTTGTCCACGGAAGAGAGTGACTGATCACAACATAGTTATCGGAGGATCGATGACCACACGCAGACATACGACACTCTGGACGTTCGCGATCACGTCGGTCGCGCTCTTCATGGTCTCGCTCGACAACCTCGTCGTGACGACCGCGCTCCCGGTGATCAGGGCCGATCTCGGCGCTTCGCTCGAGCAACTCGAATGGACGGTGAACGCCTACACCCTCACGTTCGCGGTGCTGCTCCTGACCGGTGCTGCGCTCGGCGACCGCTTCGGCAGACGGCGGATGTTCGCCATCGGGCTCGGTGTCTTCACGCTCGGGTCGGTCGCCGCCGCGCTCGCGCCGAGCGTGGAGGCGCTGAACGTCGCGCGTGCCGTCCAGGGCCTCGGCGGCGCGATCGTGATGCCCCTCACCCTCACGCTGCTCAGCGCGGCCGTGCCCCCGGCGAAGCGCGGGCTCGCGCTCGGCGCCTGGGGCGGCGTCGGGGGACTGGCGATCGCCTTCGGGCCGCTCGTCGGCGGCGCGGTGGTCGAGGGAATCTCCTGGCACTGGATCTTCTGGCTCAACGTGCCGATCGGCCTCGTCCTCGTCCCGCTTGCGCTGCGGCGCCTCGAGGAGAGCCGGGGGCCGGCCGGTCGACTCGATCTCCCAGGCGTCGCGCTCGCGAGCGCGGGGCTGTTCGGGATCGTGTGGGGCCTCGTCCGCGGGAACGCGCAGGGCTGGGCGAGCGCGGAGATCGTCGGCTCGCTCGCCGCCGGCGCCGTCCTCGTCGCCGCGTTCGTCGCGTGGGAGCTCAGGGCGAGCAGGCCGATGCTGCCCATGCGGTTCTTCCGGTCGCGCAGCTTCGCGCTCGCGAACGGCGCGTCGTTCCTGATGTTCTTCGGGATGTTCGGCTCGATCTTCCTGCTCGCACAGTTCTTCGTCTCCATCCAGGGGTACTCGCCCCTCCAGAGCGGGCTGCGGATCCTTCCGTGGACGATCGCGCCGATGTTCATCGCACCGATCGCCGGTGCCCTGTCCGACCGGGTCAGCCCGAGGTTGATCATCGGCACGGGCCTCGCGCTGCAGGCGTCCGCGCTCGCGTGGATCGGGCTCGTCTCGACGCCGACGGTTCCCTACTCGGAGCTGATCGCCCCGTTCGTCCTCGCCGGAGTCGGCATGGGCCTCTTCTTCGCGCCCATCGCGAACGTCGTCCTCTCGGCCGTCAGGCCGAGCGAGGAGGGGCAGGCGTCCGGCGCGAACAACGCGATCCGCGAGCTCGGCGGCGTGTTCGGCGTCGCAGTCCTCGCCGCCGTGTTCTCGCACGTCGGCGGCTACGGGTCGGCCCAGGGGTTCTCGAACGGGATGAACGCGGCGGTGTTGATCGGCGCAGGTGTCGTCGCACTCGGCGCGGTGGCGGCGTTCGCGATGCCCGGCCGGATCCGCCGACAGCCGGTCGAGGAGATGGAGCCTCTCGCCGAGGCCGCCTAGGGCGAGAGCAGCCGGTAGGCGGTGGGAGGAGGCGCCGGTGGCACGGGCGCCTTCTCCCATCCGTCCGGAAAGGCAGGGGCGCGCCAGGCTCGGTTCGGCTCGAACGACGTCCACCACTCGGCCCACCAGCGCTCGCCGCGGTCGAGCATTGCGCCGATCGCCTTCCCGAGCGTCCGTGTCGCCGCGACTTGCTCCGCGCGTGTAGCGCCCGTCGGCGACACGCTCGTCGAGCTTCTCCTCGTCCTTGAAGCGCCACGGCTCGCCCGTCGGGATCCAGACGTCGAGCTCGAGGTCCTGCGTGTCGTAGCCGATGGAGGTGCGCCGAAACGGCTCCTCGAGATTGAGGTACCAGCCGACGAAGCGGCGCTCGGGGCCGTCCCAGAAGTGCCAGACCGAGTAGGCCTCGCCGGGACGTCGCAGGACCAGCACGCCGTGACCACTCCAGTGCCCACGCCCTGCCCAGGGATGCGGGCGACCGTCCGCGCTCGGAGGAAAGGCGAACGGCGCCTCCTCGGGAATGTATGTCGCGAGCAGCCCCGGCGTGTCGTCGACCACGACGACGGGGGACGCCTGCCACGGCGTCCCGCGCCAGACCTCCCGGTGCACGATGACGTCGCCCGGCTCCCAGCCCATCGGCCGAAGGCTAGTGGCGCCTGCGCGAGGTACGCTCAGCCTCCCGATGAGCGAGACGCACGTGCGCGAAGCCGCGGTGGGGGAGAGCGACGCGGGAGGCGCGCCAGAGCTCTCCGTCGTCGTGACGCTCTTCCAGGAAGGCGCGACACTCGAGGAGCTGCACAAGCGGCTGACGACGACGCTCGCGGCGTTCGGCCGGGCGTACGAGGTGCTCTACGTCGACGACGGCTCGACGGACGGGACGTTCGCGTCCCTCGAGCGGATCCACGACGGCGACGCGCACGTCCGCGCTGTGCGGCTCAAGCGCAATGTCGGCCAGCATCCGGCGATGCATGCGGGGCTCTCCCGCGCACGCGGGCGGATCGTCGTGACGATGGACGGCGATCTGCAGAACCCGCCCGAGGACGTTCCGCGGCTCGTCGAGGCGGTCGAGGCGGGATACGACGTCGCCAGCGGCCGCCGGGCCGCGCGCCACGACTCGTGGGGCCGGACGCTGCCGTCGAGGCTCATCAACGGCATGCTCCGCCGGTTCACGGGCGTCCACATCTCGGACTTCGGCTGCGCGTTCAACGCCTACCGGCGCGACGCCGTCGAGCCGATGCTCGGCGCGATCGGCCGGCAGAAGTTCACGAAGGCGCTCGTGCTCTCGGGGGGCGCGACCGTCGTCGAGGTCGACGTCGGCCACGCCCCCCGACAGGGCGCGTCGAGCTACACGCCGCTTCGTCTCACACGCCTCGCGCTCCACGTGCTGGCCGGCTTCTGGCCGCAGCCGATCCAGACGGCCGGGATCGTCCTCGGCTCGATCTGCTCGCTCGCGTCGCTCGCGCTCGGCATCTACGGGCTCGTCTACTGGATCACGAACTCGGACTTCCCGGGCCCGCTCCTGCTCGGTGCGCTCGTCGTGGCCGTGCTCGGCGTGCAGGGCTTCATCCTCGCCCTCGTCGGCGAGCATCTCGGCAGAATCCAGCGCGTCGTGGAGCACCGACCCCTCTACCTCGTCGACAGGGAGCTTTGACGTGGGGGAAACCATGTCTCCCCCACGGGCCCCCTTCTTCCGGTTTGCGCACCGGCGCACCGGCGTGGGCCTCCCGGCCGGCGAAGCCGGCCTCCGGCCGCGGCGCATCGTGTTCGGGCCGACGGTTGAAAGGATGGGTCGATGAGCAGGGTGCTGGTCACCGGCGGCGCGGGGTTCATCCCGTCGAACCTGATCCGCCACCTGCTCGCGCACAGCGAACACGATGTGATCTCGCTCGATGCGCTCACCTACGCGGGCAATCTCGAGAACCTCGCCGAGGTGATGAGCCACCCGCGGCTCGAGTTCGTGCACGGGGACATCCGCGACGCGGGGCTGGTGCGCGAGGTGGTGGGAGGCGTCGACGTGATCGTCAACGCGGCCGCCGAGTCGCACGTCGAGAAGTCGATCCTCGAGGGCGCATCGGAGTTCGTCACGACCAACGTCGAGGGCACGCAGATCCTGCTCGACGCGATCCGCGAGACGCCCGTCGAGCGTTTCCTGCTGATCTCGTCGAGCGAGGTCTACGGCACGGCGGAGCGCGACCCCATGGACGAGGAGCATCCGCTGAACCCGCGCAGCCCCTACGCGGCCACGAAGGCGGGCGGCGACCGGCTCGCCTACAGCTACCGGGTCACCTACGGGCTCCCGATCGTGATCGTGCGGCCGTTCAACAACTACGGCCCGCGGCAGCATCCGGAGAAGGTCGTGCCGCGGTTCGTCACGCAGGCGCTCGCAGGCGAGGCGCTGACGATCCACGGGGAGGGGACGGCGAGCCGGGACTGGCTTTACGTCGACGACACGTCGTCGGCGATCGAGGCGCTGATCGACGCGCCGCTCGATCGCGTCGCGGGCGAGGTGGTCAACGTGGCGACGGGCACCGACATCTCGGTGAACGAGATCGCCCGGCTCGTGCTCGAAGCGGTCGGCGAGCCGGACGGCGCCACCGTGTACGTCGACGAGCGCCCGGGGCAGGTCGACCGCCACATCGGCTCGACGGACAAGCTCGAGCGGCTCACCGGCTGGCGGGCCTCGATCGGGTTCGAGGAAGGGCTGCGGCGCACCGTGGCCTGGTACCGCGACAACGAGGCCTGGTGGCGGGGCGTTCTCGGGCGCGTCGGCGTCTCCTCGTCCTAGGCGCCGGGCCCGCGCAGCTCGGGCTGCTCGAGGCGGCCCACGGGAGAGACGACGTGCACGTGATCGCGGTCGACCGTGACCCGCAGGCCGTGGGGTTCGTGCTGGCGGACGAGCGCGCGATCATCTCGTCGGAGGACGAGGAGGCGGTCGACCGGCTCGCGCGGGCGCGCGACGTGGACGGGATCGTCTCGCCGGGTGCGGACTGGCCGGTCGGGATCGCAGCGCGCGTCGCTGAGCGGATCGGGCTCGCGCACCCGATCACTGCCCGGACCGGGTCCATCGTCACGTCGAAGGCGCGCCAACGGGAGGCGTTCGCCGCGGCCGGCGTCCCGCATGCGCGGGAGCTCGACCCGCGGGAGGCGGAGCTGCCGTTCCCCCTCGTCGTGAAGGCGCCCGACCGGCAGGGCCAGCGGGGGCTCGCGCTCGTGCGCTCGCCCGGCGAGCTCGAGGCCGCGCTGGCAACCGCGCTCGCCGAGTCCCGCGGCGGCGCGGTGCTCGTGGAGGAGCACGTCGAAGGGCCGGAGGTGACCGTCAACGCCGTGTCGGTCGACGGGCGCTTCGTCCCGCTCACGGTGACCGACCGCCTGACGGCCGAGCCTCCGGCCTTCGGCGTCGCGCTCGCCCACGTGTGGCCGTCGCGTCACGACACGACCGCGGCCGTCGACGCGGCCGGTGCGGCGGTGGCAGCGGTCGGGATCCGCAACGGCCCGTCCTACACCCAGCTCCGCCTCGGCGCGGCCGGGCCGGTGGTGATGGAGGTCGCCGCCCGGCTCGGCGGCGGCCACGACGCCGAGCTGTGCGCGGCGGCGACCGGAGTCGACCTCAACGCCCTCGCGGTGTCCTTCGCGCTCGACGACGACATGTCGTCGTGCCAGGCACGAGGACGCGGCGCGAAGGGACAGGGGGCGGCGGTCGTCTTCCTCGTGCCGCCGGTCGGGCGCCTCGTCGAGGTCGAAGGCGTCGCGGACGCGGAGGCCCTGCAGGGACTGCGCTGGGTGCGCGTCTACCGCCGCCCGGGTCACGTCTTCGGGCCGCTGCGGCGCGGAGCCGACCGCGCCGGCGCCGTGCTGGTCACGGGGGCGGACCGCGACGACGCGCTGGAGCGGGGGCGCCGTGCGGCGGACGCCGTACGCTTCCGGGTCGATGCGGACGCGTCGTAGCTCCCCGCTCGGCTTCCAGCCGCCCGCGATCGGCGAGGAGGAGGTCGCCGCCGTCGCCGAGACGCTGCGCTCGGGGTGGCTGACGACCGGTCCCCGGGCCGCACTGCTCGAGGAGCGTTGCGCCGCGTACCTCGAGGCGGAGCACGTGCTCGCGGTCAGCTCGGGCACCGCCGCGATGCACCTCGCGCTGCTCGCGCTCGGCGTCGGCGCCGGCGACGAAGTGATCACGTCGCCGATCACCTGGCCCGCGACCGCGAACGTCATCGAGCACACGGGCGCGACCCCCGTCTTCTGCGACGTGCGCGAGGACGACCTGAACCTCGACCCGTCGCTCCTGCCGGCGCTCGTCACCGAGCGGACGAAGGCGATCCTCCCCGTCCACCTCGCGGGGCAACCCTGCGACCTCGACCCGATCCACGCGCTCGGGATCCCCGTCGTCGAGGACGCCGCGCACGCCTTCGAGAGCCGGTATCGGGGCCGCAAGCTCGGCGGGCTCTCGGATGCGACCTGCTTCTCCCTCTACGCGACGAAGAACGTCGCCGCGGGGGAGGGCGGCCTCGTCGCGACGAACCGCGACGACGTCGCCGAGGCGATCCGGAGCATGCGGCTCACCCGCCGCGGCGACGGGGCGCGCTACGACCAGGTCACGCCCGGCTTCAAGGCGAACCTCTCCGACGTCCTCGCCGCGATCGCGCTCGTCCAGCTCGACCGGGTCGAGCACCACGCCGAGGTCCGGGCGCGGCAGTTCGCGCAGTACGACGACGGGCTCGTCGGCCTCGAGGGCCTCACGCCGCTCGCACGCGACGCGCGGGACACCCATGCCCTGCATCTGTACGCCGTCCGCGTCGATCCCGACGCCGCCGGAGCGACCCGCGACGGCTACCAGCGCGCCCTCGCCGACGAGCGGATCGCGACGAGCATCCACTTCCTCCCCGTCCACACGCTGACGTGGTTCCGCGAGCGGTACCCGTCGCAGCCGCGGCTCCCGGTCGCCGAGCGCGCCGGCGAGGAGGTGCTCTCGCTGCCGCTCTCCCCGGCGCATTCGGCGGAGGACCTCGCGGACGTTCTGGACGCGCTCCGGCGCGTCCACGACCGCTTCACGGCATGAGGCGGCGGTCGGTCCGGATCGGGCTGACGCTCGTCGTCACGGGGCTCGCGATCGCGTACCTCGTCTGGAAGGTCGACATCCACGAGATCGTCGACACGCTGCTCGACGCCGACCCGTGGTGGTTCGCGCTCGCGGTCGCGATCATGATCGGCACCGCGCTGCCGATGGCCCTCCGCTGGCAGTGGCTGATGCGCGCGCAGCGGATGGACGACCGCTTCTGGTGGCTGACGCGGGCGTACTTCGTCTCGTACAGCGCGAGCCAGGTGCTGCCGACGTCGATCGGCGGCGACGCGATGCGCGTCTTCGAGACGGCAAAGCGCCATCCCGGCCGGACGGCGGACGTCACGTCGATCATCCTGCTCGAGCGCGGGCTCGGCGGTGCCGGCACGGTGCTGCTCGGGGCGATCGGGTTCGTCCTCGCGATCGGCACGTACGACGTCAGCGCCTACCTGTGGCTCGAGGGCGCCTTCGTGCTCGGGACGCTCGTCCTGATGTTCCTGTTCTTCGCCCGCTCCGCGCGTCCGCTGCTCGCGCGGACGCAGCCGCTCCTCGCGCGCTTCCGGCTCGACCGCCCCATGCGCGCGTTCTACGACGGCGTCCACCACTTCCGCGGACACGTGCGACTGCTCATCGGGGTGTTCGTCTTCACGACGGCGATCCAGGCCGTGCGCGTCCTCTCGATCTGGGCGGCAGGGAAGGCGGTCGGGATCGACCTCGGCCCGCGCATCTACTACGTGATGGGCCCGCTCTTCTTCCTCGTCCTGCTCGTCCCGTTCACGCTCAACGGGATCGCCGTGCGGGAGGCGTTCTTCGTGAGCTTTCTCGGCAGCGTCGGTGTCCCGGCCGACCAGGCGTTCGCGTCCGGCTTCCTCTTCTTCCTCGTCACCACCGCGCTGGCGGTGCCGGGCGCGGCCATCCTGCTGTGGGAGGGCTTCCACGGCGGCTCGCGCCCGCGGCTGGAGCATGGCTGACGGCCGCTCGCGCGTCGCGTGCGTCGTCGTCACGTACGACGCGCTGCCCTGGATCGAGCGGTGCCTGGCGAGCGTCGCCGGCTCGCAGACGATCGTGGTCGACAACGGCTCGTCGGACGGGACGCCCGACGCCGTGCGCGAGCGGTTTCCGCGGGGTCCGCGTCATCGAGGAGCGAAACCGCGGCCTCGCCGCGGGATGGAACCGCGGTATCGCCGAGGCGGACGCCGAGCACGTGCTCGTCCTGAACGCCGACGCGTGGCTCGTCGAGGACGCGCTCGCACGCCTCGTCGACGCGGCCGATCGGCACCCGCGCGCCGCGGCGGTCGGGCCGCGGCTGCTCAACCCGGACGGGTCGCTCCAGCGCTCCGTGCGCGGCTTCCCGACGACCTGGCGGCTCGCGACGGAGTACCTCTACCTCCGCAAGCTCGCGCCGGGCTCGCGCGCGCTGAACGCGTTCTACGGCGCGGGCTTCGACCACGAGAGCGAGCGCGAGGTGGAGTGGGTCATGGGCGCCTGCTTCCTCCTGCGACGCAGCGCCTACGACGAGGTCGGGCCGTTCGACGAGCGCTACTTCCTCTTCAGCGAGGAGGTCGACTGGATGCGCCGCGCGACCGATGCGGGGTGGAACGTGCTGTTCACGCCGACGGCGCGGTGCGTCCACGTCGGCGGGGCGGCGCACGGCGGGCGCATGTTCCGCGAGAACGTCCGCGGGCACCTGCGCTACCTGTCGCTCCACGGACGGCCCGGCGAGGCGGAGAAGGCGCGAAAGCTCCTGCGCACCTCGCTCCTCGTGCGCGGCCGGCTGTACCGCGGCGAGCGCGGCCGCCTCTACCGCGAGGCAGCCTCCTGGCTCGGCTCGGGCGACGTCGACAGGCTGCTCGCGGGATGAGGCCGAACAGGCGGCGATGAGCGGCCTCTGGCTCCTGCTCCAGCTCGTCTTCGGGCTCGCCGTCGTCCTGGCGCCGGGCGCGCTCCTCGCCCGGACGCTCGGAGTCCGCGGCGTCTCGGCCACGCTCGCGTGGGCCCTGGCGCTCGTGTTCGCGGCGCTCGCCGTGACGTTCGTCGTCCACGGGTCGCTCACGCTGACGCTCGTTCTCCTGCTGCTCGCGGGCGCGGGCGCGCTCGCGGTCGGCATCGTGCGCGGCCGCCGGAGCGACGATGTGTCCAGTCGACACGAGCTCCCCCACCTCGGGGCCGTGTTCGCCGCGGGGGCCTTGCTCGGGCTTCTCCTCTGGCACGTCGCGGGGCACGTCGGCGGCGACGGATTCTTCCACCTCGCGCGGATCCAGAAGCTGCTCGCGTTCGGCGACCTCTCGCTCGGGAGCACGAACGAGTTCCCGGACGGCGGCCTGCACCCCGGCTACGCGTTCCCGCTCTGGCACGGCTTCCTCGCGCTGATAGCGAAGGTGTCGGGCGCGGATCCGGTGGACGTCGTGCTCCACGGCCCGACGGTGCTGGCCCCGCTCGCGGTGCTCGTCGCCTACGAGGCTGGCTGGGCGCTGTTCCGCCGCGCGGTACCGGCTGCGACGTCGGCCGCCGCCGGCGTCGCGCTCGTCGCGATGGCGCCGGGGCACGCCGGCGCGCTGACGGCGCTCGCACTGCCCGCGACCGCGTCACGTCAGCTCCTCGTCCCGGCGGCGCTCGCGCTCGCGCTCGAGGCGGTGCGCCGCCCGACACCGGCCCTGCTCGCGACGGCCGCTGCGGCGTCGCTCGCGCTCGTCGCGGTCCACCCGACGTACGCGGTGTTCCTCTGGCTGCCGTTCGCGGGATTCGTCGCCGTCCGCTGGCTCTGGGAGCGGCGCGACGCCGCGTCCGGCGGGCTGGCGCTTGCCGCGCTCGTCGCTCCCGCCGCGGTCTTCGTCGCCTGGCTCCTGCCCGTCGTCGCCGATACGGCGTCGGTGAACCCGGACGCGAGCGAGCGCGCGCGGGGATTCGACCAGTACGCGGGGCAGCTGCACGGCACGGCCGACCGGTTCTCCGTCGTTCCCGAGCTCTTCGGCCGAACCGGCGGTATCGCGGTCGCGGCCCTGCTGCTCCTCCCGCTCGCGGGCCTCGCCTCCCGCCGCCGCTGGGCGGCGTACGTCGTCGGGGGATCGCTCGCCGTGTTCGTCGTCTGCCTCGTCCCCTGGCTCTTCACGCCGTTCTCCGACGTCGTCTCGCTCTCGCAGTCGCGGCGGCTGGCAGGGTTCCTGCCGCTCGCCTTCGCGCTCGCGGGTGGGATCGGCGTCCTCGCGCGTCTGATCGGTATCGCCGTTGCGCCGCTCGCGCTCGCGGCCGGGATCGTCTTCCAGCTCGCGTATCCCGGCGACTTCGGCTACACGCTCGAGCACGGCGGGCCGGCGTGGGCGACGTGGATCGCCGTGGCCGGCGCCGTCGTCGCCCTCGGGCTCGGGCTGCGGCGCCGCCCGCCGCTCGAGCGCACGGCCGCGCTCGCGTCCGTTCTCCTTCTGGTGCCGACGTACGCGCACGGGCTCACCCACTGGAGCTCCTCCGAGTCGCGCCGCGCGAGTCCGCTCTCGCCCGGCCTCGTGGCCGTCGTCCGGGACGACGTCCCGGTGGGCGCGATCGTGTACTCGTCTCCGGAGGCCAGCTACCGCCTCGGCGCCGTCGCGCCGGTCCGCGTCTGCGTCAACTCGCCCGGCCACGTCGCCGACACGGTCGCCAACCGCCCGCGGGAGCGCGTCCGCGAGTTCCGCCGCTTCGTGCGCACGGGCGACCTCGCGATCCCGCGCGCCTGCGGGGCGACGTGGCTCCTCGTCGACCGTGACCGCTTCCCGCAGCTTGCGCCGGACCTCCCCGTCGCCTTCCGCGACGAGCGCTGGGTGCTCTACCGGCTCTGAAGGCGGTCACTACGATCGCGGCCGTGAAGGCGCTGATCGTCAGCTTCTACTTCCCACCCGCCGGCGGAGGCGGTGTTCAGCGCCCGCTCAAGCTGGCGCAGTACCTCCCGGCGATGGGGATCGAGACGCATGTCCTCGCTCCGGACGACCCGCGCTGGCTCCACCGCGACGAGGGTCTCAAGATGCCGTCGCAGGCGTGGGTGCACCGAGCGCGCTACGTCGGCGTCTCCGGCGGCAAGCCGGCCGAGGTGCTCGCCGGGACACAGGGGCTCGAGCGCGCGATGACGCGGGCGCGGCTCCAGCTGCGCCGCCTCGTCGTGCCCGACGAGAACGCGACCTGGGCGGTCACGGCGATCCCGGCCGGGATCCGTCTCGTGCGCGAGCACGGCATCGACGTCGTCGTCTCGACCTCGCCGCCTCCCTCGACGCACCTGATCGCTGCGGCGATCGCGCGGGCGACCGGCGTTCGCTGGGTGGCCGACCTGCGCGACTCCCTCGTCTCGCACGCGCACCGGCGCGCCGACACGACGGCGACGAAGGCGAAGGCGGCGCTGCACGAGCGGGTCGCGAGGCTGGTCGCCTCGCGCGCCGACGCGATCACGTGCGTCTCCGAGGCGATCAGCGAGGAGACGCGCTCGCTCGAGCCGAAGGGGCCGGTCGTGACGATCCCGAACGGCGCCGACTTCGACGACGTCGCCGGGCTCGAGCGGCATCCGTCGGACCGCTTTCGGATCACGCACACGGGAAGCTTCTTCGGGCGGCGCGACCCGCGGCCGTTCCTGCAGGCGCTCGCCGACTCGGGGCTCGACGTCGTCGCGCGCTTCCTCGGCGACTTCCGCGACGCCGACCGCGAGTGGGCGGAAGGCCTCGGGCTCGGCGACCGGTTGGAGCTCCTGCCCTACGCGCCGCGCGCCGAGTCCCTCGCGCTGCAACGCGACTCGGAGGCGCTGCTGCTCCTCATCCCCGAGGCAGGGCGGCCGTGGCAAGGGCGTCCTCTCGGGCAAGGTGTTCGAGTACGTCGCGGTCGGCCGGCCGATCCTGGCAGCCGTCCCGCCGGACGGCGCCGCGGCCGAGCTGATCCGCGAGACGGGAGCGGGCGTCGTGGCCGCGCCCGACGACCCTGCGGCGATCCGGCGCCGCGCTCGAGGAGCTCCACGCGCGCTGGCGGGACGGGGGGCTTCCCGACGTCGAGCTCTCGCCCGAATGGCGCGACCGTCTCTCGCGGCGCACCCGCGTCGAGGAGATGGCGGCCGTGCTGCGCGCTACGCTCGACTGATCGACGAAGCGCTCGAACGGTTCTTCGGCGCACCAGGGGCACTCGGGCGGATCGTCGTCCTCTTCTGCGTCGCTGTCATGCTCGTCGCGCTGGCGTGGCTCTATCCACACGCGTTCGCGGACGCGAATCGGTCGGCCCGTGCGAACGCCCGGCTCGACAACATCGACCGCGCGCTCGGCGGTGGCAACTCGGTGCTGCCCGCGCAGGCGATCGCGATGGAGGCGCGCGGTCGGATCCCGGAGGACGGAACGTTCGCCGTCTCGGTCGGCCCGAGGCAGCCCGGCTGGAGCGTCCTCGCGATCCCCGACTCGGTGGCGAACTACATGCGGTACTTCCTCCTGCCGCGCCAGATGGATCCGAACGCGCCGTGGATCCTCTGCTTCGCCTGCGACCGGAGCGCCTATCCCGACGCGCAGGTCGTCTGGGAGGACTCGCCCGACGCACTCGCGATCCTGAGGCGACCGTCGTGACGGTGCGTGCGCTTGCCGGGCTCGCCGCGCTGAACGTCGCGTACGCCGTCGTCGGGCTGTCGCTGCTCTGGGGGCGCTCGCGTTTCGCACGTGGGGCGGCCTGCTCCGGCTCGCCGGGCTCGGGTACCTGCTCGGCCTCGCGGCGTTCGGCGTCCTCTGGACGGCGCTCCTCGTCGCGGGTGTTCCGTTCGGGGCCGTGGTGGTCGTGCTCTCGCTCGTCGTTCTCACAGCGGCCGGCCTCGTGGCCGGCCGGCTCCGAGGCGCCGGGTTCGACGGAGGCCGGCCCCATCTCGGCGCGGGCCCGATCCTGCTCGTCTCGGCGGCGAGCGTCGCGCTCGCAGGCCTGTTCCTCGAGGCGCTGTTCCGGACGGCGCGCCTCAGCAGCTTGCAGGAGTACGACGCCTGGGCCTTCTGGGTGCCGAAGGGCCTCGCGATCTTCTTCTTCGACGGCCTGGACGCGCACGTCTTCACGACCGCGCCGAACGCGACGTACCCGCCGCTGCAGCCCGTCCTTGACGCGGCGGCCTTCCACGCGATGGGCGGCCCGGACGTCGTGACGCTGCACGTGCAGTTCTGGTTCCTCGTCGTCGGAGCGGTCGCCGCCGTCGCCGGGCTCCTCCATCGGCACGCGCCGGCTTGGCTCCTCTGGCCGCCGCTGCTGCTCGTCCTCGTCGTCCCGCGCTTCGGCGAGCGGCTGCTCGCGCCCCAGGCCGACGTCCTGCTCGAGGTGCTCGTCGTCGTCGCGGCCCTGCTCGTCGCCCTCTGGCTCCGCGACCGGGGCGACTGGCGCCTCGCGGCTGCGGCGGTGCTGCTCGCCGCGGGCGCGAACACGAAGCGCGAGGGCATCCTCCTGGCGGCGTCGGTGCTCGCGGCCGGGTTCGTCTTCTCGAGACCCCGGTGGTGGCCTCGGCTCGCCGCGGCATCCGCCTTCGTGGCGGTGACGGTGCTTCCCTGGCGGATCTGGGCCGGCCGCCACGACATCGGCGCCGGGGCACCGTCGTCGCCGTTCGGCAACGGCCGGCTCCGAGGCGCGCTCGACCTCTCGTTCGAGGTCCTCTACTCGAATGCGCGCTGGTCGGTGCTCCCCGTGGTCGCCACGATCGCTCTCGCCGCGGCGCTCGTCTGGGGCGATCGACGCCTCGCCGGGTACCTCGCGCTCCTCGGCGTCCTCTTCTTCGCAGGCGGCGTCTGGTCGACCGCGGGCTTCCCGGAGCTCGCGATCAGCGCCGACGAGGGCGGAAACCCGATCGTTCGCTACACGGGCTCGATGATCTTTCTCGCGGCCGTCGCCCTGCCCTTGCTCCTGACGTCGGTCTGGCGAGCCGGAGAGGATCCGTGACCCGGGCTCGCATCCTCATCGCCGCCGCGGCGATCGTCGCCGTCCCACTCGTCGTGTACCCGCTCGTGGTCGCCGCCGACGGGGCGCGCTTTCCGTCGGTCGACGACTGCGTCCGCCTGGCGCCGCCGGGATCGACCGAGCCGCTCGACCTCGTCTTCGGCCGCCGCGACACGCCCGGCGCGGCGGAGCGCCTGCTCGCGCGCGTGCGGGCGGTGGGTTACGTCGACGCCGAGGTGCGTCTGGAGGGCTGCGGACGGTGGAAGGTGCTGTACGACGGCATCACGTCGTACGCGCAGGGCGCGAGCTCCGTCGCGGAGGCGCGCGGCGCCGGGCTCGAGGCGTGGCTCGAGATTCAACCGCCGTAGCCCGCGCCGCGCGCGCCGTACCATGACGCGGCCGTGACCGCCGTTGCTCTCGACCGTCCGCGCGCCGTCGCGGAGCGCGCGCCCTTCCTCGAGGGCCTCTTCCTCGCGACGGTCTTCTCGGTCACGTTCGCGAAGCTCCAGTGGGAGGTCGCCGGGACGCTGTCGCTCTCCGACGTCGTGACCGGGCTCTTCCTGCTCGCGTTCCTCGTCTACCGCGTGGAGCGCTTCGACGGCCGGCTCGAGCGCGCGGCCGTGATCGCCCTCGCGTTCTTCGTCGCGTTCCTGCTCGTCTACCTGATCGGGTGGTTCAACCTCGAGACGGCCCAGTCGCTCGCGCAGTGGGCGAAGGGGATGGTGAAGTTCCTCCTGCACTTCCTGTTCCTCGTCGCCGGCATCTCGCTGATCGCGCGCCGCGGCGTGCAGTTCTACTGGCTCACGCTCGGCGCGTTCGTCGGCGGCGTGGCGGCCAACGCCGCGTACGGCGTCGCCCAGCTCGCCGTCGCGGAGGGCACGGGCCGAAACCTCGACGCCGGCTGGCTCCAGCCGCTCACCGGCGGTGCGAGCAAGATCAACATCTACGGCGCGATCGAGGGCCAGAACGTCTTCCGCATCAACGCGCTCACGGGCGACCCGAACCATCTCGGGATCGAGCTCGCCGCGGTGCTCGTGCTGATGCTGCCGATCTACCTGCGGCTCGAGCGAGGACATCGCTACCGGACGCCGCTCGCCGTGCTGCTCGGCTTTCTGTTCGTGGTCGAGCTCGCGACGCTCTCCCGCAGCGGGATGCTCGGCCTCGGCTGCGGCTTCCTCGTGCTGCTCATCCCCTATCGCAGGCATTTCCTGACGGCACGGTTCCTCGTGCCGCTCGGGGTCGTCATGGCGGGTCTCTTCGTCGTTCCTCGCGCGGAGAGCCGCGTTCTTCGAGCAGGTCATCACCTCGCGACTCTCGACGGAGGGGCGCGGCTCGTCGACGCACTTCCTCGTCTACGACTTCATCCCCGACGTGCTCGCGCAGCACCCGCTGTTCGGGCTCGGCGTCAACACGTTCTCCGTCTACTACGAGTTCCAGACGGGGAAGACGAACTTCGGGCCGCACTCGTTCTACGTCGCCTCGTTCGTCGAGACGGGCCTCGTCGGGACGCTCGTGTTCGCGGCGTTCCTCGTCTACCTGTTCCGCCGGGCCGGAGCGACGCGGCACATCGGTCGCGCGCTCGCGGCGATCGGCGACCCGCTCTCGGCGCGCGTCTGGCCGCTCGGGTGGGGCCTCACCGCGGCGCTCGTCTCGACGATGGCCTCGAACGTCTTCTACCTGACGATGTCCTTCTACTACTTCTACGTCATCGCCCTGCTCGCGATCGCCGCGCCCGCCGTGTTCGCGCGGCGCCTGACGACCGACGGAGCCGACGACTCGTTGACGACGGAGGTCTCAGAAGCTCCGTCGAGCCCTCGGCGGCCGGCTCGACGCCGTCGCGGCGACCCTTCCTTCGCGAGGCTGGTGGCTCACCGGTGTCCTGACGCTGTTCCTCGCGCTGTGGACGATCGTCCCGTGGCGTCCCGCAGCCGTTTCGGGAGACGCGCCGTACCTCGACCCGTCGTGGATGGTGGTGCTGCACCTCGCGTTCCTCGACGGTCTCGCGTTCGGCGCAGGACATCGTCTTCACCTACGGCCCCTGGGGATTCGTCGCGACGAGGACCTACGTGCCGGGGACGTTCGGCTGGCTCCTCGCTTCGTGGATCGTGCTGGCGGCGTCGATCTGGTACGCGGCCTTCGCCGTGGCGCTCGCGACGATGCGCAGCGCGCTGTGGGCTGCGCTCTGGATGTCGACGCTCCTGCTGGTCGTGAGCCTCGGGTTCGAGGCTGCGTACATGGCGGTGGCCGTCCTCTTCGTTGCCACGGCGGCCGGAGCCGGTCGATCGCGGCTCCTGACGAGCGCGACGACGTTGCTCGCCGCGCTGCTCGCATGGCTCGGTCTCGTCAAGTTCACGTATTTCGGCCTCGGGACCGCGCTCGTCGTACTGGTGAGCGCCTGGCTCTACGCGACGCGGCGACGCATCGGGCCGGCGCTTCCCGCGTATGCCGTGGCGTGGCTGGCGCTCTGGCTCCTCGCGGGCCAACCGCTCGGGGCTGTGCCCGACTACGCCGTCAACGGCCTGTCGGTCGCGGCCGGGTACACCGCCGCGATGTCGCTGTGGTCGAGACACGTCGCTCGCGATGCATCGCGCTCGGTGCCGCTGCGCTCACGGTGGCGCTGGTGGTCGTGCTGGAGCGAGCGTCCGGTCGTCGATTTCCGGTGATCGGCACGCGCGTACGCGCTGACCCTGTACGTCGCCTTCAAGGCTGGCTTCGTTCGCCAGGACGAGTGGCACACACCGATCGCCCTCCTCGCGGTCGCGGTCGTCGCGCTGGTCGCGGCGGCCCTGTTCAGCGTTCCGGCGGCCGACGCTCGCCCCGCGGACGCGAACGCTGGCGATCGCTGTCGTGACGGCGATCGCCGTCGTCGCATGGGGGCTTGCCGCGGTGCCGGGCCCGGCGCAGCATGTCGCCGACATCGTCCGGTCGTCGGACGAGACGCTCGCGTTCTTCGTGCGCCCCGGTCGGGCTGAGGCGTCGCGTCGAGTCGGATGGTCGACGGCGCTCGCGGAGATCCGCAGGAACGTCCCTCTCCCACCCGTCACGGGCACGGCCGATCTCTATCCGGACGACCAGCTCGTGCTCGTCGCGAACGGGTTGAGGCGCCTCTCGCGTCCCGTGTTCCAGAGCTACTCCGCCTACACCCCCCGTCTCATCGCTCTCAACGAAGGGCAGCTCGCGCGCGACGACCGGCCGCGCACGATCTTCGTCGATCTCGCGCCGATCGACGGCCGCTGGCCGTCGTCCGAGGACGGCCCGAACCTGATGACGATCCTCTCCGACTACCGCCTGCGAAGCGCGGACGCGCTCGTACCTCGTGTTCCGTGACGCGCGGCGGCGCGGGTACAGGTTGGAGCACCTGCGCACCGTTCACGCCAGACTCGGGGAGGCAATCGCCGTCCCGGCCCTGGCGTCCGGGCCGGTCTGGGTCAGCATGGACGTGCGCCGGACACTGCTCGGCAGGGTGGAGGAGCTCGCGTTCCGTCCTGCCGTGCTTCTCCTCGAAGCACGGCTCGCCGGGGGCGCAGGGTCCAGCACCGGCTCGTACCCGGTGTCGCCGCCGACGGCTTTCTTCTCTCGCCCTACCTCGCGGACGGGGATGCGCTCGCCGCGATGACGACGGCCGATTGGCGTCCACGGCTCGCGGAGTCAGCCGTGCGTACGATCACCCTCAGGGCACATCGCGACCGGTTGCACGGGTACGCGCGCGACGTCGCCGTGACGTTCTCGCGGGTGGTCACGGCCCGTTAGGCGACCGGAGGCGCGCGCTTCGGGCCGCACGCGCTCGTCGTTCTGGATCCCGGACGATTCCGGCTCTGCACGGTGGTAGTCCCCCTTCGCCAGATGTCGTTCCAGGAACGTGTAGAGGACGACGAAGAGATACCGGCTCCCCATCTCCTGGAGCTTGAGCTTGGACACGCCCGCCTTGCGGTTCGTCCACGAGATCGGGACGATCTTGTAGCTGTGCCCACGGACGACCGCCTTGAGCGGAAGCTCGACGGTCAGGTTGAAGTGGTTCGAGAAGAGAGGGCGACACGTGTCGATCGCCTCGCGGCGGTACGCCTTGAAGGCGTTCGTCGTGTCGTTGTACCCGTGACGGAAGAGCATCCGGATGCAGACGTTGACCAGGCGGTTGAGGGCGAGCTTCGGCTTCGGGTAGTCGATCACGCGCGAGCCGCGGACGAAGCGCGATCCGAACGCGCAGTCGTAGCCCTCGGAGAGCACGCGGTAGTACGTCGCGATGTCCTCCGGGCTGTCCGATCCGTCCGCCATGACGATCACCGCCGCGTCCCCCTCGTAGACGTCGAGCCCCGCGCGAACGGCGAAGCCGAAGCCCGGCGGGTTGTGCGAGCGGTGGTACCTGATGCCGGGCGTTCGTTCCGCCGGCCGCTCGAATCACGGCTTCCGTGCCGTCGCTGCTCGCGTCGTCGACCGCGACGATCTCGTAGTCGACGCCCTCGGCGTCGAGGCGCTCCGCGATGTCGGCCAGCGTCGACCCGATCGAGCCCGCCTCGTTGTGCGCCGGGATGACGATGGAGAGCTTCATCCGGCGACGGTCGTCCAGCTCTCGACGTTCGCTTCGTGGATCTCGCGCGAGGATCCGCGCGAGGTCGAACTCGAGCCGCCAGCCGGGGTAGTCGCTCGATGAACGGGGCGAGGTCGCTGATCCACCACCGGTGGTCGCCGACGCGGTTGTCCGGCCCGAGCTCCCAGTCGAGCTCGCGTCCGGCGACCTGCTCGCAGAGCGTGATCGCCTCGCGCATCGAGCAGCTGTTGTCTCGTCCGCCGCCGATGTTGTAGACCGCGCCCGCGCGCGGGCTCGCGTGGAACGCGGCGAAGGCCCGCACGAGGTCGGCGCTGTGGATGTTGTCGCGCACCTGCTTGCCGCCGTATCCGTAGACGGTGTAGCTGGTCGCCGGTGACGGTGCAGCGCATGAGGTACGACAGGAAGCCGTGCAACATCGCGCCGGCGTGGTTGGGGCCGGTGAGGCAACCGCCGCGGAACGCGACCGTCGGCATGTCGAAGTAGCGGCCGTACTCCTGGACAACCAGATCTGCCGCGGCCTTGGAGGCGCCGAACAGCGAGTGGAGACAGCTGTCGATGGACATCGTGGTCGGGATCCCGTCGAAGTACTCGTGCCCGACCGGCAGCTCGAGGCGGGTCTCGAGCTCCTCGAGCGGCAGCAGGTTCGGCCGATCGCCGTAGACCTTGTTGGTGGACGTGAAGACGAACGTCGCGTCCGGCTTGTGCAGGCGGGTCGCTTCGAGCAGGTTGATCGTGCCCGTCGCGTTCACGGAGAAGTCGGTGAGAGGCTCCGAGGCGGCCCAGTCGTGGGACGGCTGCGCGGCCGTGTGGATCACGAGCTCGAGCGCGTCCGCGTGGTCGGCGAAGACGCGGCTCACGGCGTCGAAGTCGCGGATGTCCACGGCGAGCGACCGGAACGACCCGCCGTACGCGGAGAGCAGCCGGTCGGTCTGCGGGGCGGTCGAGGCGGCCGGGCCGAAGTAGTACGACCGCATGTCGTTCTCCAGGCCGATCACGTCGAAGCCTGCCTCGACGAAGTGCGCGACCGACTCGGAGCCGATCAGCCCGCCGGAGCCGGTGACGATCGCGACCGGCACCTCAGCGACCTCCGTCGATGGCGAGCGCCGGGCCGAGCTCGCGCTCGTTCTCGCGAATCCACTCGTGCACGTCCGTGAGTATCCCGCGCAGGGTCGACGACGGCCGCCACGAGGTCAGGCCGTTCAGCCGCGTGCAGTCCGTGACGTACCACGGGATGTCCCCGGGCCGATCCTCCGGCGTCGCCGAGACCTGGACGACGTTGCCCGTGATCTCCGAACACAGCTCGGTGAGCTCGAGGAGCGAGGCGGAGCACGCCGGGCCGCCGCCGACGTTGGCGACGACGCCGGTCCACGACGCGGGATCGGAGAGCTGGAGCTCGACGAGGCCGAGGAGGTCGTCGACGTGGAGCAGGTCCCGCACCTGCTTTCCGCTCCCGCCGAAGCCGATGTAGGCGAGCGGCCGCCGGAACATGTGGGCGAGCATCCAGTACGCCACGACGCCCTGGTCGACCTTGCCCATCTGCCAGGGGCCGGCGACGACCCGCAGCGATTGACGACGGCTCGCAGGCCGAAGGTCGCGACGTACTCCTGGATGAGGAGCTCGGCTGCGAGCTTCGTCGCGCCGTAGAGCGTCCGGTGGCCGTC
The DNA here is from genome assembly GCA_963742525.1 of uncultured Actinomycetes bacterium. GTDB lineage: Bacteria > Actinomycetota > Thermoleophilia > Gaiellales > Gaiellaceae > Gaiella. The sequence goes on from CAVUMD010000003.1 coordinate 325,931, forward strand.
GAGCGAGAGATCCTCCGAGATGCCCAGCCCGGTGGCTCCCGGCACGGCACGATCGTCGTCGAGCTCGAAACGGGTCGGCGCCTCGGTCAGCGGCAGCGTTCGCAGTCGGTCGACCGGATAGACGCGACTCGTCGAGAGAAAGACGAGCTGTGCGTCGTGGCGCCGGCAGAGCTCGAGGCAGGCGTAGGCGCCGAAGAGATTCGTCCCGACCATCCGGTCGAGCCCGCTGCCGTCGACGCCCGCCAGGACGGACGGCTCGGCGGAGCACTCGACGACGGCGTCGACCGGTCCGACGGCCAGCAAGTCGTCCGCCGCCCGGACGTCGCCGTGCACGAAGCGAACGCCTCCCGCCGCAGTCGCGGCAGATTGAGCTCGGAGCCGCGCCGCTGGAGGTTGTCGAGTGCGGTGACCTGCCAGTCCGGGTGACCGGCGGCGAGCCCGATCGCGAGGTTCGCCCCGATGAACCCCGCGCCACCGGTGACGAGCACCTTCATCGTGCGCTTCGCTGTTCTCGGAACCTCGGCACGCGAGGCGGCGAGTCTACCGGCCCCGGCCGACGGCTCCGTGAGACGGCGTGGCCGGTCCCGTGCGGCGTCCAGGGGCGAATATCGTCGCGTGACCATGCGGATCCTCGTCCTGACGACGTCGTACCCGCGCGACGCGGACGACGTCGCCGGGACGTTCGTGCGCGACGGCGTGGAGGCGCTGCGGGCCGCCGGGGCCGAGGTGCGCGTCGTCTCGCCTGCGAGCTTCCGCCACTACGGGATCGCCTACGGGGACGGCATCGTCAACAACCTGCGCGCCGCGCCGTGGAAGGCGCTTGCGCTGCCGCTCTTCTTCCTCTCGTTCGCGCGCGCTGCGCGCCGTGCGGCGCGCGGAGCGGACGTCGTCCACGCGCACTGGCTTCCGAGCGTGGTTCCCGCGATGGCGACGGGGAAGCCGGTCGTGCTCCAGCTCTGGGGCTCCGATGCGGCGCTCGCGACGCGTGCCCGGCCCCTCGCGCGGTGGCTCGTCCGCCGCGCGCGAGTCGTGGTCTGCGCCTCGACGGCCCTCGCGGACGACGCACGAGCGCTCGGGGCGCGGGACGTGCGCGTCATCCCGCAAGGCGTGAGGATTCCGGACTCCGTGCGCGAGCCCGACGAGCCGCCCCACATCCTCTACGTCGGCCGCCTGTCCGAGGAGAAGGGCGTGCGCGAGCTCGCCGAGGCCGCCGAGGGGCTGCCCCTCGTCGTCGTGGGAGACGGGCCGCTCCGCTCGCTGCTTCCGCAGGCGGCCGGCTTCCTTCCCCCGGCCGAGGTCGGCGCCTACTACGAGCGGGCGTCGATCGTCGTCGTCCCGTCGCGGCGCGAGGGCTACGGCATGGTCGCCCGCGAGGCGATGGCCCACGGCCGTCCGGTCGTTGCGACGGCGAGTCGGCGGTCTGCTCGACGCGGTGGAGGACGGCGTGACCGGCCTGCTGGTGCCTCCGCGCGACGCGGCCGCGCTCCGCGCCGCGCTCGAGCGCCTCCTCGGCGACGCGGGGCTGCGCCGCTCGCTCGGGGCGGCTGCGCGCGAGCGCGTCGTCAGGACGGCGTCGCCGGCCACGACCGCGGAGCGGCTCCTCGAGGCGTATCGGTCCGCGAGCTCAGTCGGCCCTGCAGCGCAGGAGCGTGCGTAGCACCCGAACGCCCGTCGAGCGCCGTGAGCTTCTTGCCCTCCTCGCGCGACCGCGCCGCGTACGAGATCGGGACCTCGTAGATCCGCTCCCCCGAGCGGAGCACCCGGGCGGCGATCTCCGGCTCGATCGAGAAACCCCGCTCCCGGAGGTGCAGCGAGCGGAAGAGCTCGGTCGACATGGCCTTGTGGCAGGTCATGACGTCCGAGATCCAGCAGTTGTAGATCACGTTCGTCGCGAACGTCACGCCCTTGTTCCCCATCACGTACCAGAAGCTGTACGCGGAGTGGCTCGCCCACGAGCGGGTGCCGAAGACGACGTTCGCCTGCGCCGGAGAGGAGCGGCTCGAGCAGCGGCCCGAGGTCCGAGGCGCGGTACTCGAGATCGGCGTCGAGCACGGCGGCCCAGGTGCCGGTCGCGTGCTGGAGCGCGGTCTGCAGCGCCGCGCCCTTCCCCCGGTTCCGCTCGTGCAGGACGAGCGTCACGTTCTCCGGCAGCTCGCGATCCTGGAGCAGCTCGCGCGTCCCGTCCTTCGACCCGTCGTCGACGAGCACGAGCTGGCGCGACTCCACCGGCAGCTCGGCCGTCAGCGCGTCGTCGATCGCGCGCTCGACCGTCGCGAGCTCGTTGTAGACGGGCATCAGGATCGAGAGCGACGACGCCACCGGCGCCACCCTATCCGCGGTCTCGGAACGCACCCGCTCTGTGTCGGCACGTGCGCCCGCGAACCTGAGGGGTACGATCGCGCGGTGCGCGAGCTCGAGATCGACGGCCGCCGGATCGCCGACGACACGCCGTGCTTCGTCATCGCCGAGATCGGCCACAACCACCAGGGCTCGGTCGAGAAGGCGCAGGAGCTGTTCGTGCTCGCGAAGCAGGCAGGCGTGGACGCGGTCAAGCTCCAGAAGCGGGACAACCGGCGCCTGTTCACCCGCGCGCTCTACGACAGCGCCTACGACAACGAGAACAGCTTCGGCCCGACGTACGGCGCCCACCGCGAGGCGCTCGAGCTCGACCGCGGCGCCTTTGTCGAGCTGCAGGCGTGCGCCCGCGAGCTCGGCCTCGTGTTCTTCGCGACGGCGTTCGACGAGGCGAGCGCCGACCTGCTCTCCGAGCTCGACGTTCCGGCGTACAAGATCGCGTCCGGCGACCTCCGCAACACGCCGCTCCTGCGCCATGTCGCTGCGATCGGCAAGCCGCTGATCGTCTCCACCGGCGGCGCGACGATCGAGGACGTCGATCGCGCCGTCGAGACCGTGACGGCGATCAACCCGCAGCTCTGCCTGCTGCAGTGCACCGCGTCCTACCCGGCCTCCGTCGAGGAGCTCGAGCTCGGCGTCATCGCCACGTACCGCGAGCGCTACCCGGAGCTCGTCGTCGGCCTGTCCGACCACCAGGACGGCATCGCGATGGCGCCCGTCGCGTACATGCTCGGCGCACGCGTGATCGAGAAGCACTTCACGGCGAGCCACACGGCGAAGGGCACCGACCACGCGTTCTCGCTCATGCCGGAGGGGATGCGGAAGCTCGTCCGCGATCTCCACCGTGTCCCCGCCGCGATCGGCGACGGCGTCAAGCGGCCGCTCCCGAGCGAGGAGGCGCCGCTCAGGAAGATGGGGAAGCAGCTCGTCGCGGCGCGTCCACTCCCGGCGGGTCACGTGCTCGCCGACGGCGACCTCGTGGCGAAGTCGCCTGCCGAGGGCGGCCTGCCGCCGTACCGGCTCGACGACCTGCTCGGCACGACGGCTCCGGCGCGCGCTCCGGAGGACGAGGCGATGCTCGACGACCGACGTCGCGACGCGTCGTCTCGTCCGGCCCGGAGGCCGCATCGACGGCGGCGCGCGGTCAGAGCGGCGTCACGGCCGCTCCGCATGCGTCCGGCGCGGTGCGGCGGAGCAGGCGCCAGTGGGTCTCGGCGTTCGCGTACACGGTCGACCACGCGGCGGGCAGCCCGACGCGGCTCGGCCCTTGCTCACGAGCCACGTCGCGTCGACGGGACCGTCTCCGTGCGGGACGAGGCGCAGCGTCCGCGAGAGCCGCGGCCCCGCCAGCGGGGCGAGGAACGTGTCGATCGGGGTCGGCGACCGCGAGCACGGCGTCCGCCGGCACGTCGTCCTCCACCGCGCGCAGGAGCGCGGGTGTTCCGTCGTAGTTGCGGATCACCGTCAGCGTGTCGATCCGGTCGCGATGCCACACGGAGCGGGAGATCGACGGCTCGAGCAGGCCGAGCCCCGAGGGCTTCGTGTACGAGTGGACGAGCGACAGGGCAACCGTGGTGACGCAGAGGCCGGCGACGCCGACCGACAGCCACCGGACACGGATCGTCCAGCCCCACGCGGCGCAGGCGAGGCCGACGGCGAACATCGCGAGCCGTGCCGCGCCACGGGTCGTAGACGATCGTGAACGCGAACACGACGACGAGCGCCGAGCGGCGCAAGCGCGAGGACGAAGCGCGCCCGCGTCGCAGCACCCCGCGCCGAACGCCGACGATCGCGGCAGCCACGCCGCCGAGGATCACGACGGCCCCCGGCTGCGCCGTACCAGGAGAGCGACGTATCGGGGAGGCCCAGCACCTTCCAGGCGTCACCGTGATCGAGCGAGATTCCCTCGTGCCCGATCTTGAACCAGAAGTGCCGCCAGGCGTAGCTGACGGGGCGTTCGACCGCGCGGAGGACGAGCGGCACCGAGCGCGACGAGCAGCCCGCCGTAGGCAAGCGCGCGCCCCGCGGCGGCGCCGCGTGGCGCATGAGGATCACGCCGACCACGACCATGGCCGCGCCGACCCCGACCGCGACGTACGAGCTCCGAGCGCCACAGCCCCGACGTGTCGACGACGTCGAACACGAGGGCCCGCAGGGTCCCGAGCACGGCGCGGACGGAGTGGTCGGCGGCCTGGCCGGTGGTGTCCCCGAGCCCTCCGTCGAGCGAGCCCGTCTCGGCGAGATTGAGGACATACCAGGGCGCCCCGAGCAGCACGCCCGCGCCGCACGCGACCAGGCTCGCGGCGCGCCGTCGTGCGGGCGACCAGGGCGAGCACCGCGGCGACGACGACCGGCAGCGCGAGCGCGGCGCTGAACTTCGTCGACAGGGCGAGGCCGAGCGCGACGCTTCCGACGGCGAGCTCCGCGCGCGAGCGGCCGGCGAGGAGCACCGCCGCGGACGAGGAGGAACGACGCGACGACGAGATCGTTCAGGATCGACGGCGCCGTGGAGAAGGACGACTGGGAGCGTCGCGAAGACGAGGCCGCCGTATGCGGCGGCCGGGCGAGGAAGGCCGAGCCGGCGTGCCGAGGAGGACGACCGCGAGCAGGCTCGCCCAGAGCGCGACGAACTGCGGGAGCGCGGCGAACCGCTCGGAGCGCGGAACGACCATCGCCAGGTAGAGGCCGATCTCGGAGACGGGCGGGTTCCCGTCGAGACGGGGATCGTTTCCCGCGGGGACGTAGCCGACGCGACCCTGCTGGTCCCACAGGAGCGCTCGCGTCTCGTGGTACGTCAGCCCGTCCCAGTCGTTCGGCGTGGTGAGGAACGCGACGGCGGCGAGGTAGACGCCTGCGGCGGCCACCGCGATCGCCAGCGTCCGCACGACAGGGTCGGCGAGCGCCTCGTTCCATGCCGGTGCGGAACGACGAGCCGCGGCCGCGACCCGCGCCGACGGTCGAGCACGAACGAGACCGCGGCGAGCGCGGCGACGGCCGGCGACGAGCGACCACCGACTCAGCCATCCGGGCACCGAGAGGAGCGCGGCCGCCGCGACGAGCCCGGCCCAGGCGGCCGGGTAGGCGGCCAAGCACGCGGAGCGCGAACGACTCGATCCCGAGCGCCCCGGTCAGATACCACCCGACGCAGACGAGGAGGCCGACCGCCGCCGCGAGGAGGAGGGCGCCTCCCATCGCCGGCGAGCGTACCCCGTCGTGGCCCGTCGGCGGCGACGGTGCTGGCAATGGGCGACGCGAGTAGGTTCTCCTGGCTCGGTCAGGGTTACGATCGCGCCGTGAGCGACCCGCTCTTCGACCTCACCGGCCGCGTCGCCGTCGTCACCGGCGGGATGGGGCAGCTCGGCGCGGAGCTGGCCGTGGCGCTCGCGACGCGCGGCATGCGGGTGGCGATTCTCGACCTCGAGACCGACGCCTCGCGCAGGGACGCCGGGCCTCGCGACCGCGCTCGAGGAAGGCACGGTCCGGGCGCACGCGTGCGACGTGACCGACCGGGCCCAGGTCGAGGCGGCGCTCGCGCTCGTCGAGGTCGACTGGGGCGTTCCCGACCTGCTCGTCAACGCCGCGGCGATCGACGCGCCGCCCGACGCGCCGGCCGCGGAGGTCGGCCCGTTCGAGGACGTTCCGGTCGAGTCGCTCGAGCGGGTCGTCCACGTGAACGTGCTCGGGGTCGTCGTCCCGTGCCAGGTGATCGGCGGAGCGATGGCGCGCGCCGGGCGGGGCTCGATCGTCAACGTCGGCTCGGTCTACGGGCTCCTCTCGCCCGACCAGGGCCTCTACGACTTCCGCCGGGAGGCGGGCGAGGCGTTCTACAAGCCGGTCGCGTACTCGGTCTCCAAGTCGGCGCTCGTCAACCTGACGCGCTACCTCGCCACCTACTGGGGGCGGAGCGGCGTGCGGGTCAACACGCTGACGCCGCACGGGATCGAGAACGGGCAGCCCGCGCCGTTCGTCGAGGCGTTCGCGGCGCGCTCGCCGCTCGGCCGTCTGATGGACGTCTCCGAGGCGGTCGGCGCGGTCGTGTTCCTCGCCTCGGACGCGTCGTCGTACGTCACCGGGGCGAACCTCGTCGTCGACGGCGGCTGGTCGGCCTGGTGATACCGGCGGAGGTGCCGAACCTCGTCGCCGGCGAGGAGCGGCCGCCCGCGAGCGGAGCCTGGCTCGAGAAGACGCGCCCCGCGGACGGCGCCGATCTCTGCCGCGTCGCGCGCTCGGGGTCGGCCGACGCGGACGCTGCGGTGGCCGCCGCTCGGGAGGCGCAGGTGGAATGGGGCGCGCGCACGGCCGTCGAGCGAGGCGACGTCGTGCGGGCGATCGCCGCGCTGCTGCGCGAGCGGCGCGAGGAGGCGAGCGAGATCGTCGCAGCCGAGACGGGCAAGGCGATCGAGCTGGCCCGCGGCGAGACCGACGCGGCCGTCGAGATGGGCTTCTTCGTCGCGGGCGAGGGCCGGCGCTCGTACGGGCGCACGACGACGGCGTCGATGCCGCATCGCACCGTGCTGACCCTGCGACGGCCGGTCGGCGTCGCGGCCCTCCTGATCTCGTTCAACACGCCGCTGCCGAACGTCGCCTGGAAGGCGTTCCCGTCGATCTTCTGCGGCAACGGCTCGGTGCTGAAGCCCTCGGAGCACACGCCCGTGTCGGCATGGTGGCTCGGTCGGCTCTGCCTCGAGGCCGGACTGCCACCGGGCGTGCTGAACGTCGTCCAGGGGCTCGGACCGGAGGCGGGGATGCCGCTCGTCGAGGACCCGCGCGTCGATCTCGTCTCGTTCACCGGCTCGGCCGCCACCGGCCGGCTGATCGCCGAGGCAGCCGGACGCCGTCTCGCGAAGACCGTGATGGAGCTGGGTGGGAAGAACGCGCTCGTCGTCTGCGACGACGCCGACCTCGACCGCGCCGTCGAGTGGACGCTCGCGTCGGCCTTCTCGAACGCCGGCCAGCGGTGCGCGGCGGCGAGCCGGATCGTCGTGTTCGACGCCGTCTACGACGACTTCCGCGAGCGCCTCGCGCGCGCGACGTGGGCGCTCGGGGACATCGGGCCGGTCATCTCCGAGGCTGCCATGGACAGGATCCTGGCTGCGGTCGAGGCTGCGTGCGCCGGCGGCGCGGTCGTGCTCGCGGGCGGCGCGCGGGTCGGTGAGCAAGGCTTTCACGTGGCGCCGACGCTCGTCGAGGGTGTCGCGCCGGACGCGCCGCTCTCCTGCGAGGAGCTCTTCGGCCCGGTCGCGGCGCTCTACCGGGTCGCGGGGTTCGACGAGGCGGTCGCGCTCGCCAACGACTCGCCCTACGGCCTCACCGCGGCGATCCACACGGCGAGCGTCCACCGCGCGATGCAGTTCGCCGAGCGGGTCGCCGCCGGCGTCGTCGTCGTCAACGCCGGGACGCACGGCAGCGAGCCGCACATGGGCTTCGGCGGGGTCAAGCAGTCCGGGACGGGGTGGAAGGAGGCGGGCCTCGAGTCGCTCGACGTCTACTCCGAGACCCGGTACGTGAACCTGGTCGTCGACCCCGCGCGCACGTGACGCGGCCGGTCGCCGTGCTCGGCGTCGGTGGCGTCGGCGGCATGCTGGCCGTACGCACGGGCGCCCTCTGCGTCGGCACGGAGCGGACCGTCGCGGCGATCCGGGGCTCGGGGCTCACGCTCGTCCACGGAGAGACGACGACGGTGGCACATCCCGAGGCCGTCGAGCGGCTCGAGACGCCCGTCGGGCTGCTCGTGGTGGCGGTCAAGGCCTACGACCTCGACGACGCCCTCGACCGGATCGCGCCGGAGGCGCTCGCCGGAGCCGTCGTGCTCCCGCTGCTGAACGGTCTCGACCACGTCGAGGCGATCCGCGAGCGGTTCACGTGGCGTTCAGACGGTCGCGCGCCGGGAGCATCGGCCGGCTGGAGGCCTTCTCGTCCGAGCCGGGAGTCGTCGTCCAGCGCTCGGCCGGGAACGCCGTCGTCAACGCCGCGTCGCGCGAGCTCGACCAACCGGCGCTCGACGCCGCGCTCGAGCCGCTCCGCGTTCCCGGGATCGACGTCGTCCTCGGCGACGACGAGCGTGCCGTCCTCTGGGAGAAGGCGGCCCGGCTCGCGGTGCTGGCGGCGGCGACGGTGGCGAGCGGCCTCGCGGTTGGGCCGCTCCGTGCAGATGAGACATGGCGCGCTCGCCTCGTGGAGGCGCTCGGCGAGGCGTGCGCGGTCGCCGCCGCCGACGGCGTCGGGCTCGACGCGGCCGCCCAATGGGCGATCATCGAGGCCATGCCCGACGACCTCACCACGTCCGCGGCGCGCGACGCCGCGTCGGGACGCCCGACCGAGCTCGACGCGATCACGGGGTCCGTCGTCCGCGCCGGCGCGAGGCTCGGCGTGCCGACGCCGGCGCTCGCATCGCTCCTCGAGGAGGCGGCATGCCGAGCGCGATAGCGCTGATCGGCGCACGCGCCGGCTCGGAGCGCGTGCCCGGGAAGAACGTCCGCCGGCTCGCCGGTCACCCACTGCTCGCCTACGCGATCGAGACGGCGCGGCAGTCGGAGGTCTTCGACCGCATCGTCGTCTCGACCGACAGCGAGCGGATCGCGCAGGTCGCCCGGTGGTACGGCGCCGACGTCCCGTTCCTCCGGCCGGAGGAGTACTCGACGTCGACGTCGCCGGACATCGAGTGGATCGCGTGGACGCTGCCGCAGCTCGAGGAGCGCTACGACCTGTTCGCGATCGTGCGCGCGACGAACCCCTTCCGTGGGCCGGACGTCATCCGGCGCGGGCTCGAGCAGCTGCTCGCGACGCCCGAGGCCGACTCGATCCGCGCGGTCGAGCGGGTCAAGCAGCATCCGGGGAAGATGTGGGTCGTCGACGAGGTCGACCGCCTGATGCGGCCGCTGCTCGACCAGTCGCACCTCGACGTGGCGTGGCACGCCGGCCAGTACCAGGCGCTCCCGCCCGTCTACGTGCAGAACAGCGCGCTCGAGATCGCGTGGACGCGCGTCGTCGAGGCGACCGGCACGCGCGAGGGACGGGTGCTCGCCCCGTTCTTCACCGAGGGCTACGAGGGGCTCAACATCGACGACGAGGAGGACTTCGCGCGGGCCGAGCGGCTCGTCGCCGACGGTCGCGCGCGTCTGCGTGGAGATCGGGCGCGAGCCGTACCCGTCGAACGCCGGCCCGATTGAGCTGAGCGCCGAGCAAGGTACTCGGCGCGTGACGAACAGCTGTCGGCTCGCGCGGGACCGCCCTGGGGCGCACGATTGATCACGGTTCTGATCGGCTCCCGGATGGGCTCGAGGTTCTGCGTCGTTGCAGCCGTGTCGATCGTTGCCGGATGGGCGTCTCGGACGCTGATCGAGCAGCCGCGCTGGTCTACAGCCGTCGCAGCAGCACGACAAGACGTGCCCGAGACGCCGACCGCGAGACCGCCGATCGAAGAGGACGGCGGCTAGCGACAGGCCACCCACCGTCTAGCTCAGGTCCGCACGTTCGTCGCGTCGTTCGACTGCTCGGCACGCCACACTTCGTCAATGCGGCCGCCGCTGACCGTGCCCGACGCCCTGCGCGACAAGGGCGGGGTCATGCCGGAGCGACCGCTGCGCGCCGAGGGTCGGGGCTCCTGCAGCGCCTCGCGTCGCTGGAGGGCGCAGCCGGAGCGCTACGTTGTGTTCGTGGGCGCTCTTGCGCTCTTCGCCGTCCAGTCTTTCGCGGTGGGACTCGCTCTTGGGCGGGATGCCGAGGACTACGCGATTCACGGCTGGGAGCTTTTTCGCCATGAGCCGCTGTTCCCGAACCTCATGGTCGCCGAACGCCCGTCTCGGGGCTCGTCATCGACGGGCTCTATTCGGCCGGTGGGGCCGTCGGCCTCGAGGGCGACCCGCGCCTCTTCGTCGCGGCGCTGGCCCTCGTCGGGACGCTCGTGAAACCGACGAGGCGATGTTCGTGCTCCTGCGCGCTCGTCGCGTACCGGCCGCGTCGGCGGACCCGATATCGTGGGGCCGACGGATCGACTCGTGGCTCGTCGCGCTCGCTGCGGTGCCGTCCGTGGCAGCCATCGTCCTGGACGCGGCACGCGGACGCGATCGAGGCCGCGAGCAGCCGCTCACCGAATCGCTAGAGCCTCGAGCCTCACGCTCGTTTCGGAGCCTCTCGGCTGGCTGGCGCAGTCGCCTGGATCGCGGCGCGCGGTACGCGATCTCCGAGCGCCGCAGCTCCGACCTGTTGAGCCTCTACTCGATCCTGCACGTGCCGCGGCAGCCCCGCATCCGCGCGCCGTGGCGACGGCGGTCGAGAGACGCTTGCTGACGCTCGAGCCGTACCGCTCCCTGGGATTCGACGTGGACGAGATCCTTTCCGCGCAGATCGTCTGGGCGCTCGACGACATCGTCTACGCGACGGAGGCGGAATACGGGCCGAAGCGCGGCACCGACATGCTCTTCCGCGCAGGCATCGAGGGTGTGCGCGCTGATCCCGGTTCCTATCTGGGCGGCGTGGGGCTCGGTATGGCGGGGTTCCTGCTCCTTCCCGTACAGCGCGGGCTACGCCGCAACGCGCGTCCCGCAGCCGCCGACGCGGAGCAGCGACGCGGTGATCGGGGCGCCGGAGAACGGCCGTCGGATTCCCGGCGACGTCGACGCCGAGTCCTCGGCTATGGGCGCAGGCGATGGTCGAAGTCCTGGGGACTCGAGGCGACAGGCCGATATCGCATCGTCGGCGGGCTGTCGTCCGGTCGACGACGCGATCTGGCCGTCGCTCGAGCGACGACGGCTCGTGTGGACTGACCCGACCGACGCAAGGCGTTACGCCGATCTTCGAGAGCGCCTTCGCTGCATTCGTCGCGGATACGTCGACGGGGGCGCGCACGAGGGCGCCGCGCACGCCTCCGCGCCGGCAGCCTTCTGCTTCCGGCGAGCGGTTTCTGGATCCTCGTCGGCGCTCGTGTTCGGGCTTCGCTTCCGCCCACGCGGGCTGTGGGTGCCGTTCTTGCTGGCGACGGCGAGCCTGCTGGTGCTCCTCGAGACGGCCCTCGCGTTCGCCACGATCGCGACTACGCGCTTCGCTGCCTACCGTCGTTCGTTCTGGTCGCGCTCGCAGCGATGGCCGGGAGACGCCGACGCTCGGGGAGCGGACGACGGGTCGGGGCGCCGGATCGCGATGAGCACCGGCGCGGCTGGAGGCGACGCGCCACACCGCGCTTCGAGTCCCCACGATCACGCGTGCGGCTGCGGCGCGCGATCGCGGAGATGCGCACCGTCGCCCTCGGCGGGCTCAACATCGACGAGGAGGACGACTTCGCGCGCGCCGAGCAGCTCGTCGCAGACGGTCGCGCGCGCCTACGTGGACGTCCCGCGCGAGCCGTATCCTGGCGAGCCGTGAAGCTCGCCTCTCTCGAGACGCTGTCCTGCGACGCCGGCTGGCGGCCGTGGCTCTTCGTCAAGGCGACGACGGACGACGGGCTCGTCGGCTGGTCGGAGGTGACCGATTCTCACGGGTCGCCGACGGGCCTCGCGGGCGTCGTCTCCGATCTCGCGCCGCTCGTCGTGGGCCGCGATCCGCGGGCGTTCGAGGCGATCCACTGGGATCTCTACCGGCGCACGCGCCAGAGCCCCGGCTCGATCGTGCAGAAGGCGATCGGCGGGATCGAGAACGCGCTGCTCGACCTGAAGGGGAAGGCGCTCGGCGTGTCCGTCGCGGAGCTCTTCGGAGGGCCGACGCGCGAGACGATCCCGCTCTACTGGTCACATTGCGGCACCACGCGGGCGCGGGCGTGGGAGGTGACGGGGACACCGAAGCTCGACTCGTACGACGCGGTCACCGCGCTCGGCCGCGAGGTCGTCGAGAACGGATATCGGGCCTTCAAGACGAACATCGTCGTGCCCGGCGACGAGCCGCGCGTCCTGATGCCCGGCTTCGGGCGCGACGGGGGCATCGACCGGAACCCGACACCGGAGCTGCTCGACGCGCTCACGCGGCTGCTCGAAGCCTTCCGCGAGGGGACGGGAGGCAAGGCGCAGCCGATCGTCGACCTCAACTTCAACCTGACGACGGAGGGGATCGTCCGCGTCGCGCGGGCGCTCGAGCCGTTCGACCTCGCCTGGCTCGAGGTCGACTCGTACGACGCGGCCGCGCTCGCCCACGCGAGGCGCCGGTCGCCGATCCCGCTCTGCTCCGGTGAGAACCTCTACACGCTCCGCGGCTTCCGGCCCTACCTCGAGGCGGGGGCAATGGACGTCGCGTCCGTCGACGTGATCTGGAACGGCTTCGCGCAGTCTCTGAAGATCGCCGCGCTCGCCGAGACGCACGAGGTCGCCTGCGCGCCGCACAACTACTACAGCCACCTCGCGACGTTCATCGCCGCCCAGTGGTGCGCCGCGATCCCGAACGTGCGGATGCTCGAGATCGACGTGGACGACGTTCCCTGGCGCGAGGAGCTCACGACCGCGGTGCCCGACGTGCGAGACGGCGAGCTCGTCGTGCCCTCGGGCCCCGGCTGGGGCTGCGACGTCCGCGAGGACGTGCTCGCGGCTCACCCCGTGTCGTAGGAGCCGAGCCGCCGGACGAGCCCGCGCGGCAGGCGGTGGTGGCGCAGCCCGAGCTGGAGGCCGGCGAACTTCCCGAGCTCGTACACGACGGTGTACGGAATCCAGCGCCGTGCGCCCGGACCGCCACAGCCATGCGAGCTCCGCCTGCGCGTATCGCGCGCCCGCGCGCCGGAGCGCGGCGCGCGACTCGTCGCCCTCGACGTAGGCGTGCTCCGCCGACACGCCCGAGTCGAAGAACCGCCGGAATGCCGACCGCACGGTGTACGCGTGCGAATGGCGGACCGCCGCGCGCGGCTCGTAGACGAGCGAGAAGCCATCGCGGAGGACGCGGCGGGACCACTCCTGGTCCTCGCTCATCGTCAGATCGTCGCGGAACGGGTAGCGCTCGAGGATCGCGCGCGGGATCGCGGCGTTGACGTTCGAGAACAGCGTCGTCTCGAAGGTGAGCTCGGCATCCGGATCGAGCCGCTGGACACGCGGGCCGGCCCGTACATGAAGTCGAGGAAGAAGCGCTCGGGCGGCCGCGCGTCCGGATGAGGGAGCTGGCGGCCGTAGGCACCTGCAACGTTCGCGCCCGAGCGCGCGGCCGCGACGAGCCGCGCGAGCCAGCCCGAGTCGTCCGCGACCGCGTCCTGCGAGGTGAACACGACCGCGTCGCCGCGCGCGAGCTCGACGCCCAGATTCCGCGTGCGGCCGTGGCCGAACTCCTCGGGCGGGATCTCGTGGACGACCGCGCCGGCGCGACGCGCACGCTCGGGGCTGCCGTCGGTCGAGCCCGGAGTCGACGACCACCATCTCGACCTCCTCCTCGACCCCTGCGCGGCGATGCCCGCGAGGCAGCGCGCGAGGTCGGCGCCGCCGTTCTTGACCGGGATGACGACCGAGATCAAGGCGCGCGTTCGTACAGCGAGCATCGAGATTGTTGAGGCGAGGAGCGACGCCGCAGCCGTGCGATCCAACCGGTCGCTCGGGAACGGCGTGCCGGGACGAGCGGCACGGGCTCGCCGTGTGGTCGAAGCTACGAGACACGGTCGCCGGCGCGTGACCGTCTGTCGGAGCGACCACGCCGTGGAGGTGCGCGATCGACCGGTCGACCGGAACCCATCCTTCAGGACGTAATGCGCCACCGGCCGTCGAGCAACGCGCGCCACGTCGTCCAGTGGCGCGCCTCGCGCGTCGGCGGCACATGGTGCGAGCACGTCCACGACGACGACGAGGTCGAAGCCGCTCGCCGGTCGCACGCGAGTACGACCTCGAGTCGATGCGATCGGAACGTCGCACGAGTCGGGTCTCCCTCGTACGAGGTGACCGACCTCCGGCGCGACATCGATCCCCGCATACCGTGCTTCGGGGAACGCCACGAGCAACCGCGACGCCATCTGACCGTCTCCGCAGCCGACCTCGAGTATCGACGTCGCGCGGACAATCCCCGACAGCGACTGCGCGCGCACGCGTGCGAGGTCGATGAACTGGCGTCGAGTACAGGTCGCTCACGGGCGCCTCGAAGCGGCCGAGGCGGGCCCTGACAGACCGGCACGTAGCCGCTCACGCGACGGGGACGCGCTCGACGATCGTCGCGCGGGACGGCTCGGTCGTCCGCATCGTCAGCAGGCTCAGGAAGAACGAGCCGAGGATCACCTGGACGCCGAGCAGCGACGAGCGTGAAGCCGATCGCGGTCGCGTACTCGTGCGAGAGCGCGCCGAAGCCGCCGATCGCCCAGCTGACGAAGATCGCGAGCAGGGTGACGATCCCGACGAGCAGTACGAGCCCGCCACCCGCGAGGCCGTGCTCGAGCCGCAGTCGGCCGTGCGCCCGCTCGACGAGACCTGTCTGTCTCGCCGAGGTGGGCTGCGGCGAACGCGCGCGCGAAGATGCCGAGCTGCACGACCTGCATGCCGAGCAGGATCGCGAACATGAAGAGGAAGAGCGTGTGGATCTGCCAGGTGCGCCCGAGGACCTCGACCGGACCGGCCGCGAGCGCGAGCGCGCCGATCGATGCCGAGGGCGAGGAGCATGAGGCCGGGGACGAAGAAGAGCCAGCTCGGGCTGTAGAGAAGCATGAACTTCACGTGCCGCCACGCGTCGCCGAAGCGGTTCAGCTTCGACTCGCCGACGCGGGGGTAGTAGTCGATCGGGATCTCGCTGACGCGGAGCTTGCGCCGGAACGCCTTGAAGACCATCTCCGAGGCGAACTCCATCCCGGTCGAGTGCAGGTCGAGGGTCGGGAGCGCGTCCTTGCGGACGGCGCGCATCCCGCAGTGCGCGTCGGAGATCTTCACGCCGAAGAGGACGTTCAGCAGGCCCGTCAGGATCGGGTTGCCGATATGGCGGTTGAGCCACGGCATCGCCTCGCCGTGGATCGTCCCCTCGAAGCGCGATCCCATGACGAGGTCGTCGCCCTCCGCAAGGCGCTCGACGAACGGCGCGAGGTCCTGCATCGGATACGTCTCGTCGGCGTCGCCCATCACGATGAAGTCGCCTTGCGCCACGGCGAGCCCGGCGAGGTAGGCGCTGCCGTAGCCGGGCCGCTCCTCGCGGACGACGGTCGCACCGTGCTCCGCGGCGACCTCGGCGGAGCGATCGGTCGACGCGTTGTCGACGACGATCACCTCGCCCGTGCGTCCGGAGCGGCGGATGCCCTCGAGCGCCTGGTCGACGACCGCGCCGACCGCGTCCTCCTCGTTCAAGCAGGGGATCACGACGGAGATCTCGCGGTGCTCCACGGGAGCATTATCGGCCTGACCGGCGGCCGCGGGGGAGCGGGTTAGCCTGAGCACGTGGGCACACTGACCCTGGGCTTCGCGTTTGCCCTCGTCGTCGCAACCGCAGCGCTCGCGTCGAGCTGCCTGCGCCTGCGGTCGGCGGTCGGGTTTCTCCTCGCCGTCTACGTTCTCGCCACGGCGGAGATCGTCGCCGTCTCGCTCGCTCTCTCGACCGTGCGGGGAGTGACGCGGCCGGCCGTGCTCGTCAGTCGGTCGTGGTCGTGTTCGTCCTGGCCCTCGTCGTGTGGTGGTGGTCCGACCGTCCCCGACCCCGTCTCGCCCACCCTGGGGCACGCTCTGCGCGAACGCTCTCGACGATCGGGCCGTCGCCGCGCTCGCGGCTCTCGCGGTCGTCGTGCATCTCTACCTGCTCGTCGCCGGCCTCGGACTGCCGCAAAGCCTGCCGGACACGTTGCTCTACCACCTTCCACGGGCCGCGCTCTGGAAGCAGCAGCACGCCGTCGCGTACGTGCTCGACGCCCCGGACAACCGGCTCAACGCCTTCCCTCCGGTTGCCGAGATCGAGGCCATGGCCTCGATGGTCCTGAGCGACGGTGACCGCTACGTCGGTCTCGTCCAGCTCCTCGCGCTCGCCGGCGCGTGTGGTGCGATCGTCGGCATCGCGCGGCGTCTCGGCCTGGGCCGGAGCGCGGCGTTGTTCGGGGCCTTGGCGTTCGCGACGTTCACTGTGGTCGCGCTCCAGACGCCGACCGCCCTCAACGACCTGGTCGTCGCGTCGCTCCTCGTCGTTTGCGTCTACTTCGCGCTGGGGTCGACGCGCGCCGAGCTCGGCCTGTGCGCGACCGCCCTCGCTCTCGCCGTCGGCACGAAGGGGACGGTCGTCTTCGCGCTACCCGTTCTCGTCGTGTTCGTGCTCGCGAGCCAGCCGCGATCGCGCTGGTGGTCTCTGGCCGCGGCAGGAGCGATCGGTCTCGCCGCGGGGTGCCTTCTGGTTCGCGCTGAATCTCGTCGAGACGGGTGATCTCCGCGGAGGCGTGCGGTTCGATCCAGCTCAGGACGCCCTGCTCGAACGCATCCGGCTGTCGTTCGTGGACCTCCTCGAGCTGTCGAACGCGGAAGGGACCGGCTATCTCGCATCTCCGTTCTGGGGGCTCGGCGCGTTCGCCGTCGCATCCGTCGTGGGGGCCTGCCTCGCCGTCCGGGGGCGGCTGCGAGCCGGCGGCGTCGCGGTGCTCGTCGGCGTCCTCGCGTTCTTCGCTGCTCCGCTGCTCGTGACGTGGGGCCGCGTGGCCGAACGGGTGCTCGCGCACGTCCGCTCGGCAGCAGGGCTCGGGAGCGGTGGCCCCGCGAGCCGACTGCCGGAGGGGTTCGTCGAGTCTCCGATGCACTCCTCGTACGGGCTCGCGTTCGTCGCCTTGTTCATCGGCGCCGGCGTGCTCGTCGTGGACGACGTGCGGCGGCGGCGACTGTCCGTCGCGGCGCTCGTCGCGCTCCTCGGCGTGCCGACCGCGCTCCTGCTCACGGCGCTCGCGCTGGCCTACGACCCCCAGCGCATGCGCTATGTCGCCTTCTCCGTCGCGCTCGCCGCGACGGTGTTCGGAACGGCACTTCGCGTGAGGCCGCTGGCCTGGACGTCGATTGCCCTCACCGCGGCGACGCTCGCCGTCTCGGTCGCGTACTTCGTTCCACGCCCGGCGGGTCTGGCGCTCCTCTCGGAGAACCGCCAGGCCCGAGCGGTCGAGCTCGCTGGTTCGTCCAGGCGGAGAGCGGCGACGGTGACCTCGAGGCGTTCCGCTTCATGGCGCAGCGGATCCCGTCCAGGGCGACGATCGCCCTCGACGTCGCCCCGAACACGTACCTCTATCCGGCGTGGGACGAGGGTTGCGGCGCACCGTCCTGTTCGTCCCCGACCGCGGCCCGTCCCCGGCGATGCCGACTGGCTCGTCGTCGGGCCGTCGCGGCCGGCGGACGAGAGCCGCCTCGCGGCGGCGGGGTGGGCGCTCGAGCTCTCGTCCGCACGCGGCTGGCGCATCTTCAGGCGTTCGTGAGGCGTCGGCGAGCCTCACGTTCCCGCGGGGGCACGCGTCCCGACCAGGCCCGCCGCACCGAGGACGACGAAGGCCGGAGCGACCGGGACCGCGAACTCGATGATCGTGTAGATCGCGAGCGCCTGAAGGACGACGACGAGCGCCGCCGCCCCTGCGAGCGCGAGCGCGAGGCCCGATCGCTGCGGCCGCCGCACGACCAGCCCGGCGAGTCCGGCGACGAGCCACACGACGAGCGGTGGGAAGAGCTTCGACGATCGGCTGAACTGGAGCGTGAGCCACTCGTTGCCTGCATAGGGGGGCACCTCGGCCAGCAGAACGCCGGCGTCGCGCGCCGATCTCGTCGTAGCGCCGCTGCATCTCCTGCGTCGCGAAGACGAGCGAGTGATCCACCGGCGACGTCCACCGTTCGCGGATGTGCCCGTCGGGCGTCGTCGAGAAGAACCCCAGGCGGGCTGCAGGGATCACTTCTCCATCGGTCGGGACCGGAAGCGCGGGACCTGTCGCCGGCTTCGAAGCGTCGTTCGGCCTCGGAGTGTCGCTCGGCGTCTCGACGCCGTGGTTCGGGAGGGCGACGAACAGCGGCTTCCAGAGCTCCTCGAACGTGGTCGTGCCCACACCGGAGAGGTACCGGAGCGGATGCGCTCTGACCGCCTCGATGCCGACGGCACGCAGGTGCGCGTAGTCGGAGTCCCATCCCCAGAGCCGGTCGGTGATCCCGACGACATCCTCGAACTCTCGCGGCCCTCCGCGTCTGGAAGAACTCGTCCAGCGTGATCCCGTACGAGCGATAGGGCTCCTCGGGCAGCAACTCGCTTGTCACCGCGTCTGCGAGCTCCCGCGAGGCAGGGCCGTTTGCGGGGCGGACGATGTGGTCGGTTGTGAAGGCGCGGTAGAACGGGAGGAAGGCTCCCGCGCGGGAGAGGGTGTAGTCGTCGTAGCGGAGACCGTTGAGGACGGTCCACGAGCCCAGGACCGCGATGGCGACGCCGGCGCAGGCCACCGTGCAGCCGAGCCGCGTGCGCCAGGGCAGGCGGAGGACGAGCGGGCAGCGCCGCGACCAGCACGAGCACCTCGAACGCGGGGCGGGCGAGCGCGGTCGCCGCAGTCGCCGCGCCGAGGACGGCGAACCGTCCGACGCCGGGCGCGACCCACGCACGCGCGGCCGCCAGCGCCCACACGGCGAACGCGGCCGCGGCGACGGGCTCGCTCGCCGGCGTGTGGAACAGGATCCCGAAGCCCGGATACGCGAGCAGCGCGACCGCGGTCACGAGGGCCGCACGCGGGCCGAACGTGAGCGCCGTCCTCGTCCACAGGACCACCGAGGCGGCGAACAGCAGCGCCATCACCACGAGCAGGCCCCAGCCTCCGAAGAGGTCGAGTGTCCCCCCGATCACGAGCGGCGCCAGAGGGGTCCGGAAGAGCATGGCCATCGGGACGACCGAGTGCCAGTCCCACATCTGAACGTAGTAGCCGATGTACGTCCCGAAGTCGCGCCCGGGGATGACGGGGAGCGCGAGGCTCCGCAGACCGAACACTACGAGCGCGAGGGCGAAGACCGTCGCCCCGCCCCGCTTCGTCCCGACCCTGGATTCAAGCCAGTCGATCGCGTCGCGCACGGGCCGCCAGGATACGGCAACGCGCCGGGAGCGCCTTACTCGAAACGGGTCGAACGTGTCGGCTACGGTCTCCGGTCGGACATGCCGGATACTGCACCTCGTCCCGAAGACCGAGCTCGATCGCCTCCGCGCAGCCGACGTCGATCCCGACGCGAAGCTGGCGCTCCTGGCCGACGCGTGCCGGCTGAACGCGCTCGTTGCCGTGAAGCGCGCCGGCTCGGGGCATCTCGGCTCCACGTTCAGCGCGCTCGACGTCGTCGCCCACCTGCTGTTCGACGAGCTCGACGTCGCCGAGCGCGGCTTCGACGATCCCGACCGCGACGTCTTCTTCTCGTCGAAGGGCCACGACGTGCCCGGGCTGTACGCGGCGCTCTTCGCGCTCGGCGTCGTTCCCCGCGAGCGTCTGCTGCGGCTTCGCCGACTCGGCGGGCTCGACGGGCACCCGGACGTCGGCGTGCCGGGGATCGAGGCCAGCTCGGGCTCGCTCGGGATGGGCATCTCGAAGGGGCGCGGGATCGCGCTCGCGAAGCGCCGGCTCGGCCGAGACGGGCTCGTCGTCGTGATGACCGGAGACGGAGAGCTCCAGGAGGGCCAGAACTGGGAGGCGCTCCAGTCGGCCGCACACGAGCGCCTGGAGAGGCTCTGGGTCGTCGTCGACCGCAACGAGGTCCAGTCGGACAGGCTGACCGAGGAGATCGTCGCGCTCGGCGACCTCGAGGAGAAGCTCCGGGTGTTCGGCTGGCACGTCGAGACGGCGGACGGGCACGACCACGCGGCGCTGCGGGCCGCGTTCGCGCGGTTTCCGCGCCGGCGGCGAGGCGCCGAAGGCGCTCGTCGCCCAGACGGTCAAGGGCAAGGGCGTCTCGTTCATGGAGCACCCGGTCGCGCTCGCCGAGGGCGGAGGCACGTACCGCTGGCACGCCGGCGCGCCCGCCGACGAGCCGTTCGCGCTCGCGTTCGCGGAGCTCGAGGTGCGCCTCGCCGAGCGGTGCGCCGCGCTCGGCCTCGACCCGCCCGAAGCTCGAGGCCGTCGAGACCGACGCTCCGACCGCGCGGCCTCGAGGGCGAGCCCGAGTCGGGCGCCGGCAGCCCTAGCGAAGCCGAAGTCGCGACCGGCGGAGTACGTCGTCGACGCCTACGGCGAGACGCTGCTCGAGCTGGGGGCGGAGCGCGACGACCTCGTCGTGCTCGACGCCGACCTGGCCTCGGACTGCCGTACACGCGCGTTCGAGCTCGCCTTCCCCGGAGCGCTTCGTCCAGTGCGGGATCGCCGAGCAGGACATGGTCTCCACGGCGGCGGGCATGGCACGCCACGGGCTGTTGCCGGTCGTCAACTCGTTCGCCTCGTTCCTCGCTTCGCGCGCGAACGAGCAGATCTACAACCAGGCGAGCGAGGGCTCGAAGGTGGTCTACGCGCTCCACTACGCCGGGCTCATCCCCGCCGGGCCCGGGCAAGTCGCACCAGAGCGTGCGCGACATCTCGCTCCTCGCGGCGCTCCCGAACGTCGCGATCGTCCAGCCGGGCTCGTGGGACGAGACGCGCGGGCTGGTGCGCTGGGCCGTGGCGAGCCGCGGACGAGACCGTCGCGCTGCGCCTCGTGATCGGCCCCTCGCCGCGGCGGATCGAGCTGCCCGCGCAACCGGCGGAGCGGGCGGGGCAGCGTGCTGCGCGACGGCGGTGATGCGGTGCTGCTCTCGTACGGCCCCGTGATGCTCCACGAGGCGCTCCTCGCGGCTGAGCGCCTGGCAGAGAGTGGGCAGCTGTCGCTGCGGGTCGTCGCGATGCCGTGGCTCAACCGCTTCGACGCAGACTGGCTCGCGGCCGAGGTCGCGCCGTTCGAGCACGTCTTCGTCCTCGAGGACCACGCGCCGGTCGGCGGGCTGGGCGACGGCCTCCGCGCCGCGCTTCCGGGCCGCGTCGTGACTGTCTTCGGCGTCGAGGGCTGGCCGGCGTGCGGCACGCCCGACGAGGCACTCCGGTTCCACGGCCTCGACGGCGCGTCGCTCGCGGCGCGGATGGCCGAGCGCGTCGCCGTCGCCGCGCCGATGACGAAACGCACCTGGGTCGTCCTCCCCGACCTGCTCTCGATCCGCATCTTCTTCGACACGGGGATCGTGCGCGGGCTCCGCGAGCGGCTTCACGGTGACCTCACCGCCGTGTTCCTCGTGTCGCGCGAGGAGGCGGCGGAATGGGTCGACCGGCTCCCGGGGCTCGACGTGCGCGCCGGGTCCGAGCTCACTACGGGCGCGGGCTTCCGCGATCGCGCGCTCCGCCGAGCCGACGCGTGGCTCGACCGGCGCCTCGGCTACTACCCGCTCGCGCTCCGCCTCAACCGCCGCCACGGCTTCCATTCGGAGCGGATGCAGCCGGGCCACCCGAACTGGATGCTGGACACCGAACGCGACAGTGCGCTCCCGCACCGGCCGACGGTCGACCGGGCGATGGAGCGGTGGTTCTTCAGCCCGCGACGGCATGTTCCGGAGCGGCTGCTCGAGACGATCCGGCGGGACTGCTCGGGCCTCGTGCTCTCGAACGTGCAGCCCGCGAGCGCGGTGCCGTTTCTCACCGCGGCGCGGCGGCTGCGGCTTCCGGTGGTCGCGCACGTCGCGAGCTGGGACCACACGGTCGGGAAGGGCGTCATCTCGCCGTACTGCGACCTCTACGTCGTCCAGAACCGCGTGATGGAGGACGACCTCGTCCGTTACCACGGGATCGCGGCCCGAGCGCGTACGCGTCACCGGGTGGCCGCAGACCGATCTGTTCCACGTTGGCCGCCCGCGAGCGGCCTACGACGACGCTCGTGCGGCGCTACGGGCTCGACGCTCGGCGCCCGCTGGTCCTCGTCGCGGGGAATACGCCGAGCAACGCGCCGTACGAGGGGCGCTTCGTCGAGCGTCTCGTCGAGTGGTGGGCGCAGGCGCCCGAGGATCGGCCTCAGCTGCTCTTCCGGCCGCACCCACGCGACGGCTCTTGGCGGGAGCGCTTCGCGGCCGCAGCGGGGCATGACGGCGTCGTCGTGCAGGAGGCGAGCTATGCGGACCTCGACGACCTCGCGACGCTGCTCCAGCACGTGGACGCCGTCGTCTGCAACGCCGGCACGATCCTGCTCGACGCACTCGTGGGCGACCGGCCCGCGGTGTGCGTTCTCTACGACGAGGGTGCGCCGCCGGGCGAGTCGTGGGCCGAGAAGAACGTCGTCGGCGAGCACTACCAGGAGCTCGCGGCCTCCGGCGCCTTCTATCGGGCCGAGCGCTTCGAGGAGGTCGTCGCCGGGATCGAGCGCGCGCTCGAGCGGCCGGACGAGCTCGCCGGGCAGCGGCGCCGAGCGGTGGAGCAGGTGGTGGGCGTCGTGGACGGCCGCGCGGCCGAGCGCGTGGTCGACGCGGTGACGAGCATGTTCGGGGATCACGCACTGTGAAGGTCGTCATGACGCTCCTCGCGCGGAACGAGGCCGACGTCGTCGACGCGCAGATCGCGTTCCACCTGCACGCCGGGGTCGACTTCGTGATCGCGACCGACAATGCGTCGACCGACGACACGGCGGCCATCTTCGAGCGGTACGAGCGCGCGGGACGCCTGAGGCTCATCCGCGAGCCGGGTGACGACATGCGCCAGGCCGAGTGGGTCACGCGCATGGCGCGCCTCGCGGCCACCGAGCACGACGCCGACTGGGTGATCCACTCCGACGCGGACGAGTTCTGGTGGCCCCGCGGCGGGACGCTCGAGGACGTCCTGGCGACCGTGCCGGCGCGCTACGGCGTCGTTCGGGGTTGCTGGCGACACTTCCTGCCCCGCCCGGACGACGGCTCGTTCTTCGCCGAGCGGATGACCGTGCGTCTCGCCGTGCCCGCCCACCCCGGGCGCGAAGGAGACGATCTTCCACGCCCATCAGAAGATCGCGCACCGCGCACATCCCGCAGTCGAGATCGAAGCCGGGAACCACAACGCCGAGGCGCCGGGTCTCCTTCCCCTGCGCGCCTGGCATCCCCTCGAGGTTCTGCACTTCTCGTTCCGGTCGGTCGCCCAGGTCGAGCGCAAGGGCCTCCACGGCGGGTGGCTCCGCAACCCCGACCCACGGTACGAGCCGACCCTGCACCAGATCCTGCTCGCGAAGGCGCAGCGCGACGGCCGGATCCGTGCCTTCTACGATGGCCACGCGATCGACGACGAGGCGCTCGCCCGCGGACTCGCGGACGGCACGCTCGCGATCGACACCCGCGTTCGCGACGTGCTGCGTGCGCTGCGCGACGAGGACGGGAGCTTCGTCCTGCCCGGCGACGGGCCACCACTCGCGTTCCCCCGGCCGAGCGCCGTCGAGGACGCGGCAGTACGCGGCGGAGGCGTCCGTCCTCGTCGAGATCGACGGCATCGTCCGCGCCGAGCAGCGCGTGCGCGCGCTCGAGCGAGAGGCTCGAGCGCGCTCGAGCGAGGCGCGCTCCGGTCAGCTCGTAGACTGGCGCGGCGATGACGCTGGTCATGACGCTGCTCGCGCGCGACGAGATCGACATCGTCGACTCCTGGCTCGCCTTCCATCTGAACGCCGGCGTCGACTTCGTGATCGCGACCGACAACCGTTCGCAGGACGGGACGACGGAGGTGCTCGAGGAGTACGCGCGCTCGGGCCAGGTCCACCTGATCCGGGAGCCCGGCGAGGACCTGCGCCAGGACGAGTGGGTGACGCGGATGGCGCGCCTCGCGGCCACCGATTACGGGGCCGACTGGGTGATCAACTCCGATGCGGACGAGTTCTGGTGGCCGCGGGGGGCGTCGCTCTCCGAGGTGCTCGCGGCGGTGCCGCCGCGGTACGGGACGGTCGGCGCGTTCCTCCGCGTGTTCTGCCCGAGACCCGGCGAAGAGGCCGTTCGCCGACCGGATGACGGTGCGTTTCTCCGCGCTCGCGCCGATCAACGACCCGGCGTCGCTGTACAAGCCGATCCGCAAGGTCATCCATCGCGGCCATCCCGAGATCCGGGTGACGCGCGGGAACCACGCGCTCGTGGACAGCCCGTTCGCCCCGCTGCGCGGGTGGTTCCCGATCGAGTGCTTCCACTTCCCCCTGCGCTCGGCGGCCCAGTGCGCCCACAAGGCCAAGCTGCAGGGCGAGGCCTTCGAGCAGCACATCGCGCGGCCCCCGACCGCGTACCACGCGGACATGTTCTCGGCGCTCCGGAGCGGGCGGATCGACGAGTACTACGAGAGGCTCGTCGTCTCCGACGACGAGCTCGAGCACGGCGTGGCGGACGGCAGGCTCGTCGTCGACACCCGGCTTCGCGACGCGTTACGCGCGATCGCAGCGGGGGGGACGCCCGTGTTTCAGGTTCCGACGCTCGTCGACGACGCCGAGTACGCCGTCGAGGCGGCCGTGCTCGGCGAGGCCGACGTGGTCCGGTTGCAGCGGCGGCTCGACGAGCTCGAGCGCAGGCTGGGAACGGTGGAGCAGCGGCTGCCCCGGCGGGCGTACCGGAAGCTCGAGCGCACCGCGCGGCGCGTCCTCAGCCGCGGCTAGACCGCTCGCTTCACGGCTCGCACGCCGACGATCACCTCGTAGAGGCGGTCGCGGGAGGCGAGCTCCGCCGGGCGCAGGTCGGAGGCAGCGAGGCCGTAGAGGAAGCCGGCCGCGCTCAGCACGTTGCCGTAGGCGCGCGCCTCGACGTTCCCGGCGCCGAACGGCTCCTCGGCAAGGCGCCCGAGCGAGCGTGCCGTGAAGTGCCACCACTCGCCGAACTCCTCGTCCTCGGGCGGCGAGATCTTCGTGATCCCGGGGACGGTGGCGAGCAGCACGCCGCCGGGGGCGAGGATGCGGTGCAACGTGGCGAACGCCGCCCGCACGTCCCAGACGAACTGGAGCGTCTGGGTCACGATCGCGCAGTCGAACGTGTCGTCCGGGATGTGCGGCGCGTCCGTGAGGTCGCCGACGATCGTCGCCTGGGGGTTGCCCTCCGTCGCCATCAGGATGTCGCTGCGCTCGACACCGCGTCCGAACCGCGACGTGTAGTCCGGCGCCGCGATCTCGAGCACGCGGCCGCGGATGTCGGCGGCGTGCGAGCCGACGAACTCCTCGACGTAGACGCGGTCGATCGGCGTGCCGCGCTCGAAGCCCCAGTTCGGGTCGATCGGCGTCACACGACGCAGGTCTCCGAGCGACGGAGGGCGTCGGCGCCGCCACGCGACGTACCTGGCGCGCACGGGGCGGAGCCGCGTGCGGACGGCCTGCGGGACGAAGCGGCGGCTGTTCACGGGACGACCGTCGGGCAAGGGCGCGATCATACGGCGTCGTGGCCGCGTCCCAGCCAGCCCCGAGCCGCGGGAAGCGGATCGTCGTCGTCTCCCCGCACCTCGACGACGGCGTGCTCTCGCTCGGAGCGTCGATGGCGTCGTGGGCGCGGCGCGGCGCGGCCGTCGAGCTGCTCACCGTCCTCGGCGTGCGATCCGTCCTCGAAGGCGCCGGCCGGAGGGTGGGACGCGCGCGGCGGGTTCGCGACAGAGGGCGAATCGGCGCTGGCGCGCCGCGAGGAGGATCGGCAGGCGTGCGCCGTGCTCGGGGCGTCGCCGGTGTGGCTGCCCTACGGGAGCGGGGACTACGAGCGCCACGGTGCCGAGACCGAGGTGCGCGATGCCGTCCTGCGCGCGCTCGAGGGCGCCGACAGCGTCCTCGTCCCGGGCTTCCCTCTCAGCCATCCCGACCACGCCTGGCTTGCGGAGCTCCTCGCCGGCGCCCTCGGCCGGTGGCGTGTCGGCCGCTACGCGGAGCAGCCGTACACGCGTCGCGCGGAGTCCGATCCGGCGGGCGCCGGCTTCGAGCGGGTGCCGGCACGGCTGGACGACCGCATCGCGAAGTGGCGCGCGATCCGCCGTTACGCCTCGCAGCTCCCGCTCCTCGCGATGCGACGAAGCCTCCGGCGCGGCCCCCATCGTTACGCGGCCACTCCCGAGTGGATCGCCTGGGGGCCGGACTACCCTTCCACGTCGGCATGAAGCTCGTCATGACACTCCTCGTCCGCGACGAGGCCGACGTCGTCGATGCGCAGATCGCGTACCACCTCGACGTCGGCGTCGACTTCGTCGTCGCCACGGACAACCGCTCGCAGGACGGGACGACCGAGATCCTCGAGCGGTACGAGCGCGACGGCGTGCTCCACCTGATCCGCGAGCCGGGCGACGACCTGCGCCAGAGCGAGTGGGTCACGCGGATGGCACGGCTCGCGGCGACCGACTTCGGTGCCGACTGGATCCTCAACGCGGACGCCGACGAGTTCTGGCATCCGCGGGGCGGCAGCTTCGAGGAGCTGTTCGCGGCCGTCCCCGAGCGGTTCGGCGCCGTCCGTGGGGCCTGGCGGACGTTCGTGCCGCGCCCGGACGACGGGCGGTTCTTCGCGGAGCGCATGACGGCGCGTCTCTGCACGCCGAGCTTCCATCCCCATCCGCTCAGCACGCACTTCAAGTCGGCGCATCGCGCCCGCCCCGACGTGCGGATCGGCCGCGGCAACCACGAGGCGCTCGCCGCCGATCTCGTCGCGCTCCGAGGCTGGTACCCGATCGAGATCCTCCACTTCCCCGTGCGCTCGCTCGAGCAGTGCCGCAGGAAGTACGTCACGCAGTTCGTCGCGCTCGAGCGGAACGCGGAGAAGGGCATCCCCGGCCACATGGCCGAGGCGTACGACGCCTACCGTGCCGGCCAGCTGGACGCGTTCTACGCGCCGCTCGTCGTCGACGACGCGCACCTGACGGCCGGCCTCGAGGATGGGACGTACGCGATCGACGCTCGGTTGCGCGACGCGCTGCGCCGCCTGGGGCGTCGGGGACGGGGACGCCGAGCCGGCGGAGGCCACGGCCGCGGTGCCCCCGCTCCAGGAAGCGGCCGTGTTCGCCGGCGAGGTGAGCGTGCTCGGCGAGGCCGACCTCGGCGCGACCTTCGGGGAGCGGATCGACGAGCTCGAGCATCGCCTCGTCCGGCTCGAGCGCGGCCCCGCCGCGCGCGCCCGGCGCCTGGCCGAGAGCCTGCGTTCGTGAGCGACCTCGGCGGCCGTCTGCTGGCGTTCGTCCCGACGCGGCGGGCAGCGATCGTCCTCTTCGTCGTCGCTCTCGCCGTCTACTGGCTCCAGGCGCTCGGCTGGCCGATGGCGAAGGGCCGAGACACCTGGGACTACCTCGTCTACTACCTCCAGTTCCTCGACGGCGATCCGCCGCTCTCGCAGGTGCAGCTCTTCCGGACGCCGCTGACGCCGCTCGTCGTCGGGCTGCCGATGGCGATCGGGGGGAGCGCCCTGCTCGAGATCGTGTTCGGCGTGCTCTTCGCGGTCGGCGTGGTCGCCTGGAGCGCAACCGCGCTCGTCTTCGGGCGTGTCCCGGCGCTCGCCTCGGCGGTGCTCCTCCTCGTCTATCCCGCCTGGGCGACGCTCTACCACCAGGCGTCGAGCGACGCCGTCTTCGCCACGGGCCTCGCGCTCTGGGCGCTCGTGCTCGCGAGGACGCTCCGGTGGCCGAGCACGTGGGGGTTCGTCGCACTCGGGCTCGGCATCGCGATCCTCGTCCTGATCCGGCCCGCGAACCAGGTCCTCCTGCCCGCGGTTCTCGTTCCGCTCCTCGCCGCCGCACCGTGGCGACGTCGCCTGACCTGGGTCGCCGCATGCCTCGCCGCCGCGGTGCTGCCGCTCGCGGGCTGGGCCGTCCACAACGGGATCCGCTACGACGACGCCACCGTCGCGAGGGGCGGCCGGGCGTGGGTGCCGTTCCTGAAGGTCTGGCTCGACGACCGGACGGTCGCACCCGAGAACGGCGCCCAGTCGAGGCGACTGGCGGATCTCATCGAGCGGCACGTCCTCACGGAGGAGCCGTTCGCGAGCCTCCACGTGCCGCTCGACGCGTACCTCGCCAACGGCTCGAACTACGAGACCGTCCGGCTGATCGCGCTCTCCGACCGCTACCTCGGCAGAGACGACGACTACGAGGCGATCTTCGGCTCCGCGATCGAGGCGATCAGGGCGCATCCGCGGACGTACTTCAGCGGCGTGGCCGACGTGTTCTGGCAGTTCCTGATGCAGGCGCCGATCCGGGAGGGGATCGCGCCGCGCGCGCAGACCGAGCCGGCTCCGCCGCCGGCGACGTACACCCGGGACGGCGTCGTGCTGCCCAATCCTGCCGCGACGGTTCTCGTTCCTGCCGTGCCCTACGGGTTCGTCTGGTGCGCGTCGGACTACATCGACTCGTGCACGCTCGACGACCCGTCGGTCGTCTGGAAGGACGCGAAGACGCAGCGGCGCTACCGGGAGGTCGTCTCGCAGGTGCGCGCGTGGGATGCCGAGCTGCCGTCCCGCTCCGGCCAGGCAGTGGGTGACGGAGATCCTCGACCGGATCACGCCCCGCTTCCC
This sequence comes from uncultured Actinomycetes bacterium, assembly GCA_963742525.1. Lineage (GTDB taxonomy): Bacteria > Actinomycetota > Thermoleophilia > Gaiellales > Gaiellaceae > Gaiella. The sequence goes on from CAVUMD010000003.1 coordinate 354,569, forward strand.
CCGGCCGCCGCTCTGGATCGCCGTCGGCGTCGTCGCGCTCCTCTGGCGACGGCCGCGCGGTTGGCAGACGATCCTCGTCCTGTGGGGCGCCGCGGCCGCCGTGCTCGGAATCCACGCCGCCTCGCAGGGCGTCGCGCCCGAGTTCGCCCTCCCCCTCTACCCGCTCTTCATCGTGACCGCCCTCGCCGCGCTCGCGGGTGACCGCGGTCCAGCCCGGCGCTCGTCCGCCTGATGCGTGCCGCCGCGGTGAGGTACGGGCCGGTCTTCGCGCTCACGCTGCTCGGCGCCGTGCTCCGCTTCCCGACGCTCGACCGGCAGAGCTTCTGGCTCGACGAGCTCGTCACCGCGTCGCTGCTCGATCGCAGCCTCGGCGACGTCCTCGGCGAGATCCCGCGGACCGAGGCGACGCCGTACCTCTACTACGTCGTCGCGTGGCTCTGGAGCTCGGTCTTCGGGCTCGGCGAGGTCGGCTTGCGGTCGCTCTCCGCGCTCGCGGGGACCGCGACGATCCCGGTCGCGTACGGCGCCGGGGTGCGTGCTCGTGTCCCGGCGCGCGGGCATCGTCGCGGCCGCGCTCGTCGCGACGAGCCCGTTCCTCGTCTGGTACTCGCAGGAGGCTCGGTCGTACGCGTTGTTCGCGCTGCTCGGAGCGACGTCGGTGCTCACCTTCGGGCTCGCGCTCCGTGGCGACCGTCGCTGGCTGGCGGGGTGGTGCGTGGTCTGGCGCTCACGCTCGCCACGCACTACTTCGGGGTCTTCCTCGTCGGCGCGGAGGCCGTCTGGCTGCTCGTGCGCCTGCGGCCGCGGCTCCCGGTCGTGCTCGCGTCGCTCGTCCCGGTCGCGACCCTCCTCGCCCATCTGCCGGTGCTCCTCGACCAGCGTGGCAACGGCGAAGCGGTCGCGGGCTCGTCGCTCGCGTCGAGGATCGCGGGCATCCCGAAGAACCTCGTCGTCGGCTACAGCTTTCCGCTCGAGGCCGCGGGAAGCGTCGCTCGCTGCGCTGCTCGTGCTCGTCGGTCTCGTCGCTCGTCGTGCGGCTCGCTCCGCGAGAGCGCCGCGGCGCGCTCGTCGCAGGCTCGCTCGCGGCCGCGGTCGTGCTCGTCCCGATCGTGCTCGCGCTCGTCGGGCGCGACTACGTCATCGCGCGGAACGCGATCGTCGCCGTCGTCCCGGCGGCCGTCTGCGTCGGCGCGGGGTTCGCCTCGAGGCGGCTCGGGCGTCGCGGCGGCCGTGCTGCTGTGTCGCTCTCTGCGCGGCGATCGCGCTCGCCCCGGCGTTCGACGCGACGCTACGGTCGCACCGACTGGCGCGGCGCGGCCGAGGCGATCGGCGCGACCGACGGCCGCGCGCGCGATCGTCGTCACGCCGTACATGAGCCGGTCGCTCTGGCGCCCGTACCTCCCCGGCCTCGGCGAGCCGGCGCCGGACGGCGCGACGCGTCGCAGGAGATCGCCGCGATCGGCCTGGCGACGGAGGGCGGGTACTCGGCGGGCCACGTCGAGCCGCCGGACGTGGGCACCCCGAAGCCGGTGCACGGGCTTCCGGGTCGTCGCCGTCGAGCGGAACGCCGACGTACACCCTCGTCCGCTACCGCGCCGACCGGCCGACGTCCGTCCCGATCGACGACGCTCGCCGGTCTCGCGCTCGACCGACGAGCAGCCGGGGGTGCTGCTCCAGGGCCCCTGAGCGCGCGCGCGTGCGGACGGCTCGGGCCGCCGACGCGCGCTAGCATCCCGGGGTGGTGTCGAACCGAGACGCCGCTCGAGGAGCGAGCGACACGACGGCGGCGCCGTGGACGCCTCGACCGACATCCGATCCTCGCGAGTCCCGGGCAGACCTGGTCGACCCGGAGGCGTCGAGCCGCGTGACCGTGATCCGGCCGCGCGAGCCGGCTCCCGCACCTCGACGTCGGCGAGCTCTGGCACTACCGCGAGCTCCTCTGGACGCTCGTCTGGCGCGACGTCGCCGTCCGCTACAAGCAGACGTTCCTCGGTGTCGCCTGGGCGATCCTCGTCCCGGCGTTCACGGCGCTCGTCTACGTGATCGTCTTCGGCAAGTTCGCGAACTTCCCGGCGGGCAACACGCCGTACCCCAGTCTCGTCGTCGCGGGCGTGCTGCCGATGCAGTACTTCGCGTCGGCGCTCAGCCTCGCGAGCCTGAGCCTGCTCGCGAACCTCCCGCTCGTCACGAAGGTGTACTTCCCGCGGACGCTGCTCCCGCTCGGCGGGGTGTGCGTGCCGCTCGTCGACTTCGTCGTCGGGCTGCCCGTGCTGCTCTTCCTCATCTGGAAGTACGACACGTGGCCGCACGGGCTGGGAGATCGCTGACCGCGCCGCTCTTCATCCTGCTCGCGGTGGTGACGGTGCTCGGCATCAGCCTCCTGCTCGCCGCCGTCAACGTCCGCTACCGCGACGTGCGCTACATGATCCCCGTCTTCCTCCAGGTCCTGCCGCTGCTCTCGGGCGTGATGTTCGCCGTCGACCAGATCCCCGAGAAGTGGCAGTGGATCCTCTCGCTCAACCCGATGACTCGGTGATCGCCGGGCTGGCGCTGGGCGGTGCTCGACGCGAGCGCAGCCGAACCCGGGCCAGGTCGCCGTCGGCGTCGCCGTCGCGCTCGTGCTCTTCGTCGTCGGGCTCGCCATCTTCCGCTCGTCGGAGCCGCGCTTCGCGGACACGATCTGATGTCGGTCGCGATCGACGTCGACTCGCTCTCGAAGAAGTACCGCCTCGGCGAGTACCAGGCCGCGTACGGGACGCTGCGCGAGACGCTCGTCCACGCGGGCAGACGGCTCACGCGGCCGCGAGCACGACATCGCCGGCAACGGAGATCTGGGCGCTCCGGGACGTCTCGTTCGAGGTCCCCGAGGGCCAGGTGCTGGGCGTCATCGGCCGCAACGGCGCCGGGAAGTCGACGCTGCTGAAGATCCTCACGCGGATCGTCACGCCGACCGTCCGGGCGCGCGGAGATCCGCGGCCGCGTCGGCGAGCCTGCTCGAGGTCGGGACGGGCTTCAACCAGGAGCTGACCGGGCGCGAGAACGTCTACCTGAACGGCGCGATCCTCGGGATGAAGCGCGCGGGAGATCGAGCGGCGCTTCGACGACATCGTCGAGTTCTCCGGGGTCGAGCAGGTTCATCGACACGCCGGTGAAGCGCTACTCGAGCGGGATGTACGTCCGGCTCGCGTTCGCCGTCGCGGCCCATCTCGAGCCGGAGATCCTGCTCGTCGACGAGGTGCTCTCGGTCGGCGACGCCGAGTTCCAGCGGCGCTGTCTCGGGCGCATGGAGGAGCTCGGCAACACCGGCCGGACGGTGGTGTTCGTCTCGCACGCGCTGCCGGCCGATCGCGCAGCTCTGCGACCGCGCGATCTGGATCGACGGCGGCCGCCTCGTCGGCGACGGCGACGCCGGCCGAGGTGATCGCGAACTACCTGCACCAGACGCATAGCGCGGCACCGAGCGCGTCGTGGCCGGAGGAGTCGGCGCCGGGCAACGACCTCGCGCAGGATCCGCGCGATTCGCGCGCTGCCGCACGAGGGCATGCCGCCGGGCGTCGTCGACGTGCGCCGCCCGATCGGCGTCGAGATCGCGTTCAAGGTGCTGCGCGAGGGCAAGCCGCTCTTCCCGAAGATCAAGGTGCTCGACGAGGAGGGCGCCGTCGCCTTCAACGCGATGGACACCGACGAGCGCTGGCTGCAGCCGACGCCGCCGGGCGACGTACGTCGCGACCGCGTGGATCCCGGGCAACCTGCTGAACGAGGGCTCGGCGATCGTCGAGGCCGCGATCTGCAGCCTCGACTTCCCGAAGCTCGAGCACCACGCGGCGGTCTACGAGGCGGTGTCGTTCGAGGTGCTCGACCCGGGCGAGGGCGACTCCGCGCGCGGCCGGTTCAGCGGCCAGTGGCGCGGCGTCGTCCGCCCGCTGCTCGAGTGGACCGTCGAGCGGCATGAGGTGTCGTGAGCGGGAGGCGGCCAGCCCTCCCCGGCTCGCGAGTCGTCGTCAGCACGTACGAGTGGCCCGCGGCGCTGAATGCCGTCCTGCGGGCGTTCGCCGAGCAGTCCGACCGAGCTTCACGCTCGTCGTGGCCGACGACGGCTCGGGCCCCGACACGAAGGCGGTCGTCGACCGGTGGCGATCGTCTTTCGGCGAGCGACTCGTCCACGTGTGGCAACCCGACGAAGGATTTCGCCTCGCTCGAGTGCTGAATCTCGGCTCGCTGGCGGTCGACGCGGACTACCTCGCGTTCATGCACGGGGAATCGATCCCGCGCCGCCACTTCGTTCGCGCGATCCGGTCGTGCATCGAGCCGGGATGGTTCGTCGCGGGCCGCCGCGTGGACCTCTCGGAGGCGCTCACGGCGCGCGTTCTCGCGGAGCAGCTTCCCGGTACACCGCTGGGGCGTGCTCGACTGGCTCCGTTCGAGGAGTCATGTCGGCTCGCTCGTCGCGTTGACGCGCCGCGATCGTCGCCGAGTCGGAGCCGGGAGCGTCCCCGAGTTCATCCCCCACGACCGATCGTACGGCTACCTCCTCGGAGTCGACCGCAGGGACTTCGAGCGGGTCAACGGGTACGACACGCGCTTCGAGGGCTGGGGCGAGGAGGACGTCGACATCGCGGTGCGACTTCGTCGACTCGGCCTGCGCTGCGGACATGCCGGGCCGGACGGCACGCTGATCCATCTCTCGCACGAGTCGGAGGTCCCCGTCGAACGGCCGAACTGGTACCTGCTGCAGGCGACCGAGCAGAGCGATCGGATCGAGGCGATCGAGGGTCTCCGCGAGCTCGCGGGAGCGGGTTCGAGGATGAATTGACGGGCGTCCGAGCAAAGACGTCTGCCGAGCATGTGGCCCACAGATCTGTGGAAACTGCACAGCTCGTCCGTCGTTGGGCGGCTGCCGGTGCACGGCGTGTGGTGAGGCGGCGCTGACGGCCCAAAATCCATGGGATCCGAACAGGGTGTCGGTCGCTGCCATCATGTGCGGTGGTTGCGGTGCGACATTCGATGCCGTCTGGGGTGTGCCGTTTCTCGGCCACTACGAGAGG